>NZ_VHLM01000081.1 GCF_009764685.1 Flavobacterium sp. I-STPP5a | reverse complement strand
AGGGTATACTTCTATGGTTTTAGAAGAGAGACTGCGACGACATTTAAGTACACACAAAGGATTTACAGCAAGAGCCAAAGATTGGGCAATAGTTTATTCGGAGTTATTTGACCAAAAATCTTTAGCAGTTTCACGAGAGCAGGAAATTAAAAAATGGAAAAGTAAAACTAAAATTGTCGAATTAATTACAAAATAAGTAGCAGTTATCGCGTCCCGATTGCAAATCGGGAAGGCCGCAGGTTCGAATTTCCGTTTTCGGAATAAACACTGCCACCCCGACAAAAGCCGAACGATATCGTTCGGCTTTTTTTTATATAAAAAAAATTATGTTTCACGTTTACATTCTTTTTTCTAGATCACAAGACAAGTATTATGTAGGGTATACTTCTATGGTTTTAGAAGAGAGACTGCGACGACATTTAAGTACACACAAAGGATTTACAGCAAGAGCCAAAGATTGGGCAATAGTTTATTCGGAGTTATTTGACCAAAAATCTTTTGCAATTTCACGAGAGCAGGAAATTAAAAAATGGAAAAGTAAAACTAAAATTGTCGAATTAATTACAAAATAAGTAGCAGTTATAGCGTCCCGATTGTAAATCGGGAAGGCCGCAGGTTCGAATCCTGCCACCCCGACTTAATCCTTCTTGTTCAGTCAAGAAGGATTTTTTTATTGCCAAATAATTAAAACTGATGTAGTACTTTATTACGTACTGTAATAAAAGCTTATTTTTGTACCAAAAAATTTTAATAATCACACCATGTCAGATACGATCGAAAAAATTAAATGCCTTATTATAGGTTCTGGACCTGCAGGATATACAGCAGCAATTTATGCAGCAAGAGCTAATATGAATCCGGTATTGTACCAAGGAATGCAACCAGGCGGACAGTTAACAACTACAAACGAAGTAGAGAACTGGCCAGGGAATCCAGAAGGAATTACAGGGCCAGAAATGATGGTAGGTTTACAAGCTCAAGCGCAACGTTTTGGAACCGATGTGCGTGACGGTTGGGCTACAAGAGTTGATTTCTCTGGAGATATTCACAAAGTTTGGATTAATGAAACTAAAGAATTACACTGTGAAACAGTAATCATTTCAACTGGTGCTTCGGCTAAATATTTAGGCTTACCATCAGAGCAACATTACTTAAAAATGGGTGGTGGTGTTTCTGCATGTGCTGTTTGTGATGGTTTCTTTTATAGAAACCAAGAGGTGGTCATAGTAGGTGCAGGAGATTCAGCTTGTGAAGAGGCACACTATTTGTCTAAACTTTGTAAAAAAGTTACCATGCTAGTACGTAGCGAGAAATTTAGAGCTTCAAAAATTATGGAGGAGCGCGTACGCAAAACAGAAAATATCACCATTTTGATGAACCATGATACTGTTGAAGTACTTGGGGATGAACAAGTAGTTACAGGTGTAAAAGCGTTAAACAAAACTACAGGTGAAACTTTTGAAATTCCGGCAACAGGATTTTTCGTTGCCATTGGTCACAAGCCGAATACAGATATTTTTAAAGAGTTTATTACTCTTGATGAAACAGGATATATTGTTAACACGCCAGGTTCTTCACTTACAAATGTTGCAGGTGTTTTTGTAGCTGGTGACGCTGCTGATCATGTATACCGTCAGGCTATAACAGCAGCAGGAACAGGTTGTATGGCTGCACTTGATGCCGAAAGATATTTGGCAGCAAGGGAATAAACAATTTTTTATCATTAAAAAAAAAGTCTCTTTTATTTCAAAAGGGACTTTTTTTTTGAATAAATGTCCCGTCCTGAAATAGCGATACACAAAAACAATCGTTATGGAAGAATACACGAATTATGTAAAGCGCACCCAGCGAGATTACAGCATGTCCTTAAAACTTCAAATCGTTAGAGAAGTTGAGCAAGGTAGTTCATCAATTACCCAAATTAGAAAACAATATGGCATTCAAAGCCATGCTACAGTTCTGGGCTGGTTACGAAAATTTGGTAACTTTGATTGGGAAAACCAATCCCCTTTGAATATGGCAAAGTCACCCGAACAAAAAATTATGGAACTTGAAGTCCAAGTCAAGCTATTAGAAAAACAAAAGGCTCTTTTAGAACGACAAGCTTACGTTGCAGATAAAAAAGCAATCTTGTTTGACATGATGATTGATTTAGCTGAGAAAGAATATCATATCGATATCCGAAAAAACTCTGCACCCGAACAATCGCCCGCTTTAGAGCAAAAGAACAAAAAACAGTAGCGTTTACCTGTTATTTGTTCGGGATAGACAGACAGGTTTATTATCGAAAGACTAGAAGAATAGCATCCAAACAAAACAAAGCCAAAGAAGTGATTTTGATGGTGAATAATATCAGGAAGACAATGCCTAGAATAGGTACTCGAAAACTATATTATCTTTTGTTGGATAAACTTCAATTAATGAAAATTGGAAGAGATAAGTTCTTTGATATACTCAGAGCCAATCATTTATTGATACATCCTAAACGAAGTTATCATGTAACGACTAACTCACATCATCGATTTAATAAACATCAAAATCGAATTCTAGATTTAGAAATTAACAGACCAGAGCAAGTTTGGGTCTCTGATATAACCTATATAGGAAAAAGAGATAATCCTTGCTATTTAAGCTTAGTCACAGATGCTTATTCTAAAAAGATTATGGGATATTATGTTGCCGATAACATGAACACAGAAAGCAGTTTGAAGGCTTTTAAAATGGCTCTTAAAAACAGAAACAACAAAAACTTACCATTGATACATCATTCAGACAGAGGGATTCAATATTGTGCTAATGACTACCAAATGCAACTTAATAAAAATAAAATTCTATGCAGTATGACACAAAACTCTGACCCTTATGAAAATGCAGTGGCAGAAAGGATCAATGGTATTTTAAAACAGGAATTTAGGATTGACAAATACAATCAAAAAGCAGAAATCATGCAAAAAATTGTAAAAGAAGCTATTGATATCTATAATGAAATCAGACCTCATTATTCTAATTACATGCTTACTCCAAATCAGATGCATCACCAAAACAAAATTAAAATGAGAACCTATAAAACAAAAAACAGTAGCAAACCAGAGCTTGCTACTGTCTAAAATTGTACTTTTATTTTTTATTAATCCTGTATCACTTTATCAGGACTAGACAAAATTCTTCCACTTAAAATCTGTATCATTTTGGCTATTCAGTCTATCGTTAACTTGTACAAGGTGTTACAGACTTAACAGGTTTTAAAAACCTGTTAGGTCTCGATAGAACTCCTTTTTGTAAAGCGGTTTTAGTACAGTTGCATTCGATAATAAGCTCAAAGACCTCAAATGTAGTTACATATCAAAGTATACCAACGATGACCATATATCAGTAGAGATTGAGATTAATTGATTTTGGATTTGTGGGCATTACTAATATGTTAGAACTGGCTGCTCACCCTTAACCCTAGTGCTAATATATTTAATTGAGTCATGCTTTAACTGAAAATCAATATGTTTTATTTCTGTTCCGCAATAGTTACTTTGTTTAATTTTAAAACTCTTATTACTTGATTGGTGTTATCTACTACAAACAAACGGTCTTTTAGCAATGCACAATTAGTAATTGAGTTAAACGCATTTTCTCCCATAATGTCTGAATTATTGATGGTTGGGGTGTAATTTTGATCTAAAAAAATGTTTTTTGGATACAGTCGTATATAGTTAGTGCCTTTTAATTTTTCAGTTGTTATAGCCCAGTCATCGCTAAATACTACAGATAATGGAAGGTTGTCAGTTAGTGTTTTAGTATTAGGTAAAATAGGAACAGTCAACGAGCTAGTTGCGTTTTTTTCAATGTCTTTTAGATTGTAATTTAAAAAGCCGTTAGCGTTTTGTCCAGCTACTATTAAATTTCCATTGGAGATATCCATCGAATAGATTTCGGTGTAGCCTTTCAGGGTGTTTAATTTAGCTATTGGAGCTAAGTTCCAATTGCTGGTTTCAGTAATTTGTGCAGTTTGGAATACCTTAATTGAATTTTCTTTTTCTTTGACAAAAAGAAAACCATCTTTTGCTTTTAGTCCAAATACGTGAACAAAAGTTTGCCACCATTGTCCATTTCCAATCGTGTTTATGCCTGATAATGTTTTTTCGTCCAAAACAAAAATTCTTGAGTCAATGCTACCAAGGTAAATACGGTCATTGTCAATAGAAATAGAGGATAGTTTTGTGAACGGAATTGTGGTAGATCCTTTTGTATAGCTTTTGACACTCGAAAGATAAGATAAAGTTGTGGCATCAAATATTTCAAGAATATCACCATTGCAGATGTATAATTTGTTATTGGCAATAGTGATAGCGTTAGCTTCTAAAGTAGCTTTCCCTCCAGTAATTTGATTGGCTTTGATAGTCGTTTCGTTACTCAAGTAATAAGATTGATATTTGGTAGGCTCATAAACCATATCAGAATCTTTAGTGCAACAAGCTAAAATAAATAAGATAGCTATATATAAAATTTTTTTCATAGTAGTAAGTGGTATTAATTCCATTTTCCTTCTCCTTTGTATTTAAGTAAGAAGGGGTTGTTAGGGCTGATTTTGAAAACGGGTTTTTTGTAGTCTTTTTTGTTTAGATAAGCTGTTTTTGTCCATCCTTTTAGTATTTCAGGATCTATAAAAGGAAGGTCGTTTAGGTAAATCAAATATTTATAAAAATGAGTGAGCATTTCTTGTTGTCCTCCACCTTCACCACTATTTGCTAAATTACTACTATGGCTAAATCCAATATGATGAGAATATTCATGAGACCAAATAGACATTTCACCTAACCAATGTCCAGTGATGTAGTCTGACTCCCATTGCGAAGCCAGCGCGCCTCCTCCCCAAGCACTTCCGCCTCCTACCATTGCTAGGTAAACGGCTCTAGAGTCTAAGTAATTCAAATAAATTTTTTCTATTTCTTCCTTCGTGTAATAATCATAAACGCCATTCACATCATCAGTGTTACCATGCCAATTTAAAGCACCATTTATTGCTGTTCCTGCTAATGTTGCTTGTTCTTGTTTGTATTTATCAAAATTGGAAAAGGTTTGATAATACAGTGGGTGACTTAAAGCATAGGAGTAATTGATGATCATTGTGATAGCTTCTTTGGCCAAAACAGGATTCATTGGAAGAAATTTTCCTGGTTCATTGATATGGTAACCATCGTGAAATTGCACTAAATGATTGGATTTTATTTTTTTAAATTTGGCAAATAATGGATCTGTTGATGTAACAGAAAATTCAATAGATCCCGATGAAAATCCTTCTATTTTATCAATCGTTACCGTTTTACCATTTTCTAACAAATAATCATTTTTGCCAACTACTAAAGGGATTTGATGTACCGAGCGATGAAACGCAGGAATTTTACTAAAGTGAAAGAGTACGAATTTGTTTTCGTAATTTGGGAGTTTAGCATATATATTTACATCTGTTAAGGCAACAGGTGAATACAAGGAAACTTGTATAAAATCCTTTCCTTTTAGTATGACTTGAAGAGGCTGGTTAACTCGAAACCAACGATCTTTTTTGTCATACATACTTGCTGGGTCTTCATTGTCTTCAAAAAGTGTCATGGGTTTATTACCAGCAGGTAAATTGGTAGCATCAATACTTGATAAATAATTGGGCTGGTAATTTTTGTAGTTTACTTCGGTTTCACAATTTGTGAATAAGGACAAAACAGTCAATAGTAAAAAACAATGCATTGCATTTTTTAGAACTTGATTCATAGGTTAGGTTTTAGAATATGGGTTTGCAAATATATTTTTTCTTTTATTATTTAATCCATCTACAACGTTTTTAATTGACTAAATTTATTCTTCCTGAATATATTGACTGATAATAATTTTGAATAGTAAAGCTATTCCTTAGAAAATAGAACAGAGTATTTGCCACACGGGGAATTAAGATAAAGCAACTTGTAAACCGGTAAACTTCCCGATTGGGCATCCACAAAAAACAAAAGCACAAAAAAACAGGCAATTGCCTGTTTTTTGTTTTTAGTAAAGTTACAGTTATTTCAATTTCTTGATTAACTTAGTCTCGTCAGCAAACTTTTTGATGGTTATTTTAGGGTTTCCTACGAGCTGGATTTCAGTTTTATTGGCTGCATCAATACTTAATGTTGTGCTTGAATTTATGATGCAACTAGCATATCCTTCAATAGTTAGTTCCGTGTTTTTCAGGGTTAATTTATTGGCTGTTAAGCTGGAGTTGTTGTCTAAACGCAAGATAGCATTCGAGGCATCACCTTCAATAGTGGCATCAGCTTTTTGGTACAAATCTGTTTTGAAATCAACGGTTGTAACCAGCGCTTTTAAACTAGAATTTTTACTCATTTCAATAGTAGCTTTTTCTGATTTGATATTAAGCTCACCTTTTGCTTTGTCATCAGCTTGATAAATTACTGATTTAGAATTGATGTTTAAAAATAATTTAGACGTGCCGCTTGCTTTTAGGATTACGCTATCTAATAATAATTCTTGGATGGCATTTACGGTAGTCTCGTCTTTGGCTTGAATTGTTTTTAAATTCTCTGTATAGGTTACTCGAACAATCAATTTTTTATAAGCTGTAGCTTTTTTATTGGTGTAAATACGTAATTTTTTTTCGTTTTCGTCAAGTGCCACTACGTCGTGTAAATTATCGTCCGTTTCAACTTTTATGCCTGCTTTTTCTCCTCTTTCTAGATGTACTTCTAGATTGTTTTCAATTTGTAAGGTTTCAAAGTCTGCAATTTTTCGTTCTACAATTGTAACAATTTTGGAACCTTTTACTTTATCAGATTTTTGAGCAAATGCTACATTTGCTGTGGCTATAAGTAGCACTAAGAGGAAATTTTTTTTCATGTCTTGATATTTATTACTTACAAATATAAAAAAAATCATCCACTAGTTAGGGATGATTTTTTTGTTTGAATAAGTCTTTTATTCTGCGCTAATGCTACCGCCCGAACTAGTATTTTTTTGGATTGACTTGGGTTGTATGTCATAATGAATTACACCACCGCTAGAAGCTTCTGCATTTAAACTCACAATGGGATGCACATTAATACTAGCACCGCTTGAAACATCAGCTCTAACTACATTTGTTAACAAGTCATAAGCGTTGATTTCACTTCCGCTTGAAGCTGTATTTTTCGTCTCTAGTGCTTTTCCATTTACTTTTATTTCACTACCGCTACTAGTGTCACAGCTCACAACATCAGCTTCTATGCTAAGGTCCATGGTTGCAGCACTTGATGTATTAAGTCTAATGTTTTCTCCTTTTAAGGTGTTCTTACTCACAATCGTTGCTCCGCTTGTAGCTTCAAGTTCATCAATAACTGGCATTCTTACGATTACCTTTTTAACATCGGCATCATTCATTAAATTTTTGTCAAAGGTGATTACAAGCGTACCATTTTCAACTTCCGTAGTCAAATATTCTTGTAAGTTTTCGTCCGTTTCTACAATGACTTCAACCTTGTCTGATTGTTCTATTTCAACATCAATGCCACTATTTACTTCGATACTTTTAAATCGCTCTGTAATTTTTCGGTTTTCTGTGGTTACATTTCCGTTTCCTTCAACAGCGTCAAAATTAAAATGGCAAGAGGTGCAAAATAAGGCAATAAGTACACCTACAATAAACTTAGTAATGAGTGTGATAATTTTTAGCATGATTATTTATTTTTTACAATTATTCCGTCCTTATTTATTGATAACCCTTTTCCAGAGCCTTTTTTAGTTTCGTTTGTGTTTTCTACATTGCTCTCTATTGAAGTACTATCAACTTCACTTGAATATTCAGAATTGTATACCTCTTCCTCTTGAGTTTCTGAATCATTATATTCATTTTCATCAGCAGGGCAATTTAAACATTTTATTTTATCTGATGTAACTTTGTAAACGTAATTATCTGAGCTGTAGTGTAAATTAAAGAATTCATCGTCAGATCTGTCGTAGTTTTGTACAGATGAATCAGGCTTAATATAAGTTCCTACAGGAACAAATAGGGTGATATCTACACTTTGATCACGGTATTTATTTTTTAATTCAGTAATCATGTAATTATCTAAAACAATTTGATTCCCATTGATGGAATACGCATATTTAATTTTCTGAGCTCTTTTTTTAGCTTCAGATAATGATATACCTCTAGCTTCTTTTTCTATTTGAAGGTAAGGTAGTTTTTCATCTGTTTTTTCAATTTTAAAACGCACATCATTAGAGTAAATAATGTTAGTTCCAGTGGAGTCTTGTGTTACCTCAAAATTTCTATTGTCATCTACGTTCTTGGCAAAATAATCGTTGTATCTAAATTTGATGTACAATGTATCTGTAGGTTTTAAATTGATGGTTTCTTTTTTTACATCTCTACCATCTACTGCAAATGCACTAGCTTGTTTAATCCCAATTGAGATAGCAATAGAAACTGCAATAATCCAAATAGCAAGCAAGGTATACTTTACAATATTCCCTATTGATTTCATGTTTGGTGCTAGTAATTTAAACCCTAGCAACGTTAAGAAAAAGAACGGAATCCCAACTGCAAAAAACATAAGTAATCCAAAAGACCACACAGGATAATCAGTAAAATTGCCTGCTTCTATAAAATTTTGCCAAGGGAAATCGATAAACAATCCAGAACCCAATGTGAAAATACCAATCAACAAGAAAAATAAAACCGTGATTCCAGACAAGATCAATAATATGCCTAAGAATTTTGCAAAAACTTTAAAAACAGTCATGATAAAATCTCCAAACGAGCTTCCTATTTTGTTTGCTCCAGTTCTTATTTGATTTCCGTATTTGTCATAATCTACATTTTTTAGCTTTCCAGAAACGTTCTCAAACTCTTCTCTAACTTTTTTTTCAATGTTTGATATATTAACAGGTTCTCCAGTCATTTCAAGCTTTTCAGAGGTTGTTACGGCCTCTGGTGTTACAATCCATAAAATGATATACGCTAAAATACCAGTTCCAAAACCAGCAAAAACCAGCAATACTAGTACTATTCTGATCCACACGGCATCAACCCCAAAATAGTAACCCAATCCTTGTGCTACACCACCTAGCATACCTTTTTCTTTATCACGATACAGTTTTTTAGTTCTTCTGCTCGTGTTTTGGTATGGTTTTGCTTCGGCGTTTTCGTCTTCAATGATATAGTCTTCAGGTTGCCCCATAACTGCAATCATTTCATCAACTTCTTTCAACCCTATAACATGCTTGTCGCTTATTTGTTTTTCATTCAACAATTCAGACACACGCATTTCAATGTCTTTTAATATTTCATCGTGTCCAGATGAGTTTGATAAAGAGCGCTTAATAGCATCAAAGTATCGAGTCAATTTTTGGTATGCATTTTCATCTATATGAAAAACCATTCCGCCTAGGTTTATATTTACAGTCTTGTTCATGATTATTATTTTTGGTTGGTTATAAGGTTTACAGCATCTGATAATTCAGTCCAGGTGCCACTAAGTTCTTTTAAAAAAGTTTGTCCTATTTCGGTCAAGCCATAATACTTTCTTGGTGGTCCTGATGTAGACTCTTCCCAACGATAATTGAGCAAACCGTCATTTTTAAGTCGAGTCAATAAAGGATAAATAGTGCCCTCAACAACTAGTAATTTTGCGTTTTTTAAAGTGTCTAATATTTCTGATGTGTATGCGTCTTTCTCTTTTAGTACCGATAGGATGCAAAACTCAAGAACACCTTTGCGCATTTGTGCTTTTGTGTTTTCAATGTTCATAATTTCATTTTTTTGATTTTGTGTGATTAAAACTGTTCATTCTTTGATTGATTTTCCGGATTTTACCCCAGCGTGATTGATTATTATGATGATTTTTTAGGAGCAGTCAACTCCCGTTTTTTTAAGAACTTTTATTCCTGCTTTTCACTCTATCTTTTCTGGTCTCTAAAAAACGAGACCATAAAAGGATGCCGTTGCAATCAGGGCTATACAGAACTTCTATTGCTCTCCTGTCTATTTTAAAAACGGAATGGTAAGCGGGTATTTATATGCTATGCCATTAGATGTTTGCATCGAAGCGTAAATAATATAAAAGAACTCAACAACTTTTAGTATTAAAAAAAGTAAAAGACTCACAATTCCTACCGTTAAAAATCCAGCATTGTCACTAAAATTAAAATCAGACAAGATAAAATTGTGATTCTCATGCAAGCTATTCAAAGGTATATTTTTAAATACAGTGATTAAAAAACAAGGAATTGCTATCATTAACAAAACTAATGAATAGAGTAATAAACTCAACTGAAAATTAATAGCTTGTTTCCCGTGGTGATCCACAAATTCCGAGTCTCCTTTTTTAGTGCTCCACAATACAATTGGGAAAATGTAATTCCCAAAAGGAATAAAATATTGAGTTAGTGTACTCAAGTGTGTAAATGTGGCAATGTTTTTTTCTGTAGATGATTCCATTTTTTTTTGATTTTTTTAGATTTCTGATGATGATTGAAACTGATTTGATTTTTAGATTAATTAGGCTACCTAGTAATTTCTTATGCAAATATATGTTTAAAAAACAGTATCTTGTTTCGCATAGTACCAAATATTAACATAAAATTAACAAATAAATTTAATAGGCGTGCATAGTATTTTTTTGTATTTTAGCCAAATATCAAATGGCAATAACCCTGACAGCCCATGTATTACCATTTGTAATTAAAATTCATAAACTAGAAAGCCTATGTTACTTACTGCATCAAAACTTAATAAATTTTTACTTTTCAAATTACCATCGGCTTTTATTTGCGGAGTTCGCGTAAAAAACATTGACGAAAAAAAATGTGTTGTATCTGTAAAACACCGTTGGATCAATCAAAATCCGTTTAACTCCATGTATTTTGCCGTTCAAGCTATGGCGGCAGAATTGACCACGGGTGCACTTGTGATGTTTCAAATTCAAAAAAGTGGTCGTAAAATATCAATGTTAGTTGCAAACAACAAAGGAAACTTTACCAAAAAAGCAACGGGTCGCATTACTTTTACGTGCAATGACGGACATTTAATTGAGAAAGCAATTCAGGAAACTATTGCTACAGGAGAGGGGCAAACCTTTTGGATGAAATCCATTGGCACAGATGAAAAAGGAGTGCAAGTTTCAGAAATGGACTTTGAGTGGAGTGTGAGAGTAAAATAATTACCTACTTATATAAAAGTAAAACGCCTCTAGAAAGAGGCGTTTTTTGTATCATACATATCGGTTTTTAGCATTTTTTACCGGCACTTGATGCATCGCATTTTTTTCCTTTGGCTTTGCATGCTGCCATACATTTTTCAATTTCAGCTGCTGACATGGCTGCTTTTCCACCTTTTTTAGAACAACAAGCCTCTTTTTTTGCTTTTTCTTTGGCTACTGCTTTAACTTCTTGAGCATTCATTTGAAGTGTAAAAAAAGCAATTACAGCTAGGGATACTATTTTTTTCATAAGTTTTGATTTTTGAATTTTGTATTTCAAATATAAAGATTTTATGCAATGTTGAATCTCTTATTGTGAAAAAATTAGTCTTTATGCCGCCACTTTAACATATAAAAATAGTTTAAGAAGCTATTATAGTCATTTTTTGTATGAACTGGTTTTAATATCTAAAATGCTATAAACGTGTTAATAATACATTCTAAAATCAAGTAATTTGCACAAAGCATACTGTTTTTGATGTAGTTCTTCAACAATTTCAAAAATATCATCTTGCTCTTCAAAGATTCCAAAAAACAAACGGTCTAGCGCGGTACTACTCACATTAGGAAGGAATGCACCATAGCCCGAGACAGCTTTTGCACCAGTAACATCAATAAAATATTGTGCCTCATCTGGTGATAAGTCAAGAATTTTTGAATTCGCAAAATGAACAATTTTCCCTCTCATTTTCCCTTCAAATAATTCGGCTATTTCTTCAAGACTGTAAAAATATTCGTTGATGCAAATCGTATTGGCTTCGCCAGGCATTACCAGATAGATGATTTCATAATTGGTAAAATTATGATCGTCATATAGTAAGGTGTTTAAGCTTTCTTCTAGTCCTTCTATGGTGTCACATGTTTTATAAATACTAGTCAATCCTTGATCTGACGCTAGTTTTTCTAGATGTTTGACAACTTCGGTATCTAGATTTTCCTCTACATCGGCTACAGCCTCAAGACAGAAAATAAATGTATCGGTTTCCATTGTATTCGATTTAGATGATGTAAAAAATAAAGAATTCCAAATGGCACTATACCTAATTTAAAATATCTCATGATAACAAAAATAAGGTTCTACGGCTATATTCTTGCCTAAACGAGTGTGAAGTTATTGCAAAAAAAGTGTTGTGAACATCGTTTTTTTTGTAAGACTAGTATTTGATTTAGATGTTTTTTTACGTCGATTCGTTTTTTATAAAACCCAACTAAGAATTATTGATATCTTTTTTTGAGTATGATTAAGGCTACTACTTTGGTTTCTAATAAGATATATTTGAGAAGTAAAATTGGGTCGATTGTTCGCAATGCTATTTCCATTTCATGATGAATCATGTTTAAAATGGCCTTGTTTTCTTCGGTAGTCGTATTCATGTTTAATGCATGGATTACAATTTTATATGTAGACCGGTTGTATTTTCGCGTTTTTGAATTCAATCTTCTAAAACGGTAGGTACTCAAGGAATTTTTTAATTCTCTTTTTTGTAACAGAATTTGGTCTATGTAATCAAAGTTGTAGCTGCGCGCTGCTCGTATCCAGAAATCATAATCTTCATAATGCAAGTTTTCATTATAGCCATTTAGCTTTTCATAAACTTCTCTTTTTGCCATTGCCGAAACGGAACAAACATTATTGTCTAAACGCAATAATCCTAAATAAATGTCGCCTGTAGGTTGACTTTGTATTCGTTTTTTATTTTGGTCTACCTCAAAAAAATATCTAAAATGCGTCTTGTCTTCAAAAACCATTTCGGCATTTCCGTATACAATTCCAAGATTAGGGTAAGTGCTGTTTTTAAACTGTTCTAGTTGCGTGGCTACACAATCGGGATGGAGTAAATCATCAGTTGCAAAATCAATAATATAGGAGCCAGTTGAGCGCTTGAAGGCGGTATTAAAAGATTTTGTATTCCCTTGGTTTACACGATTGGCAATAAAAATAACATTGGGATAGTTAACGAGCCATTTTTCAATCTCTTCCGCAGAATTATCTGTGCTACAGTCATCTACAATAATAATTTCAATGTTTTTATGCGTTTGATTTACAATTGATTCCAGTCCTTCTTGAACAAATTTTTCATGATTGTAACAAAGACAGATAACGGAAACTAGTGGATTGTAATTCATTTGAACAAAGAAGTGTTTATATTTGAAGCTAAATTAGTAAATTAAAAATGATTCCGAAAAAAACAACAATTGCTCTTGTGGGCGATTCACTGGGTGGCGGTGGTGCAGAACGTGTGCATGCCGTGTTGTCTGTTTTTTTTGAAAGCAAAGGAATTGAAGTTCACAATATTATTTTTGTTGACGATATAGTTTACGATTACAAAGGAGTTGTGCTGAATTTAGGTAAAAAAAATACCGCGACAACCTTTAGAAAGCTACGACGATTGCACGAGTTACGAAGTTATTTTAAAGAACATCATTTTGATTTTGTTCTTGATTTTCGCTATCGAGTGAATACAATTAATGAATTTTTGATGGCACATTATGTCTATCAAACGAGTGTTATTTATACCATTCATAGTGGGATTTTACACAATTACATTTCAAAGAAACCCTGGGTTGCACGTTTTATTTATGGAAAACATAATTTTGTTACCGTAAGTAAAGCACTGGAAAAGGCGTTGCTCCAGCAGTATAATATTAAAGCTCAAACCATTTACAATCCTTTTGAAGTCGAAAAGATTCAAGAATTAGCTCTTGCTAGTATGCCAATAGATGATACCTATATCATTGCTGTGGGTCGAATGAACGAAAAGGTAAAACAATTTGATGTGTTGATAGAGGCGTATTCTAAAACGGTATTGCCACAAAATGGAATAAAATTAAAAATTATTGGTTCTGGAGTCTATCTTGAGGATTTAAAACGGCTTGTTGCTGAAAAAAAATTAGGTGATTTGGTAGAGTTTTTGGGTTATCAAAAAAATCCTTTTTGTTACCAAAAAAACGCTCTTTATACAGTAGTTACCAGTGAATATGAGGGGCTTTCAAATGTGATTATAGAAAGTTTGTTAGTAGGAACTCCTGCCATTTCCTATGATTGTTTTGCTGGGCCAAGTGAAATTATTACAGACCGATTCAATGGTTTGCTAGTTGAAAATCAAAATAAGGAGCAACTGGTCAAGGCTATAGATTTACTTTATACGGATGCTGAATTGAGAGCATTTTGCAAAGCGAATAGTGTACCAAGTACACTTCGGTTTTCAGTAGAAAAAATTGGAAATGAATGGCTTGATTATTTAAATAGGAAGAGTTAAGATGCAAATAGAAATTATAGACATACCCAAGATTGAAAATGTGCTTGGGAACATTGCAGTCATAGAAAATGAGGTGATTCCGTTTGACATTAAACGTGTGTATTATTTATTTGATATTCCTAGTTCCTCAAAAAGAGGCGGACATTCTCATAAACAGCTGCAACAAGTTTTAATTGCCATTTCAGGGAGTTTTGATGTAGTTTTAAAAGATGGAATTACAGAAAAAACCATTACCTTAAATAAACCTGATAAGGGATTATTGATTAAAAATGATACGTGGCGCGAACTTGAAAATTTTTCATCAGGTGCCGTTTGTCTTGTCTTGGCATCATCCACTTTTGATGAGGAGGATTATATTAGGGATTTTGATACTTTCATCAACTCAAAAAAATGAAACTACTTTATATAGTTCCGAATATTAATAATGAAGGAGGAGTTGCAAGAATCTTATCCTTGAAAACGAATTATTTTATCACAAAATGCGGTTATGAAGTCCATATTTTAACTCAGAATAAGGGGAATACTCCCTTGTTTTACTCTTTTCATGAGGATGTTGTGTTTCATGACATGCAATTAAAAGGTGCTGCTCCTTTGTTTGCTTTTCAATATTATAAGGCTTTAAATCAATATATTTCCCTTATTAAACCAAATTGTATTTTGGTTTGCGATAATGGATTAAAAGCTTTTTTGTTGCCTTTTTTTATTCGCCGCAAAATTCCACTTTTGTTAGAGATTCACAGTTCCATTCATGTACAAGAACATCCCTCTTCGCATGCTGTATTCAATTCTTTGAAACAGAATTTGCAATATCATTTCAAAAAGTATGCTGCTCAAAAGTATACTAAAGTTGTATTTTTATCTCATGAAAGTGCTCTAGAATGGAATGTTAGGAAGAAAGCAATAATTCCTAATCCATTATGGTTTTCTGTAAATTCTGTTGCGCCGCTTTCATCTAGAAAGGTGATTGCTGTAGCTAGAAATACTTATGAGAAAGGGCTTGACAGGTTGTTGCCTATTTGGAAAGAAGTCGTAGCATTATATCCATCTTGGAAATTAGAATTATACTGTGGCAACTACCAAGATCTTGAAGTGTTAACACGAGAGTTAGGAATACAAGATTCAGTAGTTTTTTTAGACCCAACCAAAACGATTCAAGAGGTTTATTTACAAGCAACTATTTATGTTTTGACGTCTCGGTACGAGTGCTTTCCTATGGTTTTACTGGAGGCAATGGCTTCTGGAGTTCCTTGTGTTGCTTATGATTGTCCTTGTGGTCCAAGAGCAATTATCAATCATGGTGTTGATGGATTGTTCGTTGAAGATGGTAATCAAGATGAATTTATAAAACAATTGCAGTTGTTGATGAGCAATGAAACGCTTCGTTTAGAAATGGGCAAAAAAGCGCAAGCTACAAGTAATGCTTACCAGATAGAACACGTTATGCCTGAATGGAAAAAATTAATAAAGTCCTTAACTTAAAAGCTTTTGCTTTGAAATAGAACATAAATACCCTAATCTAAAACAATTAAAAAAGAATAATTTTGGATTGTTACTTTTTAAATTTTGTTCTAATGCTTTCGAAAATATTTTGAAAGCTAGCGCTATACCGTATTGAAGTTTACTACGAACTAAAAAATCATATAGAGAAAGCAATTTGACAAACTTAAAATCAATTGTTTTTGTTTGATACAATTGCTGCAAATTTTCCAGAGATTGCTTGGTTTTATTTAAATAATCATAGTTTGTGTCAATATCACCATGTTCTACAGGATTTTCAAGATGCTTTAAAGAAAAAAGTTTGAGACTCAAGCGATAGGAAAGTTGGGTATCGTCATGACCGTATTTTGTAGTGTTCGTGTCGAATTTTACCGTATCAAAACACTTTTTTTTGATGAGTGTATTGTTAAAAAGCAGTGCAGAATACCCTTTTCTTTCTCGTTCAGGGGTACTTTGGTCTTCCATATAGCGACCGTATTTCCAGCGCAGTTTTTGATTATTTGAAGGGCATTTTTCAGGATGTACACGGCCACCATAAATAATATCGAAAGTGTTTATTTGTTTGATGTAGTGATGAATATAGTTTTTGTTTATGATAACAGAATCGCCATCTAAAAAAAGCAGCCAATCATATTTTGATTGTGCTGCTAGATTATTTCTATTTTCTCGGTGGCTAATATTATTTTTTAAGGAAACAAAACTACAATTAGATAAGTCGTTTATTTTTTCATTAAAACGATTCAAATCTGATTGTGAAGCATCATCTTGGCAAATAATTTCGAATGGTATTTCTTGTTTTACACATTGTCTATGCAGTTCTTGAACGGTAGGAAATGCATTGAAATTATAAATAGGAACAAGAATAGAAAGCATTACGAATTGCGTTGCTGTATCACTTCGAATATTTTAGCATCCTCACATTTTAATGTTTTTGATGGGAATTTCATCAATAAAGCATAATCATGAGTAGCCATAATGACTGTTTTTCCTATACTATTAATCTTTTTTAGTACTTCAAGAACTTCGGCACTGGTTTGAGGATCAAGATTTCCCGTAGGTTCATCAGCAAGGATTAGCTCTGGATCGTTTAGTAATGCACGAGCAATAGCCACACGCTGTTGTTCTCCACCAGATAATTGATGTGGCATTTTTCTGCCAAATTCACCCATACCTACTTTATTTAGAACTTCCTCAATTTTAGATTCCATTTCACCGTTATCTGTCCAGCCTGTAGCTTTAAGCACAAATAACATGTTGTCATTTACAGTACGATCGGGTAGTAATTTAAAATCTTGGAAAACAATTCCTATTTTTCGTCTCAAAAACGGAATATCATCTTCTTTTAAGGTAACCAAATCAAAGTCAACAATTGTTCCTTTTCCTTCAGTCAAAGGCATATCTGCGTAAAGTGTTTTCATCAAACTACTTTTACCAGAACCTGTTTTACCTATGATGTAAAGAAATTCGCCATGCTTTACCTCCAAGTTTACATCAGATAAAATTGATTTATTTTCTTGATAAATAGTTACATTTTTTAAGGATACTACGGATTGTGACATGTTTTACATTTGTTTATGGGGTAAAAGTAAGAAGTTAACGCAACGATTCAAAATAAATTCTATTGTAATGCTTAGAATTCGATAAAAAATCAAAGAACAAAATCAAACCCGCTGTTTTTTAATAATAATCCTAAAACAGTATGCTAACGCACAGCAATTGTAAAAAAATCATAATAAATCCTGTAATCAATTCGTTATAGACTCAGAATATAATACATTTGAACTATTAAAATAAAAGTACAATGCGCAAACTTTCTCAATGTTTTATAGGTAGCCTTTTTATCTACGCCACTAGTCTTAGTGCACAAAAAACAGCAATATATACACATGATTCCAGGGAATTTGACAAAGCAGTTTCGTTGTTCAAAGATGCTCAATACACATTTGCTCAATTGATTTTTGATAAAGTAAAAGAATCAGCCACTACCGAGGAGCTAAAATCAGATTGTACTTATTATGTTGCAAACTGCGCCATTAGAACCAACCAGTCTAATGCAGATGAGTTGATGGAAAAGTTTGTTACAGATTATCCCACGAGTGTAAAACAAAATCAAGCATATATAGAGGTAGCGCAATTTCACTTTAAACAAGGAAATTATCCTCAAGCTTTGCAATGGTTTGATAAAGTAGACGAGTCTAGTTTGAGTAGAAAGGATCAAGATAAATTTAATTTTCAAAAGGGGTATGGGAATTTCAATGCTAAGAAACGCAAGGAGGCAACTACGTATTTTAACAAAGTAATTAACTCACAAGAATATGGATCTCAAGCCAAATACTATTTAGGATTTATGGCTTATGAGGGCGATGATTACAAGCAAGCAACTAAGTATTTTGATGAAGTTTCGGGCGAGGAGAAGTACAAAGAAAAATTGTCGTATTACCAAGCCGATATGAATTTTAAACTAGGTAATTTTCAAAAAGCTATCGATTTAGGGCAAAAAGCAATGGCTGGTTCAAATGCTTTAGAAAAATCAGAGCTGAATAAAATCATTGGCGAAAGCTACTTTAATTTAAAACAATACAGCAACGCAATTCCTTTTCTTGAAGCTTACAAAGGTAAAAAAGGAAAGTGGACAAATACAGATTTTTACCAGTTAGGTTATGCGCATTACAAGCAAAAAGATTTTGAAAATGCAATCAGTCAATTCAATAAAATAATAGGAGGGAAAGATTTTGTGGCGCAAAATGCCTACTATCACTTGGGGGAAAGTTACTTGAATACAGATAAGAAACAACAAGCATTAAACGCTTTCAAGAATGCGTCTGAAATGGATTTTGATCTAGCCATTCAAGAAGATGCGAGTTTGAATTACGCTAAATTGAGTTATGAATTAGGAAATTCCTATCAAAGTGTACCATCCGTTTTACAAGCTTTTTTAAAGAAATATCCAGAGAATGCGAATAAAAATGAGATTGAAAAATTATTGATAGACTCCTATATTTCTTCTAAAAATTACAATGAAGCGCTCGTATTATTAGAAAAAAATAAGTCGCCCGAAAATAAAGTGGCGTACCAAAAAGTTCTTTTTTACCGAGGATTAGAATTGTACACCGACGCAAATTTTAATGAAGCTTTGAAAATGTTTACTAAAGCTTTAACCGAACAAAAAGATCCTGTTTTTACTGCTAGAACAATTTTTTGGAAAGCAGAAACAGAATATGTTTTAAATGATTTTAAAGAGGCTTTACTCACTTTTAAACAGTTTACAAATGCAGCTCAGGCAAACACCGTTCTTGAGTTTAAAAATCACAATTACAATATAGCATACACGTATTTTAAGTTGAAAGAATACGAACAAGCTGGGAATTATTTTCAAAAACAAATTGATAACGCAACCGCAGATAAAGTTCGTCTTCAAGATTCTTATTTAAGACTAGCAGATTGTCGATTTGTAACTTCAAAATATGCTGAGGCCTTACAAGCGTATTCAAAAGTGGTAGACTCAAAAAGTGTAGATGCTGATTATGCTTATTTTCAAAGAGCTAT
Organism: Flavobacterium sp. I-STPP5a; assembly: GCF_009764685.1. Lineage (GTDB taxonomy): Bacteria > Bacteroidota > Bacteroidia > Flavobacteriales > Flavobacteriaceae > Flavobacterium. The sequence goes on along the minus strand of NZ_VHLM01000081.1, from coordinate 45,554 downwards.
TTCGTATGGTTTTATGGGAAAAAATGACAAAAAAATAGATGATTTAAATTCATTTTTAGCGGCTTATCAAAAATCTGATTTTAGAGATGATGCGTTGTTTGAACTAGCAAATACCTATGTTGCTGAAAACGAAAATGACAAAGGAATTAAGGCCTACGACAGATTGAATACCGAGTTTAAAAACGGAACATTTACTTCTAGATCAATTTTGCGTCAAGGTTTAATTTTTTACAATACAGATAAAGACGATCAAGCATTAGTGAAATTTAAAAAAGTTGCTGCTGATTTCCCTAGAACTCCTGAGGCACTAGAGGCTGTTGCAACAGCAAGATTGATTTATGTAGACACTGGACGAGTAAATGAATACGCAACGTGGGTTAAAACACTTGACTTTGTTGCTGTAACGGATGCAGAATTAGACAATGACAGTTATGAGGCAGCCGAAAAGCAATTTCAGCAAAACAATACAAAGCAAGCTATTGCTGGATTTGCAAGTTATGTAAGTCAGTTTCCACGAGGACTTCATGCTTTACCAGCTAACTATTATTTAGCGCAACTTTATTTTACAGATGGTGCCGAGAACAAAACTATTCCGCATTATGAGTACGTAGTGGCTCAGCCTCGAAATGAATTTACAGAGCAGTCTTTATCACGATTGGCTCAAATTTATCTTAAAAATAAAGATTCAGAGAAAGCAATTGCAATGCTAACTAGATTGGAAAACGAAGCAGAAACGTCTCAAAACAAAACTTTTGCTCAGTCTAATTTGATGAAATTGTATTACGACAATAAAGACTATCCTAATTCGGGTGTTTATGCCGAAAAAGTATTGCTAAATCCTAAAACGGATAATGGAGTAAAAAGCGATGCTCAAATTATCATTGCCCGTGCTGCAATAGTTAACGGAGACGAAGTAAAAGCGAAAAGCGCTTATGCAAAATTAATGGTTACGGCCAAAGGAGAACTGGCAGCAGAGGCGTTGTATTATGATGCCTATTTTAAAAACAAAGAGGCTAATTATGAAGCTTCGAATACAGCGGTGCAAAAATTAGCTAAAAGTTATGCTAGTTATAAATATTTTGGTGCTAAAGGATTGGTGCTAATGGCTAAGAATTTTTATGGACTGAAAGATAGTTTTCAAGCCACTTATATTTTAGAGAATGTTATTCAGAATTTCACTGATTTCCCAGATGTTGTTGCTGATGCTCAAAAAGAATTAGATATTATCAAAACCGAAGAGTCCAAAACAAACTCATCTGTAACTAAATAATTGCTTCACAGAATTGTTTGGAAATGATGTTTGATTTTTAATAAAACAGAAAAATGAATTTAGATTTTTATATAGTAGATGTTTTTACGGATGCGAAGTATGCAGGCAATCAACTTGCTGTTTTTTTTGGTGCCGAAAGCCTGAGCAAAGATAAAATGCAACAAATTGCAAAGGAAATAAACTTTGCCGAGAGTACTTTTATCACTCACATCAATACGGAAACAAATACTGCCGAAATTAAAATTTTCACCCCTGAACATGAAATGCAGTTTGCAGGGCATCCCATCATTGGGACATCATGGGTTTTAATGAATAAAATTTTCAATAACAATCCATCAACGATTACAATGCAGGTTCCTGTGGGAGCAATTCCTGTTCATGAAAAAGATGGATTTATTTGGCTTCAAGCCGCGCAACCTACTTTTTTAGACGTTTATTTAAAAGATGATTTTTCCTCATTTAGTACTTTGTCACAAGATGATTTTGATGCAAATTTCCCTATTCAAGAGGTGACTACTGGAAGCGCATTTGTGATGGTACCAGTAAAAAATGAAGAGGTGCTGGGCAAGATTGTTTTGGATAAAAATAAAGCAGAACAATGGTTGCACCAAAATTGTAAAACACCACATAGGGCTTTTTACTTTTTTTGTTTAGAAAATGAAAAATTATCTAGTAGGATGATGTGTATTGAAAACAATCAATTAATTGAGGATGCCGCTACAGGTAGCGCCAGTACATGCTTGCAAGCATTTTTATTACAATACCACAATCCAGTAATAAAGCTTGTCAATCACCAGGGGCATTTTATACATAGGCCCTCTCAAATTTATTTTGACGGAATAAAAAGTGGTGAAAATTATGAAATTAAAATAGGTGGCAAATCTCAGTTTCTTGCAAAAGGAGTTTGGGAAGTATAAGCTTGCGTAAAAAAGCATTAAAAAAACAAGAAGTAAACACAATAGAAATGATATTGAATCCATCCATTATAAACGTACAGAATCATAGCAAAATCGGAATTTTAAAGCCGTTAGTATTGGGCTTTTTGTTTATGGGTATAATTCCAATTTCTTGGTCACAAAAAAAAGAGCAAATAGGGACAGAAACGGTGAACGTAGTCAAGCCATTTACTCCTAAAATTTCAGATGCCTTTAAAGTCAAAGAAGTGCCAGAACTTGAAGAAGAGGCCAATTCGAAAAAAGAAACGGTTAAGTATGCTATTTTTTCATTCCCTGTAGCATCAACTTTTACACCTTCAAAAGGAAAAGCACAAGGGGTTGAAAAGGAAAAACAACCTCATATTTTTAAAAATTATGCCACATTTGGTGCGGGTAATTATGGAACATTGGTAGGAGAACTGTTTGTGAATCATGATTTAAATGCTACTGATTATGTGGGTGGAATGTTCAGGCACCACTCCTCGCAAGGCGGTATTAACACGATAGATTTAGATAATAGTTTTTATGATACGGGATTCGATATTATGTACGGTTCAAATCAAAAAACGCTTTCGTACAACCTTGATTTGGGTTACAATAACCAAGTCTACAATTGGTATGGTTTGCCAATGAATTTTGGAAATTCATTAACTAATTCTGATAAAGGAATTTTGCTTTCTAGTATTGATCCTAAACAATCGTATAATACTTTATCTTTCTCAGGGAATGTAGTGCTTACCGAGGGGATATTAGATAAAGCAACTGTGAAGTTCAATAGATTTACAGATCTTTATAAATCGGCCGAAAATCGTTTTGTAGTGAAGCCCACACTTGAACTTCAAGTAATGGATTATGCTGTAAAAACGGATGTAATTGTGGATTATGTAGGCGGAACTTTTGCCACTAATAACAGCAATACTGCAGGAATTGAGTATGGTTTTACAAATTTTGGACTCTCGCCAAGTTTTGTGATGCAAGAGAAAGATTGGACTTTAAACCTTGGTGCTACTATTTATTATAGTTTGGATACCAAGAATAGCAATAGCTCTTTATATATCTATCCAAAATTTACTGCGTCCTACAAAGTGGTGGGCGATTTGATGATATTTTATGCTGGTGCCGAAGGGAATTTAAACCAAAATTCCTATCAAGATTTTGTGACCGAAAACCCATTTTTGTCTCCAACCTTATTGATTAATCCAACCGATAATCAATATGAAATCTATGCAGGTCTTAAAGGAAAGTTGAGTAATACTGTGAGTTATACCTTGAGAGGTTCGTATAACAATGAGCGCAACAAGGCTTTGTTTAAAAGTAATGATTATAGTGAGACCGCTACTAATATGAACTATGGTTTTGGGAACTCATTTCAAGTGGTGTATGATGATATGCGTACCCTTCGTTTTTTCGGAGAACTTAAAGCTGATTTTTCAAAGGATATTTCTTTTGGAATAAACGGCAGCTTTAGCAGTTTTACGAATGATTTTCAACAAGAGGCTTGGAACTTACCAGCAATTCAGATTAAAGCAAATCTTGACGTGGATATCACAGAGAAATGGTATGCTGGCGCTAATGTATTTTATGTAGGAGAACGCAAAGATCTTCAAAACAGTACTATTTTTTTACCAACAACAACTCCGATTATATTAGAAGGATATTTTGATGTGAATGCAAATGTGGGTTACAAATACAATGATCAATTAACGGGTTTTATAAAATTAAACAATCTAACCAATAACAACTATCAAAAATGGTTGAATTTCCCAGTGCAAGGTTTTCAATTTTTAGTGGGAGCCAATTATAAGTTTGATTTTTAGAGTTTCTTAACCAAAAAGTGAGCAAAGAACGTAGGGAACATAATTTTATAGTCAATTCTAGTGTTCTTTGTGGACCTTTTGTTTTGTAAAAAAGCCTATTTTATTCAATTCCTTAAAGACTAAAAAACAATGAGGTTTTCAATTTCATAGTGATTTTAAATTCTAAGATTTTTTATTTATAATATTTTATTTTTCTCTCCATTATAGCTGTTACTTCATTTTTATTTCCTTCTAAATACATCTTACACTTAATCCAGTTTTTATAATTATCGTATTCATATTCATAATATCTGTTTGCGGGTTGATTTATTTCATCTTCACTAATAAAAATAACTTCCACTAAATCATTATTTTCATTATAGTTGAAAATTATGTCATCACTTGGGTAGGGATAAGATTGTTGACCTGTAATATGTGTTTTTTGAATATAGGTATTGGTAGAGTCGTAAGTATAAATTGTGGTAAGGAATATTCCTAAATAGTTACGCCAAGTTGTCTTGATAATTTTGCTTTTATCATCGTAGAAGCATTTAAATTTAGTGTCACAGGCATAGTTAAATTTATTGTCTAAATTACGGTCGCGATAGGGGGTTACGTTTTTTAAATCAAAATTACATTCTATTAGGTTTCCTTTCGAATCGTAAGTAAATGTCTTAACTAATAGTAGTTCGTCTTCTGAAGGTGATTTAAATGTTTTTTGTCCTGGATTAGGTTTATAATAGACCTTTTCTTCAATAATTTTATTTTCTTCAGTTTTATATTGATATTGAAACTGTCTTAAATCTCCATATTGATCTTGATGATTTAGAACTATATTTACGCTATCTAGTTTGGCTATTTTATATTCTATATCTTGTTTAAATCTAGTTTCAATACTGAAATTAGTCTGGATTTGTAAATCCAAATCAATAGATAAAGGTTTTGAAATACTTAGATAGGGCAACAAATCTTTCTTTAAAATATAGTCTTTGTCATCATATTCATATTTATATATTCTCCCCTGTGGCCTATCTTCATAACCTTTGGATCTATAAGTAATTGCTTTTTGTATAGGAAGTCCCTCTTTGTTAAATTCGTAAGAATCATCATTGGCGATGTCGTTTTCAAATAATACACGATATTTTACAAGTGGTGTAATGTCTTGTTTGTAAAAGGAATAAAATGTATTTACGGTCTTAACAGGACCATTTAGATTTAAGGATCTGTTTACTTTTAATTTGTTTTCCTGAGCAATACAAAGGCAGCCGCATATCAATGCAAAACCTGCAATAACTTTTTCAATATTTAATTTAATTTCCATAATATGAAATTTTTCTTTTTACACTTTTAATCACCTCGCCCTGCATCGAATTGTATCTGAGTTTGCATTTTATCCAATTGTTATGGCTATCATACTCATATTCGTAAAAAATTTTTTCTTGTTTATGTAAATCATAATTTATGTATTCACATGCTATGATATCTGCATTTTTGTTATAATAAAATTTAGCTTTTTTATATTCATAATGAGTGCCAAAACCAACGTCATCAAATGTTTCAACCTCTGTAACGTAATTTTCGGTAGGATGATATTTATATTTCTGTTCCATAAGTGGCTCTTGTTCGACCTCCGGGATCACAGCATTCATATAAGTCGCTTTAATTAAACGATTTTTACCATCATATTCATACATACGTTTTTCATACGCCCCATCTTTTTCAGTATTATCATTCTCATTCTTGGATTCTCCTTCATAAAATAAGCGTTGCTGTACCAAATTGCCTTTAAGATCGTATATATATTTTTTGGTTTGGTATAGCTCAGTTTCAATTTTATTAGTAGAAGCATCTTTTTGTATAAAATATTCTTTTTCAGCGGTTATTTTACCGTTTTTGTCGAAATTATATTTATACGCAATATCCGAGTTTGAAATTTTAAAACAGGTAGACCTGTTAAACGTAGTTTTATTTACATTTTGCATATTTAAATTAGCCATTCCCGTCCAATCAGGTGCCCGATAGACTTTTTTATCCAATTCATATTTGAAATTATTTTGAAGATCTTTTGGGTCATATACTAATGAATCGGAAAAATGTCTTGATATTAAACCATATTTATTAAAATCATATGATTTATATGAGTTCCGCAATATTACTACATCTGTGATATCATCTATTTCATCTGCTGTCAGATCTTCTTTAAAAAACACACGGTCATAAACGACTGATTTAACCGAATCATTTAAATTTAAGTGATACAAATCTTTATAAATTCCATTTTGATTATTGGTTTTCAGCTGTGAAAAACTTGATAATGGGATGAAAAAAAATAATAGTAGGGTTTTAATTTTATGCATTTTAAGTAACTTTTATATTCGACATATTTGGGTAATTTTAATGTATTCAGACTTCAAAATATTATTATACAAGTTGCATAAGTCAGCCTTTTTGGGCAGCTGACGCTTTAGATAACTGAGCCAAATGTTCTTGAATTTTAGAGACTACAGTATTACAATTTTTAATAGCTGACAAATAATATAGGATTCCAATCATACTGCTTGTAGCATCAAAGGTAGTTTCTACTTTTTTTAGAACATCTGTTTCGTTGCCAACAGCCATCATTTTTGTATAAGTTTCAATTATAGAGGGTTGTGTTTTTTTTAAATCTAGTATTCCGCTATCAAGCTTAGCACTCATAGTATGAAAAGCCAATCCCATTTTAGTGTAAACCCTTTTAATTTCTTCAATATTATTTGCTTTAGCAGCAGTGTCAAATTCGGTTGCTTTCTTTTGCAACGTTTGAGAAAGTAATTCCGTTTTTTTGACAAATGCATCGCCATGAGCTATCAAAGTTTCATATTTTTGCTTTGGGTACATTTCGTCAAATGACGGTCCACTATTTACTTTAGTTCCCGACACTAGGCTTTCGGAAGTGTTGTTTTTGTTTTTTTGAAGTTCGGTCGAAATATCGCTGAATACATCGAGCAAATTTTTATCGGTGGAAGTGCTGCTAGGATAACTTTCAGTTAAAGTACTGTTATTTGGGTTAAAGTAATTGTAGTCTATTATGGTTTGACAAACCTTTTCAATAACAGCTAATTTCTCTAGTTTGGATTTAACAGTCGGCGTTGTTTTCTTTTTTTCAATTGTCCCATTTTGGCCATAACTCATAGTAATACAAAGTAATAACACACATATGAGCTGTGTTTTGTAAATTATTTTTATTGTCATGGGTGTTTTATATTTCGTTATACTTTCAAAAGCATAATTTTTTATAAATGTATGTATTATTGACAAAAAGGAAAGAAGATATTAAGAGAAATGTTAAGAAATTTATACAAACCTTGAGTTACGTATTATTTATTTCCCCTACTAAAGCTCTTTTATAACGAGTATTCACTTATGAAAGTACAAATGGTAGTGTTTTCAACGAGGTTATGAAATAATAAAATGTTTAAAAAAAGTTTGAATGTTTTTTATTAAATTTATGAGCTGCTTTTGTAAACCTTAAATAATTCTTTGCGTACTTTGTGGTTAAACTTTTTTAATGACTTTCAAGCAAAAAATATACAATCAATACCATCAATTGGTTCAAGACCGAATAGATGTCTTTAAGGACATGATTACGGCACTTACTGAAGATTCTAAAAATGATGCCAAAGGTTCAGCAGGCGATAAACACGAAACGGCTTTATCGATGATGCACATTGAGCAAGAAAAACTCAATCATAAATTAAAAGAAGCATTGGGTCAAAAAGCCATTTTAGATAAAATTGATTCTAGTACAAGTGCTAAAACTATTATTGTGGGAAGTTTGGTCAAAGCCAATGGGATTTATTTGTATTTAAGTACAGCACTTCCTAAAATTGCTGTTGATGGTATCAATGTCATTGCACTTTCTCCGCAATCACCATTGGGAGCGAAGTTAATGGGGAACCAAGAAGGATTTACTTTTGAGATTAATGGTTCAAACTATGTAATTCAATCAATTCAATAAAAATTTTATGCTATTTACACTTTACTAGTAGACTCTATTTTTTATTTAGGTTTTAATTAGTTTTTTATAGTTTTTAGTTGTTTTTAGTTTAAATATGTAACTGAATATCGGTTTTGTGTTTTACATATGAAACTATAACTGCATCTTTGCTTTATCAAAATAAATAAATTCATTTATAAAATATAGCATTATGTGTGGAATAGTATGTGCCTTCGACCTGAAACAAAAAGCAGAAGTTTTAAGACCTAAGGTTTTAGAAATGTCAAAAATAATTCGTCATCGTGGACCAGACTGGAGCGGAATCTTTAGCAACGAAAAAGCCATTTTATCGCATGAACGTTTGGCAATTGTTGATCCAGCATCAGGTAAACAACCTTTATTTAGCGAAGACAAACAACTTATCTTAGCTGCCAATGGTGAGATTTACAACCACAGAGCATTGCGCAAGCAATTTGAAGGCAAATACAACTTTCAAACAGAAAGTGATTGCGAAGTTATTTTGGCACTTTACAAAGAAAAAGGACCTCATTTTATAGATGAAATGAACGGAATTTTTGGCTTTGCCATTTATGATGTAGAGAAAGATGAGTACTTCATTGCAAGGGATCATATGGGAATTATTCCATTATACATCGGTTGGGATGAGCACGGTACGTTTTATGTTGCTTCTGAATTGAAAGCTTTAGAAGGATATTGTACTAAAATACAATTGTTTCCTCCTGGACACTACATGACGAGTACTGATGGCGAATTTGTACAATGGTATAAAAGAGACTGGACTGATTATGATGCTGTAAAAGATAACGAAACAAACATTCAGGATATAAAAGTAGCATTAGAAGCAGCCGTTCACAGACAATTAATGAGTGATGTGCCTTATGGTGTTTTACTTTCTGGCGGGTTAGATTCCTCTATAACTTCGGCTGTAGCCAAAAAATTTGCACAAAAACGAATTGAGTCTGGTGATACTACCGATGCTTGGTACCCACAACTGCACTCATTTTCAGTAGGATTAGAAGGTTCTCCGGATCTTGCAGCAGCCCAAATTGTAGCAGATCACATTGGCACCATTCATCACGAAATTAAATTCACTATTCAAGAAGGATTAGATGCGGTCAAAGATGTCATTTACAACTTAGAAACTTATGATGTAACTACCATTAGAGCCTCAACACCTATGTGGTTGATGGCGAGAGTTATTAAGTCAATGGGTATAAAAATGGTACTTTCTGGTGAAGGAGCTGATGAACTTTTTGGTGGGTACTTGTACTTTCATAAAGCACCAAATGCAAGGGAATTTCACGAAGAGAATGTACGTAAACTAAGTAAGCTGCACATGTATGATTGTTTGCGTGCCAATAAAAGTTTAGCGGCGTGGGGAATCGAAGGACGTGTTCCTTTCCTTGACAAAGAGTTCATGGATGTGGCCATGCGCATCAACCCGCAAGATAAAATGATCAACAAAGAACATCCTATGGAGAAATGGGTGGTTCGTAAAGCATTCGAAGATATGTTGCCCCCAAGTGTGGCATGGAGACAAAAAGAGCAATTTAGTGATGGTGTAGGGTACAGCTGGATTGATACTTTAAAAGAAGTTGTTGCCGTTGAGGTTTCTGACGAACAATTGGCAAATGCCAAATATAAGTTTCCGTTGCAAACGCCTACATCAAAAGAGGAATATTATTACCGTTCTATCTTTCACGACCATTTTCCTAGTGATGCTGCCGCCTTGTGTGTACCTCAAGAAGCCAGTGTAGCTTGTAGTACAAAAATTGCTTTGGAGTGGGATGAAGCTTTCAAGAACATGAACGATCCATCGGGTAGAGCCGTAGCAAGTGTCCATGATGATGCTTACGCAAAAGTATAGCAACATAGCTTAATAAGTAGTAAAGGAAACGCACCCGAAAGGGAGGGCACTGAAAAAGTCCCTCGAATAAGGAAAATGAAAATAACTAAAAAGGAGCGAAAACACAATGGTTTCGCTCCTTTTAGTTATTACAAACCCCTTGTAATCTAAGAAGATTAAATTTGACTAAAAAAAGACGATTAAATAAAATCAAAGCCTTATTTAATCACTTTTTTTAATGATTTTTGAAAATAGGGACTTTTTCAGTGCCCTCCCGAAAGGAGTGCGTTTTTTTATGAATAAAAATAACATTAAACCTTAAAATGGTTTTAATTCTAAATTAATGCGCTCTATTTCAGGACAGTTTTTTATATTAGCATAACTAAATTATAACTTATGAGAGCTTTTGCTTTACTTTTTTTTACACTATTTTTAATTTCATGCAACCAAAACGAAAAAATTATGGTGGATGCCATTATTACTGATGCTACCATTTACACCGTAAACAATACTTTTGAGAAAGCTACAGCTATGGCAATTGATAAAGGTAAAATTGTTGCTATTGGGTCAGATACTGATATTGAAAATAAATACCAGTCTAATAACACTACAAATGCTGATGGTAAATTCATTTATCCTGGATTAATAGATGCACACTGTCATTTTTACACGTACGGTTTGAGCTTACAAGAGGTTGATTTGCGTGGAACAACCAGTATGGCAGACATCATAAGTCGTTTAAAAGTTTTTCAAAAAGAAAAAAATCCTGCGTTTATTGTTGGTAATGGTTGGGACCAAAACGATTGGGACGTAAAAAAATATCCAACAAAGGCTGATCTTGATGTTGCATTTCCTGATATCCCAGTAGTTTTAAACCGAGTAGACAGTCACGCCATTATTGTAAACAGTAAAGCTCTCACACTGGCAGGAATTACAAAAGATACGAATGCTGAAGGTGGTCAAATAGAAATTTTAAACGGTGAGCCTACAGGAATTTTAGTAGACAATCCGATGGAATTAATTTTTAAAATTATACCTAAACCAACTCGTAAAATTCAAATAGCAGCTTTATTAGACGCTGAAAAAGTAATGTTTGATTATGGTTTAACAACCGTAAATGATGCTGGACTTGATCCAGATATTATTCACTTGATGGATAGTTTACAAAAAGCAAAATTGATGAAGCTTAATGTGTATGCTATGGTTACAGCCAATCAAAAAAACATTGATTTATATCTAAAAAAAGGAGTTTATAAAACAGATCAACTTAATGTAAGATCTTTTAAAATGTATGGTGATGGTGCTTTAGGTTCGCGTGGCGCGTGTATGCACAAACCGTATTCTGATAAGCCAGGTCAATATGGAGCCTTACTAGCGCCGGTTGTAGGACTAAAATCGGTTGCGAAACAAATTGCGAATTCAAATTTTCAATTGAATACTCACGCTATTGGCGATTCTGCAAATACAGTGATTTTAAAAATTTACAAAGAGGTTTTGGCTGGAACCAAAGACAGACGATGGAAAATAGAACATGCTCAAGTGTTGCGTGAGGCTGATTTTGATTATTTCAAATTTGGTATTATTCCATCTGTTCAGCCCACGCACGCTACATCAGATATGTATTGGGCCGAAGAACGCCTTGGAAAACAAAGATTGAAAAACGCTTATGCTTTCAAAAAACTCCTTCAAAAAGCTGGGACGGTTGCTTTAGGAACAGATTTTCCTGTGGAGGAAGTGAACCCAATGCTTACTTTTCATGCTGCCGTAACTCGTAAAGATGTTAAGAATTTTCCAAAAGGTGGTTTTCAAATGGAAAATGCACTTACTCGTGCCGAAACATTGAGAGGAATGACGCTCTGGGCCGCTTATTCTAATTTTGAAGAAAAAGAAAAAGGAAGTTTAGAAGTTGGTAAATGGGCTGATTTTGTAATCTATGACGAAGATTTAATGAAAGTGAATGAAAATATGATGGTCAAAATGAAACCTAGTGGTACTTTTATTAAAGGACTAAAAGTAAAATAACAAAGTAAGTATAGTATAAGTTGATTTTATCTTTAAAATCAGAAATTGAAATGGTTTTTTGTTTCATTTTTAATTGAATGTGTTGTTTTTACTTTCAAATAGAAATTAAAGATGTTGATTGTGTTTTAAATGTGTAGTCGGAAATGCATATTTGCAGTTCCCGTTTGTTTAACAATTAAATAGAATAAGTATGTGTGGAATATTGGCCATCATTGGTAAAGGAAAAGAAGAGCAGTTGGTTAGAGATCTCTCTAGTCGAATGTCACATCGTGGACCTGATGAACGGGATTTGTATGCCATGCCTAATGGTCATTATTTAAGCCATGAGCGACTTTCTATAATTGACTTGCATTCAGGAAAACAACCTATTCAAGGCACAACTACAGCTTACATGGTTCATAATGGTGAAATATACAATTACTTAGAATTAAAGCAAGAATATTTGAGTAACCATGTATTTCGTACCCAATCAGATTCGGAAGTTATTGTGCATCTTTATGAAGAGTTTGGATATAATTTTTGTGATAAATTAGACGGAGATTTTGCTTTTGTAATCATTGATGGTGATGATTACATGGCAGCAAGAGATCCTCTAGGAGTAAAGCCTTTGTATTATGGATTAGATGAAAGAGGCAGGATGTACTTTGCTTCAGAAATGAAAGCTATTGCAGATCAATGTAAAACCTTTTCAACTTTTCCGCCAGGACATTATTATACAGCAAAAACAGGTTTTGTAAAATATTACAAGCCAGAATACGAGTCTTTTGTAAATGAATACCAAGATGTAGATTATCAATTACTCCGTGAATATTTGACTACTGCTACTCAAAAAAGGTTAATGGCAGATGTTCCATTAGGGGTTTTGTTATCAGGTGGTTTAGATTCGTCATTAACAACAGCAATAGCTTCCCGTTTACTTAAAAATCAATCAGAACCCTTGCACTCTTTTGCAATAGGAATAGATGAAAATGCTCCAGATATTGTTGCAGCCAGAAAAGTGGCTAATTTTTTAGGAACACAACATCATGAAGTTTTTTTTACTGTACAGCAAGGTATTGAAGTGCTTGAAAAAATAATTTACCAAATAGAAACATATGATGTAATCTCAGTGAGAGCAAGTGTTCCAATGTATTTTTTGTCTAAAGTTATTGTTGGAAAAGGGATTAAAGTAGTTTTATCTGGCGAAGGTGCCGATGAAATTTTTGGAGGATATTTGTATTTCGCAAATGCTCCTTCAGTTGCTGATTTTCAACGTGAAACAATAGAGAGAGTACAAAAAATATTTACTGCCGATTTGTTGAGAGCTGATAAAGCAACAATGGCTCACGGTCTTGAAGTTAGATTGCCTTTTTTAGATCAAGCCTTTTTGGATCTTGCCATTAGGATTAACCCAGAGCAGAAACTACCTAAAACGTATGGTGGTAAAGAAAAATATATTTTAAGAAAAGCATTTGACACTCCTGATGATTCTTATTTACCAGATGAAATCTTGTGGAGGCAAAAAGAACAATTTTCAGATGGAGTAGGCTACAGTTGGGTCGATGAATTAATTGCTTATTGTGCAACTCAAGTGTCTGATGAACAATTGGCAACAGCTTCAGCAACTTTTCCGTATAATTCGCCTACAACAAAAGAAGCCTATCTTTATCGTTCTATTTTTCAAAAGCATTTCCCGCAATTGAGTGCTGCCCAAACAGTAAGAAAGTGGATTCCAAAGTGGCAAGAAAATTTAGATCCTAGTGGAAGGGCTAATGCTGCTCACGAAGAATCAGCATACGCCGGCAAAGCTTAAATTTTAAATACGATATTCATTATTTTATCTTGAAAGATTTTCAAAACCACCTGTAAGCAGTGGTTTTTGAAAGTCTTTTTTTGTGCTCCCTGATTTTTTATTTTGTTAATCATACGGAATGAGCAAGACGACCCATTTTTCAATCTATTTTTATAAACAAATGTTAATAACTTAAAGCCTTTAAAACTGATTTTAACGGTAATATAATTTGCGTTTTTATATATTTGCGTGTTATACAAAAATTACATTTTTAGAATAAAGATATGAGCGAAGAAATCAAGAAGGACAATTATTCAGCAGATAGTATTCAAGCATTAGAAGGAATGGAGCACGTAAGGATGCGTCCATCAATGTATATAGGTGATGTAGGTGTAAGAGGTTTGCACCATTTGGTATATGAAGTAGTAGATAACTCTATTGATGAGGCTATGGGTGGCCATTGCGATACCATTAGGGTAGATATCAACGAAGATGGTTCGATTTCTGTTGAAGATAATGGTCGTGGAATTCCTGTTGGTATTCACAAAAAAGAAGGGGTATCTGCGCTTGAAGTTGTAATGACAAAGATTGGTGCAGGAGGAAAATTCGATAAAGATTCTTATAAAGTATCTGGAGGTTTACACGGTGTGGGTGTATCCGTAGTAAATGCATTATCAAACCATTTAAGAGCAACTGTTCATAGCAGTGACGGTAAAATATACGAGCAAGAATACGAAAAAGGGAAAGCGCTATATCCAGTAAAACAAATTGGTGAAACGACAAAGAGAGGTACGATTGTAACTTTTTACCCAGATCCAACTATTTTTACTCAAACTATTGAGTATTCTTATGATACACTTTCGGCACGTATGCGTGAATTGTCTTTCTTGAATAAAGGAATTACAATCACTTTTACTGATAAAAGAGAGTTAGATAAAGATGGAAATTTTGTTTCTGAGGTTTTTCATTCAGATGAAGGATTGAAAGAATATATCCGTTATTTAGATGGTAATAGAGAGCCTATTATTGCGCATGTAATATCAATGGACCACGAAAAGGGAGAAATTCCAGTTGAGGTGGCTTTGATTTATAACACCAGTTATACCGAAAATATTTTTTCATACGTAAATAATATCAATACGCATGAAGGAGGAACGCACTTGCAAGGTTTTAGAACGGGTCTAACTCGATCTTTGAAAAAATATGCTGATGCATCTGGAATGTTAGATAAATTAAAGTTTGATATTTCTGGTGATGATTTCCGTGAAGGTCTTACGGCAATTATTTCTGTTAAGGTTGCTGAACCACAATTTGAGGGACAGACTAAAACGAAACTTGGAAACAGAGAAGTTGTTTCTCCAGTAAGTCAGGCAGTAAGTGAAATGATCGAAAATTATTTGGAAGAAAATCCAAATGATGCTCGAATAATAGTTCAAAAAGTAATACTTGCAGCTCAAGCCCGTCACGCAGCTAAAAAAGCACGTGAAATGGTACAGCGTAAAACTGTAATGGGTGGAGGCGGATTGCCAGGTAAACTTTCTGACTGTTCTGAGCAAGATCCTGCAAAATGCGAAGTATATCTTGTCGAGGGAGATTCGGCAGGAGGAACCGCTAAACAAGGACGTGATCGTGCATTTCAAGCAATTTTGCCATTACGTGGTAAAATTTTGAACGTAGAAAAAGCAATGCATCACAAAGTTTTTGAAAACGAAGAGATCCGAAACATTTTTACAGCACTTGGTGTTACAATTGGAACCGAAGAAGACAGTAAAGCATTAAATATATCAAAGTTACGTTACCACAAAGTAATTATTATGTGTGATGCCGATGTCGATGGTAGTCACATTTCTACCCTAATCTTAACGTTTTTCTTCCGTTTTATGAAAGAGTTAATAGAGGAAGGTCACGTATACATTGCAGCACCACCTTTATATTTAGTTAAAAAAGGAAATAAAAAGGAATATGCTTGGAACGATGTACAACGCGATCAGGCGAATGAAAGAATGGGCGGAAGCGCAGGAATTCAACGTTATAAAGGTCTTGGAGAGATGAATGCAGAGCAGTTGTGGGAAACTACAATGGATCCAAACTTTAGAACATTACGTCAGGTAACTATTGACAGTTTAGCTGAGGCTGATAGAGTTTTTTCTATGTTAATGGGTGATGAGGTGCCGCCAAGAAGAGAATTTATAGAGAAAAATGCAGTGTATGCTAATATTGATGCCTAATTTTAAAATTGAATATGAACTAATTAATATCAAATAACCAAAATAACAATTAACCGAATAAACTTAATAATATGAAAGTTACCATTGTAGGTGCAGGAAATGTAGGTGCGACATGTGCTGATGTGATTTCTTATAGAGGAATTGCTAGCGAAGTAGTTTTGCTGGACATAAAAGAAGGTTTTGCTGAAGGTAAAGCCCTTGATATTATGCAATGTGCAACAAATACAGGTTTTAATACCAAAGTGTCTGGTGTTACAAATGATTATGCAAAAACTGCTGGCAGTGATGTAGTGGTAATTACATCTGGAATACCAAGAAAACCAGGTATGACACGCGAGGAGTTAATAGGTATAAATGCAGGAATTGTGAAAACGGTTGCTGAAAATGTGTTGAAACATTCTCCGGATACCATAATAGTTGTAGTTTCAAATCCTATGGATACAATGACTTATTTAGCATTGAAATCTACAGGATTGCCAAAAAATAGAATTATAGGAATGGGTGGGGCTTTAGATAGTTCTCGCTTTAGAACGTATTTGTCTTTGGCTTTAGATAAGCCAGCTAACGATATTTCAGCAATGGTTATTGGTGGGCATGGAGATACAACCATGATTCCATTAACACGATTGGCTTCTTATAACGGGATACCCGTATCTCAATTTTTATCAGAAGAAGAGTTGCAAAAAGTGGCTGCCGATACAATGGTGGGTGGTGCTACACTGACGGGTTTACTAGGTACATCTGCTTGGTACGCTCCAGGTGCTTCTGTTGCTTTTTTAGTAGATAGTATTTTGAACGATCAAAAGAAAATGATTGCGTGTTCTGTTTTTGTTGAAGGTGAGTATGGGCAAGAAGATATTTGTATTGGAGTGCCATGTATCATTGGTAAAAATGGCGTAGAAGAAATACTGAATATTGAGTTGAATGATTCTGAAAAGGCTTTGTTTGCAAAAAGCGCTGATGCTGTGCGACAAATGAACGATGCCTTAAAGGACATTTTATAGAAATATCAAATATATAAGAAATCAAAGACTGCTAGTTGCATAGCAGTCTTTTTCTTGATATTAATCAATAAATAAATTGGTTAATCATAACCTTAATTATATATTTGCTCGGTTTAGAAAAAATACTACAGTACAAAATCGATTTTTTTCTTGTTTATGATGATTAAAAAACTGATTTTCAATACTTAAGTTGAAATTATAATATAAAATAATTAATTTTTAGTAATAATGCAGAATAAAGGACTTATTAAATTTTTCGCAATTCTATTTGCATTGGTAAGTATTTACCAACTTTCTTTCACTTTTTTGGCCAATAACATCAAAAGTGATGCTAAAGTTTTTGCAGGAGATAATCCTGATAAAGAGTTAAAGTATTTAGATTCTATTGGTAAAGAAAAAATATTAAACCTTGGATTTACTGATTTTACTTATGATGAAGTAAAAAACAAACAAATCAACAAAGGTCTTGACTTAGAAGGAGGGATTAACGTAATTCTTCAAATTTCTATCAAAGATGTTTTGAAAGGTTTATCAAACAACTCTAAAAATCCAGTTTTTAATAAGTCGTTAGCTGATGCTTCTGCTAATTTTGAAGGAAACAAAACATATTTAGATAAATTTTACGAGGCTTTTGATGCTAATTCAAAAGGAACTGTAAAATTAGCTTCTCCAGATATTTTTGCAAACAGATCTTTACAAGGTGAAGGTGGTGTTAGTTTTCAAATGACTGACGCTGAAGTTCAAAAAGTAATCAAGAGAAAAGTAGACGAATCTATTGAAAGTGCTTTTAAAGTATTAAGAGAGCGTATTGACAAGTTTGGAGTAACACAGCCTAACATTCAAAAATTAGGAGAAACAGGAAGGATCCTTGTTGAACTTCCTGGTGCTAAGGATGTTGATAGAATTAAAAAGTTATTAGGAGGTAAAGCACAACTTGAATTTTGGGAAACGTACAAAATTGAAGAAGTTGGTAATTTCTTAATGGCTGCTAATGAAGCATTGAAAAAAACTGAAATCAAAACAAATGTTGTGAAGCCAGTTGTTAAAGATTCGTTAAGTGCATTATTAACTGATACAAAAGATTCTACAGCTGCAAAAAAAGGACAAAATCCTTTGTTTGATAAAATAGTAAGTCAAGGTGGCGGACCAGTTTTAGGTTTGTTTTCTCCTAAAGATACTGCTACAATTAACGCATATTTCAAGAGACAAGACATAAAAATCTTATTACCTGCAGCATTGACTTACGCTAAATTTGTTTGGGGTAAACCACTTAGCATTACTGATGATAAGAAAAAGCAAGTAGAAGTCGTAGAATTATACGCTTTACGTGGTAATAGAGATAACAACCCAGCCATGGTAGGTGCAGTTGTTACCGATGCAAAAGATACTTTTGATCAGTTAGGTAAACCTGCTGTTTCTATGCAAATGAATTCTCAAGGCGCTAAAGGTTGGGAAGAATTAACAGGTAGAGCATTTACTCAAAAAAGCAATATTGCAATTGTTTTAGATAATGTTGTGTATTCAGCTCCAGGTGTATCAAGCGGACCTATTTCAGGTGGAAGATCTGAAATCTCAGGTGCATTTGACGTAACTGAAACTAAAGATTTAGCTAACGTGCTTAACGCGGGTAAATTACCAGCTTCGGCAGATATTATTCAGTCAACTGTAGTAGGTCCTTCATTAGGTCAGGCTTCTATTGATGCTGGATTGATTTCATCAATCATTGGTTTTTTACTAGTTTGTTTCTGGATGGTATTTTATTACGGAAAAGCAGGTTGGTATGCTAATTTAGCACTATTATTAAACTTGTTGTTTTTGTTTGGTATTATGGCAAGTTTTGGTTTTGTATTAACATTGCCAGGTATTGCAGGTATTGTATTGACATTGGGAACAGCGGTAGATGCAAACATTATTATATATGAAAGAGCAAAAGAGGAGTTGCGCGACGGTAAAACATTATCTGATGCAGTAGTTTCAGCTTACGGATGGCATGGTGCAATGCGTTCTATTATTGATGCTAACGTTACACACGTTTTAACTGGAGCAATCTTGTTTATTTTTGGAACAGGCCCAATTAAAGGTTTTGCATTAACATTACTTATAGGTATAGCAACATCGTTATTTACATCAATCTTTATTGCAAGAATTTTTATTGATAAAAATATCGCTGGTAAAGCTGATTTAACGTTCTGTACCAATATGACTAAAAATTGGTTTACAAACTTTAACTATGACTTTATCAAAATCAAAAAATTTACTTACATCTTCTCTTCTGTAGTTGTTGTAGTAAGTTTGATTTCTATTTTCTTTGTTAATGGTTTAGACCAAGGTGTGGATTTTGTTGGAGGTAGAACTTTTCAAGTGAAATTTGAAAAACCAATAGATGCTTCTGTAGTTTCAGAAGAATTATCTACAGCATTTGGTACACCAGTAGAAGCGAAAGTTTTAGGTGATGATGACCAATTAAAAATCACAACTAAATACAAAATCAAAGAGGATGGTATTGCAGTAGATAAAGAAGTGAATGAAAAATTATACAATGCTTTAGCTAAATATTTTCCAAATACATCTTATGATAAATTTACAAACACTTTTGATGGTAAAAAAGTTGGAGTATTACAAGCTTCTAAAGTTGGTGCTTCTATCTCTGAAGATATCAAAACAAACTCTTACTGGGCTGTTTTAGGTGCTCTTGCAGTAATCTTTTTATACCTTATGATTTCCTTCCGTAAGTGGCAGTATTCATTAGGAGCTATTGCTGCCGTTGCGCATGATGTTATCTTTGTATTAGGAATTTACTCTTTGTGTTATAAATTCATGCCTTTCCACATGGAAATGGATCAGCATTTTATTGCTGCTATTCTTACTGTAATTGGATATTCAATGAACGATACTGTAATTGTATTTGATAGAATTAGAGAATTTATCTTAGGAAAAAGAAAAGGAAGTTTTGAAAACATTGTAAATGCATCGATTAACACTACTTTGTCAAGAACTTTAAATACTTCATTGACAATGATTCTTGTATTATTGACTATGTTCCTTTTTGGAGGTGAGTCAATCAGAGGATTTATCTTTGCTATGTTAGTGGGTATTATTGTGGGTACATATTCATCTTTATTTATTGCTACCCCAGTGGTAGTAGATACTTTTACTAAAGAGGATAAAAGCACAATCGAAAAAGAGCATGCTGCTGAATAATAAAGGGTAGTATGAATATAATGAAAATAGGTTTAACGCAAGTTGAACCTATTTTTTTTGTTTGAATTGTAATTTAATGATGAATTGTTTTGTATGATGTATAACAAAATTATTGGTTTCTTTTTTTGTGCGTATGCTTTGTCTTTTGCATGCAATGCGCAACAAACTCCGAGCGATATAAAGTTAGGTTTTTTAGTAGGTTTTGGTAGTGAGTTTAAAAATAGAAACTACACGTATTCAAATCAATATTTTAAGTTTCAGTTTGTGAAAACTGTTAAATCGACCAACAGATTTAGCTATGATTTGGTGTTGCAACCTGAATTTAATAGTGGTACGCATCAACTTTTAAATCTCTACTTTGTTAAGCCTGATGAGGAAAATTATATTGAAAAAAGAGAGCGGTACACAAAGCTAAAAACGTGTAATGAATACATATTGAATATAGGATTATTAATGCGCTATCCTTTATCAAAAAAGTTAAGTTTATATGTCTTGGGCAGTGTAGGTCCTATGTATATTGATACAGCAACAGAGCGATTATCAAAAGGTTTTGCATTTGCAGATGTTTTAGCGCTAGGTGTTAACTATGAAATGGGGCAGTTTATACTCGATTTTAGACCGAATTTAAGGCATACTTCTAATGCAGGGCTGCAAGATAATAATGCGGGTTTTAATACTAGTAATATTGAGATTGGTGTTCTTTTTGTACCAAAAAAAAGCGTTAAATCTATATTGAAGTAACGCTTTTTATATATGAAAAATGTTGGTCTAATTTTTTTTGGCTCGGATAACAAAATACATACCAATTAATACAAAGGGTATACTAAGCCATTGTCCTGTTGAAAATAATCCGAGTGCATTTTCAAATCCGCCTTGGCTTTCTTTAACAGATTCAACGATGAATCGAACAGTAAATAAAAGCACTAGGAACATCCCAAATATATATCCACTATAATTTCTTTGTTCAGTTTTCCAATACAAGAAAAATAATGCAGCAAATACAAAGATATAGGCAAAAGCTTCATATAGCTGAGTAGGGTGTTTAACTGGTACTTGTTCTATTAGTGTTGCAAACTTTGGGTCATTTGCAATAGCATAATAGGCATCTTTTGGATTTGAGATTTGTGTTGCATTAACGGCATCTTGTGGGCTAAAATGATCTCTTAAAAACTTGATTCCAAAAGGAGAATTAGTTTCGTTTCCAATAATTTCGGAGTTAAAAAAGTTTCCTAAACGTACAAAAATAGCGCCACTAGCAACCGGTATTACAACGCGATCTAATATCCATAATTGAGGTCTTTTTAAAATATTTTTACTGTAAAAATACATGGCAATGATGATAGAAATAGCAGCACCATGACTTGCCAATCCTTGATAACCTGTAAATTCAAAACTTGGACTAAAACGAAACGGTAATAAAATTTCTGGTAAATGGTTGCGATAATATTCCCAATCGTAAAAAAACACATGTCCTAAACGTGCTCCTGCTAAGGTAGCAAGGACAGTCCAAATGAACAAAGAATCTAGTTTTTCAATAGATTCTCCTTCTCTTTCGAATATGTGTTTCATAATATACCAGCCTAAACCAAAGGCTACAACAAACATTAAACTGTAAAATCTAATCATGAAAAAACCTAAATCAATTCCTTCTGATGGGTTCCAAACTAAGTTTAATGCGTGTGTCATGTGTGTTTTTTAATTTTTGAATAGTAAAAATAGTGATTATTATAAGAGAAGGTATTAACTCTTTGTTGTTTTTTTGGGTACTGGATCATATCCCGTTTTGCCCCAAGGATGACAGCTGAAAATACGTTTTACACCAAGAAAAGTTCCGTAAAATAAACCATGTACTTGCAAAGATTCAATCATATAATGTGAACACGTAGGTTCAAAACGACATGCTGCGGGTGTAAATGGAGAAATTGCGACTTGATAAAATCGTACTAAAAATACAAGCGGAAAAATTAATATTTTTTTGATCATATTTTTTGCTTGTCATTTATAAACTAGTTAATGCTGAACGTAGTTCCCTCTTTAC
Source organism: Flavobacterium sp. I-STPP5a (assembly GCF_009764685.1). Taxonomy (GTDB): domain Bacteria; phylum Bacteroidota; class Bacteroidia; order Flavobacteriales; family Flavobacteriaceae; genus Flavobacterium. The sequence continues at coordinate 23,446 of NZ_VHLM01000081.1, read as the reverse complement.
CGTCTTTTAATTGAATTCCTAGTGCAATTAATTGATCTCGAATTTGATCAGACAAAGCAAAGTTTTTATTCTCTCTTGCTTGTTTTCTCATTTCAATAAGCATGTTTACTGTACCTTCTAATTTATTATTACTGGTATCCGAAAGTTTTTCATCTTCTAATCCTAAAACATCAAATACGAAACCCTGCATTGTTGCAGTAAAAAGCTGTAAGTCCTCTTGATTAAGCGTTTCTTTATTGTCTTTTAAAAGATTTATGAATCGAACACCTTCAAATAGTTGAGCAATTAATATAGGTGTATTAAAATCATCGTTCATAGCATCGTAACATGATTGTTTCCAAGCAGCAATGTCTAGCGTACTTGCATTTGAAACAGCGATTTCAGCAATTGAATTCATCGCTTCCATAAGTCTTTTAAAGCCTTTTTCGGCTGCTACAATTGCATCATCAGAGAAATCAAGAATACTTCTGTAATGTGCTTGTAGCATAAAAAAACGTGCCACAGATGCTGAAAATGCTTTACTTAAGATGGTGTTTTCTCCTGTCAAAATCTCTCGTGGTAAAATATTGTTACCTGTAGATTTGGCCATTTTTTTACCATTTAGAGTTAGCATATTTGCATGCATCCAATAGTTAACAGGAGTTTGTCCTGTGCAAGCTTCATTTTGTGCAATTTCACATTCATGATGTGGAAATTTTAAATCCATTCCTCCACCGTGAATGTCAAAATGATTGCCTAAGTATTTAGTGCTCATAGCAGTACACTCTAAATGCCATCCCGGGAAGCCATCACTCCATGGTGAAGGCCAGCGCATGATATGTTGCGTTTCTGCTTTTTTCCAAAGTGCAAAATCTTGAGGATTTCTTTTGTCACTTTGCCCATCAAGATCACGTGTATTTGCAAGCATGTCTTCAATGTTTCGACCGCTTAATTTTCCGTAATGATTGGTTTCGTTAAACTTAACAACATCAAAATAAACAGAACCATTTGCTTCATATCCTATTCCTGATGCAATAATTTTTTTTACAATTTCAATTTGTTCAATGATATGCCCTGTTGCAGTAGGTTCAATACTTGGAGGTAAAAAATTGAAAGCACTTAAAATATCATGAAAATCTACGGTATAGCGTTGTACTACCTCCATAGGTTCTAGTTGTTCTAAACGCGCTTTTTTTGCAATTTTATCTTCTCCTTCGTCTACATCGTCTACAATATGACCTACATCGGTAATGTTACGTACGTAGCGCACTTTATAATCAAGATGTAAAAAATATCTAAAAATCATATCAAAAGACATGAATGTGCGAACGTTTCCTAAATGAACATTGCTATAAACTGTAGGTCCACAAACGTACATGCCTACATTTCCCTCAATTATAGGTTCAAAAAGTTCCTTTTCTCCAGATAATGAATTGTAAATTCTGAGTTTGTGGTTACTGTATAATGGCATTTTGGCTGTATATTTTACTCAACAAATCCCCTATAAAAAGGGGAGTTGAGTTGTGAATGTGTTATTGTGTTTTTTTATCTTTTTCTATTTGAAAAGATCAACTTTCCTAATTTTATTGATAATATGAGATTAGACTAGAACTTTGTTTCTAATTTAATGTAATCTAAAAACTCTCTTCTGGTTACGTTATCTTTGAATTTTCCACCAAACTCAGATGTTACGGTGCTACTTTCAATATCACTTATTCCTCTTGAGTTAACGCATAGGTGTTTTGCATCTATCACACAAGCTACATCTTCAGTGCCAAGCGCTATTTGTAATTCTTGCACAATTTGCATCGTTAAACGCTCTTGAACTTGGGGTCTTTTTGCATAATATTCTACAATACGATTCATTTTGGATAAACCAATAACGGTTCCGTTTGAAATATAGGCAACATGAGCTCTACCGATTATGGGTAATAAATGATGTTCACAAGTAGAATAAACAATAATATTCTTTTCTACCAACATTTCTCCATATTTGTAATTGTTGTCAAATGTTGATGCTTTTGGTTTTCTATCAGGATTTAATCCGCCAAAAATTTCTTTCACAAACATTTTTGCTACTCTATTTGGTGTTCCTTTAAGACTGTCATCTGTTAAATCCATTCCTAGGGTTAGTAGAATGTTTTCAACATCTTTTTTTATTTTTTCAATTTTATCATCATCAGAGATGTCAAATGCATCTTTTCTAATTGGATTATTTGCGGACAAACTCACGTGATTGTCACCTATTTCGTCTTGAAATTCTTCGTTTTTTATCATTAAAAGCAACTATTATAGTGGGTATATTTATTCAAGCGGTAAAGATAATAATAAATAACAAAGTTTTTCAATGAGGCTTACTATTTAAGAGTACTTTATGGCTTTGCCATTTGTTTTTTACTGTTTTATTCTAAAAAAAATGAAAGGCAAAACTACAATAGATTTGCCTTTCATTTTATGGATAGAAATTATTTTTATAACGCGTTGTAAGCAGGAATTGCAGCTTTTAAAATGGCAACTGCTTTTATTAAATCTTCTTTTTTTAACACATACGCTATACGTACTTGGTTTAAACCCATTCCTGGAGTGGAGTAAAAACCTGCAGCCGGTGCAACCATAACGGTTTCACCATTTAAGTCAAAGCTTTCTAGTAACCATTGTGCAAAAGCATCTGCATTATCAATTGGCAATTGTGCAATACAGTAAAAAGCACCTTTTGGCTTACTGATAACAACACCATCAATTTTGTTTAACTCTTCAATTAAGGTATCTCGCCTTTCTCTATATTCTGATATAACTTCGTCAAAATAAGATTGAGGTGTGTCTAAAGCTGCTTCACTAGCAATTTGTTCAATAGTAGGCGGACTCAAACGTGCTTGTGCAAATTTCATAGCCGCTGCCATCACTTCTTTGTTTTTGGAGGTGATACATCCTATTCTTGCGCCACACATACTGTAACGTTTTGATACAGAATCAATCATAATAGCATGCTCCTCAAGTCCAGGAATACTCATTACAGAGTAGTGTACATCACCATCATAAGTAAACTCACGGTAAACTTCATCTGAGATTAAAAATAAATCATGCTTTTTTACAAGTTCTGCCAGTTGCAGAATTTCTTCTTTTGAGTATAAATACCCTGTTGGATTTCCAGGATTACAAATTAAGATTGCTTTTGTTTTTGCTGTAATTAACTTTTCAAAATCGGCTACGGCAGGTAATGCAAAACCATTTTCAATAGTCGATATTACTGGAACAACGGTAACACCTGAAGCAGTTGAAAAACCATTGTAATTAGCATAAAAAGGTTCAGGAATAATAATTTCATCCCCTTGATCCATGGTGCTACCCATTGCAAAAAGTAATGCCTCAGAACCTCCAGTGGTAATTATAATATTTTCTGTAGATACATCAATACCTTGTTGAGTGTAATAATTTGACAATTTTTTACGATACGATTCATTTCCAGCAGAATGACTGTATTCTAAGATGGTTAAGTCAATATTTTTTACAGCTTGCATTGCAACTTCGGGAGTTTTTATGTCCGGTTGTCCAATGTTAAGGTGATATACTTTATGGCCTTTCTTTTTTGCAATTTCAGAGAATGGGACCAATTTACGTATTGGTGATTCAGGCATTTGTTTGCCTTTGTTAGATATAGTTGGCATAATTTTGAATTATTGATGCACAAAATTGCAATTTTTTTTTGAAAGTAAATGCAATAAAAAGGTTTATCAATTGTTAAATCTTTATTTTTGAACGATTAATTCATTAATTTTATGTGAAATAAAAATAATGAAACAAGTTTTACTTTTCTTTTTATTGTATTTGGCTTTTCCAGTTTATTCTCAAAATGGTTTCCAGTTTGAAGGTAAATCAATTAAAGCGGTTGTTTCTTTTCAGTTGATTAATAATTTGGTTTTTGTTCCTATAAAAGTAAATGGTGTTGAGCTTAATTTTTTATTAGACACAGGTGTTGCTGAAACTATTCTGTTTAGTCTTGAAGAAAAAAAAGAAGTGCGTTTTTTAAATACTGAGAAAATAAGCTTAAGGGGCTTGGGTAGTCAAAAATCTGTTGAGGGTTTGAAGTCAACTAATAATTTGCTCTCTTTTGGTAATATGACTAATAAGAATCATTTGTTATACATAGTTTTAGATCCAGAATTTAATTTTTCTTCTCATGTTGGGATTCCTGTGAATGGAATTATTGGGTATCATTTTTTTAGAAATAATTTAGTAGAAATTGATTACCTACACAAAAAAATCATTGTTTATAAAGACAATAAAAAGCACCAACAAAAAGTATCTAGGAATGCAACTGTTTTACCCATATCTTTAGAAAAGTCAAAACCATACATTATAACCAATGTGAGTCTTGCAGAAAAACAGTTGCCTGTAAAATTACTCATTGATATAGGTAACAGTGATGCCGTTTGGTTATTTAAGAACACCAATAAATATTTGCAAATACCAGCTAAGAATTTTGATGACTTTTTAGGTAGAGGTTTTAGTGGAGATATTGAAGGAAAGAGAGCTAAAATCACTCGTTTTGAGTTAGGATTTTTCTGTTTTGACAATCCTATTGCTGCATTTCCAGACAGTGTTTCTACAAAAAATGTTTCTATGGTTCCAGATAGGATGGGATCAGTAGGAGGTGAAATTATGCGCAGATTTAAAGTTGTCTTTGATTATAACAACCAACAGCTTTTTTTAAAGAAAAATAGAGATTACAAAACTCCCTTTAATTATAACAAGAGCGGAATTGAGGTGGAGCATAACCGACTTGAATGGGTACAAGAGACAGTAAAAATGGAAACAGTAGCCGAACCTGCAACCTATGGTAAAAGCGGAGGAATAACAGTTTATCGAAATGATTTTAAATATAAGTTTCAGTTAAAACCCATATATCAAATTGCGCATGTTAGAAAAAATTCAGCAGCAGCAAAATCTGGATTGCAAAGTGGAGACGTCATAGTACGAATTAATAGCACATATCCTTATAATATGACACTACAAGATCTTAATGCAATGTTTAAAGCTGTAAATAGTAAGTGGATAACACTTGAAGTACAACGCAATAATATGCTCTTAAAATTTAAATTTCAACTGGAGGACATTTTATAAAGTGTCATCCAGCTTGAAATTATTTTAGTTTGTAATTACTTCTCCTTTTATTTTTAGAGCAATTCTTCCTTCCTCATAGTTTACAGCATTAGATTCTACCGTAATGGTTTTTCTTATAGGGCCGGGAGCCATATTGTATTTTACAGTTATTTTACCGGTCTTACCTGGCATGATAGCTTCATTAGGTTTAGATGGAAAAGTACATCCGCTAGTTGATGACACATTTGTAATTAGCAATGGAGCGTTTCCTGTATTTGTAAAAATAAAATCCCGATTTCCATTTTCAGTATTTTTAACTTTTCCGTAATCAATAGTATTGTCAATAGCTTCAAAATTAATTTGGGGTCCGTTTTGGGCCAAGCCAATACTTGAAAATAATATTAGTGTAAGTAATGTAATCGTTTTTTTCATCGTTGTTGTTAAATTCGGTTAAGTAAATATACCGTGTTTATTATTATAGAACAAAATTTTATTTCTCTTTTTATAGTCTACTTAATTATTTACTTTTGTTCACTTATTGAATTACAAATATCAGACCAAAGACAAGAGCTGCATTTTTAGAAATGTTGCAACGGTTTTAAAACTCTAAATAAAATGACAATTCCTGCACAATTCGACGCTAAAACTATTGAAAATAAGTGGTATGACTACTGGATGAAAAATAATTATTTTCACTCAGAACCAGATCATAGAACACCGTATACCATAGTAATTCCACCACCAAATGTAACCGGAGTTTTGCATATGGGGCACATGCTAAACAATACCATTCAGGATGTATTGATAAGAAGAGCACGTCTTAAAGGCTTTAATGCGTGCTGGGTTCCTGGTACTGATCACGCATCTATAGCAACAGAAGCGAAGGTTGTTGCTAAATTGAAAGCAGAAGGAATCAATAAAAATGATTTGACTCGTGAGGAATTCTTAGCGCATGCGTGGGAATGGACAGATAAATATGGCGGAGTAATTTTGGATCAATTAAAAAAACTTGGTGCTTCTTGCGACTGGGAACGAACAAAATTTACAATGGACCCTGATATGTCAGCCTCAGTAATTAAATCTTTTGTTGATTTATACAACAAAGGTTTGATTTATAGAGGATATCGAATGGTAAATTGGGATCCTGAAGCTAAAACAACTTTGTCAGATGAAGAGGTTATTTATGAAGAACAGCAAGGAAAACTCTTTTTTCTTAATTATAAAATTGAGGGGACAGAAGAATTTCTAACCATTGCTACAACACGTCCAGAAACAATTTTTGGAGATACTGCAATTTGCATCAACCCTAATGATGAACGTTTTGCTCATTTGAAAGGTAAAAAAGCAATTGTCCCAATTTGCGGAAGAGTAATTCCAATCATTGAAGATGAGTATGTTGATATCGAATTTGGAACAGGTTGTTTAAAAGTGACTCCTGCTCACGATATGAATGACAAAACTCTTGGAGAAAAGCATAATCTTGAGATTATTGATATTTTTAACGAGGATGCAACTTTAAATAGTTTTGGATTGCACTATCAAGGTCAAGATCGTTTTGCGGTTCGCGAGGCTATTGCTATAGAATTGCAAACAATAGGTGCTTTAGCAAAAACAGAAATGCATCTTAATAAGGTGGGAACTTCAGAAAGAACCAAAGCTGTTATCGAGCCACGCTTGTCTGATCAGTGGTTCTTAAAAATGGAAGATTTGGTAAAACCAGCTATCAAATCCGTTTTAGAGGATGGTGATATTAAATTGCACCCAGTGCGTTTCAATAATACCTATGCACATTGGCTAAACAACATTAGAGACTGGAATATCTCCCGTCAATTGTGGTGGGGACAACAAATTCCAGCTTATTTTTATGGTGATGGAAAAGAGGATTTTGTAGTTGCAGAGAATATTGATGATGCCTTAAAGTTAGCAAAAGAGAAAACTTTAAACCTTAAACTTGAAACAAAAGATTTAAAACAAGATGTGGACGCCTTAGACACTTGGTTTTCTTCTTGGCTGTGGCCAATGTCTGTTTTTGGTGGAATTATGGATCCTGAAAGCGAAGATTTTAAATATTATTATCCAACGAATGATTTAGTTACTGGTCCAGATATTTTGTTTTTCTGGGTAGCCAGAATGATCATTGCAGGATATGAATACACGGGGCAGAAACCTTTTACGAACGTATATCTGACTGGTTTAGTAAGAGATAAACAACGCCGAAAAATGTCTAAATCTTTAGGGAATTCTCCTGAGCCTTTAGAATTGATTGAAAAATTTGGTGCTGATGGAGTTCGAGTAGGATTGCTTTTGAGTGCTTCTGCAGGTAATGATATTATGTTTGATGAAGAGTTGTGTAACCAAGGGAAAGCGTTTACTAATAAAATTTGGAATGCTTTTAAACTCATAAAAGGTTGGGAAGTTTCAGATACAATTGAGCAACCCGATTCATCAAAAGTAGCAATCGAATGGTACGAAGCAAAATTGCAACAAACATTAGTAGATATTGAAGATAATTTTGAGAAATACAGAATTTCTGATGCTTTGATGGGGATTTACAAATTAGTTTGGGACGACTTCTGTTCTTGGTTTTTAGAAATGATTAAACCAGCATATCAGCAACCAATTGACAGCGTAACTTTTGCGAAAGCAATTGAAATGCTTGAAAACAACCTGAAATTATTGCATCCGTTTATGCCTTTCTTGACTGAGGAAATTTGGCATTTAATTGCAGAGAGAACGGCTGAAGAAGCTTTAATCGTTGCAACATGGCCAGAATTAAAATCATTTGATTCACAGTTAATTGCGAATTTTGAATCTACAATAGAGGTAATTTCGGGAATTAGAACAATTCGTAAAGATAAAAACATACCCTTTAAGGACGCTATTGATTTTAGAGTAGTAAATAATGATAATGCGTCAACTTATTTTGACAGTGTTATTCTTAAATTAGGAAACATTAATGATTTAGAATACGTTTCAGATAAAGTAGAGGGAGCACTTTCTTTTCGTGTAAATTCTAACGAATATTTTATCCCTATCACTGGAAATATTGATGTAGCTGCCGAAATTGCAAAATTAACAGAGGAACTCAATTACATTAAAGGTTTCTTGAAATCAGTTCAAGTTAAATTGTCCAATGAGAAGTTTGTTGCCAATGCTAAACCAGAGGTAATTGAAAACGAGCGAAAAAAAGAGGCGGATGCTCTATCAAAAATTGAAACCATTGAGCACAGTTTAGCTGGTTTAAAATAATTATTTATTAGAAAATAAATTAGGAACCCATTTCAACTTCAAATTGAAATGGGTTTTTTTGTTTAGGACCAATGATTCACGAGACTATTTCATGGAAAATAATCGGTAAATGACAGGCTAGCTGTTATTTAAAGAGTTTTTTACCCTTTAATCGATATTAAATTGAGTTGCTGTTTTTTGTATGTAATTTTGGAGGATAATTGTATAAATACCACATTTACAAATACATGAAAAAAATATTTAGTATTGCTTATAAGCAAGATTACAATAAAGGATACGCTATTGGACTAAATCCTTTTTTAGAATACAATAGCAACATGCAAAACGATGCTTGTATATCAGGTTTTAAAGCTGGTAGGTCAGATTATGAACAAATGAATGGTTTTATAAGAGACGGAATTCCTAGTAGAATTGTTACTGAAAAAGTTTTAGAAGACTTTCTGATTGCTGGATTATTAGGATTACCTATAGATGATGTAGGATATACCACGTATCAACTTGGAATTATTGCAGAATGGTATCAAAGCGGTATTGAGAAATATGAACCAGATTATAGCGTTTCCTTATTAAATGTTTTAGACAATATAGGTATAGAGATGCGATAGACCAAACATCTACAATGAAAAAACACCTCCAAAGCTATTGCTTTGGAGGTGTTTTTTTATCGGGTTAAAGTATGAAATAAAGATTCAGAATTACAATTTATACTTTAAAATAGCCATTATTTGTCTAGGAGCAATAGGATTTGTACTGTAATTTTCGTGCACCGTATAATTCAATTCATTTGTTATGTTAGAAAGTTTACATAATAGTGATACTTTCTTCCAGTCATAGCCAATTGATAAATCTACTGTTGTATATCCTTTTAATGGAATGTCACGGTCTTCTATAGTAATAGTGTAGGTTTTTGGCGTAGTTGAAGGCTTGTTTTCAGTCCACACATAACGGTCGTTCCAACCGCCCACTCGGTCACCTACATAGCTAGCGATACCACCAAGTGTTATTCCTTTGAAAAAACCTTCTGGAATTTTGTAAAAAACACTAAAGTTGGCAGTGTGTTTAGGTGTTCTGGTTAATAAATCACCTTCAATTAAACTTCCACTTGTACCAGAAGTTTTAGTGATTTTGGTTTCATTAAAACTATACCCTGCCAAAACGTTTAAACCTTTAACTGGGTTAGCATTGATGTCAATTTCAATCCCTTTTCCTTTCGTCCCTCCTACTAATTCTCTCAAGTTCGTATTTACATTTGGGGTAACTCCATCAGCTGCAAAAGGAGCTGTTTGTGCAAGATTATTATTTTCAATAATATAGGCGGTAATGTTTGTTGTAAGCAAACCTTTCATAAAATCTTTTTTGATTCCTACTTCATATTGGTCAATAATAGAAGGATCAAGTGGTTTATAATCAACTGTCGTTCCTGTATTTGGCGTGAAAGAATTAGAATAACTACTAAACACCGTTGTGGTTTTATTAGGTTGGTATACTAAGCCTGCTTTTGGAGAGAACGCTCTATTTAAATTATTGGCTCCTTCAGTAACTGTGTTTTTTGTAAAATCTGTGGTTACTACTTGAGCTTCTTGCCAAGACCAACGGATACCTGCCAAAACTTTAATTTTATCTGTAATCGATATCAAGTCTTGTGCAAATCCACCAAAACGACTAGTTTCTGTAATTGCAATTTGTGTATTGGCTGCATTTGGAATGTCGTTTCTTTGTGAGTTAGGATTGAAACTAAAAAGATTGATTGTGTCGTATAAACTCGGATCGTATTTTCCATTTACCATAACCGCTTTTTCGTTAAAAACATAGGTGTAGTTATCAGCAATAGACAATTCATAATCTACCCCAGTAAAGATTTGATGTTTTACTTTTCCAGAATAAAAAGTACCTTGAATACTTAACTGGTCACCAAATATTTTCTCTAAATTTTTATTTTGAACCAATCCTCTGTTCCACGTTCCAGGCACCGAATAAGTGTTTAAATTGGAAAGTTGCGCTGTAGATTTTTGGCTTCGGTCATAATTTTGAAATGATGAATTAAAATTCAAATTCCAATTGATATTAAAATCGTGGTGTAATTGAACCGATGCACTTGAAGACTTGGTGTTTCCATTAGACCATTTTGCTCCAAAAAACTGATTTCTTGGTAAATCTAATATTTCTTTTCCAACAATTCCTGTCCCAAAATCAGGTGTCCAATCAGCGCTTAAATAATCACCTTGTACGGTGATTTGAGTTTTATCAGAAATATGGAATAATAACGAAGGATTAATATAAACTCTATCGTTTTTTACAAAGTCTCTAAAACTTTCTGATTTTTCGTAAGAAGCATTTACACGATAAGCAATACTTTTACTCAACGGGCCATAAAAATCAATAGATGGTTTGTAATACGAAAAACTTCCCATTTGCATGGATAATTCGCCTCCAGCTGTAAACTTTGGAGTTTTTGTTACCAAGTTCAAAATACCTCCTGGAGCCACATTTCCATATAATAATGCCGATCCTCCTTTTAAAAACTCTACTTTTTCTAAACCAGAAACCTCAGGAATAGAACCTGCATTATAACGGAAACCATTTTTAAACATATTGTTACCAGACATATCATACCCGCGCGAAAAAAATGATTCGGTAGCACCACCACGAGCCGAACTCACATAAACACCATTAGTGTTTTTGACCACATCACTCAATCTAATAGATTGCTGTTGACCAATAATTTCAGATCCTATAACTTGTAAACTTTGTGGAGTATCCATTGGTTTCAAACCAGAACGTAAAGCAGATATTGTTTTTTTGTCTTTGTTGCTTGAAACCACAACTTCTTTTAATATTTGTCCTTTTTTATTTTTTACAGTGTCTACTGCTGTTTCCATGTAAGCTTCAATTTCTTTGGTCTCTGTAGTGTTTAATCCAGTTTGTGAAAAACTAGAAAGACTCATAAAAAAAGCAGCTACGGGTAAAAAAATATATTTCATTTGCATTTATTTAGAATAATTAAAAATAACTTTGCAAATATAAAACCCATCTTTTGAATTACAAAGCTTATTTAGATTAAATACTAATAAAAAACTAATAAAAATTTAGTGCATTGATTTGTAGTGAATTAAAATAGTATTTTTTGAAGAATGAAAGTCTAACTTAACTTTCTATGTCTCAATTAAACCAATTAAATTGTAAAAAAGGAAATGAAAAACGGCAAGCTTAGTCTTTTAAATGACGCGCCTGGAAAATAGGGAGTATGGCAATCAGCAAAAAAGATTTTAAGATTGTGATATAAATAGCTATTTATTTTAAATACTGATAAAGAGTGCTAATGAAGTTTCTTGTCTAGAATAATACAAAGGGAGGCATATATTACTTCAATTGTAAAAATGAATTTTTTTTCATTTTTTTAAAATTACTCGTCTTAATTGTTGTTCCGGTATCTAATATCAAAATACCCGAATAGTCCGGATATCTTTTTAACAACTGCAATCCATCCTTTTGACCAAGTACCATTATAGAGGTACTTAATCCATTTGCTGTTTCAGCATTGGGGCCAAAAACGGTCACGCTACACAAACCCGTAGCAGGATAACCCGTAGCGGGATTAATGATGTGTGAATAGCGTTTACCATTAAAAACGACATATTTTTCATAACTCCCAGAAGTGGTTACGGCTTCTTGCCTTAATGGAACGATCGACATAATTTTTTCGGGTCGAAAAGGGTTCGTAATACCAATATTCCAAGGTTTGCCATTAGGCTGCGTTCCCCACGTACTCATATCGCCAGAGCCATTAATGATTCCAGCAGGAATGCCTTTGGACAGCATCATAGCACGGCATTTATCGGTTGCGTATCCTTCGCCTAAGGCGCCAAAACCTATTTTCATCCCTTTTACTTTGAGGTAAATGGTAGACTCTAAACTGTCTAAAATGATATTTTCATAACCCACCTTTTCTACTGATTTTTGAATAGCTTCTGCTGTAGGCATCTCGGTCATCGACCCGTCAAATTTCCAAATCCTATCCATAGCCGCAAAGCTAATGTCAAACGCGCCCTTAGTAATCTTTGATAATTCAAGCGCTCTTTGCGTCAATTCAAATACTTCTTTGTCAACTTTTACGGGGCGAATACCTGCATTTTGATTCACTTCCGAAACTTGAGAAGTAGGCTTCCAGTCCGAAATCAAGTTTTCTATACGTGTTATTTCAGCAACAACTTCATCAATACTTTGCACAGCTGTTGTAGTATCTTGAGCCACTATAGAAATGTCAAAGCGACCACCCATCAATAATGTGGTTCTTTTTTTTAAAACTTGAGCTTCTAGGTTTTGGACCAATAAGAAGGTTACTAGCGATAAAAATATACGAAATTGGATCATTACTTATTAATTTTTTAGGGCGTGACCCTCAGTTTCTTTCCAAAGGACGAAACTGAGGGTCGTGCTGTTCGTTCCCGCTTTTATAGAAAAGCCCTCAAAAAGGCTTTCCTATAAAGAGCTCCACTGCCATCACTCACGCAAAAACATGCGTACAGTAAGTCAGTTTTTTAATAGCAGTCAGACAGGATTTGATTTTTATTTTTGTACAAGTCAATTCCAACTCTGGTATGCTCAAGACAAATATTTTCTAAAACACGCTCTACATCTTGCTGCATGGCTAGTGAACCACAAATCATGATTACGCCGCCAGAAACTAGTAAATCTATAAAAAAGGAAGCATCACGCTGAATTAAATCCATTACATAAAGAGAATTTTCTTCACGAGATAGTGCTAAATGAAACTCGTTTAGTTTCTTTTTTTCTATCATTTTAGTTAAGAAATCTTCATATCCTTTTACGGTTTCGGTTTTTTTCCTAAAACCACAGTATATATAGGTAGGAACTTTTGTTTTATTTTTATCTATCATTCCCAGAAACGGAGCAATTCCTGTTCCATTTGATATCATTGCAATTTTTGTAGCTTGCTCAGGAAAATAAAACGACGGATTGCTTACTATTCTGCCCTCAAAAACATCTCCTTTTTTTAAGTTATATAAATATCTAGAACCCAAACCATGCGGATGTAATTTTACTACAAGTTGGATCTTGTCTTGTAGCATACCTACAGAGTATAGTCGTTCTTGATTGTCGTTTGCAGGATAAATGGCAAGTAAATCACCGGATTTTATTTTGTTTCTTTTGGCATATCCTAGATTCATAATAAAAGTTTGGTCTGTAGGAGAGACTTCTGTTTTATCAAGTACAACAAGTTTTTTAATTCCTTTTGGTACTGCATTGTATAAAGACGGAGTAGTAGCCAGCGGGATTCCCGTTTTGGTATTCCACAAGCGTACCCACTCTATAAATTCAGCAACTGATTTGTCATTAACAGTTTGTAAATCGAGTAATCGTATAGCCCAATCTTGCTTGTCTAAAATACTATCAACTGTAGTGGCAAATTCACAAAAGTCAGGATAAGCACGAGATCCAAAACCCAATACTGAAAAATTTATCTTCTGGTTTTGAACGTTTTGATTGATTAATGAAGTAAACTTAGTGGCATTTGCAGGTGCATCACCTAAGCCATGCGTTGCAGTAAAAACCAATATATGTTCTGCTTGAGGATAGGTTTGATATGAGTTGAGTTCCGTTATATAGACTTTATTTCCTGCCGCAATAAGTTGTTTTTGAATCGCATTTGCAAAAACGAGTGTGCTGCCGTTTTCCGAACCTACTAAAATGATGATGTTACTTTCGTCTTTTTTAAACTTGTTTTTTATTCTGCTTGACCTACTTTTGATTGTCATGGCAAATCCAGAATAGATAAAAAACAATATGTTGATACTTGCAAAACCTAGTATTAATGCCCATAAAACACTAGTTCTCCCGGTATGTAAATTAAGGCTCCAGCCTGAAATAAGCGTTTGCAATGGAAAAGGTGTTTCGCGCACTACCGCTCCAGATACTTGATTTACTTCAATTTCTTTGTCACCTAAAGTTATAATATAATTTTCCTCAGGATCATCAGAAAACGGAAATTCTATTTTTTGAATATTGCTCAGTAAGGTGTTTTTAAAAAAGGATTGAGCTGTTTTTTTTGTTGGAATATGGGTTATCGTAGTTGTATTTTTAGCCTCTTTTTCAGTTGAATCTATAAAAAAATTGAACTTCTCTAGTGTCAAAAAAGTTCCTGTAATGGCAAGTATTAGAATCGGAATCAAAGACCATCTTCCTAAAACAATGTGGTAGTACTGCGCAAAGTTTTCCTTGACAATTTTTGAAAATAAACCACGGAAACTTTTCTGTCTTTTTATTAGCAGTGCCAATCCAGAAATACTTATTAAAACCAATAAAAAAGAGATAAAACCAACTATTAATCTTCCAGTTTCTTTTAAAAATAAAGACCTATGAAGAGCAGTTGTCCATAGGATAAATTCATTTTTTTTCTTGGGTTTTCCCAGGATTTTTCCAGTATTAGGATCTATGTACGCATTCACATCTTGATCTTGACTGTCTATTCCTTCTAAAATTACAAACTGATTGTGATCTACACGTACCGAAGTTATTTCTGGGTAAATTTTTCTAACGGCTGCAATAGTTTTGTCTAGTGTGAGGGTATCAAAATTAGCAACTTTGTAAGGTGGAGTTTTTTCCTGAATAGCATCAACAGCAAGAATCACTCCTGTAATTGATGCTAATATTAAAAATAACGCCGAGAATAAAGCTAGAGCTAAATGTGATAGTCGCCAAAAAGAGATAGTCATAATGTAAAAGTAGTTACTTATCCGCTCTAATTATATTTTAGAGAGTGGATCAAAGTAGATGATTTATTTAAAAATGACCCTTGCATTCATTTAAAAAGCAAGGGTCAATTTGTTTGAATAGTAGTAATATGTGTTTTTAAATTTTATTTAAACGCACGAATCTGATGTAATTATTACCTTCAGTTTTAGCCGCAATTCCTTCAGTAGTAAGTGGAATTTCAATATCGGTGGTGTGGTATTTGTGATCTTCTACAGCGGTTTCAAAACGCAATTTAAATCCTTTATTAATTTTAGCATCTTCAATCTCAATAGTCGTGATGCTACGGTCACCACCTGTTACAGATGCACCTGTTTTAGCACTTAAATTTTCAGGTTTTTTAGCGTAAAATTTGTGCCATTCCTTTAATGTTTTGTACCATTTTTTATCATCGCCCATTACATAAAGCGTTTTTACGTATTCTCCTTTTACATTCACTAGTGAAACTACAATGTAAGCTCCTTCGCCCATATAGTTTGACATTTGTAACATGCATTTGTACTTACTACTTTGAGCTGTTGCTTGATTTGTTGTAAAACACAGTAATAATAGGGTTAACGATATTTTAAGTATGGATTTCATAGTGCTATTTTAAAAATTCTAGATCAATTTTGTTAGTGATAAGTGTCTCGTTTTCTTTAGCCAGAGAGTATGCCGTTTCATCAAGTTCAGTAGTGCTATCTTTTTTTACTCCTATACTTAATAAATATTTTAAAATAACATCATCTTTTGAGATCATGGCGGCTTTGTGAAGTGCCGTTAATCCATCTTTGTTTTTTGAATTTAAGTCTATAGGTAAGGCAGCTACCTTTTTGACTAATTCCAAATCATTTTTTGCAACTGCGAAATGAATTAAAGTGTTTCCGTCTTTTTGAGACGCAACTAAATCAAGTCCTTTTTCTTGTAAAAATTTCATTTTAAGATCAAATGGATCTTGAACGGAACCATTTGCATTTTCTGGTTTGCCGGTCATTGGTTTGTAGGATTGAATTAAATAGAATCCTAGATTGTGTTGATCTTTGTTTAGTACTTTTGGATTTGCGTCTTTGTTTAATAGTGCTCTAACTGCTTCGGGAGTTCCGTATTTTACAGCAATAGTTAATGCCGATTCTCCTTTTTCATTTTGAGCATTGACGTTTGAAACAAGCGGTAACAATAATTCTAAAACAGCTGTATCTCGAGTTGAGGCTGCTACCATGATTGGAGTATTTCCGTCACTGTTTCTTGTGTTCAAAGGAACACCTTTTGCTAGAAAATAGTTGATTGTTTCAATTTGGTTTGGCTTTCCGGCTAAATAATACAAAACCATTTCTCCGTTTTTATTGGCAATAGTAGGTTTAAGTTTTAAATCTTCTACCAGATATTTATAGGTTTCTAGTGAAGTTGCTTCTCTTCTTGACCCTTGAGCTGCAAAAAGTAATGCGTTATTGGTATATTTTACTCCTTTCTCGATAAGTGATTTCAGTAAGGTTATATTTCCTGATCTTGCAGCATAATCAAAAGCGGTGTTTCCATCAGCATCAGTATCTTTCAAAGACATTCCTTTTGAGGTAAAATAATTTGTTAGTGCTAAACTTTTATCAGATGCAATAGCCATGAGTAATAGGTTTACTCCATCTTTATATTTTTTCTTTGGATCTGTTCCTGCTTTAAAAAAAGCTTCGTACAGTGCTGTGTTGCTTTGGCCACCAATTGCGGCAAAAGTAAGTGGGGTTTCTCCTTTACTATCCTCTAGATTGATATCAGACCCTTTTGCAATTAAATGCTCGACAATTGCCGAATTCCCTTTGTTTGCTGCCCAATGCAAGTAAATACGATTGTCATGAGTCAATTTACTGACTTCATTGCCGGGTTGTTCTAAAAGGTATTTAATGGTAGCTTCTGGCGCATCATTGTTAATGGCCATTACGGTAACATCAAAAGAGTTAGAAGTGGATGCTGATGGGCTATTTCCTTTATCAATTTCAGCTTTTACAGTATTTACATCTGGTTTTGTTTTCCAAAAGGATTGGTCAAGTAAGCTGTTTTTTTGTTGAGCACTTACTAAGAGTGTTGTTACAAAGGCCAACGAAACAAAAAGTTTATTTTTCATGTCAATAATATTTAGATTTCTATTTGCAGTCACTTATTTAGATTAAATAAAAATAATACACTGCAAATATAGAAACCCTTTTCGAAGAATTAAAATTATTTAGAATAAATATGAATAGTAAAGTGAAAAATTATTAAATTTCTTGGGCCTGTATTATACAAAAAATTAATTTGCAGACGTTTGACTGAAATTGTAATGCAACTATTTTTTTAAAACAAATTGCTCTGATGAAGGTTTGCCTTGTTGTATTCCGCTTATTTTAGCGATTATAGATTGGGATGACACTTGCTGGTAGGTAATAGTTCTAGGATAATCGTTTTTCAGGTTTTCAAAAACCATTGATTTTTCTGTTGCGCGATTTAAAGTAAAAACAACAGGTTGATCATTATGTTGTCCTTTTATTGTAGCCGTGTAAGTGAGATTATCACCGTTTTGTTGCAGTACAATTGTTTCATGGTGTATGGTATCCTTATCTTGTATGTAAAATGAGGTGGCTAGTAAAGTACTGTCATTGCCCTTTGTCCAGTTCTCAGTAAGGGTTCCGGTTGCTGTTTTGTATTTCCAGTTGCCAATCATCCAATGAGCTGCTTTAATTTTTTCCTTTTCGCTAGAGCTTTTTTTGTTACAACTAACAATACTGATTGCTGATAAGATAATGAGGATGTGTTTTTTCATGGGTAGTGTATAAAGTTGCACTTTGTTTGCCTTACAAATTTAAAAAAAAAGATATGATTTCTGTTGAAATATTTATTCGTCAATTATAGTTTACTTGTCATTCTTAGCCCAGATAGAAGCGGCATCCTTTTTATGATTTTTTTTAATCATAAAAAGATATAGCGGATAGCTGGATGAAGCTCCAGAAAACTAACTATTGCTTTTAAGAATTTGGTGTACAAGATCTTTTGTGGCAACGACTCCGTTTAACTGCTCCCGAACCTTAATAAAACTAACGTTAAAGGTACAGCCTACTTTATATTGGCTGCATCCATAGGCTAATTTTCCTTTTAAGACGGTTCCTTTTTTGCATTTCGGGCAGGATAATTCGTCAGGAACGGCTTTCGCCAAAGTCTTCTTCTGTTCAAGTATAAGTTGGAAATTTTCGTCAAAATGCAATAAACCTTCTACTGTACCGGCTTGTGTTTTAAAATCTTTCAAGTTTACGGTAGATCCTTTTTGCAGTAAGCGCAAGTATTGATTTTCTGAAATCTTTTTTTCGGCATAAACATAAGGTAATAAAAAAGTACATCCAGATTGATAGGCGCTGCAACCGTAGGCTGTTTTTCCTTTTAGTAGCGATCCTTGTTTGCATTTCGGGCATTTTTGTTGTGCAATTCCGGCAGGTGATTTTTTTACGGGTTTTGCAATTTTCTTTTCCTCATGCAGTGGTGTTGCATGTATGGCACGACGGGTTTCCAGACGAACTTCATCAACAAGTGCTCCTACCATTTGTTTCATATTATTAATGAATGAAGCGGCAGAATAGGTTCCTTTTTCAATATCACGAAGTTGTTTTTCCCAAGAACCCGTGAGTTCTGCTGATTTTACCATGTCATTCTGAATGGTCTCAATCAGTTGAATGCCGGTTGCAGTGGGCAATACTTGTTTTTTATTTCTAATAATATATTGCCTCTTGAATAAGGTTTCAATAATGTTAGCTCGGGTTGATGGTCTGCCAATACCGTTTTCTTTCATGAGTTCGCGCAAGTCATCATCTTCAACTTGTTTTCCGGCGGTTTCCATGGCTCTTAATAAGGTAGCTTCGGTAAACTGATTGGGCGCTTTCGTTTCTTTTTCTAAGAAAGAAGGTTCATGAGGGCCACTTTCGCCAATGTTGAATAAGGGTAAAAGATCGGTTTCTTTTTCCTTAGCATTTGGATCTTCAAAAACAACTCTCCATCCTTTTTTTAAAATTATTTTACCGGTTGTTTTAAAAACTACATCGGCGGCTTTACCCAGCACCGTAGTATTTGCCACAAGACAATCGTCATAAAAAACAGCGATAAATCGTTTGGTTATAATATCGTATACTTGCTGGTGATTGTAGGACAAGTTATTTTGTACACCCGTGGGAATAATTGCATGGTGATCTGTTACTTTACTATCATTAAAAACCTTACTTGATTTTTTTATTTTTTTATTCAATAAAGGAGCGGTCAATTGTGCGTATGCCGTTAATTTTTGTAAAATACCAGGTACTTTTGGGTAAACATCATTGGGCAAAAAAGTGGTGTCTACTCTAGGGTAGGTAATTACTTTTTGTTCGTATAACAGTTGGGCTATTTTTAAAGTTTCATCTGCTGAGAAACCAAATTTAGTATTGCAGTACACCTGTAATCCAGTTAGGTCAAATAATTTTGGAGCATACTCATTGCCGTTTTTCTTGTCAACAGCAATAATTTCAAACGGACTTTCTTTTACTTTTTGAGCCAGAATTTCACCTTCTTCTTTCTTTAAAAACCTACCTTCTTCATAATTAAAAAGAGTTTCACGGTACAAGGTTTGTAATTCCCAATAGGGCTGTGGCTTGAAATTCATAATCTCTTTATACCGTTCTACAACCATAGCAAGAGTAGGGGTTTGTACCCTACCTATAGATAACACTTGCTTGTATCCACCATGTTTTACAGTGTACAGTCGAGTGGCATTCATGCCCAGTAACCAGTCACCAATAGCCCTAGAGAAACCAGCATAGAACAGGTTGTCGTATTGGCTGGAGGGTTTTAAGTTTTGAAAACCTTCTCTAATAGCTTCGGTTGTCAAAGAGGAAATCCAAAGTCGCATCACCACTCCTTTATAATGTGCTTGGTTCATAACCCAGCGCTGAATGAGTTCTCCTTCTTGGCCCGCATCACCACAATTAATAACCATTTCTGCTTGGTCAAACAATTGTTTTACAATTTTAAACTGTTTTTGGATTCCTGAATTTTCCACTACTTTGGTTTCAAATTTCTCAGGAAGCATGGGTAAGTTATTCAAGTCCCAACTTTTCCAGTGTGGTTTGTAATCATTAGGCTCTTTAAGCGTGCACAAATGTCCAAAAGTGTAGGTAACCGCATAACCATTCCCTTCATAATATCCATCTCGTTTAGTGTTGGCACCCAGTACAGTTGCAATTTCTCTTGCCACACTAGGTTTTTCGGCAATACATACCTTCATCTTCATATACATTTAAGGGCGCAAATTAGCAATTTAGAAAGGATATCAAAAAACAATTCACACTGAGTTTTCAAAAGCTTTTTTTAAGGAGCAGTACTTCTTTCTTAGTAAGTAAAACTCCTCCTGCTATCCGCTATATCTTTCATCCCGAAAAAAAATCGGGATAAAAGGATGCCGCTGCTATCAGGGCTCAATAGATTATATTCTTTTTCAAAAGGAGTAGAGTGCAACACAAGAGTCCTAAACGTAAATATTTAGTGAAATTCTAGCACGAATCTATTCCTGTACCAGCTTCAAATTGTTCTCATGAAAATGGCCAAGTAGTCTTATTTATGGGATTTGTCAAGCATTAGATCCAAAAATAAAATGGAAATCTGAACTTTTTGACAAACTAAGTATATTAATATTTTCTTCACTATCTGGGAATTAACCAGATAGCGAAGAAAAATTTAAAAACAACTCAAGGAAGGTTTTGAGTTGTTTTTAAATAGATACGGCTACTTACTAAAATAAGAATACGTATCGTTGTTTTTTAATTGAAGCAAGGTTTTGTAAATAAGCTCTATCACATTTTCTACATCAGAGCGATCAACCATTTCTACTGTAGTGTGCATGTAACGTAGCGGTAAAGAGATCAAAGCCGATGCTACACCTCCGTTACTGTAGGCAAATGCATCAGTATCTGTGCCCGTTACTCTTGACGAAGCTAATCTTTGAAACGGAATCTCATTTGCAATAGCTGTATCAAGAATTATTTCTCGCAGTGTATTGTGTACAGCTGGCGCATAGGTAATTACTGGTCCTTTACCTATTTTGGTGTCGCCTTCTATTTTTTTATCAATCATCGGCGTGGTTGAGTCATGACATACATCGGTTACAATAGCAACATTTGGTCGTATGGTTTTGGTAATCATTTCTGCGCCACGCAAGCCCACTTCCTCTTGCACAGAATTGGTAATATAAAGACCAAATGGTAGTGTAATTTTATTTTCGTGCAACATTCTAGCTACCTCGGCAATCATAAAACCACCCATTCGATTGTCAATGGCTCTACAAACAAATTTGTTGTCATTCAAAATCATGAATTCGTCTGGATACGTAATTACACAGCCTACATGAACCCCCATAGCTTCCACTTGCTCTTTTGTTTCACAACCTATATCAATAAAAATATTCTCAACTTTGGCAGTTTCCTCTTTGGCTCTACTTCTTGTATGGATAGCCGGCCAGCCAAATACCCCTTTTACAATACCTTTTTTAGTGTGAATATCAACTCTCTTTGATGGAGCAATTTGATGGTCAGATCCACCGTTGCGTATCACATACAGTAATCCATCTTCAGTAATGTAATTTACATACCATGAAATTTCATCGGCATGTCCTTCAATAACTACTTTATATGGAGCATCAGGGTTTATAACTCCTACAGCAGTTCCATAGGTATCCGTTATAAAGGTATCTACATATGGGCGTAAATAATCCATCCATATTTTTTGACCTTCACTTTCGTAGCCAGTCGGGGAGGCGTTGTTTAAGTATTTTTCTAAAAAGGCTAAGGAAGTTGTATTTAATAATGTTGTTGTACTCATAAAATATTTTTTTTGCTAAATTAAAAATTTGGCATCACACTTGTACATATATTGTATAATTTTGATTTTAAAAATTCGAAACATGAAACCATTGCTTATAGCGTTATTAATTATTTTTTGTGTTCACTTCTCAAATGCACAGACAACACCTCAAGACACTACAAAAATAGGTTACGAACTTGGTGAAGATGAATATGAAATTAATGACACCATACAACTGCCAGAGATTTTAATTTCAAAAGAGAAACTAGATCCAGAAGCTAGAAAACAATTCTTATTGCTACAAAGTAGAGTATATAAAGTGTATCCTTATGCAAAAATAGCATCGGAGCGATTGACTAATCTTAACAAAGGCATGGCGAATTTGAAAACGAATAAAGAAAAGAAAAAATATTTTAAAATCGTTGAGGGTTATTTGAGCAATGAATTCGAAGCCAAACTCAAAAAACTATCCCGCAAGCAAGGCCAAATATTAGTAAAGCTTATTCACAGGCAAACAGGCACTACTACTTATGAGCTTGTAAAAACCCTCAAGAGCGGTTGGAAGGCATTTTGGTCAAATACCGCAGCAAGTTTATTTGATATCAATCTTAAAACAAAATATGCTCCATATACCGTAAACGAAGATTATTTAATAGAAACCATATTATTTAGAGCATTTGAAGCTGGAAGGCTTCAAAACCAAAAACCAGCGATCGTTATAGATTATGATACTTTAAACGATTCCTGGGTAAAACGAGCTGAGAATTTAAAAAAATGATCATCTATATTACTTTCTATTAAATTAGAGTTTCAATAAGTGTAGTAATATTTAATTTCTTTTAAGAATATCTCTCCGCTCCACTTTACTATACCGTAAAAAAGCACAATTAAAGAATTGTTGTTTTTTCCTTATAATGTATGTGTCTCTTCAATAGAGAGGGTCAATAGCGAAAATGGAATAAGAGTTGATTTGAGTTATACCGTATATATAGTATATAAAGTCTACTTACCTATATATATTAATAAAACTTTCAAATACCCGCCAAAGGGGGTGATCTCACCGAATAAATGCAGTAATTTAAACGAAAAGAGAAAATTTCATTTTTAAGAAACATGTAATCAGTCGATTATAAAATAAATCAAAAAAAGGCAAATAAAAAGCTTGTAAAAGCGAATAAAGGTTGTATTTTTGCACCCGCAATGACGCAGACGTTCTTTAAAATACTGACAAGTAGAACAAAGTAATTAGAGATTTACTTTTTAAATAAACTTTAAAAAAAGCTTGTGAGATTTAAAAACGAAAGTTATCTTTGCACCCCGCAAAACAACGGAAGTTCCTTGAGAGATTGATAAGAAATAGAGGAGTAAAAGAGATAAATATTATCTCAAAAAAACTTCATTATTTTCTTGCCAGTTAAAAAAGAATAACTACTTTTGCACCCGCTTTGAGAAACAAACGAAAGGCGAAAAAATAGTAAGAATACGTTCCTAGACATATTGAATTGACAGCCGTTTTGTTCGCAAGAAC
>NZ_VHLM01000030.1 GCF_009764685.1 Flavobacterium sp. I-STPP5a | reverse complement strand
AAGAACGTCTGCGTCATTGCGGGTGCAAAACTACAACCTTTATTCCCTTTTACAAGCTTTTTATTCGCCTTTTTTTGATCTTTTCTTAACTTTTAAACTAAAGCACTGATTAAACGACTCTTAAAACTTAAACTTTTTTAAGCTATTTTGAACTAGGGCTGTTTTTCTGTAAAATCATGCTATTAAAGAGGATTTGATACCTTTCTTTATATAATGAATACTGGTTTACATCTATTCAATAATAGAATTGTTATAAATTAAGTATGGGTACCACCGTTACCACAACATCATACACCTTTATATATAGGTAGTGTTTTTACTTCTCAGCAAAAAACATCTTCTACATTATCAAACCGCGTTAGGGATAGCAGCGAAAAGCCCACAGTGACGACCGAAAGAAAGGAACGAGGACTTGTAGCGAAGAGCCCGACCTTATATAAAACCAACAAGAGTAGCAGGATCAACTGCTACTCTTGTTGTTTTAGATAAGGGAACGCCCACATAAAATTTAATATTCCCATCTACGGGTTTTGTTTAATTCCTCTTGCTCTTGAATGATCTCTGCTGGTATTACTTTCAGGAAAGATGCATGCTGCTCAATTGCATATTCTACTTTTTCTACAATTTCATCAATGGTGTCATTGTCATAATCAATATCCAGTGGTTCTTTGATGATAAACGATTGAAGAATGCCTTTCTTTTTCATGCGCAATCCTTTTTTATCAAATGAACGGCGAAAACCATCAATAACTATAGGCACCACAATAGGTTTGTGTTGTTTTATAATGTGAGCAGTACCTTTACGTACTGGTTTGAATGATTTTGTAGTCCCTTGAGGAAATGTGATTACCCAACCATCTTTGAGCGCGATTTTAATATTCTCCGTATCATCTGGATTGACATCTTTTTTTTCTGTGACATCAACTCCTTTTTGGCGCCAAGTACGTTCTACAGAAATTGCTCCAGCATAAGCCATAATTCTTGGTAAAAGTCCAGCACGCATGGTTTCCTTAGCAGCAACATAATAAATGTTCATTTTGGGTTGCCATAAATAGGTTACATCTTTGATATTATCTTCTCTACCACTTAGGCTTGCATTAAAAACATGAAACATAGCCACAACATCAGCAAAATAGGTTTGATGATTTGATATAAACAGTACATTGCTATCTGGTAGGTTTCGGATAATCTCCGATCCTTCGATTTGAAGCTCATTAAAACCTCTATATCTACGATGTGTAAATCCACCAAAGATTCTGATTAACCATTTTTTTAAAAAGAGTATATGTCCGAAAGGATTTCTTTTGAATAATCCCATATTTTTTGAATTTTATAATAGATGCAAACTTACGAAAAAAAATAATTGCGAAAAATAAGTAAAAAATGGTTAAACTATGATTCCCTATTATGTTGTAACACCTGAATCAAAACGTCTTTCAGTTCACTTAATATCATTGCTGTTGCTCCCCAAACAATATGTTCATTAATATTAAAACCTGGAACAAAAATCTCATTTGAATAAGAGGTAATTTGCTTTTTGTTAACTAGAATTTCATTGTTTAGAAGTAGCATCAAGGGTATTTCGATTATTTGAGCAACCTCTAGTGGATCAGGAATAAAATCGAGAGTTTCTTTACTAATACCTAAGAATGGATATACCATAAAATTGCTAGGTGGAATATACAATTCTGTAAAAGGTTTAATGATTTTGATTTTACTTGGGTCAATTCCTATCTCCTCATGAGTTTCGCGCAATGCGGTGTATGAAAAATCCAAATCGTCTTTTTCATGTTTTCCACCGGGTAAAGCAACTTGAGCTGAATGTACTCCATCATACGAATTTCTAACAATAAGAACTAAGTGAACTTTTCCATTTTTGGGATACAAAAGCATTAAAACCGAAGCTAACCTATGAATTTCATTTGAAGCGCCTATCTTTTTAAGGCTTTCAATTCGTTCAAGAGGAGCCATTTTTATGTGTGCGTCAAAAGCTGGTAAACGGGAATTTATTATTTCTGGAACAATTTCTAAAAATTCTTGAAAATCCATAATCAATGTCTATTTTTGCAAATTGAAATAAAATCTAAATGTAGTTTAGATAATAGAGTATAGCAAATATTACCACAAACAAAATACTTACACATGTATAGCAAAGAGGAAAACCAGAGATTAAAACGAGAATTTTGGATAGCATTTGCTGAAAAATACCCCAGAAAATGGTTGCTATATGACACAAAAATTAAAGATTTTTCATTTAAGTTTTTTGTAGACAATAAAAAAGCCCAAGTACTTATTGATATTGAACATAGAAGTACCGAAAAAAGAATTGCCTATTTTGAAAAACTTGTTTCCTTAAAAAATATCTTAAAAGAAGAGTACATATCATCCCTAGTATATGAGCAAGACTATACTTTAGAGAGCGGAAAAACTATTAGTCGTATTTGGGTTGAAAAACTACACGTGAGTGTGAGTAATAGAACCTACTGGGATGAAATATTTGATTTTTATTATGAAAATATGAATGCGTTAGAGTTATTTTATCTTGAATACGACTCTTATATTAAAGACATATAAAAGGAACCTTTTGAATTAAATAAGATTATAGACAATTATCCTATCCTCATAATTAATGTAAAGTTGTTTTCTGTTTTCTTGTTTTTTTCTGGTGATTATGGACAAAGTACAATCTTCTCCTTGATTGTCTTTGCAATAAAACGTATCTACTTTATCAATATCATTTTCATCAGTATCATAATACTCAACGATTTCAAATAATTGAATAATTTGAGAATAAACAACTATTCTATTTTTCTTAGTATCTAATGTGACGATTAGATTCACATTTTTTGGCGCGGACCATTCCCCCCATTTGCCTTTTTCATTTTTTGTAGAAACACTTAAGGACGAAGTTTTGAATTTATAATTTTGGCTGTATAAAACTGGTCCCGTTATTATAAAAAATAGTTTGATTAAAAATTTAATATTCAATTTCATTACTTAAAAATTAATTTTAGACATTTCTTTTTTGGCTTCCTCAAACTGTTCTAAAATATCATTCATAATTACACTTACAGCTGCTACATTATGAATTACACCCGCAATTTGACCTATCTCCAATTCACCATCAACTAGGTCACCCTCAAACATACCGCGTTTAGCTCTAGCTCTTCCTAGCAATTGTATCAATTCCTCCTTAGTAGGACAGGTTGCGTATAATTCCTGAACGTCTTGATAAAATTTATTTTTGATTAATCGCACAGGCGCAAGCTCTTTGAATGTAAGTTGGGTATCCCCTTCTTTAACTTCTACAACTGTATTTTTAAAATCAATATGTGCCGAAGACTCTAAAGAAGCCACAAACCTACTCCCCATTTGAACCCCATCGGCTCCCAATGTCATTGCGGCAAGCATTCCTCTGCCTGTTGCAATACCTCCTGCAGCAATTAATGGTATTTGAATTTTTTCCTTAACCATTGGTATTAATGTGAGTGTTGTGGTTTCTTCTCTTCCATTATGACCTCCGGCTTCAAAACCTTCAGCAACTACAGCATCTACCCCTGCTTCTTGTGATTTTAATGCAAAAACAGAACTGCTTACTACATGAACAACCGTTATTCCATTTTGCTTTAAGTGAGATGTCCACGTTTTAGGATTTCCAGCTGATGTAAATACAATTTTCACCTCTTCCTCTACAATAATTTTCATTATCTCCTCAATGTTGGGATATAAGAGCGGTACATTAACTCCAAATGGGTTTGATGTTGCTTTTTTGCATTTTTGAATGTGTTCCCGTAATACCTCTGGATACATAGATCCTGCCCCAATTAAACCTAAGCCACCGGCATTACTTACTGCGCTTGCTAGTTTGTAACCGCTGTTCCATATCATTCCACCTTGAATTATTGGATACTTGATATTAAAAAGTGTCGTAATTTTATTCATTAGTCTAACTATAACTATTGTTTGTAAATTTTTCCAGTTTTAACTAAATCCTGAGATTGGAACTTGTATAAATACAATCCGTCTTGCAGTTCTTTAATTGAAACTGATGAGTCCTTATTCTCTATTTTTTTTTCAAAAACTTTTTGTCCTGCAGTATTAAAAAATTGTATCATTCCAGATCTATTATTTTTTGGCAAAACTAAAGATAGTAGATCACTAGTGGGATTAGGATAAATAATTACTTCATTAACTGCTATTTCATTAAAATCTAACTGATCCGTAATAGCAGCATGAAAATCAGGAACTCCATATCCGTATTGATTGTTTGGAGCCGCAAATCTATCCGACGATTTGATTATTATATCTCTAATTTCTTTATTGGTCTTATTAGGTAAAGCCTGCCACAAACAAGCTACTAAACCCGTCAATATTGGGCTTGAAAAAGAAGTTCCATTAGCTGTTACTATATTTCCCAAAGGATCAGAAATAATGGCTGATTGACCTTGAGCCATAACGTCTGGTTTTATTCTATTATCAAAAGAAGGTCCTATAGAACTGAACGAAGTTCTAATTTCATTTGCATTTACGGCTCCGATAGCTAACACAGAAACTGCATCTGCAGGAACTGCTATATTTGGATTGGAAGATGCACCAGAATTACCTGCAGAACTCACTACAATCATGCCTCTCGAAAAAGCAATCTCAGCTCCACGGGACATAAATGCTGTTTTACCGTCCATTTCACTGTACGTATGATTGTAAGATGTATTGTCATAATCAAAATAACCTAAAGAAGTATTGATGATATCTACACCTAAACTGTCCGCTTTTTCGGCAGCTTCAACCCAAAGAGATTCTTCTACTGGATTTTCAGATGTATCATTTTCAGTGATAAACAAGTAATAAGAAGCATCAGGTGCTGTACCAACAAGCTGCTTTTCCTTAAAGCCTCCCATTGTAGAAAGGACCGATGTCCCATGAGAAGTTCCCGTGTAAAAATCTGGATTTCTTAAAACGTAGTTATAACCTCCTAAAATTTGATTATTATCTCTTAATCGTTTAAATGGTTGAGCTGAATTGACTCCTGGAAAACCAGAATCCATAACCGCAATTATCTTACCTGAACCTGTATAGTTTTGTTGGTGCAATAAATGCCCGTTTAGCATTTGAATTTGATTAGATGAAGTTCCATAAGCATACTCAACCTTCGTTTTTGCTATTTTCGAACTATTCTCTTCCTTTTTAACCGAAATACTTTTAGCTGATTGATTCAACGCTTTATTTGCAAAATCAAGTTTGTCAACAAATGGGATTGCTTTCAGTGCATTGAGATCTGTTTGCGTTCCCCTAACATGTATTGCATTGAGCCATTTTGAAGTAGCCATAACAGAAACTCCGCTCATGCTTTTTATTTGCTTAAGATAGGTAGTTTCTATCGGAACATCTTTTGCATCTAAGTCAATTTTCTGATTACTTCGGCGGTCTAATGCCCTTTGCGAAAGCATTTTTACGGGTGTATTAAAAAATATTGACGCACTAGGTTTGTCTTTTAAATACACCCAAGCATCTTGTTGCGCATGAAGTAAAGATGTACATATAAATAATAAGATGAAGTATTTTTTTTTCATAGTGCCCTGTATTATTAGAATGTATAAATTTAAAGCTTGATCTACTATATGCAGAGAAAAATTCTACAAAATCATGAAATAACACCAGAGCCTACTAATTCTTCTCCTAAATACCAAGCTGCAAATTGCCCTTCGGTAATTGCTGATTGTGGCTCCTCAAAAGAAATAAACATTTCATTTTCAAATTGATGTAATGTTGCTTTTTGTAATGGCTGACGGTATCGAATACGTGCCATTACTTCTAAAGTTTCACCATTGGCTAGAGCCAAATCTTCTCGTACCCAATGCACCTCGTCTTTTAAAATTCGTAATGCCTTTTTAAATAAACCTGGATGCTGGCTTGTAAGTCCAGTATATACTGTGTTTGTAATTACATCCGTTGCAATAATAAACAAAGGGTCTTTTGTTCCGCCTACATTTAAACCTTTACGCTGACCGATAGTAAAATAATGAGCTCCTTTATGATTTCCCATAAATTTACCCATCTCTGGTGTATAAGCAATTTTTGTAGCTTCGGTACGAAGTGAATTTTGTACGGTTGATTCTGATTTATCTTCTTTCTGATAAATAGGATGATCTTTATCAATTTGAATAATTGCTCCTTCTTTAGGCTGAAGTTTTTGTTGTAAAAATTCAGGAAGCCTAACTTTACCAATAAAACAAAGACCTTGCGAATCTTTCTTTTCGGCTGTAACAAGTTCCATTTGAGCTGCTATTTCACGAACTTCTGGCTTAGTCAACGCGCCTATTGGAAACAATGATTTTGATAATTGCTCTTGAGATAATTGACATAAAAAATAAGACTGGTCCTTATTAACATCAGCACCAGCAACTAGTTGATATACTATTTTACCATCAATTTCAGTTTCGGTTTTTTGACAGTAATGTCCAGTAGCTACAAAATCAGCTCCCAAGCTCAATGCAATTTTCATGAAAACATCGAACTTAATTTCTCTGTTGCAAAGCACATCTGGATTTGGAGTCCTTCCTTTTTCATATTCATTGAACATGTAATCAACAATCTTCTCTTGATATTGTTCACTTAAATCAACTGTTTGAAACGGAATACCTAATTTTTCGGCAACAAGAAGAGCATCGTTACTATCTTCTAACCAAGGACATTCATTAGAAATAGTCACTGAATCATCGTGCCAATTTTTCATAAACAATCCTATAACTTCATATCCTTCTTGTTGCAACAAATAAGCTGCAACGCTTGAATCTACCCCACCTGAAAGTCCTACAACAACACGCTTCATCTAAAAAAAATTATACTATTTAAGGGTGTAAAGTTACAAAAGATTTACATTAGAAATTCCCAAGATTTTTTTAATTGTTTTTAGTGTTTTCACTTTTTTGTTGCAGGCTCATATTTGTTTCTTTGACAGGTTTTCCTTTTTCATAAAATTGCCAAATACCCATTTTTTTTCCATTTACAAATTTGCCTTGCGAGACAATGGCCCCAGCTGCATCTCTAAAAATTGCAGAACCGTTATAAATATTGTCTTTATAAAATGTTTCTTCAAGAACAACTCCGTTCTCGGCAAATTTTTTATAAAGACCGTTTCTTAAATTATTTTTATAACTAATTTCCTCCGCAATAGCAGCATTAGGATAGTACACAGAGCGCATACCCTCTAATTTACCCTTTACATAATTCTCAACAGTCATAATGGTTTTTGAGGCTTGGTGATAATATTTCCATTGTCCCTCAAAAAGTTTGTTTATCACATTTCCTTCGCTAACTTTATTTCCTTTTTGGTCAAAAAATATTGTGTAAGCAGCACTGTTTTTTAAATTAAACTCGCGCGTAGCTATAACAGACATCGCTTTAGTATCATCAAAAAATTTAAAAACACCTGTTTCCTTTCCATGATCGAAGATTCCTTCAAAACGAGGACGTCTGGATTCTTCATAAACTCCTTTCCATAACCCGTGCTTTTTACCTTTAACATCTAGTTTATTAAACTCTGTTTGCGCACAGATATAGAACGAATTCAAACAAATAAAAACAAGCAGTGTTTTCTTTAAAATTATCTTCATCTTAAATTTTTAGAGTATAACGAAATTACGGCGGTTAAATTATTTAGTAAAATAAAAAACTCTCGAAAAATCGAGAGTTTTAAAAAAAGCTAATTACTTATTCTTTTTGTCCAATGCTTTTTGAGCTTCGGCTTGTTCCATCACTTCTTGTAACTTTCTTTGAAACTTACCTTGTTTTTTTGGTTCTTTCAGTTTGTTTTCTTGAATTTGTGCATGAATTTTATCACTGTCAATGAAATACTTTTTAATAACCAACATGATTAATATAGTAACCAAGTTTGATATAAAGTTGTACAAACTCAATCCAGCTCCATAGCTATTAAAGAAAAACAACATCATTATTGGCGAAACGTAAATCATGATTTTCATCATCTTCGCCATATCTGGCATACCTTCTTGTTGTGGCGCTGCCATTTGCTGATCTCCAGATGTCATTTTCATATAAAAGAAAATGGCTATCGCTGCAAGAATAGGAAACAAACTAATATGGTTTCCATAAAAAGGAATGTAGAAAGGCAATTTTACAATTTCATCAAAAGAAGAAAGGTCATCTGCCCAAAGAAAACTTTTTTGTCTCAACTCGAATGCGGACGGGAAAAACTGAAACGAAGCCATTAAAAAAGGCATTTGAATCAATGCTGGTATACAACCTGCCATAGGGTTAACTCCTGCTTTGTTGTAAAGCTTCATTGTTTCTTGTTGCTTTTTCATGGGATCTTTCTTAAATTTCTCTCCCAATTCTGCAATTTCAGGTCGCAATAACTTCATTTTTGCTTGAGACAAGAATGATTTAAAAGTTATAGGCGACATAGCCAGTTTAATCAATATAGTAAACAATATAATTGCAATACCATAGGCAATATATGATCCTAAGAATCCAAATAATGGCACAAATATGAAACGATTAATCCAGCCAATAATTCCCCAACCCATTGTTACAATTTTCTCTAAATTCAAATCATAACTTGCCAACGTTTTATAATCAGATGGTCCCATGTACCAACTTAATTTGTGATCAATTTCACCATTAGTAAACGCTAATGGAATATTTGCTTTAAATGATTTAGTAAATGTTGTATCTACTTTTTCATCATTCATCAAGTTAGTTGATGTTACTTGGGCGTTCTCAAATGGAGTTTTAGAAACTAATATAGTTGAGAAAAAATGCTGTTTGAAGGCTATAAAAGTTGGTTTTTCGAGCAACTCATTCTCAGAAGCACCAAGTCCAGCGTAGTCTACTTTACCGTCTTTGTGCTCAAAATATATTTCAGTATATTTATTTTCGTATGAAATACTTTTTTCATTTCTATTTGCTTTAAGCTTCCATTCTAAGTCTAAAGGTTTTGCGGTATTCAATACTTTTTGAAGTCCTTGAGAACGAATATCAAAACCAATCATATAATCATTTGGTTTCAAAATATATTTGTACTCTAAGAACTCATTGGCTCCAGCCTTTAATTTCATAGACAAAATTTGGTCTGCACCAATTTTTGTTAATGTTGGTTCAAAATATAAATCTTTAGTGTTTAAGGTACGATTATCCAAGGTCATTAACTGCACATTCAAATTTGCGTTATTGTCCTTAATTAATTGAACTAACTGTCCTGAACCTTTTTTAAATTTCTCAAACTTTTTTAAAGTAGCTTCAACAATATAACCTCCTTTATTAGCAATTGTAAGTTTTACCAGTTCGTTTTCAATTGTTGTTACGCTAGCTTTTGCAGATGGCAAAGTTGCAGAATAAGCAAAACTTCCTAAAGATTTTTCTAATTGTGCTAGTTGTTTTGTATCCCCAGTTGCGGCAACAGCTTGAGCAGCAATTTCAACTTTTTTTACTTCTAGAGCTTTTGCTTTTGCCTCTTTAATTTGTAATGCCTTTTGCGCTTTTTCTGCTGCAACCACCTTTGGATCTGGCTGATTTTGATACATGATAAAAATCAAGATTACAAAAATTAAGGCAAAACCGATAATTGAATTGAGGTCAAATTTTTTTTGTTCCATTTTAATATTTAAAAGTTTTTAATCTATTAGTAGCAAGTTTCAGTAAATGTTTCACTTTATCATTACTATTTTTTCTTTGCTTCCACTGCAGCTGCAACAAAATTAACAAAAATAGGATGCGGATTTGCCACTGTACTCTTGTATTCTGGATGGTATTGAACACCTATAAAGAAAGGATGATCCTTAATCTCAACAATCTCCACCAGTCCTGTTTGAGGATTAACTCCAGAAGATATTAATCCTGCACTCTCTAACTGGTTCACATAGGCATTATTATACTCATAACGATGACGATGACGCTCAAATATAGTTTCTTTTCCATAAATTTTATAAGCAAGTGTATCTTTTTTGATGTCACATTTCCAAGCTCCTAATCGCATGGTACCTCCTTTGTCCGTAACTGTTTTTTGTTCTTCCATCAAATTTACAACAGGATGTGCGGTGTGTTCATTCATTTCAGTAGAATTGGCGTCAGCATAACCTAAAATATTTCTAGCCTGTTCAATGATCGCCATTTGCATTCCTAAACAAATTCCGAAAAACGGAACTTTATTTTCTCTAGCATATTGTACGGCAGCAATTTTACCTTCTATTCCTCTTTCTCCAAAACCTGGCGCTACTAAGATTCCATCTAAGTTTGCACATTTTTCTTTGATATTACTAGCATCTAAATGTTCCGAGTGTATTGAAATTACATTCACTTTCGTTTCATTGGCTGCGCCTGCATGAATAAAAGCCTCCAAAATAGACTTGTAACAATCTTGCATTTCAACATATTTTCCCACCAAACCAATGTTGACAGTATGCTTAGGATTTTTCAATCTTTTTAAGAAAATATTCCAGTTTTTTAAATCTGGTGCTGTTTTCTTTGGTAAATCTAATTTTTTTAAAGCTACCACATCTAATCCTTCTTCGAGCATTAAATTTGGAACCTCATATATAGTTGAAGCATCGATAGATTGTATTACTGCTTCACGTTTTACATTACAAAAAAGAGCCAGTTTATTGCGCAATTCTTCTGATAACTCATGCTCGGTTCTACAAACAAGTATGTCTGCTTTAATACCGCTTTCCATCAATGTTTTTACTGAATGCTGCGTTGGCTTTGTCTTTAATTCTCCGGCTGCAGCCAAAAAAGGAACTAGAGTCAGATGAATTACAATTCCATTGTGCTCTCCAAGCTCCCAAACCAATTGTCTCACGGACTCAATATATGGTAGAGATTCAATATCTCCTACAGTTCCGCCAATTTCAGTGATTACGATATCATAATCCCCAGAATTGCCTAGCAACTGCATTCTTTCTTTAATTTCATTGGTAATATGCGGTACAACTTGTACTGTTTTACCTAAAAACTCTCCTCTTCTTTCTTTTTCAATTACAGACAAATAGATTCTACCTGTGGTAACATTATTAGCTTGAGATGTAGGAACATTTAAAAAACGTTCGTAGTGGCCTAAGTCTAAATCTGTTTCAGCTCCATCATCAGTAACATAACATTCTCCATGTTCATAAGGGTTCAAAGTCCCTGGATCAACGTTTATGTACGGATCAAATTTTTGAATAGTAGTACGATATCCTCTTGCTTGTAACAATTTTGCAAGAGATGCTGCAATGATTCCTTTTCCTAAAGAAGAAGTCACACCTCCTGTAACAAAAATATATTTTGTTTGATTCATTCTGTTGAGTTTTGTGTTGTAGTTGTGTAAAAAACGTGGCAAAAGTACAAATTTAATTGGACTATTAGAATATATACTTATGAGATTTTATAGTTTAAAAATTACCAAACTTTACTATGCACCATCTGTTTTGAAACATAAAAATAAAGAACTATGGTTTGGGATATTTCATTTTTATATTTCGAATCAAGTCCTCTAGGCCGTTAAGTTTTAATTCATAAACTAATTGCAACTGTTGCCCGAGCTCCCCTTTTGGGAATCCTTTATTGGCATACCAAACAATATAATATTCAGGTATTTCAATTAAAAACCAGCCTTCATATTTCCCAAAGGGCATTTTAGTATGAGCTAATTTTATCAGTTGTTTTTGGTTTTGATCCATTTTATAAAAAGAAAAAAGCAAGAAATAAATCTCTTGCTTTATAATTATTGATTACCATGTATTATTTCCAGTTAAACGAAATATTTTTTTCTATTTCTGGATGTAAACTTAAAAAGACAGGGCATGTTAAGGCTGCTCTTTCTAATATTGTTTTTTCTTTCTCGTTTTGAGTACCAAAAACATCAAATTCAATTTTAATTGCACCTATTCTTCTTGGTTCTGCATTCATGATTTTAGTAACATTTGCAATAGAACCCTTTAAATCAACATTTAAATCCCTGGCTTTTATACCCATAATAGTCATCATACAAGTAGCAAGAGCATTTGCAACCGTATCAGTAGGGGAAAAAGCTTCACCCTTTCCGTTATTGTCTACTGGTGCATCCGAAAGAATTTCTGTTCCAGATTGTAAATGAATCGACGATGTTCTTAAATCTCCTAAATATGTTACTCTTGATGTCATTACTTTGCTTCTTTTATAGATAAATCTGTATCGAAATATAAGATATAAATTCCGTTATTACTATACCCTCCCGTGGTGTTTTTTGAGTAATCAAACTTATTATCTACTTGTTCTGTTGCAACTTCCAGAGCTGTTTGCTCAAACTTTTTACCTTGTGACAAGCGCAATAGCACATCAAAGGTCACATCAAATCCTCGTGTTGCAAAAACACTTGGGTACACTTTATTTTTCTTTTTATATTCTTTTTCAAAAATTAAAGCTTCTGGTGATTGATTTTCACGGCTTACAGAAGGGTACATGAGTTTTAGCTTTGTTAAACTCGAAAAATTAATTTCATCAGTATCTAATGTTTCATTAGGTTCTAAATTGACCAACTGTACTTTATAAGTTGCCATAGCATTTGTCAAAGTAGCAAGTGTAGCCTTGATCATGCTTGTGTTTTCGGTTTCCATGACTACATAGTTCACCTTGTCTTTTACTAATAAACTTTTAATACTCTCAGCAGTTACGCCTCCTGTAGCAGTAAGAGGTACAAAACGTACGTCTTTATGATTGTCCGAAATAAACTTAATAACCGAACCTTTTTTCTTATCAACCACAGCAATAACATTACCTCCTTTGGTACGCATGTAATTGAACATGGCATTTTTTACAGCGTCTGGACTAGGAACTGACTGAAAAATGTTAGCGAATTTAACTTCGTTTTCTTTAGACAAAGGAGAAATTACAGGAATTTTATTTAGTAAAACAATCTCTGCCATTTTCTCCACGTTAGCTTGGTAAAACGGCCCTATTATAGCATCAGATTCATCAAGATTATTACTTTTTACTAATGCCGGTACTGCTGAACTATTTTTTGTCTCTTGCGAGTCTACTATTTTTATTTCAACATTCAATCCGAGCGTTTTAGCCGAGTCTATCGCAACTAGAGCTCCTGAATAAAAATCTAAAGTCATATTTAGAAATTTGTCTTTCTTTAAACGGGAAGTGATTGAGTTGACAGTATCGCTTTCAATCTTAGAGACGTTAAAAGGCAGCAATAATGCTAATTTTTTTCTATCACTACTTTTCTTTGATAGTGCAACATACTCTTTTTTAGCTCCTAACAACGACATCATGTTTGAAGACTCAGGTACTCTTATCTCCATTCCTGCTACAACTCCGATAGCTAATGCAGGGTTTTCCTTCAATAGTTCATCTTGTGTTAACCCAGACATTTTTGACAAACTGTAAAGTGTTTCTTTTGGCTTTACAACATAACTTATAAAATTTACTTTTGGAGAAACCAGTTTAGAAACTATTTGTACAGACTCTTTTTTCGCTTCTGATACAGCTGCAACGTTAGCAACTTTACCTGGATTACCTTTAATAATTAGCTCATAACCTATAGGTAAATTGGATATAACTTCAGGATTTTTTCGTTCTAATTCCTCAATACTAATACCATATTTGTTAGCGATAAAATATTTAGTCTCTTTGGCTAAAACAATGTGTTTAACCACTTTTTCTGGAATAGGAACATTAGTTTTTAAAGCGGCTTTAGACGGAATCACTAGAACTTGTCCAATTTTTAAAGCCTGAACATCCAGTAATGGGTTTGCTTTTTGCAATTCCTCTGTAGTAACATCATATTTTTTCAAAATTCCATACAAAGTCTCTTTTGGAGCCATGACATGTTTTGTTGCTGTTACCTCTTTTTTTACTGGTAAAGCAATAGCTTTTTTTGAACTTGGTTCTGGAATCAATAAAATACTATTCAATTGCAATCCATTTTGAA
Organism: Flavobacterium sp. I-STPP5a; assembly: GCF_009764685.1. Taxonomy (GTDB): domain Bacteria; phylum Bacteroidota; class Bacteroidia; order Flavobacteriales; family Flavobacteriaceae; genus Flavobacterium. The sequence goes on along the minus strand of NZ_VHLM01000030.1, from coordinate 52,995 downwards.
CATCTGGATTCAATTTATAGATATCATAAGGTGTTACCTTATATTTTTGCGCAATAATACTAATCGTTTCCCCTTTTTCAACCTTGTGAGTTGTTGCTTTAGATTGTGCTAAAGCACTCAAATTAAACCAAAATGCAGCCATGCAGACTGCTAAAAAATATTTCATCGTTTTTTTATAAATTTTAAATCCTTAACAAATAACGGTACCAAATTTTGCTTTAAAATTTGACACCGTTAATACTGTGCGCAACAAGTAATACTAGTTTTATGTAAGTTTAATTACTCCCATTCAATTGTTGCAGGTGGTTTAGAACTAATATCATACACCACTCTATTTACGCCTTTAACTTTATTAATAATATCATTTGAAACTTTCATTAAAAACTCATACGGAAGATGAACCCAATCAGCAGTCATACCATCAGTAGATTCTACGGCGCGCAATGCAATTACTTTTTCATAAGTACGTTCATCACCCATAACTCCTACGCTATTAACAGGTAAAAGAATTGCTCCTGCTTGCCAAACTTTATCATACAATCCCCAAGATTTTAATCCGTCAATAAAAACAGCATCTACATCTTGTAAAATTTGTACTTTTTCTGGTGTAATATCTCCTAAGATACGTATTGACAATCCAGGTCCAGGGAAAGGATGTCTTCCTAATAATTCTGGATCTATACCTAATGAAGCACCAACTCTTCTTACTTCATCTTTAAAAAGCATTCTCAGTGGTTCCACAATTTTCAATTTCATGTAATCTGGCAAACCTCCTACATTGTGATGTGATTTTATAGTTGCAGAAGGTCCTTTTACAGATACCGACTCAATTACATCTGGATAAATGGTTCCTTGGGCCAACCATTTTACATCTTCGATAATTTTTGACTCATCATCAAAAACTTCTACAAATACACGACCTATTATTTTACGTTTGGTTTCTGGGTCACTTACACCGGCTAATTCAGATAAGAAACGATCTCCAGCATCCACTCCTTTTACGTTCAAACCCATTCCTTTGTATTGGTCTAATACATTTTGGAACTCATTCTTACGTAACAAACCATTATTTACAAAAATACAATATAAATTTTTACCAATAGCTTGATGCAATAAAACTGCTGCTACTGTTGAATCTACACCTCCAGAAAGACCCAAAACAACTTTATCGTCTTGTAATTTTTCTTTCAATTCAGATACCATTTCTTCAACGAAAGCATTTGGTGTAAAATTTTGAGGAACTTCAGCTATTTTTACCAAGAAATTTTCTAACATTTTAGAACCATCTGTTGAGTGAAAAACCTCAGGATGGTATTGTATTGCATAAGTAGTTTCGCCCTCAATTTTATAAGCAGCAAACTCAACATCATGAGTACTAGCAAGTTTCACACCATTAGTAGGTAGCGCTTTAATACTATCACTATGACTCATCCAAACTTGACTGTTTACAGAAACACCTTCAAAGAAAATCTCATCTTCCTTGATAAATGATAAATTAGCTCTACCATATTCTCTTGTATTAGATGCAGCTACTTCACCACCGCTAAAATGAGATAAATATTGAGCTCCATAACAAACTGCTAATAAAGGAAGCTTGCCTCTTATTTGAGATAAATTTGGATGGGGAGCATCGTCTGCGCGAACAGAAAATGGACTACCTCCAAGAATTACTGCTTTATAAGATGATAAATCACTCGGAAAATGATTATATGGGAAAATTTCGCAGAATATATTTAATTCGCGAACTCTACGCGCAATAAGCTGTGTGTATTGCGATCCGAAATCTAAAATAAGTACGTTGTGTTGCATGCGCAAAAATACTTTTTATATTTTGAATTGAAAAATTGAATTTTGAAAAATATTCATTTAATTTGCTGGCCATGCTATTCTCAACTTGTAAGCTTAAAATTTCTAAAATCCAACCTACAGAAATTTACGTATATCCCAACAAAATTACCTCCAATAATTATGAAATCAAAAATTTCTTTAGCCATAGCGATACTATTATTAGTAGCAACTTCCTGCAATGTCATTGATGATATACTCACTTTTACTATTGACAATGAAACAAGTATAAAAATTGACAGTACTTTACCTGTAGGGACGGCCTTTACAATTATCACTCCTGAAGTCACAACAAATTCAAGTGCCACATTTGAAAACAATAAAACCAAGGCCGATTTAGTTAAGGATGTAAAAATCTCCGAATTAAAATTAACTATTACTAAACCTAGTAATAAATCATTTAGTTTTCTAAAATCCATTAGATTGTTTATTTCAACAGATGCAAATGACGAGATAGAACTTGCGTTTCTAGAAGATATTAATTCAACTGCTACTACTTTGAATCTGACCTGCACAACGGCAAAACTTGACAAATACGTTAAAGCTCCATCTTACACCATTAGAACAAGAGCGGTAGTAAAAGAAACTTTGACTGAGGATATAACCGTGAAAGCCAATATGAAATTTAGAGTTACTGCTGATCCTTTTTAATATCCAGTTATCCGAAAATTGATTTTTTAAACTAAGAATTGCGAAGATTTTTACCCTTATTAAACACTTACCATTGAAATCATTTTTTTTATTTGTACTGTTACTTGTTCAGTTGTCTTTAACTGGACAAGTCAAAATTATTTCTTGGAATATTGAAAATCTTGGTAAATCAAAGAGCAATGAAACTGTAGACTTTATTGCTCAAACCACCAGAGATTATGATATTATTGTCATACAAGAAGTAGTTGCGGGTTACGGTGGTGCGCAAGCAGTGGCAAGGCTTGCAGATGAGCTAAATCGAAAAGGATCTAAATGGGATTACTCCATCAGCAACCCTACGTCTAGTAGCGCTTATAAAACAGAGCGATATGCTTTTTTGTGGAAAACAAGTAGAGTAAAACTTATTGGAACTCCTTGGCTAGAAAAAAAATACCATCTAGAAATAGATAGAGAACCGTATTACGCCACTTTTGAAATTGATAAAAAACAATTCACATTAGTAAATTTTCACGCCATTACAAAAAGCAAGCAACCCGAGACTGAAATCAAGTATTTCAGGTTTTTACCTACTTTGTATTCCAATCTCAATTTGATTTTTTTAGGTGATTTTAATTGTCCGCAGTCGCATTCTGTTTTTGGTCCGATAAAAAAATTAGGATATAAATCGGCGTTACAAAACCAAAAAACATCTTTGAAAAGGAAGTGTCAAAACAATACTTGTTTGGCGTCAGAATTTGACAATATCTTTTACAATTCAAATCGAATTTCTTTTTTAAATACAGGAGTAATTCATTTTTACAATAAATTCAATTCACTAGAAGAAGCTAGAAAAGTATCTGATCACATTCCTATTTGGATGTCATTTAAGGTGCTTTAATTTATTCAAAAACCTTAAATTCGGTTCCGTCAAAACTAGCATAAACCATACTAGGATGTGAATCTTGATGGTAAATAGTACCCTTGTGATCTATAGCAATAGCACCCGCAAAACCATCATAAGGTAGTAACTCATTGAAGGTTTTAGCAAAAGCATCTTTAAGTTGCATTCCGTCAGTTACTCGGGTAACAATTTTTACAGCCGTAGCATTACTTACAATATCTTCTCCTACTCCTGTCATGCTTACGCCACAAAAGGCATTGGCATAATTTCCTGCTACAGTAGCCGAATCTGAAATTCGACCTGGAATTTCAAAACCTTTACCACCAGTAGATGTAGCTACAGCAATTTTCCCATTTTGGTCTAATGCTACACATCCTACAGTTCCTGTTCCCGTAGCTTTTAGTTTGGCTTCAAATTCAGCTCTACGTTGCGGAATTTCTGTAGAAAAATACTCAAACCCATTCGCTCTAGCAAAATTAGTAGCTCCAGATCCTCCTAAAATACGATCGTCTTGTTGCATTAATAGAGCCGCTACCTCAATAGGATTTTTTACAGCTTCTATATTGATTACACCACTCATTTTTTGGGTTTCGCCATCCATGATTGCAGCACTCATCCTAATTTTTCCGTCACTTTGAATTTGTGAACCCGTTCCTGCATTAAAAAGAGTATCATTTTCAAGTTGAGTTACAGCATAAACAACAGTTTCTGAAGCAGTATGAGTTTTTAAGTACTCATAAGAACGCATTACTATTTCTTCTAGTGCTTTCTGTTTTGCAATTTTAGTAACATCTGAAGTTGATGATTCCGAAAAAAAACCGCCGTGTATAATTAGTTTCATAATGGAGTTCTAGAATTAAAGTCTGAAGAATCTATAAATAATGCGAAGATTGAATGTGCATTTTATGTGTATCCAAGTTGTAAGTGTCAAACTTACTCATTACGTGTGTGACCAAATGCGAAATGGATATGGGTTGACCCAATTCTACTTTGGTTAAATTAGTATCTTTTATTTCTCGACCGTCTACTAGAATTACAAGTCCAGACCCGATGGCTTCCATCTCTTTATTATTGGTAATTAACAAACCAGTATCTTCACCAAGTCCTATTCCTAAAACTCTTGGATTCCCCACAACTGCTTGAAATAATCGACCAATACGACCGCGCTGAACAAAATGAGTGTCAATAATTACGCCATCAATAAGTCCTAGACCACTCGCTATTTTTACTTCTCCTTTCAACAAGGCTTCAGAGCTGCTACCTTGGTAAATCATATTGTTTGACGCTGCTGCTGCACCTGCTGATGTTCCAGCATAGATAAACTCTTCATTATGATATTTATCAAGCAACATATCGTGAAAAGGAGTTCCGCCTAAAATAGAACTTAATCTTAATTGATCACCTCCTGTAAACATTACAATATCAGCCGCTTTTAATCGTGCCAAAACTTCGGGATCAGCTGCTTGCTCTCTTCTTTCAATGGTCAGTATATCAACGTTCTTTGCATTTAAATAAGTAAATGCTTTTACATATTCGGGACCAATTTCACGCGGAATTACTGATGCCGTTGTAACAATCTCTATTCTAGATTCCTCTTTATACTTTGACTCGTTAAGAATTCTTTTTAAAATTCCAGTTTCAAAAAAATTTAAATTGGTATTTGCGTTTTTATCTAAATCAGTTTCTGTAAAACTTCCTTTGTCTACAGCACCACCTATAATTATCAGTTTTCCAAGTATATTCATTTGGCAAAAATAACTAAAAACTTAAAAATTACCATTTGCAAGGGCGTTTATTTAAAAAAAATACAATTTGAAGCATATTATTGCATAAAATTTTTATTTCATATCAAAAATGGCTACATTAGTAAAATCCTTGCTTTTATTTTAATTTCTAATACATTGTTTTTGAAAAATATTTCAAAACTCAAATTCTAGAATAAAAACATCTGTTTGGCTTTCACCTAAAAAAATCATTTTGCTTTTATGAAAATTATTAAAATACAAGCCCTACGTGGACCGAATATTTGGAGTATTCAACGAAAAAAATTAATCCAAATGCGATTGGATTTGGAGGAAATGGAACAATTTCCTACCAATAAAATCCAAGGTTTTAGGGAAAGAATAGAAGCTATGTTGCCCAGCATGATAGAACATAGATGCTCTGAAGGTTGCAGAGGTGGATTTTTCTCAAGGGTAGATCGTGGTACGTGGATGGGACATGTTATTGAGCACATTGCGCTCGAAATTCAAACTTTAGCAGGAATGGAAACTGGTTTTGGTAGAACCAGAGAAACTAAAACCCCAGGAACTTACAATGTTGTTTTTAGTTACACTGAAGAAAATGTAGGTTTATTTGCTGCCGAATCTTCAGTGGCAATTGCCGAAGCCTTAATTGCGGGTAAGGAATATGATATTGATGCCGACTTGCAAAAAATGCGTGAAATTAGAGAACGCGTTCGGTTAGGACCAAGTACAGGGAGTATTGTAGATGAGGCCGTTTCGCGTGATATTCCTTGGATACGTCTAGGAACTAACTCATTAGTACAATTAGGATATGGCATAAACCAAATGCGCTTTCAAGCTACAATTACCTGCAAAACAAGCAGTATAGCAGTTGATATAGCTTGCAATAAAGAACAAACAAAAAAAATGCTAGAGAATGCTTCTATTCCTGTAGCCAGCGGAAGTATTTGTGTTGATGAAGAAAGCCTAGCCGATGTGATCAAAAAAATAGGCTATCCTATTGTGCTTAAACCATTGGGAGGCAACCACGGAAAAGGCGCTTCTATAAACGTAACCAATTGGGAAGATGCTGTATCAGGACTTGCATTTGCTCAAACCTATGGCAAACGGGTGATTGTAGAAAAATTTATCACAGGTTTTGATTTTAGAGTTCTTGTCATAGACAATAAACTAGTAGCAGCAGCAAAAAGAGTACCGGCTCATGTTGTAGGTAATGGCGTTGATACCATACAGCAATTAATAGATACTACTAACTTAGATCCAAGGAGAGGCTATGGTCATGAAAATGTATTAACTCAAATTGATGTTGATCGTGATACCGAAGATTTACTAGAAAAACTAAACTACACACTTGAAACCATTCCTAACAATGGTGAAACCGTATTTTTAAAATCAACTGCAAATTTAAGTACTGGAGGCACATCAGTTGATGTGACTGATATGATGCATCCTGAAAATATTTTTCTAGCAGAGCGTATCTCTAGAGTTATAGGACTTGATGTATGCGGAGTTGATATCATGGCCGAGAATTTAACACAACCTTTAAAAGAAAATGGCGGAGTTATTCTAGAGGTTAATGCAGCACCAGGTTTTAGAATGCATTTGGCTCCCTCAGAAGGATTGCCAAGAAACGTTGCCGCTCCAGTGATTGACATGTTATATCCGCCCGGAAAATCATGTAGAATTCCTATTATTGCGGTGACAGGAACAAATGGTAAAACGACCACTACCCGACTCCTTGCACATATTGTAAAAAACAATGGATTCAAAGTTGGTTTTACCACATCTGATGGTATTTATGTGCAAAACCACATGATGGAAAAAGGTGATACAACAGGACCATTAAGCGCCGAGTATATTCTAAGAGATCCTACTGTAGAATTTGCAGTGCTAGAAACAGCACGTGGCGGAATCCTGAGATCTGGATTAGGATTTAGCCGTTGCGATATTGGTATTATTACAAATATTCAAGAAGACCACTTGGGTTTAAGTGACATACACACCTTGAGTGATCTTGCCAGAGTAAAAGCAACTGTGGTTAGGAGCGTTAAAAAGAATGGATGGGCAGTTTTAAATGGAGATGATGAACATTGCATTAAAATTGCAAAAGAACTCCAGTGTAATGTAGCCTACTTTAGTTTAAATGAAAATAGCGAATTCATAAAAAAACAATGCGCTGAAGGAAAAACAGTAGCCGTTTATGAAAATGGTTTTATAACCATTAAAAAGGGGGAATGGAAAATAAGAGTGGAAAAAGTTACACTAGTCCCGCTAACATTAGGAGGAAAAGCTAAATTCATGATTGCCAATGTTCTTGCTGCAACCTTAGCCAGTTATTTATGGGGATTCAAAACGGGTGATATTAGTCAATCCTTAAAAACATTTATTCCCAGTGCTGCGCAAACGCCTGGACGTATGAATATTTTCGAGTTTAAAAAATTCAAAGTGCTTATTGATTTCGCACACAATGCATGTGGATATAAAGGAGTTGCTGATTATTTGGAAAGCGTAACTGCATCCAAAAAAATAGGAATTATAGCAGGCGTAGGAGATCGTAGAGATGAAGATATTAGAGAATGTGCCTACCTTGCAGCGTGCATGTTTGATCACATTATCATCAGACAAGAAAAGTTTTTAAGAGGCAGAACCGAAGAAGAAATTATCAATTTAATTCTTGAAGGTATTAAAACCTCAGGTAAAGATGTTACCTACGAAATTATTCCAAAAGAAACTGAAGCCATAAAACACGCTATCAATTGCGCCGAAGAGGGCAGTTTTATAACCGCATTGAGTGATGTAGTGACCAATGCCATTGAAATAGTTCAAGAATACCTTGACAAAGAAAACGAAAAAGAGACGTTTTAATTTCTTTTTTTCTTGGAGCTATTCCTGCTGTCCGTTATATTCCCGCTTAAAAAACTACGGCAAAAAAGCCTTGTTTTTCAAAATCGGGAGATGCCACTGCCATCAGGGCTAAAAAAACAGAAAACCAGTTCACAAGACTGGTTTTTTTGTTTTCAATACTATTTACGTTTTCAATTTTTTCTTTTTGGCAGCCGGAAACAATACGTTGTTCAATATCAGGCGGTATCCAGGAGAATTTGGATGCAAATCCAATACAGTAGGTGGATCACCCACTTGGTGCTGAAAATCCTCAGGATCATGACCTCCATAAAAAGTAAACATTCCTTGCCCTTTTTGACCATGAATGTACCTTGCCTCACCATTTAATTCACAGCTTCCCATGACTAAAATATTTGATTTTATCAATCCAGCATCAAAAGCAGTAGTTTGCCCCATAAATCCTTTTACTAGTTGCGTATGACTTTGGCATAACATACTAGGAATGGGATCCCATTTTGCTGAAAATTCCATAAGTGTAAAATAATCTTTATCAACAGGTATTCTACGTTTAGGTGTCATGTCAATATCTGAGAATTCATATACCTCTGGTTTGCGTTCTAACGTAAAATCTTTAAAAGCAAACGAACTGCTGTAATTCATCTTCGTTTGATAATTGCCTTCACTAGCATCTCCATCAAACATAGCCTCGCAAATATCAACACCATCTGCTGCTAGTGCAATATCAAAGCTATCTGTGGCTGAACACATGGCAAACATAAATCCTCCACCAATAACAAAATCTCTAATTTTTTTAGCAACAGCTCCTTTTTGTTGTGAAACTTTTGTGTACCCTAATTTGGTTGCAAGCAGTTCAGCTCCTTTCTTTTGCTCGATATACCACGGAACATTCTTAAAGGCATTGTAAAATTTCCCATACTGTCCCGTAAAATCTTCATGATGTAAATGCAACCAATCATAAAGCAATAATTGATCAGATAAAACCTCTTCATCATAAATAGGCGTAAACGGAATCTCCGCATAAGTTAACACAAGCGTTACAGCATCATCCCAAGGTTGTTTCCCTTTTGGGGTATACACTGCAATCTTAGGCGCTTTTTCAAGAACTACTGATTCCATATTTTGTGATGGACTGGAAATTTCACTTAAAATAGTGGCTTGTTCTTGATCTGAAAGAATTTCAAAACTCACCCCACGGATCTGGCATTCTTTTCTAATCTCGTCAGCGTCTGGCAACAAAAAAGAACCACCTCTATAATTCAGCAACCAACTAGCTTTATAATTTTTATTCAAACACCAAAATGTTATTCCGTATGCTTTTAAATGGTTTTTTTGAACCGTTTCATCCATTGGTAACAATAAAAAGGAAGCCTTCATGGTACAAGACAACAAAAATAATACAAGAATAATAAAACGTTTTAGCATGTTAAATCTATTTATAACCCAAATATAGTAACTAAGCTACTCCTAGTTAAATAATTTAACTATTTAATTTAACTGCAAGAATAAAAACACGTAAAACTACGCATTATCAATTATAGGTTTAAACTTAACTTGCACAGCATATTAAAAAACTAACCATGAAAAATGAAACTTGGAATAACAATTTCAATAATACACCAATAAATCCTTTGAATGTTTTAAAAAAAATAGGTTTATGCTTACTGGTCATATTCATAATCTTATTTTACGTGTTGTGTTTTCAATACCTCGCATAAATTAATAATGTTAATACGTAAATTTTGAAAAATTATCACACCTCTTTATCTGCTAAAATTTTATCCGTAGTGCAAGCAAACGGAGATACAAGTTTGTTAAGACGTCAGCTATATTTTACTCGTGCTGACAAATTGGAAAAAAGTTTAAATACAGATGATCTAAAAAAAACATTTTGGATCAATATTTATTACGCCTACTTTTTAATCATGAAAAAAGAAAATATTGACTTAAACAGCAGGTATAATTTAAAAAGGATACGAATTGCACGTACTGAAATTTCTTTGAATGATATTGAGTTTGGGATTTTAAAAAAATCAACAATGCGTTTGGGTTTAAGTTATTTTGTGAATCCCTTCCACTCTAAGTTTGTAAAAACAATGTCTATACAAGAAATGGATTATAGGATTCATTTTGCAATACAAAGTATTACCTTAAAAAAAACTATACTCAATTATTATGATAGCGAACTACTAAACGAGCAGCTTGAAGAAACTATGAAACTATTTATTAGTCAAAAAATGCAACAAACCTCTTCATTTCAATAATAATTAATAAAAACAAATTCGTTTAGAACTTCTGTACATTTTTAGCTTTTAAATTATACTACTCCATACTCATTATATCATTTTGAATTGCAAACAATACTAAACCTGCAATATTTCTTGACTCTGTCTTTAAAAGTAAATTATTTCTATGTCCTTCAACAGTTCTTGGACTAATAAACAAATCGTCTGCTATTTCTGTACTACTTTTTTGATCGCATATAAGTTTCAAAACTTGAATTTCCCTAGTAGTTAAAAAATTAGAGTCTAATAAACACTTGGTTTTTTTCACCATTGAAATATCCTCTTGAATTACCTTCATAATGTAATCTGTGTAGTAATATCCTCTTGTAGCTACTTCGTTTATCGTTATCAAAAGTTCTTGTGGAGTTGTGTTTTTTACTAAGTAAGCCACTGCCCCTACAGAAATCATATTTGATATAAAAGATTTTGTATTGTAACTTGTTAAAGCAATAATTTTTATACCAGGATAAACGGTATGAATTATTTTTGTAGCCTCTACACCATTTATACCCTGCATTTTCAAATCCATTATGATAATATCGGGATGATTGTCCTGATTGCTTTCAAGAAAACCCAAGAGCTCTCCGCCACTTGAAGCTTCATAAATTACATCAATGTTTTTTTCTCTATCCAATAAAAATGAAATTCCTTTTCTAAAAAGAATTTCATCATCCACTATAATAATTTTAATACTATTTTTCATTAGTCAAAATTAAAAATTATTGTAACTCCTTCGTTTGGCGCAGATTTTACATCCATAGCACCTTTCAAAAAAGCAATTCGGCTTTCAATGTTTTTCATCCCTAATCCTTTCATATTATCAGAACTATCGATTACAAAACCAATTCCATTATCCGTATACGTACATTGCTTTCTATTTTCTATTTCTTCAAAAAGAATAGCAATCTTAGTAGCTTTGCCGTGACGCAAAGAGTTATTCATTAGTTCCTGTAAAATCCTGAACACATGTAAATGACGACCATTTTCTGCTATATTGAATGCTGTTCTAGAGCTGTAATTTACATTTACAGCCTTTGAAGTACTAAACTCTAAACACAATTCTTCGACTCCTGCGTGTAAACCAAATTTTTCCAAAACAGGCGGTAGCAACGCGTGTGCAATTTTTCTAGAGCTGTCCAATGCCTTGCCTGTTAACTCAATTATATTTTGCGTTATTTCCTGAACTTCGTTCACAGTCAAATTAGGACTGTTTAACAAATGACTGTTTAAGGCTACCACATTCAATTTTGAACTTATATCATCATGCAAATCCTGAGCAATTCTTTTTCTTTCTTCTTCTTGAGTTAAAATTACGGCTTGAATTTGATCTTGTTTAAATTGAATTTCTAAATCTTTTTTCTCTAATTCTTTTTTGATTATTCGTTTACGAGAAAAATAAAAAAAAACGATTAGACCTACAGCTAGCAGTATAAAAAATAGAGACGTATACAATATTATTGCAACAATCTCTTTTTCATATATTTGACTTCCTTTCATGGTTACTTTTTAATACTTTTTTAGAAAAACTTTTTTTCCATTCAACTAAAATAAGCAATTGAAAAAAAATTATTAAAAAATAATTTACGTTCCAAGTCAATAACTTAAATTCAACACTCAAACCTATTGTTAAGTTTCCTACAAAAAACAAAACGGTACTTGCCAGTAAATATAAAATTATTCCTATGGTTAAATAATAATACTCCTTATTCTCTAACAACATGTTGTACAAATGCATGACGGCATACAAAACTACAAGCAATGAAGTAAGAGCAATTTCAAATAAATTAAACTTAAAAAATTGCTCAGGATAGAAGCAATAATCCAGCAATAACAATAAAGAACCCACAATCATAGTGTATTTTATTATAGCAACTTGTGCTTTAGTCTTCATTAATGATTTGTAAAAAAAACCCAAACAAAAAAACTGTCCGATAAAATATGCATGAATTAGAAATAAGTTATTTTTACTTTGTAATACTAAAATTTCCATACTTACTTGTACAATAACTAAAACTGTTAGATAATAAGTAAGATATTGGAAGGTTTTCCCATGTTTAGAAAAACCTCCCCAGTATAAAATAAAATTTAGTACTAATAGAAAATATCCTATATATACTAAAATTAAACCCATTCCTATTAATTTTGTAATGGACTGTCTGGGTCGCCGTGTGGAGGGCAAGGTCTTGAAGCATCATACACAATACCACCTTCATCTGAATTACCCTCGACAGCAGTTTTCGAAGTTCCAAAAACATCTCTGTAAATACCTTTTTCGTCTCTATTTGCTCCTACAAAGATAAGTGTTTCTTCTTTTTTATTATTAATCCCAAGGTAGGCACGCACAGCATCTGTTTTAAGAGCTAATACCGCTTCAAGACTTTCTCTTGGAATTAAAAAAGCATCTACTTTCTTTTTATTTCCTTCTAATTCTTGCTTACCTCTAAAAGCTTTGGTCCACTTTTCAGCAGTTTGTAATGAAACTTCAATTGATTCTCCAAAATTTTCGTTGTCCATAATTGTTTTTTTATAAGTTAGTTTATAGTACTTACTGTATTAAATAAGCAGTGCTAAGATATTTATTTTTTTTCAAAAAAGAACATTATAATTTCATTAATAATGTAATGATAATTTTACCAAAAAAAATGCCCTCAAAAATATTCATTTGAGGGCATTTTTATATACTTACGATACACCATTAAAAGGGTACATCACTATCATCTTCATCATCATTAAAATTACTTCCAAAAGCTTCATTAGCTGATGGCAAATTTTTTGTAACAAAAGGATTGTCGTCTTGGTTCATACTAGAAGGCAAATCATCATAGCCGCCACTATAATCCTCCAAGTTGTCAAATTTACCTAAATGCCCTATAAACTTAAGTCTCACGTTTTCTATACTACCATTACGGTGTTTTGCAATCATGATTTCGGCTTGACCTGTGGTTGGCGAAGCTTCGTCATCATCCCATTCGTCAATTTTATAATACTCCGGACGGTACAAGAAGGATACAATATCAGCATCCTGCTCAATAGCTCCAGATTCACGTAAATCAGACAGTAACGGACGTTTACTAGAACCACGGGTTTCTACCGCACGCGAAAGTTGAGAAAGCGCAATAACGGGAACGTTCAACTCCTTAGCCAATGCTTTTAAATTTCGGGAAATAGTAGATATTTCTTGCTCTCTGTTTCCGCCACCTTTACCACTACCTCCTGCAGTCATTAATTGCAAATAATCTACAATTATGATTCGAATTCCGTGTTGCGATACCAAACGTCTTGCTTTGGCACGTAAATCAAAAATGGAAAGCGAAGGAGTATCATCTATAAAAAGAGGTGCTTTTTCTAAATTTTTAACTTTGGTACTTAATTGCTCCCACTCGTGTTTTTCTAATTTACCTGTACGCAATTTTTCAGATGATAATCCAGTCTCGGATGAAATTAAACGTGTAATTAATTGCACCGATGCCATCTCTAAAGAAAATAAGGCAACCGGCATTTTAAAATCAATAGCCATATTCCTAGCCATTGACAATACAAATGCTGTTTTTCCCATAGCAGGTCTTGCAGCAATAATAATTAAATCACTTGGCTGCCATCCTGAAGTAATTTTGTCTAGCTTATCAAAACCAGTGGCTACACCACTTAATCCCTCTTGACCTGCAATTTCTTCAATACGTTTTTTGGCTTGCAGTACAAGACTTTGTGCTGTTTCTGAACTTCGTTTTATGTTTCCTTGAGTAACTTCATAAAGCTTAGATTCAGCTCTATCTAATAAATCAAAAACATCTGTAGTTTCATCATAAGAATCTTCAATAATTTCAGTTGAAATCCGAATTAAACTTCGTTGAATAAATTTTTGAAGTATAATTCTAGAGTGAAATTCAATATGTGCTGATGAGGATATCTTTTGCGTAAGCTGGATTAAATAAAAATCGCCACCGGCCAACTCTAGTTTTGCGTTTTTCTTCAGCTGAGCCGATACCGTCAATAAATCTATAGGTTGTGTCTCAGTAAACAATTGAACGATGGCTTCAAAAATATGCTTGTGTGCTTCTTTGTAAAAAGCATCAGGTTGCAAAATATCAATTACATCATCAACCCCTTTTTTATCAATCATCATTGCGCCTAGAACAGCTTCCTCTAGTTCAAGTACTTGAGGCTGCAATTTTCCTTTTTCTAAGCTTATTATTGTGCTTTTATCAACCTTTACAGGATTAATATTTCTGAAATTTTCCATAACGCGAAAGTAACATAAATTTAAAAAAAATCAGTGATGAGTTGTTACAAAAAAATGTTGATAACCAACTATTTTTTGTTCATAACCCAAAAAAAATCCGTCTCGACCTAGGTTTTAGTACGAGACGGATGAACTATAAATTTATAAGATTTTATTCTTTAAACTCTCCCATTTTACTGTATTTCTCCATTCTCTGAGCTATAAGATCAGCTGTTGATAAGTCTTTCAGTTCATTATAGCCTTTTAAGATATACTGCTCTACTGTTTTAAAGGTAGTTTCTTTATCATAATGAGCTCCACCTAGCGGTTCTGGTATGATATCATCAACTAATTTTTGCCTCTTCATATCAGCTGAAGTCAGTTTCAAAGCATCGGCGGCTTGTTCCTTGTACTCCCAACTTTTCCATAAAATAGACGAACAAGATTCTGGCGAAATAACCGAGTACCATGTGTTTTCCATCATGTATACCTTGTCCCCTACTCCTATTCCTAATGCGCCACCTGAAGCACCTTCACCTACAATAATAGTAATAATTGGCACTTTCAAGTTAATCATCTCAAAAATGTTTCTCGCAATAGCTTCTCCTTGTCCGCGCTCTTCGGCCTCAAGTCCTGGATAAGCTCCCGGAGTATCAATAAGTGTCACTACTGGGATACCAAATTTCTCGGCCATTTTCATCAAGCGCAACGCTTTTCTATAACCTTCTGGATTTGCCATCCCGAAATTACGAAACTGACGCATTTTAGTATTGATCCCTTTTTGTTGACCAACAAACATGAATGATTGTCCATTAATTTGCCCCAAACCACCTATCATGGCTTTGTCGTCCTTAAACCCTCTATCTCCAAAAAGCTCTAAAAAAGTACCTTTGGTAAGATTCGTAATATGCTCTAAAACATAAGGCCTATTTGGGTGTCTAGATAGCTGAACACGTTGCCAAGCCGTTAAATTTTTATAAATATTCTTTTTAGTTTCTTCTAGTTTCTTGCTGATTTGTTTGCAAGTATTCGTTACATCAACATCTGATTCTTCACCAATAATAAGACATTTGTCCAATTGCTCTTCAAGTTCTTTTATTGGAAGCTCAAAATCTAAATATTCCATAGGATTTTTGCGTTTTTGTTTTTATTTCGAACAGCAAATATAAAATTTTAAATCGTTCAAAAAGGTTAATTTACTATTTATGTGAAAAATTTTGATTCCTAAAGCATGCCAAAAGCTATGCTGTTTTGGATTTCTGGTAGTGTTTGATCACTCCATTAAGTATCACAGTAATGACAATTATTATGGCGCCAATGTAAAACTCAAAACTCATTTTTTCTTTGCCACCCAAAATAAAATAAGCCAAGATTATCCCGTAAACAGGCTCTAAATTTGTGGTAAGCATCACGGTATAAGGCGTGAGTTTTTGCATTACTTTAACCGAGGCGGTAAAAGCATAAGCGGTACACACTGAGGCAAGTATTAATATTAGAATCCAGTTGTTTACTGTCATTTCAAAAAAAGCGGCTGTAAACTTTCCTTCTATAAAAAAGTAGGCAGATATAAATCCAACTCCAGCTACAAACTCATAAAAAGAAATAACCGAAGGATCATGATTAGCGATTAATTTACCGTTCATCAAGGTAAATAAAACACCTAGCAATATTGACACAAGTGCATACAGCATCCCATCAAGATAGTTGATTTCTACTTGCATAATTAAGGCTAACCCCGCTATGATGATGAGTCCAAAAAAAACTTCGTACCATAAAACTTTTCTACCGTAAAACAAGGGCTCCAATATGGATGCAAAAAAAGCACCTAGTGAAAACACCGATAATGTTATGGATACATTTGAGACATGAATGGCTTTAAAGAAAAAGATCCAATGCAAGGCGATTAAAAGTCCAACAAACATTAATTTCAATAATGACTTTACCGGAACTTTAAAAGATTTTTTTGAAATCACTAAAAAAGCGGCTATAAAAATCCCTGCAAATAACATCCTGAACCATACCAATGCATCAGCAGATATAGTAATTAAAGCGCCCAAAATGGCAGTGAAACCCCAGATAAAAACAATTAAATGGAGGTTTAAATAACTTTTTAAATTATCGTTTTGCATTGCGTAGTAAATAAATGGCTAATATTCCAAAAACAATATTGGGCAGCCATACGGCTAGTAATGGCGGAATACTGGACTTCTCTGCTAGTACCCCAAAGATTTTATCAAAAAATACAAATGAAAAAGCAATTGCAATTCCTATGGCTAGATTGGTTCCCATGCCTCCTCTTCGTTTCATAGAAGAAACAGCGACTGCAATAATGGTTAAAATAAATGCTGAAATGGGTACACTATATTTTTTATACAATACTACGAGATATACATTTATGTTTGAAGAACCTCGCTCGCGTTCTTTGTCTATAAAAGCATTCAGTTTACCTAAACTTAAGGTCTCCGCTATATACACTACAGGGGTTAAATCCTCTAAGTCAAATTCAAAAACGGCTTTCTTTTCTGGGAGTTTTATAATGACATCATTCAGTGGGCCTACTGTTCTTTTAGTATAATCATACATAGAGTAGGTACTGTCTTTTGGGTTCCAAGTAATTCTACTCGCTGTAATTTTATGTACCAGTTTATCGTTTTTAAAACGCTCTAGTGAAAAATTAAAAGCCGTCTTGGTATCGGTATTAAAACTGTTTACATAAATAAAATCGGTATCATTTATTTGCCTGTACACATCGGTATTATCACCTCTCATGGCCTCTTTACCGCCTCCTCTTAAGTACATGTACCTAAAATTATTGAAGCCTTCACTAGCAGATGGTACCACAAAAAATCCCATCAACAGTACAAATAGAGACACTATAAAAGCACCCATAATGTAAGGCCTCAAAAATCGGGTAAAGGAAATACCCGAACTCAGTATAGCTATAATCTCAGTATCATTGGCAAGTTTTGAGGTAAACCAAATCACCGATAAAAACAAAAATATAGGAAAAAGAGAATTGGCAAAATAAACCGTAAAATTGTAATAGTAAAGCGCTATTTCAAGAATAGGAACCTTGTTTTCAAGCATTTTATTAATCTTCTCAGATACATCCACCACAATCCCTATTGGAATAAACAACAACAACATAACCGCAAATGTGGCTAAATATCTTTTAAGAATGTATTTGTCTATTATTGTAAGCATAATTTAAATTATGAATTATAAATTATAAATTATGAACTACATGATAATTCATAATTTATAATTCATAATTATTTTATAGTCGTTGGCTCATGTTTTTAACCATCATCTCTTTCCAAGGTTTAAAGTCTCCTGCTAAGATGTGTTTTCTAGCCTCGCGCACTAACCACATGTAAAATCCAAGATTGTGAATGGTAGCAATTTGTTTTCCTAAGTACTCATTTGCTGCAAAAAGGTGACGCAAATACGCTTTCGTATATTCTGTATCTACAAAGGTGATTCCCATTTCATCAATGACTGAAAAATCAGCTTCCCATTTTTTATTTTTAATGTTTATGGTACCATGAGCCGTAAACAACATTCCGTTACGGGCGTTACGTGTAGGCATCACACAATCAAACATGTCAATACCCAACGCAATATTTTCAAGAATGTTAATTGGCGTTCCCACACCCATTAAATATCTTGGTTTATCCTCAGGTAATATTTCACACACTACTTCGGTCATGGCGTACATTTCCTCAGCTGGTTCCCCTACAGATAAACCGCCTATGGCATTACCTTGTTGGTTAGAATTGGCAATATATTCTGCTGATTGTCTTCGTAAATCTTTATACGTACTTCCTTGAACAATTGGGAAAAAAGTTTGCTCATACCCATATTTAAACGGAAGCTTATCCAGGTGATTGATACAACGGTCTAGCCAGCGGTGCGTCATTTTCATAGAGCGCTTGGCATAATTGTAATCACAAGGATAAGGTGTACACTCATCAAATGCCATGATGATATCAGCACCTATAGTTCGCTGAATTTCCATAACATTCTCAGGCGTAAAAAAATGGTAAGAACCATCAATGTGGGATTTAAACTTAACTCCCTCTTCCTTAATTTTTCTATTGGCACTCAAAGAATATACTTGGTACCCACCAGAATCAGTCAAAATATTGCGATCCCAGTTCATAAACTTATGCAAACCACCTGCTTTTTCAAGAATTTCAGTTTGCGGACGCAAGTATAAGTGATAGGTATTTCCCAGAATAATATCTGGATTAATATCGTTTTTTAATTCCCTTTGGTGTACTCCTTTTACAGAGGCCACAGTACCTACAGGCATAAAAATTGGCGTTTCAATCACACCGTGATCTGTTGTAATTGTTCCCGCTCTGGCCTTAGATAGCGGATCATTTTTTAATAAATCAAACTTCATATAACTTTTTTACTGTTGGCAAAGATAACAGAATTACAATTTGGGAATACCTAATTCTGCTTTTTTAATACTGATTTCTTATTTTGAATGAATAATAGCACTTATGACAAGAATATTACAACTTAATTAAGAAATGCTGTAACACTCTTAAAGTAAAAAATACTGATCTTTGGAGTAGTATTTAAACACCCTAAAATCATGCAAACGGTACTCAAAAAAATCATTCCGTTAGTTCCAATTTCATTCTTTTTTACAAGTTGCTCGGTAGTAGAAGGTATCTTTAAAGCAGGAATGGGAGTGGGCATATTTATAGTCATTGCCTTAATAGCAGTGATCGTTTGGATTATTAGCCGAATTACAAAAAAATAAAACATAGAAATCATGAAAAAGGATTCCACTAAGGTTGCTGCCGAAAGTTCTAAAAGCACTATTGAGAAAAACCTGGAAAAATTAGAGTATCCAGCCACCGAAGATATTTTTGTTCAATTGGACCAAGACAAAGAAATGGATATAGATGCGATTCCGAATAATAAGAAATTAGAAAATAAACCAGAACTTTGAGACGAAAATGCGCTGCCAACACAAGGAATTGGAAGTGATTTAGACATTCCCGGTTCAGAATTGGATGACGCTCAAGAACAAGTGGGCAGTGAAGACGAAGAAAATAATTTTTACAGCGAAAGCGACACCAAATAATCCCTTAAAAACATAATTATGGCTATCAAATCCGTTAATCCATATACTTTAGAAACGCTAAAAACGTTTGACGAAATTACAGATTCCCATTTAGAACAAGCAATTGACAATGCACATGACGCTTACTTAGACTGGAAAAAAACAAGCTACGAAGAGCGTGCAGCATTACTACATAAAATTGCTGCCACCTTTCGATCAAAAAAGAAAGAATTATCTGAAATGATCACCACCGAAATGGGGAAATTAATTGGACAATCAGAATATGAAATTGAATATTGCGCCAATATTTTTGAATATTATGCCAAAAATGGTGCTGAATTTTTAGCCGATCAAAAAATAACTACTGCAGTAGGCGAAGCCGTTTTGACCAAAGCACCTATTGGTGTTATTCTTGCAGTTGAACCTTGGAATTTTCCTTTCTATCAAGTTGCCCGCGTTGTTGCTCCAAATTTAATGATTGGTAATACCATTGTACTCAAACATTCCTCAAACGTGCCGCAATGTGCACAAGCATTTCAAGATATTTTTACTGAAATACAAGCTCCAAAAGGTTTATACACCAACTTGTTTTTATCTTCCAAAAAGATTGAGAAACTAATTGAAAACCCAAAAATTCAAGGTGCTTGTTTAACCGGAAGTGAAAAAGCAGGCGCATCACTTGCACAATTTGCTGGGAAAAACATTAAAAAATCAGTACTAGAACTGGGCGGAAATGATCCGTTTATTGTTTTGGAAGATGCCGATATTGACCGTGCAACCGACTTAGCAATTAAAGGCCGAATGATCAATAACGGACAAAGCTGCGTGGCTTCAAAAAGATTTATCGTTTTAGAGCAAGTAGCCGATGAATTTTTAGAAAAATTCACTCAAAAAATGGAAGCCTTAAAACTGGGCGATCCCATGGACAAAGAAACACAACTGGGGCCATTATCCAGTCAAGATGCCCTAGACACCTTATTAGACCAAGTAAACACCACCATAAAACAAGGTGCAACGGTTGTTACTGGTGGAAAGCAAGCAAATTTAAAAGGCGCTTTCATGCAACCTACCATCTTAACACATTTAAAACCAGATATGCTCGCGTATCAAGAAGAATTATTTGGTCCCGTAGCCAGTTTTTACCGCGTAAAAAATGATGAAGAAGCCATTGAATTGGCCAATGCTACTCGATTTGGTTTAGGAAGTTCCATTTTTTCAAAAGACATGGAAAGAGCAAAAAATATGGCCAAACAAATCGATTCTGGAATGGTTTTCATCAATCAACCCACAAAATCAAACGAAAGTTTACCCTTTGGCGGAACAAAAAGATCAGGTTATGGTAGAGAACTTTCTGCATTGGGGATGGATGAATTTGTAAATAAAAAATTAATTCATGCCGTTTCAGAAACCGAAATCTTATAAATCAATCCACATTTTAAGAGTCCCACTTCGGTGGGATTTTTTTTGGTACTGGTAAAAAAACAAAATCCAAATCAAAAAACACCTTCCTACACTACATTCCCACAAAATAGCATTCAATTCCTTTTGGGTGTACCCCTACGTAAAAACTTCGGGTCGGGCTTTCGGCTTTATCTTTCCGTTACACTACAAGGATACCTCCCGAAGTCTCGGGATCATCCCTTACACAAAAAAAAGACGCTCCTTAATTCTACAAGATGGAGTAAAAATCTTAAAAAAATTGTATCTTTAAACCCCAAAAAAGAGACACAATGAACTGGAAAGCAGCACCCTTAAAACATAAAGACGAAAATAGAATTGCTCTCTATTTTGAAAAAAACCCAGATCTTATTCAACAAGTCAAGCAAATAAGCGGCGCTAGATGGAGCCAACAAAAAAAACTGTGGCACATACCCGATACTATTGAAAACCGAATCCAGTTTCAAATTCAAGCAGACCCCACACAGCAAATTTCTCTAGAAGCAATTCATTATTTAGAAAAATTCAAACAATGGCTGCAATCCAAAAGGTATAGCCAAAACACCATAACCACCTACTCTGAGGCCCTAAAAACATTTTTGCTCTTTTTTCCAGAAAAAAACATCCCCGACATTGACAATAATGATGTAATCCTATTCAATAACAATTACATCCTACATAAAAACCTGTCTGAATCCTATCAAAACCAAATTGTAAACGCCATCAAACTCTTTTTTAAAATAGTAATGGACACTAAAATTGACATTGACAAAATACATAGACCAAAACGCGCCAAAGTATTACCCAATGTATTAAGCAAAGAAGAAGTAAAACTAATTTTGAATGCCCACAGCAACCTCAAACACAAAACAATGCTTTCCTTGATTTATAGTTGTGGCTTGCGCTGTGGTGAATTATTAGCACTGCAACCCGTTCATATCGATTCCAAAAGAAACTTGGTTTTACTTAAAAAAGCTAAAGGTCAAAAAGATCGCATTGCCCCATTGTCGCCCAAAATTTTAGAAATGCTTCGGGAATATTATATCATGCACAAACCCATGAAGTACTTATTTGAAGGACAAATCAAAGGTCAACCCTATGATGCCAGAAGTTTACAACTGATATTGAAACAGGCACTTAAAAAAGCAGGAATAACAAAGCCCGCCACTTTGCACTGGTTGCGACATAGTTTTGCTACACACTTACTAGAAAGTGGTACCGATTTACGCTACATTCAAGAATTACTAGGGCATAGCAGCAGTAAAACTACCGAAATTTACACGCACGTAAGTACGAAAAGTTTGCAACAAATTAAAAGTCCGTTTGATGATTTATAAGAGAAATTTACTATATTTGAAAAAACAAAAAGCGAAACAAACCTTCGCCAATCTACCCAAATTTGGGTGTACACACGAAGGTTTGCTTCGCATATATACAAGTTGGTGGCAATTTTGCCGAACCGTAAACACAGGACAAACATTAATATTAAACAATTATTAGAACATAAATGAAACAATTTTTTAGACTAACAATACTTGCAACAACAATTCTATTTACAAGTTGCAATTTATCAGCACAACAAAAAGACAACTACGTCACAAAAATTGACAGTTTACTAAAAACTAAAAATCCGAGAGATTTTAACGGAGTAGTTTACATTCAACAAAACGGAAAATTGAAATATGCTAAAGCATACGGATTTGCTGATTTAAACAAAAAAACACCTTTGAAAATCGACGACAAATTCTCTACAATGTCGATAGCAAAACAATTTACGGCTACGCTTATCTTACAAGAAGTTGAAAAAGGAACGATTGATTTGCAGACACCTATTCGTAAATATTTACCCGATTTAAAATATTCTTGGGCAGACACCGTTTCTGTTCATCAATTACTTAACAATACTTCGGGTTTGTACAGCGAAAGTATGGACAAGCCTTTGAAATTTAAACCAGGTACAGAATTCAACTACTCTAACGTTGGTTATTATGTCGCTGGAATGGTTTTGGAAAAGCAAAGTGGAAAAAGTTTTGAAACGTTAGTAACGGCATTATTTAAGAAATGTAAAATGAACAATAGCTATTATCCGAACAAAACCAATAGTATTTTTTTGACCAAAGGACACCTTATAAAAAAAGATGGAACGATAACGCAATTTGAAAAAATCAGCTTTACACCTGACAAGTATTGGGGAAGTCATTTAATTGTTACCGCATCAGATTTAGCCAAATGGAACGAATGTTTGCATAATGGAAAACTATTAAAACCAGCCACTTACAAACTGATGACTAATTATTCTATCACTAACAAACATCAACTTTTTAGTGAAAATCCTATTGGTTACGGTTATGGTTTGCGAATTAATGATAAAGCCGACATCTACGAAATTGGACATACTGGTTTTCATCCCAGCGAAGGATTTACTGCAGTAAATTTATATTACCCAAAAACCAAAACAAGTGTAGTAGTGATGGAAAATCAAGCCAATGAAAACTTTGAAATTGCTTATTATTTCGAGCAGGAAATTAGAAAAATAGTTAAAGAAAGTAACCTTTTGAAATAGATTTATTTATGAAAAAATTGCTATTATTCACCTGTCTTTACATTCTTTCAGTTCAATCTTTCGCCCAAAATACCGATGAACTACGTAAAGAAATTAATCAAATTATTTCATCTAAAAAAGCCGACGTAGGTATTTCAATCTTGAATTTAGAAAATGGAGACACTTTGAGCTTTAATGGAAACAAACAATATCCAATGCTTAGTGCTTTTAAATTTCATGTTGCTTTAACCGTTTTAAATAAAATTGATAAAGGTGAACTTTCATTAAACCAAAAACTTTTTATCAAAAAACACGAGTTGCTAGGAGATACTTGGAGTCCATTCAAAGAAAGATATCCAAACGGAGATATATCCATTTCTCTTAAAGAGGCTTTAGAATGGACTGTTTCATTAAGCGATAATAATTTATGCGACATATTAATTCGCCTTGTGGGAGGCGTAAAGACCGTTGATAATTTTATATGCAATTCGGATTTTATTATAAAAAATGATGAAGAGGGAATGCACAAAAATTGGGATGCACAATTTCTAAATACAATAACACCAAATTTTTCAAATCAACTATTAAATCGTTTTCTTGAAAAGAAACTATTGACAAAGAAGTCTACTAAATTTCTTTATGAAACAATGGTGGCAACATCGGTAGGACAAAATAGAATTAAAGGAAAATTGCCATCAAAGACGGAGGTTGCTCATAGAACAGGTAGTTCTTTTACAAATGAAGCAGGAATGACCGGAGCAATAAATGACATTGGGATTGTCAAACTACCAAATGGAAATCGATTAATTATTTCAGTTTTTGTACATAACACTACCGAAATATTTAAAGACGGAGAAGAAATAATTGCAAACATATCAAAAGTGACTTGGAATTACTATACTGAAAAGTAAAAAACTGCCACCAACCGCCATTTAGCAAGATTGTGGGTCTAGTGGAATTGCCGTTATTAATGACGTTTACGTTCAACCGAAAGTACTCGTTTTCAAAAGTCCACAACCTCGCTAAGTGGCATAACGTTAGGCATCAGTTCAACCGAACTGACGCAGATAAAAATAATTAAGTTATGGAACTAAAAATATTAGACGAAATATTAAAATATCTTTTAATTACTGAACACGACACATTTGCTTTTATTAAAAATGATGCAAATAAAAAATCAGATTTTTTAAAAGATATTGATAATTCTACATTTTATTCGGCTTTACTTAAATTAGTAAAAGATGGTTATGTAAATCAAAATTCTAAAAACACAACTGATCCTATATTTAATTCTCCTAGAACTGATAATTATTATTACATTTCTTTTGAAGGAATGTTCTTTATCAAAAATGGTGGTTATCATCAAGCGACGTTGGAAGCCCAAAGAAAAGAAAACGAGTATGACGCTCTGAAGAGCGAACAGCAGAAACAAGCCGTTTCTCTTCTTCGGTTAAATCTTTGGTTGGTTTTTGGAGCAGTTGTTGTTGCCATCGATAGCATTCTGAATATTCTGCATTTTTTTGGTGTTTACTTCGATACAAGTAATTTTTTATTTTGCATAAAACCGACTTAAATAAATTTGACATAATAAATAATTTTAAATTGTGTTTCTGACTTTAAAACGGTGCAGAAACTAAACCGAAAATTGTAATAAATAAAGAACCGAATGCCTAACACTTGCTACAATATATTTGGGTATTTGGCTCAATTTAAAAACGGTCTTGTACTTGAATTTTTAGTGTATAACCGAAGATTTAGGCTTTTTTAATCCCAAACATCTTGTAGCAAGGGAACGTTATAAGGCAGTTTAGAAGAACCGAAAAACAACAGAAAATTTAAAAATGGAAAGAATAAAAGAATTATTACAGTCCGAAATTTCAAAAATCGCTAATTCAAATCCTTATAACGGAGACCCTACTATTAAAGGGATGATTAATAGAAGTAATTACGTAATTGAAAACGACCAAAAAGTAAAAGACATTATAACTGAAATATCTGATAAGTTTATAAAAGAAAACAATCTTTCCGAAAGCGATTTGGAAGAATTGACAACTATACGAAATGATTACTATTTAAAGTTTATGAGAAGCATATCTTCCGATTTTAACGATTAATATTTCGAGATCAAAATGACTGAGTTTTTTATTTATTTTTTCTGCTTTTTTTAGAAGTTTATTTATTCTTAAAAGATATGTATTAGCTTCTTTTATTGTTTCTTTTGAAATTGACATAATATTTAATTTTAAAATTGTTTCCGACTTTAAAACGGTGCGGAAGCGAAACCGAAAATGATAAAATAATCAACATTACAATTAGATTTTAATTGCGGTTAAAACCTCGCTTACGTTACAAACGAGGTTTTTTTTAAGGCGTCTCGCCTACTGAGATAATCTAAGTTTAACTTTTAATGTTGCGACAACATGGAAACAATTATTGCTTTAGCATTTGTATACTTAATTGTATGCGAAGCCAAAAAATAATTAAGCTAGACTTAGTTATTATCTTTATTTAGACATCGCTCGTTATTTTTAACGAGCTTTGTTTTAGAATCAATAAAAAACACGAAACCGTCAATAAAACCGCCTTATAACACTTGCTACACGAGATTTGGGTATTTGGCTTAATTTAAAAATGGTCTTGTATTTGGAAAATTAGTCATTAACCGAAAGATTACGAATTCTTAATCCCAAACCTCGTGTAGCAAGGGAACGTTACCTGATATGCTGCTTCGCCAGAACGAAATCGGAAACGAGAAATATTTTATTTACGAATTTTAAAAATTAAATTGTAATTTTGCTAAAACGATAAATAAAAGTAAATTGACAGCAGTTAAAGAGAAAATAAGTATTGAAGAATTTGATGGTAAAAACTATCAAATAAAACTTGTTGAACCATACGACAAAGCATTAATTACGCACTATTTACACAATTATCGCAACGGAGTTTCAAAGCATTATAAAAAAGATGCTGTTAAAGTTTTAAACAACTTTGTTGAATATAAACAAGTTGAAGAACAAATAAATATTGTTGCAGAAGATGCTTTGCAACAACTACTTTTTGAAGTTGAAAACGTTCCGTTTCCAACTCCACAAAATTATACTTTCAAATTTATTGACCTTTTTGCAGGAATTGGAGGTTTTCGTTTAGCAATGCAAAATGTTGGAGGAAAATGTGTGTTTACAAGCGAATGGGAAATTGCTGCTCAAAAAACTTACAGAGTAAATTTTGGAGAAATTCCATTTGGCGACATTACAAAAGAACGTGTTAAAAATTATATTCCACAAGAATTTGATATTTTGTGTGCAGGTTTTCCTTGCCAAGCATTTTCGATTGCAGGAAATCAAAAAGGTTTTGCTGATACAAGAGGAACTCTGTTTTTTGACATTGAACAAATCGTTGTTAAACACAAACCAAAAGTTGTGTTTTTGGAAAATGTAAAAAATTTAGTTTCTCACGATAACGGAAATACATTCAAAACAATTATTTCAGTTTTAGAAGACAAATTAGGTTACAAAGTTTTTACAAAAATTTTGAACTCAATGACACACGCAAATGTTCCTCAAAATCGAGAACGAATTTTTATAGTTGCATTTGACCCAAATCAAGTTGAAAACTATGCTGATTTTAAATTTCCTTCGGAAATTAAATTGACAAAAACTATTCACGATATTTTGGAAAAAGGAAAACAAGCAGACAATTTATATTATCAAAAAGACCATCAATATTATCCTGAATTGGAAAAAGCAATGGTTTCAAAAGACACAGTTTATCAATGGCGTAGAGTTTACGCACGAGAAAACAAAAGTAATGTTTGCCCTACTTTGACTGCAAATATGGGAACAGGCGGACACAATGTTCCATTAATAAAAGACGATTTTGGGATTAGAAAATTAACTCCAAAAGAATGTTTTTTGTTTCAAGGTTATCCAGAAAATTATATTTTGCCAAATTTGGCAAATAGTAAATTATATATGCAAGCAGGAAATTCTGTAACTACAACTTTAATTGAGCGAATTAGTAACGAAATCATAAATGTTTTATGAAATCATTCGCAGAAATTGACATCGAAAAAAACGGAAATTATTTGAAACTGCTTTCAGCAGTTTCAAAACTTTCGGGTTTATTTAGTGAAAGTTCTGTTCCTTTCATAAATTATCGTGTTGCGGAGAATATTTTTTGTAGAAGTTTTGATGCAGGAAATTTATCACGTTCAGACACAGCTTTTGATGCAAATTATAATTCTGTTGGAGTTGGTCTGAAAACTTTTGTTTGTAATGGAAATTCAAGCACAGAAAAAGTAGCGGAATTTAATTCATTATCAAGAACATTAAAGGATTTTAAAGGCAAAGAATTAGCTTTAAAACTTGGCGAATTTAGAAATGACAGAATAAATTTAGCTAATCGTGTTTACAATATTGAAAACTCACTTTATCATATTGTTGCACGAAAAGAAAAAGAATTATTGCTTTATGAAACCGATTACAACATCATTGATGTTGCTAATATTCATTCTGTAAAAGACAACAAAGCAAGTTTACAATTTGAAGATGGAAACAATTTATATTCATTTAATTATTCAAAAAGTACACTTTTTAGAAAGTTTATAATTCCACAAAATGCGTTTAGATTACCAATTGAGATAATTGAAGACCCATATTCTTTGTTGCTTGAACTTTTTGAAGAAAACAAAAATTTAAAAACTGCAACCGACAAACTTGTAAAAGGTGAAAATTATGTGATTTTGCCACTTTACGGAATTCAGAAAAAAGAGAAATTTATTTTTGAACGTAGCGGTTTAAATCAGTGGAATGCAAACGGAAGAAAACGAGATTTTGGCGAAATTTACATTCCAATTCCTGCGGAATTGCATAGAAAATATCCAAATTTCTTTCCAAAACGTGACAAAGATTTTAACTTACAAATACCAACGGGTGAAGTTTTTACTGCAAAAGTTTGTCAAGAAAACTCGAAAGCATTGATGACAAATCCGAACAAAGCATTGTCTGATTGGTTATTGCGTAGAGTTTTGCAGTTAAAAGAAGGCGAATTAGCAACGATGGAAAAGTTAGACAAATTAGGTTTTGATAGCGTAATAATTACAAAAGACAAAAACGGAGATTTCAAAATTGACATTATGAAAACGAACACATATACCGAATTTAATAACGAAACTGAATAAAAAATTAGCACATCAGGTAACAGCGGTTTGGCAATATGGCGGGTTTAGGGCTTAATTTGAAGTTGGTTTTGTACTTGCAAAGTCAGTCTTAAACCGAAAGTTTAGGCTTCCTTAATCCGCCACATCGCCAAGCCACGAGACGTTGGCAGATATTTTGACCGAAAATGACGAAAAAATGAACTTTAAACAAAACTTAATTATAAATCTAAAATCAAAAAAATGAAAAAAATTATTTTAAAAACTGTATTTTTATTTGCATCAAGTCTTTTACTTACAAGTTGTATGACTTTACAACCTTTACCTTTGAAAGGAACATATTTGGACAAACCTTATGAAGTTGTATCTGACAAAAAGTTTGAACAAGTTTGGACAAATATCATAGATTTATTTGCAACTAAAGGTTTATCAATAAAATTAATTGATAAAAGTAGTGGACTAATAATTTCTGAAAAAACTTCATTTATTAATGATTATAGTTTTGAAGACAAAACAGGAAAACTTGAAAATCCAAACGCATCAGTTGTAATTGAAAAAATTACTTATTCAGGTTATAATCAATCTGTAAAACCTGAGAAAATTACAGGCGAATGGAATATCCGAATTAAAGATAATGGAAATGGCAAAACAATTGTAAATGTAAATCTAACAAATATAGATGCAACTTCATTTATTGCAGGTTCTCAATACAGTCCAGCAAGAAATTTAACTTTTAATGGAAAATCAACAGGTAAATTTGAAGAATTAATAACAACACTTGTGAAATAAGAAAAACATCTGCCAACACACGTTTTGCGAGATTGCGAATTATGTGGTAAAATCACGTTTATCTTTCGCAAGAAATTTAGTAGTAACAGAAAATACTCGGTTACGAAGCTCGCAACCTCGCAAAGCGTGGGAACGTTGGCAGATATTTTGCCGAAAAACAACGAAAATATTACTTATGAAAAAACTTTCTTTAATTATTGTGATTTTAATAAATTCAATTTGTCTTGGTCAACAAACTTGTGAAGAAATGACAGTTACAAACGATGAAGTAACTGAAAAGACAACAATATCATCAGAAACTTTAAATTTTGAAAAGTTTAGCCTGACAGTTATTGCTGGTACTCGAAAAGGTTCTTATCCAAAAATTATTTTTAAAACGAGAGAAGGTTGTATTGATGATTATCAACCTATTTACATATTATTTGAAAATGAGAAAAGAATAAAAACTGCAAATTATGTTTTTCAATATAATTGTGATGGTTATACTGGACTAATCATAAATAATGGAACAAATGAAAAATTATTAAGAAATGAGATTATTAAAACAATCAGAATTGATACACGAACAACATTTTATCAAATTGACATAACGAAAGAAGATGCAGAAACTATAAGAAAAACTGTTGAATGTGCATTTAACAGAAAATCTTGGGAAGATAAAATTAAATATAAAGGTAACTGGTAAAACACACAATATGGACTTCTTCAAATCTTTCTTTGATTTTTCAAAACTACCTACTAAATTCTTTATTGTTATTTCAGTAACATCTGGTATTTTTTTATTCTCAAATGATGAAATTATTAAAAAATTAAGGCTAGATAAATTTGAACATTTTGCAGAATATATTGGATTAGTATTTCTGTTTTCGACAATATTGGTAATTGTCAATTTTTTAATTTGGTGTTTTAAAAAAGTTGACTATAAAATCAAGTACAATAAGCTTAAAAAAGAATATCAAGAAAATATAAAAAGATTAGATCATAAAGAAAAAGCCGTTTTAAGAGAGTTTTTTCTTCGCGGACAAAATTCAATATCTATGCCTATAGATGATGAAATCGTAGCACGATTACTTCACAAAAATATACTTATATTAAATTCATCTTTAAATGGTAATATGATTAGTACCATTGGAATGGACTTTCCTGTTTCGATGTCAAATTACATTGACAAAATAATTACAAATGAAGATGTAAATTATATACCAAATCCAACAGAAGAAGAAAAACGAAAGATAATTGATAGCCGACCTAATTGGACAAATGAAAGGTGGAGATAAAAAAACATCTGCCAACACACGTTTGGCGCAATTGCGAATTTTGTGGTAAATTCACGTTAACGTTTCGCAAGAAATATTATCTTAGTGGAAAATAATCAGTTCCGAAGCTCGCAACTGACGCCAAGCGTGGGAACGTTGGCAAACAGCTTATGAGAATCTATCGTTAAATTCATCAACTGAAATTTCGATAGCTTTTATCAAAGCATTTTCCAAAGTGTCAAGTCCGCCAGTGCTAATATCGCCTTCGTTAAAAGAAACCGTAGCCGAATATTCTGAATTATAGTAACTTGATTTTGTTGATATTGCATATCCTTGAATTTTAAGCCATTCACTCAATGCAAAAATTTGAGTTAATATCGGTTTACTTTCAAACCCTGTTAGTTCTTTTTCTTCTTTAAACCATTTTAAAAATAGTTCTTTAGCTTTACCTGAAATCATAATAATTAATTTTAAAACACTTTCACTTAAAAATCGGTGTGAAAGTTAGACCGAAAAGCCGATTTGCCAACAGCCACTACAACGGATTTGGGCATTTGGCTAAATGGAAAGATGGTTTTGTACTTGGGATGATTTGGCAAATCCGAAAATAGGGCTTAATTTAGTCCCAAACCCGCTGTAGTGCCAAGACGTTAGCCGACACCCCAAAACGAACATACTAAAAATTTAACATTCGGACAAAAATCGACTTCCAAACAGACTTTTAAGACGGAAAAATATTGTAAATTTGAAACGTAAAACTGAATTAAATTAGAATGACAAATATTAAAATTGCAAAACCGTTTTTGAAGTGGGCAGGTGGAAAAACCCAGTTAATAAACGACATCGAACGGACTTTGCCGACTGAAATCACAAAAGAAAAATTTACATACATTGAGCCATTTGTTGGAAGCGGTGCGGTTTTATTTTGGATGCTTAACAATTTTCCAAAACTTGAAAAGGCTGTAATAAACGACATCAACGAAGACTTAATAAACACTTATAAAACTATTGCTTCAAATCCAAACGAACTAATTTCAATACTTGAAATTTTACAAAATGAATTTCATTCTTTGGAGGGTAATGAAGAAAACAAAAAACTCTATTATTACCAAAAAAGAGAATTATACAACACAAGAAAAGAAGAACAAAGCGGACAAGCCGCTTTGTTTATTTTTCTAAATCGTACTTGCTTTAATGGCTTATATCGAGTGAATAGTAAAAATTTGTACAATGTTCCAATGGGCGGTTACAAAAAACCAACCATTTGCGACAAAGAAAATATTTTTGCAGTAAGTAATGCTTTGCAAAAAGTTGAAATTCTTTGTGGCGATTATGAAGTAACTTTACATCATTCAAAAGAAAATTCTCTTTTTTACTTTGATCCACCTTACAAGCCTTTAAGTGAAACTTCAAGTTTTAATTCGTATGCAAAAGATGAATTTAATGACAGCGAACAAATTCGCCTAAAAGATTTTTGCTCAAAATTGGACGCTTTAAACCACACTTGGATTTTAAGCAATTCAGATGTGAAAGGGAAAGACAAAAATGATAATTTCTTTGACGACTTATATTCTGATTTCAACATTCAAAGAGTAAATGCAAGAAGAAGTATAAATGCGAATCCAGAAAAAAGAGGAAAATTAACAGAACTTTTAATTGCCAACTTTTAAAACAATAAAATTATTCTAAACCAATTCTATTCAAAGGAAGTTCCTCAAAAAAATAATCACATCCAACACTTCTAATATAATCAAATACATCTTGATATGATGGTTTATTAAACCAATCATTTAAAACATAATAAAATTGAACATTAATTCCTATAGGCAGGAATAATTTGAGATATTGCTTTCTTTTAAAGTCACAAGTTTGCAATTTCTCATCAACAGAACCAGCACCATTTTGAAATTTTTTCTCAATTATATATAAAGTATTATCTACCAAAATAGCTCCGTCAGGTAGTAATTTTTTTGAAATGATTTCATTATATTTTACACCTTTAACTTCTAATAATTTCTTGTACAAACTATTTTTTTCATAGTAATACGCAACTGTTATATTATTCTTTTTGATCTCATTTCCATCAACAATAAAGTCAGGATGTTTTTCGATTGCTTCATACAAATGCGTTCTTGCTTCAAATTCCAAACCATTCACATTTGTTCTCGCTCCTCCACCAACAGTATTAAATTTTCTCATTTTTTAAATTTCTAAAATTCCATTATAAAACATATTTCTTCCTGAAAAATTCCAATATGTTACATCTTGCTCAACAAAAAGCCATTTTATTGTTTCGCACAAAATATCAGTGGGAATTCCTGAAGTAAAATTTATATTAGTTAAATCAAATGAAAGGACGTTAAAAATATTTTCAATCTCTATCATTAAATCCTCATACATTTTTGGATCTTCTATTTTTTTATTTTTCAAATCATCAAAAATATTTTGATGTGTCGGACGTGTTGTATAGCGGTTAGGATTGAAATTAATTCCTTTAACGTGAATTGTAAAATCAAATCCGTTGTTGAATTGAGCTGGTCGTTTTAAATAAACTTCATTGTTATTTCCTTTATAAACTATATACTCATACTTGCTACACAAATCTCCTTTTCCTGTTCCAGGTAATTCATCTAAAAAAATATTTATAATACTTTTTCTTAATTCAGTTCTGTCAAAAGGAAAATCTTTCGTGGTTAAATCAATTTCATTCATAAAAATTAAATAGTTCTTGAAGGGTTATTTTAAAAGTCTTCGCAAATATTTGGATGTTTAATAATGATAGATTTCTTTCTCCTCGTTCTATCATTCCAATATAAGTTCTATGAAATCCTGTTCCTTCAGCAAGAGTTTCTTGAGACCAATTTCTTTCTTTACGAAGCTCTCTGATACGTTCTCCAAAATGGATTAAAAGTTCACTTTTCATTTGTTAAAATTCATTAAAATAAAACTCATAGACCACATACAATAAGTATCATTTCATTAATATTGTAATGTAAATATTATGTTCTAAATTAGCTGACACAAAATATTTTTTATGATAAACCCATATTTTAAATCAGGCGACAAAGATTTTTATCTTCTTCACGGCGATACAATGGATCTTTTGCCTCAATTTGACCATAAGTTTGATATGGTTTTCGCCGATCCACCATACTTTTTGTCAAACAATGGGCTTTCTATTCAGAGCGGAAAAATTGTAAGTGTTAATAAAGGAAAATGGGACAAATCTGAAGGATTTGAATATATAAATGACTTTAATAGAAAATGGCTTTCATTGGTTCGTGACAAAATGAAAGATGATGCAACAATATGGATTAGTGGAACAATGCACAATATTTTTTCCGTTGGTCAAATACTCAATGAATTAGGTTTTAAAATTCTTAATGTAATTACTTGGGAAAAATCAAATCCACCACCAAATTTTTCGTGTAGATATTTCACATATTCGACAGAGCAAATAATTTGGGCAAGGAAAAGTGAAAAAGTTCCTCACTACTTCAATTATGAATTAATGAAAAAACTTAATGGCGACAAACAAATGAAAGATGTTTGGAAATTGCCAGCAATTGCACCTTGGGAAAAATCTTGTGGAAAACATCCAACACAAAAACCTTTGTCGGTTTTAACAAGACTTATTTTGGCTTCGACAAAGCCAAATGCTTGGATTTTAGACCCATTTACAGGTAGTTCAACAACAGGAATCGCAGCCAATTTGGCAAACAGAAGATTTTTAGGAATTGACCAAGAAGAAGAATTTTTGACTATCAGCAAAAACCGAAAAATTGAAATAGAAAACCCTAAAACTTCGGCAACGTATAAACAAAAAGTTGGTGGTTTCAACGACAAAAATGAATTTAATTTATTACTTGTTGAAGAACCAAAAACTGAATATAAAACAGAACTAAACCTTGAGAAAAAAGGGGCGATCGGCTAACACACGCTACAAGCAATTTGGGTATTTGGCTTAATGGAAAAATTGGTTTGTATTTGTAAGATTTGGCAAATCCGAAGATATGGCTTAATTTAATCCCAAACTGCTTGTAGCGCGAGAACGTTACCTGCAATGCTCTCGAACCGGCTAAAAGAAAAAACAATGAAATACAGTTTACTATTACTATTACTTTTTACAAAAAGTTGTCAAAGTCAGAACCTTGACACAGAAAAGTTAAACAAAACTCCACAAATAACAATTGAATATTTGAATTTAGTTAATGGGTATAAAGTAAAAATATTATGGATACCAAATAAAATAGCATCAAATGATATTGAAAATATAGTAGGTCCAGCAATTTTAGAATTGAAAAAGGATGGGAAAACATTTTACGCAAATTTCACAAACTTTTCAATTGACATTACAATTCCAAACTTAAAAATGAATAATGAATTTGTTAAGAGCTTTACTCCAAAATATATTCAAAGAAAATTTAATGCTGAAAAAGACCCTTTTTTCTTTGAAGATGTAAATTTTGACAAAAGCAAAGAATTAATTATTTCAGAAACTGGACTTTTAGATTTTGACAGAAAAGTGTATCGCATTTTCGAAGTCATTGAAAATGCAGATTTTCATAACAATACTTTAGACGAAATAAAGGAATCTGTTTTTAATGATTATGCAAATTCTACTTTTGATACAATAAACAAAGAAATAGTTACAACTGAATATAATGGATGTTGTGAATACGACCAATATTATTTCAAGAATAAAGATATCCGATATAAAAATCAATTTTACATGTATAAATCTGAAAATCACAAAGTTGACGATACTACAAATAAAGAAACAATAATAACAAAAGTAAAAGGAGAAAAGGATCTTGTAAGAGTAATAGAAGCGAAAAAAGAAGAAGAATAATTATGAAAAATTCATATGATGAATTAAAAAGTGAAGTGCAAGAATTTATAAATAAATTTGAGAACGATAATGAATTGACAACAGGATTAGATAAATATTATAAAGGGACACAAATTCTTTTGTCAGGCCTTCATAATAAACCAAAATTTATGTTTATAGGAATAAATCCAGGCGCTGGATATTACAAACATAATAATGGAGAAAAAGTCAAGAAGCTAGAAATTCAAAAAAAATTGGAATACTCATACAAAGATTTTAAATACGCATTAGCAAGAAACACAAGAAAATTATTTCAATTAGCTAATTGTACCGAGTATTTGGAAAATTCAGTAAAAACTAATCATTTCTTTTTTGCAACAACCAAAGAAACTGAATTGTATAAACTATTAAGTCATTTAAAGCACCTAAAAGTTTATAGTAGATCCAAAACTTGGGTTGATAAAATTGTGGCAATTGTACAACCTGAAATAATTATTTGTGAAGGCAAAAGTTCATTCGATAGATTTTTAAAAAATAATGAATGCCAAATTACTGTAAATGGAAATGTTTCCTACGCTAAATATGGAGAAGTTCACATAATAGGGTACAAAAGAAGGTTTAGTGATATAATAGACATTGAGAAAGTTGCTAAACTAATTAACGAAAAACTTAAAGAAACGACACCAACTAAATAATATATTCATCCTACCTAATGAAAAGTCAATTAAAAAACCTAAAATTCTTAATAATTCTATTTCTGACATTTAATTCTTCTAGTATTTTTTCACAAATTACTATTTCAAAATTCGAAAAAGAAGAAGAACAAATAGTCGAAAAATCAGTTCCGTATGATAGTCTTTCCAATTGGGAGTCACTTCCTAAATTAAGCGATTATAAAAAATATATTGGACAAAAAGTATATTTACCGCTCAAAAAAAATAGATATACAGATATAGTTCCACAAACTTATGTCCGTAATGTAGAAATCAAAGATTTTTATCCTTTCTTGTTTAAACGTAATTCGGAAACAATAGTATTAGATTCTACAAACACCAAAAAGGGGCTGTCAAAAACTTTTGTATTTAGGCCTTCAAATATCAGTAGAGAATATCATCAAACATTAACAATAGAATCTATAAATACTAATATTTACAAACCATATCTATATTATGGCTATTTTAATAATTATGAACGTGATGTAGCATACGATTTTAGATTCGCCAATAATGATATGGTGGGAAACAAATATTTTACGATAACAGATGTTCTGTATGGAGACAAACTAAAAAAGATGAATTTTTCAACAGAATACTTTTATAGTTTTGAAAGCAATGAAAAAAAATCAAATGAAACTTTTTCAAAAAATATAGATATGAATAATTCAGATATTGCTTTTGAATTAAAGGATGAAGCAACTGGAGAAATATTATATTTTTGGGAAAAAAAAGAAAGTGGATATATTCATTGGAGAAGCCGATTGATTTTAGTTTCATATTTTATCAAACAGAAACAAAAATATGTTGGAGAAAATCTTTTACCAAATTTCGGGGAAATTGAACTTCAAGATTTAAAAAAAATGTCAACAATTGAAGATGAAAATGGCAAATCCATTATTATACCAAAAAAAGTTAAAATTGAGCCAAATGATCGTTGGAACTGTATTGACGTAACAATTTTGGAAGGATCATCGTGGATAAGTTATATTCTTAAAAATCAAAAAGATGAAACAGTAGCCATAAATGACATAGGAGATTGGATATTAGAAAAAGATATTTTGGAAAAAGAACGACAGGAAAAAATTTCACAACAAAATTTAAAACTAAAACAAGAGAAAGAATTTAAAGATATTGAACTAAAAGAAAAAATCGCATTCGAAAAGAGGAAAAAAGAATGTATTGAAATGTTCGGAAATGTAAATGGAGAATTAATTGCTTTAGGTAAACTTAAAATAGGTATGTCTAAAGAAATGTGTAAAAAATCATGGGGAATTCCAATATGGTCTAATAAAATAACAAACGAAAATGGTACAATTGAAAGATGGTATTATGGTTTTGATTTTAGTTTGTATTTTGTTGGGAATGAATTAAAACAAATTGAACAATAAAAAAAAGCACTGCAGGTAACACACGCTACAACGGATTTGGGCATTTGGCTTAATGGAAAAATGGTCTTGTTTTTGGAGTGATTTGGCAAATCCGAAAATAGGGCTTAATTTAGTCCCAAACCCGCTGTAGCGCGAGAACGTTGTGCGTCACTTTCGAGCGACAGAAAACCGAAATAATAATAATTAATATAATAAATATGAAAAAATCATTAGTGCTTTTAGTTTCCTCATTCTTTATTTCTTGTGGTGTTCAAACAAAATTAATTACACCAGAAAGCTTAACTACATTTATACCTGAACTAAACAAAATAAATAATACAGAAATTGGAATAACATTAGTCTCCAAAGAAACAGGATATAAATATAATGCCATCAGAATTACAAAGGGAAGAAAAGCTAAACCTGGATATATTATCAAAGAAATTAAAGAAGGTGATGTTTATATCAACGATAGTTTTACCACCAAATTTAATTTATACACTAATATTTCTGACCCAACTTTTGGAATTGCCGTACCAAAAAATGGAGGAAAAGCAGTAGTTTTTGCTAATAATGGAATGGGAATAACTATGCTCCAAACTAAAGATATAATAGAATATACTGAAACCTATGCACCAGTTCCAAAAAAAGAATATTTTAAACAAGAATTTATATATAACGGTAGAGTTGCAAATGCGTTAAAATTTATTTACCGAGAATACATTGATGACCTTGCAAGACCAGCATTTACTCAAGATTTACAATATGATTTGTCTGAAAGCAAA
The DNA here is from genome assembly GCF_009764685.1 of Flavobacterium sp. I-STPP5a. Classification (GTDB taxonomy): domain Bacteria; phylum Bacteroidota; class Bacteroidia; order Flavobacteriales; family Flavobacteriaceae; genus Flavobacterium. The sequence goes on along the minus strand of NZ_VHLM01000030.1, from coordinate 14,547 downwards.
ATTATTGGCTTTCGTGGTTTGAGAATAGAAGTGATTTCTGCAACAAATACAAACATTGAGTATAAGGTTTTAACTCAATTTCAAAAATAAAAGCGAACGCACAACAGCAGTTACACAAGATTTGGGTTTCGGTCATAAACTGAAAGTCGGTTTTGTACCTGAAAGTTCAGTCTTTAACCGCAAATTAAGGCGTACTTTTTCCCAAACCTCGTGTAGCTGCAAAACGTTAGGCGTGAGTTGCGCCGAAATTACGCAGATGAAAACAATTAGAAAATGAATTGGTTTCCTCAAGAAGTTTACAAAGCAGAAACGTGAAAGTTGGAATTTAGAAGCGGAAATCTGAAAAGTTAAAAGTGGAAAGTTGGAATCTGAAAAGTGGAAACTTGAAAAGCGGAAACGTGAAAGTTGGAATCTGAAAGGTAGAAACTTGAAAAGCGGAAGCGTGAAAGTTGGAATCTGAAAAGTGGAAACTTGAAAAGCGGAAGTGTAAAAGTTGGAGTCTAAAAAGTAGAAACTTGAAAAGCGGAAGCGTGAAAGTTGGAATCTGAAAAGCAAAAAATTGAAAAATAAAAGTGTGAAAAATTAGAGGTTTAATCGCAATTCCGACAAAACAACCCCCGCCTAACAGCGGTTACACGAGATTTGGGTTTTAGGCTTAATTTAAAGTTGGTTTTGTATCTGAAAAATTAGTGTTTAACCGAAAAATTAGTCTTAATTTAGTCCCAAACCTCGTGTAGCCGCAAAACGTTACAGGATAGTTGAGAAAGAGCTTTTCAGTTAAAATCAGGTTTTTAAGAACCATTTAGTTGCGCAGAAAAATCAAAATACAGAAACGTGAATATTGGGGTTTTTAATCGGAACTTGAAAAGCAGAAACTTGAAAATTGGAGGTTCTAATTGGAACTTGAAAAGCAGAAGCGTGAATATTGGAATTTCTAAACTGAATCTGAAAAGCGGAACTTGAAATACAAAGCTTGAATATTGGAGTCTCTAAACTGAATCTGAAAAGCAGAACTTGAAATACAAAGCTTGAATTTTGGAGCTTCTAATCGGAAAAGGAAAAACAGAAACGAAAATTTTGGAGTTTTTAATGGGAATAAAAGCAAACACTCGTTTTGATTTTCAAGTTGAAATGAAAAAAGGAGAATAAAATTTAGCCAATATTTAGGCAAGAATTGGGATTTTAGCCTGCCAAAAATAGGATTAAAATCGATTAATAATAGGAATATCGGTTGGCAACAACCATCCTGTAACACTTGTTACAAGCGATTTGGGTAATTGGCTTAATTTAAATATGGTTTTGTATTTGTGAGAATTTGGCGAATCCGAAAATAAGGCTTAATTTAGTCCCAAACCGCTTGTAGCAAGGGAACGTTACCTGCCATTTTGAAAAACAAACCACAACAATGAATTATACAGGACAAAATAACGAAATTTTAGAACTCAAAGAATATAAAAAGGATGAGCTGTTAAGGCTTGAAAAAGACTTAAATAATCCGCTTTTATTTATTTGGGTTAAGGGAAAAGACTGTGAAATAAAGTATGAAGGAACAACTCAAATCATAAAAGACAATACTATTTTATGCTTGACAGTTTTTCATAGAATTGAGTTCAACAATTTGGAAACGGCAAGAATTATAAAATTTAACCGGGAGTTTTATTGTGTTTTAGACCACGGCAGCGAAGTAAGTTGTAAAGGTTTATTATTTTACGGTGCTACTCAACTTCCATATTTTCAAATCCCAGTAGAGGAAATAGAAAAATTTGAAACATTTTGGCAAATGTTCAATATAGAAATGCAATCAAAAGATGAACTGCAACTAGAAATGCTACAAATGATGCTCAAAAGGTTTATTATACTTTGTACTCGTATACATAAACGCCAATATAATATTTCTAAACTTGATAATAAAGAGGTAGATATAATTAGAGAGTTTAATTTTTTGGTAGAACAGCACTTTAAAACCAAGCACACCGTAAAAGAGTATGCAGACCTGATGATAAAGTCGCCTAAGACAATATCCAACACTTTCTCACAATTATCAGACAAAAGTCCGCTGCAAATCATACACGAAAGAAAACATTTGGAAGCCAAAAGAATGTTACGATATACCGACAAAGCAATCAAAGAAATTACCTACGAATTGGGCTTTGAAGATATACAGACTTTTAGCCGTTTTTTTAAAAAAATGGAAAATATTAGCCCTTCCGACTTCAAAAATTCATTTTTGGGAAATATTGCCAACTCATCGGGTTTAATGACCTAACAGAAGGCCTCTTTAAGACTGCATCTTTGCATCGTAATTAATTTATAAACAATATAAAATTAAAAAGATGACAAATTTCACAGTTCCCACCCGAGGAGAAGTATCGGAAAACAATCAAGCCATTTTTGACAACTTGCAAAAAGGTTTAGGCTTTGTACCCAATTTGTATGCCTATTACGCAAAAAACGAAACGGCACTAGGCGATTATCTTGCTTTACAAAATCGCAAATCAACACTAAAAGCCAAGGAAAGGGAGGTAATTAATTTAATAACAAGTCAAATTAATGGTTGCCGTTATTGCCAGTCGGCTCACACCGTTTTGGGTAAAATGAATGGTTTTACAGATGAGCAGGTAATTGAACTGCGTAAAGGTTCAGCTTCATTTGACTCTAAATTAGATGCTTTGGTGAAATTCACTGCATCTGTGGTAGAAAACCGTGGCAACACCAAAGAAGAAAGTAAAGAAGCATTTTTTGCAGCAGGTTACACCGAAGCGAATCTAATTGATGTGGTAATTGTGGTTGGCGATAAAATAATCAGCAACTATATCCACAATTTGACTGGCTTTCCAATTGATTTTCCAATTGCACCTGAGCTTTAATTTTTAACATTTAAAATATCATAAAATGAATATCGGAAATATAATTATTAGAATTGCATTCGGGTTGTTGTTTGTTTGGGGCGGTCTGGAAAAGTTTTTTGAAGGATTTCTTGGAGGAGTAGGTCTGCAGAATGCGGCAGGGTTTTTAAAATCTTCAGGTTGGAGCTTTCTCGGTGATTCTGGAACTTTTGTTTTAGCCATCATTTTGTCTTCATTAGAATTGATTGCTGCAATATTACTTTTAGCAAACAAAAAACTATTCTTCGCATTTACATTCCTAGCCTTTATTATGCTTGTAGCATTATTAACCATACACATTCCATCGGGAAATTGGATGAATATAATGATTCATATTGCATTATTTGGTTCATTATTAGGTTTAGGTTTAAATCATTTTAACAAAGAAAAAACAATATGGCAACAATAATCAAAATCAAGAATTTACCCGAAGGGTATCAAAGCATCATAACCAACGGAACTCATACCATAATTGGAGACGAGCCTGTAAAAAGCAAAGGGACAGACTTAGGTTTAAGTCCTTCTGAATTGGTGTTGAGTGGTTTGGCAATGTGTAAAGTAGCAACCGTTCGATATATTGCTCGACAAAAAGGGTGGGAAATAGGCGAAGTAAAAGCCGAACTATCTCAAGAAGTAAAACGTGAAACAGATGGGCTAAAAACCAATATAAAAATAGGTATTCAGATAGAAGGCAACATCACCCAAGAACAAAAAGACGAGCTATTAAAGCAAGCAGATGCCTGTTACATCCATCGTCAAATAATGGGAGAATGGAATATAGAACACGCCACCGAACTGCAACAATAAAAACGGCAGGTAACAAGGGTTTTGCGATAGTGGGGCGACAGTGCTTAATTCAACATTTGTGCTTATATTTGGCATCTGTGTTGAATTGAGCATTTGTGCATTTAATTCCCCACCATCGCAAAGCCCCAAACCGTTATGTGACATAGAACCAAAAATGCGTAAAATCAAAAAATGATTTATGATACAAAAATTAATAATTATAATTCTTATTACACTTTCCTTTAATTGTAATTCACAAACGCTTAAAACAATTGAAAAAATTGAATTAACACATCAAAATTGTTTAGACAAAGGTGAATATATGAAAGGTTGTTCAGTCGAATATTATAACCAAGCGGACAGTTTACTTAACGTAGTGTATAAGAAATTAAAACTCAAACTAAGTGCTGAAGAACAATCTAAATTAAAAAAGGAACAATTGGAATGGTTAAAAAAACGTGATAAATATTTCCAAAAAGTCTATTCAGAAGAAAAAAAATCAGGAGATTTTAATGAAGGTAGTAATGATTTTGATATGATTATTATTGACCAAAAGGCGGAATTTGTTTTTGAAAGAGTAAAAGTACTTATTAAAAGAACCTAAATCTACGTCACATAACAGCCACTACAACGGATTTGGGCAATTGGCTTAATAGAAAGTTGGTTTTGTATTTGGAATATTTGGCAAATCCGAAGATAGAGCTTAATTTAGTCCCAAACCCGCTGTAGTGCCAGAACGTTATGTGTAACCTTTGACAAACGTAAAACAACAAACAAATTATGAATGAATTTTTCCCTTGTATTTTAGTAGAACACGAAGATAATTTTTCAATTATTTGTTCAGACTTTCATTATTTCGATGATTATCTTGGAGATAAAGGTGGAGGTGGTTACACCATTGAAAGATTAGCAAAGAAACTTGCCAAAGAACATAACATTCAAAAAGAAATTGGTTTTGATAGTGAGGCAGGAATGTTCTGTGCGTATTCTGTAAATAAAAATTCGCTTCTTAAATTATCTAATCTATTGCAACAAATTACAGGAAATGAAAAGCAACATTTACCAGTAGAAAATACCAAACCTTTAATACCCTTGGAAGATGCAGAAAAACTTTTACTGAAAGGATTTGTGATAGACTTAGATAAAGAAATGCAAGATGAGTTTTATAAAAATGTTCCCTACCCTGCGTTATCTCGTAAGCAAAAAGAATATTTGAACGCCATAGTGAACGGAACAAGTGAAGATAAAATAATTGCTTCAAAAAAGATTAATTCAGAAGCACGTACAAAAATAAGACGTTGGGACAACTATTTATCACACCCTACTACTATAACCTATTTTCTGGAAGCAATTGACCGAGAGGCAGACAATAAAGTAATCCAACAACTTATATGGGCTGTTGCATTTATTTGTGATAGACATTTACCCGATTTACGAACGCAATCCTATTTTTTAAAAGCCCTTGAAAGCAAAAATGCAACCACTCGTTGGTTAGGATTATTAGGACTTGGAATGTTATACGAATATCCAGAAGAAATTGTTTTAAAAATGACAAAAGACAAATCTGAAAAGGTAAGTGAAGAAGCTAAAAGTATACTAAAATGGGGAACAATAAAAACAAGAGGATTTGCTCCTTGGATGTTTGATGAGAAAAACTACAAATAAGGCTACACATAACAAGGGTTTTGCGTCAGGCGGGCTGAAGTGCAAAATTCAACGGCAGTTTTTCAATTGAACTTTAGTAATAAATTTATATCTTTGTGCTTCGATTTCCCGCCCGAACGCAAAGCCCCGAAACGTTAGCCGTCAGTGTAGCGAACAGCAAAAACCGACAGACAAACCGACAAAAACAGAAATTAAAAGCGTAAATTTGCGACTTTAACGAAATGACAAAATATCAATGGCGAAATCACAAAATAAAAGTTTAAAAAACGCAAAAGCACTAAAGAATGACGAGTTTTACACTGAACTTTCGGACATTGAAAAAGAATTAAGACACTATAAAACCCAATTTGAGGGAAAAACAATTTTCTGTAATTGTGACGACCCAAGAATTAGTAATTTCTTTCATTACTTCTCTCACAAATTTGAAGACTTAGGACTGAAACGCTTAATTACAACTTGTTACAAAAACCAAGAACGTGATTTATTTAGTGAACATTCCTCTGAAAGTGCAATTTGGCTTGAATATACAGGCGACAAAAATGGCGATAGAGTTCCAAATCCAGAAGAAATTGGAATACATAAATTAAAAGGCGATGGTGATTTTAGAAACCAAGAAAGTATCGACTTGCTAACGCAAGCCGATATTGTTGTTACTAATCCGCCTTTTTCTTTATTTCGTGAATATGTTACGCAACTTATTGAGTTTAATAAAAAGTTCTTAATAATTGGAAATAAAAACGCTATAACATATAAGGAAAGTTTTCAATTAATTAAAGAAAATAAAATGTGGGTTGGAGTTACACCAATGAGTACTGATATGTTGTTTGATGTACCAACTGATTACTCAAAAGTTCTAACTGAAACAAAAAAAGAAGGTAGTGGCTACAAAATTATCAATGGTAAAGTTAAAGCGAGAGCTCAAGCAATATGGTTTACTAATATTGACAATAGAAAAAGACACGAGGATATTATACTATACAAAACTTATTTAGGCAATGAAAGTGAATATCCATTTTATGATAATTATGACGCAATAAATGTAGATAAAACTAAAGATATTCCTATGGATTTCAAGGGTGTTATGGGCGTGCCAATATCATTTTTAGACAAATATAATCCTGAACAATTTGAAATTTTAGGTATGGCTTCTTCAGCAGGTTATAACGAGGAAGTTGTAGGAATACCATTTTTAGGCGACAAAGATGCAAGACCAATAATTAAAGGAGTTAACACCTTTGCACGTGTATTTATAAAGAATAGAAGAATATGAAAATAGAACTTAAGGAAATAAAAATAAGCGAAGTTGCAAATGGCTATTTTAACGACAACGAAGAAGGCGTTGTTGGTTTTGGTGGCTTACTAAATATTCGTCCAAAATATCAGCGTGAATTTGTTTACAAAGACAAACAGCGTGATTCTGTAATTGAAACGGTGCAAAAGAATTTTCCATTAAACGTAATGTATTGGGTAAAAAATGAAGATGACACTTACGAAGTTTTGGACGGACAACAAAGAACAATAAGTCTTTGCGAATATGTTTCGGGAAGTTTTTCTTTAAACTCAATGTACTTCAACAATCTTACTGATGTAGAACAAAACCAAATTTTGGACTACAAACTTATGGTTTACTTCTGCGAAGGTAACGACAAAGAAAAATTAGATTGGTTCAAAACCATAAATATTGCAGGCGAAAAACTAACTGCACAAGAATTGCGAAACGCAATTTATACAGGAACTTGGCTAACAGAAGCTAAAAAGTATTTCAGTAAAACAGGTTGTCCAGCTTACAACATTGGTAACGATTACATAACAGGTTCACCTATTCGACAAGATTATTTAGAAACTGTAATTAGCTGGATAAGCAAAGACAACATTGAGCAATATATGGCTGAAAATCAACACAAGCCAAATGCAAGTGAATTGTGGTTGTACTTTACAAGTTTGATGAATTGGATAAAAGTAGTTTTTCCAAAATATCGCAAAGAAATGAAAGGTATAAATTATGGTTTTCTTTACAACAACTACAAAGACCAAAATTTTGACGCTAAAAAATTAGAAGAAGAAATAACGACCTTAATGCAAGACGAAGACGTTACAAAAAAGTCAGGCATTTACGAATACGTTTTGACACGAAACGAAAAGTATTTAAGTATTAGAGCATTTACAGACAAACAAAAGCGTGAAGCGTTTGAACGACAAAAGGGAATTTGTGTAAAGTGTGGCGTTGAATTTGAAATTAACGAAATGGAAGCCGACCACATTACACCTTGGCACGAAGGCGGAAAAACGACAGCCGAAAATTGTCAAATGCTTTGTAAACACGACAACCGAATAAAGAGTGGAAAATAGCGGAAAACAAAACACCGAACGGCTAACAGCAGTTTGGCAAAATGGCGGGTTCAGTGCTAAATTGAACATTCGGATTTCTAATAAACATTAGTGCTAAATTGAAAGTAAGTGCTTCTAAATCCGCCACTTCGCCAAGCTGCAAAACGTTAGCGGTCATTGTAAATGTACAAGCATTAAACGCCCGACAAAAAAACTAACACTTCGTTGGTCTTGTTAATTATTTTTCGCAACTCGACATTGACGTCTTAAACTTTGTTTATATTTGTGCCATTATGAGGCAATAATATTTTCATAGCGTTCTACGCTTTTTTTCTTAACCAAATCTGGTTGATGTAAATCGTCAGCAAAAAGTGGACTGATTTAGTTCAAAACTAAGAGAGTGTTTTCAAAATCCTTAAATTTGAATTATTATGAAAACACCCAAGAAAAAAACAGCAGAGAATTTCATCAAAGACATTCGTAGAAACACACGAAGAATCTTTAGTTCTGAACAAAAAATTCAGATTGTTATGGAAGCTTTACGAGCAGAAATGTCAGTTGCAGAATTGTGTCGTAAGTATTCCATTAATGAATCTCAGTTTTATAAGTGGAACAAAGAATTTTTGGAAGCAGGTAAAAAGCGTTTAGCAGGCGATGTAACAAGAGAAGCTACGAGTGATGAAGTATCAGAGCTCAAGAAAGAAAATCAGTCTTTAAAAGTAATGATTGCCGATTTAGTTTTACGCTACGATATTGTAAAAAAAAGCTTGGACATGCTGGATTAACTGAAAAGTTTAAGAAATATATGCGACTTACAGTATCCGAAAAACAAGAAATCATTCACATGGTTACTCGTTCAGAAATTGGCGTAAATCGAACACTTCGGGAGATTGGAATCAATAAAAGTACGTTTTACAATTGGTATCATGCTTACAGCGAAAATGGTGTTGAAGGATTGCTTCCAACCAAAAGAGCAGCAAACAGGCAATGGAATAGCATTCCACAAGAGCAGAAGAATTTGGTTGTAAAATTAGCTTTAGATTATCCTGATTTGTCTTCTCGAGAATTAGCCTATAAAATCACTGATGAACAACAGATATTCCTATCAGAATCAAGTGTTTATCGGATTTTAAAGTCAAGAGGTTTAATTACAGCTCCAGCTCATATTTTTCTGAGTGCAGGTAATGAATTTACAGACAAAACAGGCTTTGTTCATCAAATGTGGCAAACGGATTTTACCTATTTTAAAATATTGGGTTGGGGTTGGTATTACTTGAGTACGGTTTTAGATGATTACAGCCGATACATTGTGCATTGGGAACTTTGCTCAAGCATGAAAGCCGATGATGTAAAAAGAACTGTGGATACTGCCATTAAAAAAGCAAAATTGGTAACTAAACAAAAACCAAAACTCTTGTCAGACAATGGTTCGTGCTATATTGCAAGCGAATTAAAAACGTATTTAAAAGACAATTATCAAATGCAACAAGTACATGGCAGACCCAATCATCCACAAACACAAGGAAAAATTGAACGCTATCACAGAACTATGAAAAACGTGGTAAAACTTGATAATTACTTTGCTCCCGAAGAATTAGAAGCTGCTTTAGAAAAGTTTGTTTATCGCTATAACAATGAACGCTATCATGAATCATTAAACAACTTAACCCCAGCAGATGTCTATTTTGGAAGAGGTGAAATGATTTTAAAAGAACGTGAACGATTAAAGAAAATGGCTATTATTGGCCGAAGAAATGAGTACCAAAAATTAAAATTAACAACAAATCAAAAAAAACATTTATCTTTGAATTATTAACTAAATACTCTCTTAGGAAAAGTCCACTTTAGTTTGAAGACGTACATGGTTGATACTCTTCTTAATTGAATTTATTATTAACAAACTGCATTATACTTTTCAGAGTAATGCTATAATTTATCGCTTCATAAAAATGAAATCAAATCATAAATCAACACTCATATTTGTATTAATAGTTGTCGTAATTGACACCGCAGGTTTTGGACTAATTTTTCCAGTTCTACCACAACTACTAATTAATCTACTTCATTCAGACATCAGCACAGCCGCCAAATACGGAGGCTGGCTCTCATTTGCTTATGCAATTATGCAATTTGTTTTTGCACCAGTTTTAGGGAATTTAAGCGACCAATATGGCAGGCGACCAGTACTTTTAAGCTCATTGTTTGGGTTTAGCATCGACTGCATTTTTCTTGCTTTTGCACCAAGTATTTTGTGGCTTTTTGTTGGGCGGACAATTGCAGGTATAACAGGAGCAAGCTATTCCGTTGCATCTGCTTGTGTTGCCGACATTAGCACAGACGATAATAGAACTAAAAATTTCGGACTTATAAACGCAGGCTTTGGTTTGGGGTTTATAATTGGACCCATAATTGGCGGAACATTGGTACAATTCGGAACTCATACACCCTTTATTGTTGCTGCTATTTTAAGTTTTATCAATTTTATTTTCGGCTATTACTTTTTCCCGGAATCGTTAAAAGCAAATAACCGCAGGAAATTTGACTGGAAAAGAGCTAATCCATTTGGTTCCCTCAAACACTTACAGAAATTCCCATTGATAAAAACTTTAGTGCTATCAATGATTTTTGTTTCCATCGCTAATCACAGTATGGAAAGTGTTTGGGCATTTTTCACCATTGAAAAATTTAAGTGGAGCACCTCTCTTGTTGGCTACTCATTAGCATTTATAGGCATTCTATCAATTATCGTTCAGTTATGGTTAGTCAGTATTTTGGCAAAAAAATTGGGCGACAAACGAATGGCAGTATTAGGATTTGTACTTATGATGACGGGCTTTTTTCTGTTTGCTTTTACACCGTGGCAATGGTTGCTCTTTACCGCTTTATTACTTTTCATAGTTGGTGGAATTCAAGGCACAGCCGTTCAAAGTATTATGTCTTCTGCAATGCCCGACAACGAACAAGGTGAACTTCAAGGTGCTTTAGGCAGTTTAATGGGCTTGACAACTCTGATTGCACCACCGTTAATGACAAGCAGTTTTTCTTACTTTACGGGAAAACAATCCGAGATTTATTTTCCAGGAATTCCTTTTTTAATTGCTTCAATATTGACATTAATTAGTTTAATTTTGTTTCTTAAAAGTTTTAAAAAATCAAATAGACTGATAAAATCGGTGGACAAGTAATGACCATATAGACAGAAAACAACGAACCGCTAACAGCACCTAAAAAAAATGGCGGGCGAAGTGCGAATATAAACAGTTGTGCAACTAATAAACATTGTGCGTTTAGACAGTTTAGTGTTCCAAAGCCGCCACTTCTTTTAGCCGCAACCCGTTAGCGGCAAGCATAAATCAACACCGAACAAAGAATGAACCCTCTCATAAAACAACTTAAAAAATACGGAAATCTGACCTCTGAAATCGAAACAGAACTTAACGAAAAAATTAAAAGTCTGATAAAACAAAAAGGCGATTTTTTGCTCAAAGAAGGACAAATTGTTTCAAATTTATTCGTAATTGAAAAAGGGCTTGTTCGTTCGTTTTATAATATCAATGAAAGAGAAATTAATGTTTGGTTTGGTTTTGAGAGCGGAATTTTAGGTTCAGTAATGCCATTATTTTTTAGCCAACCTTCAATTGAAAACATTCAGTTTTTAGAAGACACCACTTTATATTATATCTCAAGCAATGACCTTGAAAGTTTCTACAAATCATCGCAGGAAATGAATACGATTGGTAGAAAAATGGCAGAAGAATATTGCAAAATTTTAGAGGAACGTTCTTTTTTATTACAAACACATACCGCAGAACAGCATTATCATTGGCTTTTGAAAAACCAACCCGAAGCTTTGCAAAGAATTTCTTTAGGACATATTGCTTCTTATTTGGGTATTTCGCAAGAAACATTGAGCCGTATTAGAAAGAAATAACGATTTTGACATTTGTCAAAAAAAGCACTTTTTAATTTTTGTTTCTTTGCATCAGTTAAAACAAAAGAACAATGAAATATTTATTTTTATCATTAGCAATCGTACTTGAAGTTGTAGGTTCGAGCTTTATGAAAGCATCAGACGGTTTTTCAAAATTATTGCCAACAGCGATAACAATTGTGGCATATATTGCTTGCTTTTTCTTTTTCTCGCAAGCTTTAAAATCCATTCCTTTGGGAATAGCTTATGCAATTTGGGGTGGTTTAGGAATTGTCTTGACAGCTATAATTTCGGTTGTGGTATTTAAGCAATCGTTAGACATTCCAGCAATTATTGGAATTATTTTAATTGTGACAGGAGTTATCGTAATGAATTTTTTCTCAAAATCAGCAGCACACTAAAATGCCAGCCGCTAACAAGGGTTTTGCAATAGTGGGGCGAAACTGCAAAGTTCAACGGTTGTTCTTCGGTTGAACTTTAGTGCAAAATTGAAGATTTGTGCTTCGATTGCCCCACCATCGCAAAGCCCCGAACCGTTAGTGGCAATTTTAGAACAAACCTAAAAATTAAATGAAAAATGTAGTTGTAATAGGAGCATCGTCAGGCATTGGAAAGGAATTAGCTAGACAAATAAAGGAAGACAATCACAAAGTAGTTATTGCAGGTAGAAGAATGGCACTATTGAATAATCTTTATGCAGAATGTCCAAACTCATATTTGCCATTAGAAATTGACATTACTAGCATTGAGCAAGCAAAACTGCAATTAGAAAACATTAGCCAGAAACTTGGAAAAATTGACATAGTTGTTCTATGTTCAGGATTAGGTGGTGATAATGAGCAACTCAATACAGAAAGAGAAATTGAAATTGCAAAAACGAATGTCATAGGATTTACTTTTATCGTGAACTGGTTCTACCATTTTTTTGAGAAACAAACTTACGGTCACATTGCAGTAATAACTTCAATTGCAGGTCTAAGAGGAAACCGTGTTGCACCTAGCTATTTTGCATCAAAAGCATTCCAAATTAATTATTTAGAAGGACTAAAACAAAAATCTTACAAGACAAATAATGATATAATAATCACTGACATTAGACCTGGATTTGTTCAAACCGATATGTTAGAAAGAAAAGATTTACCTTGGACAGCCGAACCAACAAAAGCTGCCCAACAAATATGGATAAGCATAAAAAAGAGAAGAAAAACTGCGTATATAACAAAACGCTGGCGACTAATAGCAACAATATTAAAAGGAATTCCATCAGCAATCTACTCAAGACTATAAAAACTGCCACTAACAGGGGTTTTGCAAAAGTGGGGCATTTGTGCTAAATTTGAACATTTGGAATTCTAATCAACATTTGTGCTAATATGAACATTTGTACTTCTAATTCCCCACCTTCGCAAAGCCCCAAAACGTTAGTGGCAAGGCTAAAAAAAGAGAACGTTGAAAGCAAAAATATATTCAAATAAACTATTTATAGGAACAACCGACTTACAAATCGGAGACGAAAATATGGGTTGCATATTTGGAGAATTTGTTCCAACCGAAAATTATTTTAAATACATACAAAAATCTGTTTGGAAATTTTGGAAAGCAAATAAACCTGATTATAAAAAATGGAGTTCTTTGCGATTTAATGTACAATTAGAGAATGGCTATTTTCTTTATCCAATTGGTGGTTATACGTTTGAGGATAATCCTGATTTCCCTACCGAACCAAAGCGAATTGATATTGCGGGAATTGACAGAGATGTATTAGATTTTTTTTCTCTACAAAACTCTTCCAACCTTTTTGTTGAAGAGCCTTGGGAAGATATTACAATAAATCAAAAATTTGGTTTTGAAGAAGAATTAAGTAAAGAAATCGGTTTGGAAGAAAAATCTATGTTTGATTTTTTAAAACCTAAACAAGAAAAACATAAACTTTCAGATTTTAAATTTTCTGCACTTTGTAAATATAAATCTGATGATGATGTTTTATTTGAAGTTAGAAATCAAAACTTTGAAAAGCAGTTTGCTGTTATTCATTTGACCTGGAAAGGTAAAAAGGAAATTGATGGATTTCCAGGAACTGATTTTTTTAAAGACTTTAATGAATTTAGAAATTTAAGAATGATTCCAGACAAAAATGAATGGGAAGAATTGGAAAGCTGAATAAGCCCAGCCACTAACAGCTACTACAACGGATTTGGGCAATTGGCTTAATGGGAAAATGGTTTTGTATTTGGATGTTTAGTGATAACCGAAAAATAAATCTTAATTTAGAACCCAAACCCGCTGTAGTACCAGAACGTTAGTGGCTAGTTGAACGGAAAACAGAAGAAAATCAGGTTTTTAAAAGACATTTAGTTGTGCAGAAAATCGAAATTTTGTGACAAAAATTGGAGATTTTTGTTAGGAAGTTTTTAACGATAAAAGCGATTTTTTTTTGAGTTTGATGTTTAGAATCTGAAATGCAGAAACGTGAAAAGTAGTGTTTTGACCCCTATAAAACAAGAGTATTATTCTAAATTTCGATTATTATTTATGCGGTTAATTTTTTCATTAAAATTAGATGCTTGTCCTGGTTCCATTTCTCTATTGGTGTAATGCGTCCTAAAAGGCCATGTAGCCTAGTATTATTATAGAAAATTACATATCTTTTTAATATTAGCTCAATTTCTCCAAAAGTTCTATAATCAACTCTTTGGAACACTTCTTTTTTTAATATTCCATGATAGGCTTCAATATGCGCATTTTCTTCGGGTGTTGCTACATGTGTAAATTCTTGCTGAACTCCTATGAGTCCAAGGTATTCTCGAACACTTTTGGCAATAAATTGACTTCCATTATCACTTCTTATCACAACACTTTCAGGGTATTGGTATTCCAAAAATAAATCTGAAAGAAAAGCGATTACTTTGTCTTGTTTTATAGAAAAAGAGAAAAAATCTTTTAATATTCTGC
>NZ_VHLM01000072.1 GCF_009764685.1 Flavobacterium sp. I-STPP5a | reverse complement strand
TTTAATAAATCGGTGTCTTTTAAACGTAGTTTTCTAAATTTTGTCAACGAACTAGAATTGATAACATCGTCTTCTGGATTCATATCCAAAAAATATTTAAAGGACATATCGTAACGAGAACGTTCCACTACATCAACATCGGAAACGGTGTAAATTGTTTTAAGAAGCAAATACTTGAACATACGAACGGGACTTTCTGCCATACGTCCATTATTGGTGCAGTACTTATTTAATAATTCATCATAAATGAAGGAAAAATCTATTAAATCATTGATTTTTCTCAGAATGTTATTCTTTGGAATAATTAAATCATATAAAGAAGAATGTTCACTGAACTGTATTGATTGCTGTTGTACTAACATCTAAAAGCTCTTATAATTACAACTAAATATACCAAAAAAAGGAGTAGAAAAACTAAGCTTTCTACTCCTTTTATTTATCAATTTATTCGAAAAAAGACTTTTTCAGTGCCCTCTGAAATTCAGCGCATTTTTTTTGTCTATTCCTTTTCTAACATTTCTTTATACAATTCCATATTAGCCTTGACCTTATCATCCATCTCTGGCTCCTTAATATCAGTGTGTTTTTGCATTTCTTCCCAAATAATCTTAGCCACAATATAACGTGCCATTTCTTTATCATCGGCTGGAACAACATACCATGGCGCATGCTCAGAACTTGTCTTGTTTATGGCTTCTTCATAAAAATGCATATAATTATCCCATTGATCACGCTCTTTTAAATCTCCTACCGAAAATTTCCAGTTGTGCTCCGTCTCTTCTAAACGGCGTAACAAGCGCTGCCTTTGCTCCTCTTTACTCAAATGCAAAAAGAACTTTAGCATTATGGTTCCATTTTGCGTAATATGCCTCTCAAAATTATTGATCTGCTCCATTCTATTTTCCCAAAACTCCGACGTAATGTCTGCCACGTCTTCAATTCCTGGTAGATTTTCGTTCAAAATATACTCGGGATGCACTCTCGTCACCAATACATTTTCATAATGTGATCTATTAAACACAGCAAACTTACCTTTTTCAGGTAAAACTAAGTAATGCCTCCACAAATAATCATGCTCTAACTCGGTAGAATTGGGCGTTTTAAAACTATGAACCACCACCCCTCTCGAGTTAAATTCCTTGAAAACTTCCCGAATCAAACTGTCTTTTCCAGAAGTGTCCATTCCTTGCAAACAAATCAAAACACCATACCTATTGTGCGCGTACATGACATCTTGCAAGGCACTTAATTTTTCAGTAACATTCTTTAATTTGTCTTCTTTTTTTTCATCGCTGGCACTAATTTCTAAATTTGTTGGCAATTTTGACAACTTAATTTTATCAACAACTTTAAAATCATCCGGATTTATAGACTTCATAGGAAATAATTTATCTTTACTTCTCAAATATAACAAATTACAAGGAGCTTTTTCCTGCTGTACGCTTTATTCCCGATAAATAAAAACTACGGCAAAAAAGCCTTGTTTTTCTAAATCGGGAGATACCGCTGCCATCAGGGCTAGGGACTTGCATTAAAAACACAAATCATGGAAAAATTCAAACTCGAAATTCTCTGTCACATCATCGGAATTGGTTCAGCTTCAGGACTAATCTATAAAAATAATTCCCTCCTAATAATAGGTGATAACAGCGGATTCCTTTATGAATATCAATTGGATTCTAAAGACTTAAAACGCCATCCATTGCTCGAAAATCCTATTGAGAACACCCCTAAAAAAGACAAAGCCGATTTTGAAGCTATCGCATACTTTGGCGATAGTCTTTATGTTTTTGGATCTGGATCAACCGCCAATAGAAACAAAATGATTCAGCTAATCGATACCGACAAAAAAATAATTGCAACTCACGATCTAACCGATTTGTATGCTGTCATGCAAAACTTTGGCGGGATCAATGCCGAAGATTTCAATATTGAAGGCGCCACGTATAATGGTCAAAATTGGTATTTATTAAACCGCGGAAACGGAATTTCGAATAAAAATGTACTTTTTACCATAGCCGGCAAAAACCTAACAAACGATTTTCAAATTCTTTCCAATGCTTACAAATTACCTAAAATAAAAGGAGTACGCAGCAGTTTTACCGATGCGACTCTTGTAGAAGATACGCTTTATTTTTTGGCCACAGCCGAAGATACACAATCAACGTATGACGATGGAGAAGTTTTAGGAAGCTTAATTGGGAGCATCGACTTGAAAACCATGAAAATCAATTTCACACAAAAAATTAGCGATACCCATAAATTCGAAGGATTGACTCTCTATGCAGATACTCCCGAAAAAATACAATTTTTACTTTGCGAAGACAATGACACTGAAGTTCTTGAAACGACAATTTACCAATTGACATTAAATAAAAAAAGTTAGTTGCTACTGTCTTAACTTTACTATGCTCCACGTACGTTAAAATTAGATTAAAATAAAAATCAAATGCATTTAGCCGCTGGAAACGTGGTAATTTTGTAAAACAAGTTTTCAAAAACTGATATTAAAAAAAACACCAAATGACTGATTTAAAAAATAAAACGGCACTGGTTACCGGAGCTGGAAAAGGAATAGGAAAAGCAATTGCATTGGCTTTAGCCAAAGAAGGCGTAAACGTAATTTTAGTAGCGCGCACTCAAGAAGAAATAGACAGTGTAGCTGCAAAAGTTCGCTCATTACGTGTAAAAGCACTAGCTATTACTGCTGATGTTGCTGATATCAATTCTGTAAACGCTGCTGTAGAAAAAGCGCTAGGCGAATTTGGCGCTATTGATATTTTAATCAATAACGCAGGTATCGCATCGTTTGGAAAATTCTTAGAATTAGAGCCAACCGATTGGGAACGCATTATTCAGGTGAATTTAATGGGACCGTATTACGTGACCAGAGCCGTTATCCCAAACATGATTGAAAGACAAACTGGAGATATTATCAACATCTCATCAACCGCTGGATTAGCCGGAAATGCCATGACGAGTGCGTACAGCGCTTCTAAATTTGCCTTGTTAGGGCTAACCGATTCTTTGATGCAAGAAATGCGCAAACACAACATTCGTGTTACCGCACTTACGCCAAGTACCGTGGCTACTGATATGGCCAAAGAACTCAAACTTACCGACGGAAATCCGGATAAAGTGATGCAAGCCGAAGATATGGCAGAGCTAGTTATTGCTCAACTCAAATTAAACCGTCGCGTGTTTGTAAAAAACAGTAGTCTTTGGTCTACTAACCCATAATAATTAAAAGATTAAAGTATAAAAACTAAAAAACCATTGAGAAGCAAATTATTATTACGTTCTCAATGGTTTTAAATTTATTACAAGCTGTGACTATTCCTTATTTTGTTGCGTAGCTCTATTTTTCTGTTCTTTTAAAATAGTATTCATATGTGCTTTTGTTTCTCTTTCGATATCACTTTCACTGATTTGTAAACCTTTAGCATCATCAACCAAAACATACCAAGGTTTGGTTTTTCCAAACGGATAGGCTCCAAAAACAATGACTGGAGTTCCTTTTACTTTTACATTTTGGTCATCTTGAAGTATCCATTCGTCTGCCCAACCGTAGAGTTTTTTAGCATCCGCCTCTTGAAGTCTCAAACAAGAGTGCGAAACAGGATAACCCGGCAAAGCATATTGATGAAAACCAACACCCAATTTGTTTTCGATATTAAAATTCCATTTTAAATCCCACTCATCGTTAAAAGTACTGGTTGTTTCCTCAGCTTTCCAGTTGGTAAAAAACAATCCTGTTGGAGTTTTATCTTTTTCCCTTCCCATATTCGTTGGACCGGTGTAAATCAATTCGCCGTTTTCATAGGCAGCAAAAGTTTGTGTGGGATACGAAAAATAGATAATCTTTTCAACTTCCTTTAAAGCCGAAACCTTCAAAGGAAAAGGCAAATAATAAGCAATATCTCCCGTAAAATCATTTGGGACAAGTACCGAATCTAATTTTTTGAAATTCTCAGCATCAGTCCTATTGATGGCATACGCAAGTTGCAACTGAGCGCTGTCATTATTAGATTTCTTTAGCCATTCTTTGCTGTTTTCAAAATGATAAGCAATCGTGCCTGGTTTTTTTCGTTCTATTTTAGTTGGAATTTTTTCTGTTAGATTTTTGTCTTTGGAACTAGTTGCGCTCTCTTTACAAGAAAGCAAAACAGTACAAACTAGGACGCTAAGGATACAAACTATTGGCTTCATAAGGCTAAATTTTAATTAATTTAAAAGTACCTCAATCAGCTATCAAGTCTCTTACACAATTTGTACTAGTTGTTACAGAATTAAACTTCAAAAACCATTAAGAAAATGAAGAAAATTAAGCCTAAAACTTAATAAACTTAACGTACTTATTGGTTTAAAAATATTTTACTTAAATGACTTATATGTTTAAAACCTAAAACAAAAAAACCATTAAGAAAATGAAGAAAATTAAGCCTAAAACTTAATGAACTTAACGTACTTAATGGTTTAAAAATATTTTACTTAAATGACTTATATGTTTAAAACCTAAAACAAAAAAACCATTAAGAAAATTAAGCGTAAATCTTAATGAACTTAATTCCTTAATGGTTTAAAAATATTTTACTTAATTGACTTATATGTTTAAAACCTAAAACAAAAAAACCATTAAGAAAATTAAGCGTAAATCTTAATGAACTTAATTCCTTAATGGTTTAAAAATACTTTACTTAAATAACTTATATGTTAAAACCAAAACATAAAAACCATTAAGAAAATGAAGAAAATTAAGCCTAAAACTTAATGAACTTAACCCCTTAATGGTTTAAAAATGATTTACTTAAATGACTTATATGTTTAAAACCTAAAACAAAAAAACCATTAAGAAAATGAAGAAAGTTAAGCCTAAAACTTAATGACCTTAACTTACTTAATGGTTTAAAATACTATACTTAAATGACTTATATGTTTAAAACATAAAACCATTAAGAAAATGAAGAAAATTAAGCCTAAAACTTAATGAACTTAATCCCTTAATGGTTTAATATTATTTACTTAATTGACTTAAATGTTTAAACCTAAAACAAAAAAACCATGAAGAAAATGAAGAAAATCAAGCCTAAAACTTAATTAACTTAACTCACTTAATGGTTTAAAAAAGTTGTACTTAAATGACTTTTATGTTTAAAATCTACACTAACACAGATACAAAATCCATGCGCACACTACCATCCTCATCAATTCGAGTCAAGTTGATATCGTGTAGGGTATTCACCAATTCAGGATTCCAAGGCGTTTTTACTTTTACGTAATTTTCAGTAAATCCGTGAATATAGCCTTCCTTGTTTTCGCTTTCAAACAACACTTTGCGTTGCGTTCCCAATTGACTTTCATAAAAAGCACGACGTTTTTTCACTGATAATCCACGCAACATTTTACTCCGTTTCGCACGTACATTTGCCGGAACTACGCCACTCATAGCAGCAGCTTCGGTATTATCACGCTCCGAATACGTAAAAACGTGCAAGTACGAAATATCCAAATCATTCAAAAAATGATACGTTTCCAGAAAATGCTCATCCGTTTCACCCGGAAAACCTACAATGACATCCACACCTATACAAGCATGTGGCATCACCTCGCGAATTTTACTCACACGCTCTGTATATATTTCACGTAAGTAACGGCGTTTCATCAACTTCAAAATATCATTGCTCCCAGATTGCAACGGAATGTGAAAATGCGGTACAAAAGTCCTGCTTTTCGAGACAAATTCAATCGTTTCATTTTTCAATAAATTCGGTTCAATAGACGAAATTCGCAAACGCTCAATACCCTCCACTTCATCCAAAGCCTGAACCAATTCCAGAAAAGTATGTTCGTGTTTTTTATTTCCAAATTCCCCTTTACCGTAATCACCAATATTTACGCCAGTAAGCACAATTTCTTTAATGCCTTGTTTCGAAATTTCAGCTGCATTTTTCAATACATTTTCTAACTCGTCACTTCTAGAAATTCCTCTCGCCAGCGGAATCGTGCAATAGGTACATTTATAATCGCAACCATCCTGAACTTTCAAGAACGCGCGCGTTCTATCGCCTATAGAATAACTGCCTACGTAAAAATCAGCTTCGGCAATCTCGCACGAATGCACCTCACCCATATCATTTTTAGACAAATCATTGATGTAATCGGCTAGTTTGAATTTTTCGGTAGCACCAAGAACCAAATCTACGCCATCCACCGCCGCCAATTCCTCCGGTTTCAGTTGCGCATAACAACCCACCGCAGCCACAAAAGCTTTATCGTTGAGCTTCATAGCCTTACGCACCACTTGTTTGAATTGTTTATCGGCATTTTCAGTAACTGAACACGTATTAATCACATACATATCAGCCACTTCTTCAAAATCAACGCGATCAAAACCCTCGTCTTGAAGATTGCGCGCAATAGTTGATGTTTCTGAGAAATTGAGTTTACAGCCTAAAGTATAAAAGGCTACTTTTTTGCGTTTTTCCATAAGTAAGCGCTATTTAATGAAATCGTTGTCAAAAAAATAGCGTGCGCAAATTTACGAACAAATACGAGAAAACTGCACCGAATTGAATTTTTATTAAACAGGGCGTGCCCCTCCGTAAACTGCGGGTCGGGCTATGCGCTTTATCTTTATTTTTTTAAAGAAAAAAAATAAAGGATGCCGCTGCTATCCCTCACGCAAACCTACTCGCTACATAACAAAACAATCTCAGCTAGAAACACATGATTACTTTTGTAATAAATTTATTATTTCTATATTTGATAAATACAAACTAACTGTGCTATATACTAATCATTTTCAATTGGTTTGAGTTGGAGAGGGTTTGCGGTGGGTACAAGCTTGAAGCTCGTACTGGCGGAGTTGAACCTTTATGGTAAGCTGTCTAAGTAATCCACGTTGCAAACGTTTATTTTCGTTAATTAAGTAAGTAGGTAGTGGATTATTTAAATACAATTTACTGTAATCAATTAACCGGAAGTTTAGTAATTGATTTACAAAAAGAAGATGCTTGGGTATTGTTGGTTACGCACAAGTGTCTTTAGAAATTTCGGTAAAAAAATCTTACATATTTTAAAATAAAAGTGTAATGAATAACAATCTAATTTTAACGATAATTTTTGGTTTAGTAAATTATCTGATTTTAAGGAAATTTATATTAAAGGATTATTTTAGTTTTAAACTTTTTTTAATTTTCAGTCTGTACTTTTTTATTGTATTATTATTAATCAAATATCTATATCCAAATAAAAATAATATTCATCCTTTTGCAACAAAAACTAAAATACTAGTATTAACACTAATTAGTTATGGAAATATATATTTTTACAGTATAAAATATTTTTTTAATGATTTATTTGTAAAATATATTAAAATTTTTGATTTAAAAAAACAAATCGAAATTGAAGAAGATGACTTTAGGAAAACAGAATCCATTATAGCTTTTTGTGCTATTTGTTTTATTCAATTCTTTCATATATGGATACCAATAATTAAATAAATTCCCCTGCTTTGGCGAGCTCCCCTCTGGCTCTCGTTAACAACGAGTACCTACTTATCTTAAAGAAAAAAATCATAGCGTTTGCAACGCGGGTGATTAAAACAATTTTAAATCCTATAATTTTTAGGATATACAAAATAAAGCAAATACCAGTTTATAGTCATTTTTTTTTAATATTCCTCCTTCGTCGGAATGACAAAAAAACATACAAAATTTAAAAAAAAATAAAAACCATTAAAAAATTAAGATTAAGAACACATCTTAAATCTCTTAATTTCTTAATGGTTAAAAAAATGATGTAATAGCTATTGCTGCTAAAGCCTGTTCAATGTCATCAATTTAAGAGCGAAAAGAAAAAAATAGCACGCAGATTCAACAGATTTAAATAGATTTTTCAGCGGAAATCTGCGAAATCTGCGTGCAAAAAATATTCAATCCTATGATTTTTAGGACATACAAAATAAAGCAAATACCTGTTTAGTGCCAGATTTTCTAAGATTCCTCCTCCGTCGGAATGACAAAAAGCAAGCAATGTTTAAAAAAAATAGAGACCATTAAAAAATCAAGCATAAGAACAAATCTTAAATCCCTTAATTTCTTAATGGTTTAAAAAAAATGCTGCAATAGCTTTAGCCTACTTGCGCCCAATCAATGTCTTTAAGTTAAGAGCGAAAAGAAAAAAATAGCATGCAGATTCAACAGATTTAACTTGATTTTTCAGCGGAAATCTGCGAAATCTGCGTGCAAAAAATATTCAATCCTATGATTTTTGGGACATACAAAATAAAGTAAATACCTGTTTAGTGCCAGATTTTCTAAGATTCCTCCTCCGTCGGAATGACAAAAAGCAAGCAATGTTTAAAAAAAATAGAGACCATTAAAAAATCAAGCATAAGAACAAATCTTAAATCCCTTAATTTCTTAATGGTTTAAAAAATAACACCCAGATTCTACAGATTTAAATTGATTTTTCAGCGGAAATCTGCGAAATCTGCGTGCAAAAAATATTCAATCCTATGATTTTTAGGACATACAAAATAAAGCAAATACCTGTTTAGTGCCAGGTTTTCTAAGATTCCTCCTTCGTCGGAATGACAAAAAGCAAGCAATTTTTAAATAAAATAAAAACCATTAAAAAATCAAGCTTAAGAACAAATCTTAAATCCCTTAATTTCTTAATGGTTTAAAATATGGTGTACTAGCTTGCGCCAAAATGTACTTCCTCCTACTTCGAAAAAAACAAAAAAAGCGTGCAAAATTTTTAAAAAATAAAGAGCAAGAGCATACAATAATTAGGACTTCGAAATACATATGTTGCAATTATTAATTGATTATTATGATTTTGAAAGAAGTGCATTTGTAATTAAATTAGCTCCAATTTTGAATCTAAAATAAAAAGCAATTCTATCTAAAAATGAAATACTAAACACGTGCTAAAACCCGTTATAGTAATTGTTTAATTAAGAAATATTATAAAATAGTACAATAACGAAATCAAACTTTGAGATTGAAGTTTTAAATACTATCTTTCGAGCATAATTTGACCTGTACTAAAGTGTTAAAAAAATAAGTAATTAATAATTGGGTAAGCCGAAAACCAACTAGAGTAGGCAACATTTTACAACTACAATGAAAACATTTTTCCTCACAATCTACTTTATGCTATTAACAGTCTTAAGTTGTTATAGTCAAAGTCCTATTCCAAAAATCAATACGTTCCCATCGGTTACCACACTGAGCAATTGGGCAAATTACAACTCCCAACAAAAATTTGATTTAGAAATTAGAACATTAGGTTTTAAATTTGAAATAAAAGAAGTGGAAACCGGTTCTATTGCGTACACCTACATTCGCAAAGTGGTTATTGATGGAGTTAATTACACGGATAGAATTGTATATCGCATTGCAAATGACAACAGCGCAAGTATTATTTCACTTGTAACAGCATCAACAGATCTAGTGTCATTATACAACCCACAACTCGTAACTTTCAAAAATGTGAAATGTGAGACGCCTATGGCAAAAGACAAGAATACTTCATGCAATTGTTATGTAAATAAAACTCATGCTATCGATATTTGTGACGAGCGTGTCAAACTCACTATGGGAGATGGCAATAAATATTTTATATCAGTATCTAAACTATAATCATATACAAAACTATAGAACTATATTCAGAGCGATACATTTAAAAAAATGTATCGCTTTTTAGTTTACGTTTAAAATAAAACGTTCGATAACTTCAGCAACACCATGATTGTTATTTGATGCCACAATTTCATCCCCGTACATGCGTAACTCTGGTGTAACATTATCTACCCACACGCCAAGTCCGGCATATTGAATCATGGATAAATCGTTCCCAGCATTCCCTACAGCAATGATTTCGCTTTGATCAATTGCTAATTTTTTAGCCAAAAAAGCAATACTTGCTGCTTTATCAATTCCGTTTGGTGCTACTTCTAAGAAAAAAGGTTTTGACATGGAAACACTTAAATCTGGCATAGCGTTTTTTAAATCTTTTTCTACTTCTTTTAAGTAAGAAGGTTCTTCAAGCAAGATACATTTTACAGCATTAGTAGTAACAGCAGCTTTAAAATCAGGTACTAAATGATGTTCAAGCCCTGTGATACTGCGTTCTACCTCAATAAACTCTGAGTGCGTCTCGCTAATAATAACATCGTTAATATAAGTAATAATGTGGGTATTACTTTTTAAACTGTATTCATGGAGTGCATGTATTTGCTCTTTGGTCAAAGATTTTTCAAAAATTATTTCACTAGTATTCAAATCAGATACTACTGCTCCATTAAAAGAAATCATGAAATTATTTTTCAACTCATGAGCAAATTGCGTCATGGCAGGCGTAGGTCTACCTGATGCTAAAACTACCTCAACACCTAAATCTTGAGCCCTAGCAATCATTTTTCTGTTCTCTGGAGAAATGGTATGATTATCCGTCAACAAGGTATCGTCCATGTCTAGGACTAGCATTTTGTATTTCATAATTTTTATTTTACAGCTAAAAAATCAGTAACAGACTAGCTTAGATATTCATTCTAAAATCTTCAATAACTGGATTGGCTTTAGCAAAATCAGTTTCTTGAATAAAAAGTTCAACTGCTAAATCACTTCCGCCAAAACCTCCCAAACGTGAAGATTGAATGTTGTCTTTTTTTAAGGTTTCTACACCAGCTGTTTCTAATCTTTCTTGTAAGGCTTGCGCCAAAATTTCACTTCCTGAAAACACTTTCATTAATCCCATGCTATTCCTATTTATTTATTATCGTGATTATTTTCTTCCTCGTTTTCTTCATCTTCGTCCTCTTCATCCTCATCTTCGTCTTCGTCTTCATAAAAATCAAATTCAAAAGGCTCAATCAACATTCTCTCGGTCATGATTTCAATTCGTTCTGTGAACTGCTCGGTGAAAATAATGCGTTGGGTTTTGTCAATACTATTCGAGATTCGCATGATTTTAGTTTCATGACGCAATTTCAAAATAGGATCAGCATCGTCTAGAATAAACATTTTCAATCGGTTCACGTTGTAGCCCGCCGATGAAAACATTTCACTCAATTTATTTGGCGTTCCAATCAAGACATCAATACCGGTTGAAATGTAATTTTTGTCATAATCCATATCGCCTTTGTCATGCACACCATATATTTCTAGGTCCGTGTATTTTGCCAATTTTTCAAATTGCGCTACCATCTCGACCACTTTCTCTTTATCCGATACTATGATTAAAGCACGTGGCGACTCTTCGACAGTGCCAACCAAGCGTTGAATCACATTGATCACAATTGTTGTCGATTTTCCGCTACCTGCTGGTGCTAAAATAATCGCATCGGCACCACTTTTTAAAGTCCCAAAGGTCTCTTTCTGAATATCATTCGCCTCTAAGAACCCATTGTCTATTAAGTTTTGCTGCAGCGTCTCGTTTATTTTTTTTAATTTCATTCTTTTTAGATTGAAAGATTCAAAAATTTAAAAATTAAATGATTAGCTCACTAATTTTTAAATGATTCAACCTCTAAATTATTTAATTATTTTGATGCAAATAACTTCACATCATTCTCCGAAATCTCGCTTCCGCCAAGGATAATCAAGCGCTCCACAACATTGCGTAATTCCCTAATATTCCCCGTCCAATCGTATTCTTGTAAAAGTTTAATTGCAGTAGCCGAAAATTTCTTTACCGTATTTCCTTGCTCTGATGCTATTTTATCAGCAAAATGCTTGATCAACAATGGAATATCATCACGCCTGTCATTAAGAGCTGGTACTTTTATAAGGATTACAGCCAGTCTGTGGTATAAATCCTCTCTAAAACGTCCTTCGGCAATTTCAACTTTTAAATCCTTATTTGTAGCAGCAACAACTCTTACATCAACTTTTATGTCTTTATCTGCTCCCACACGGGTAATCATACTTTCTTGTAGCGCTCTTAAAACTTTGGCTTGCGCCGAAAGACTCATATCACCAATTTCATCTAAGAAAATAGTTCCTTTATCTGCAGCCTCAAATTTTCCTGCACGATCTTTTACTGCTGATGTAAAAGCTCCTTTTACATGACCAAATAATTCACTCTCTATCAATTCAGAAGGGATTGCAGCACAATTTACTTCGATTAAAGGAAAGTTTGAACGCTCGCTTTTTTCATGCAATTGATGCGCTACTAATTCTTTTCCGGTTCCGTTAGGACCTGTAATCAATACTCTTGCCTCGGTTTGAGCTACTTTATCAATCATGATTTTAATATGATTAATGGGATCACTCTCACCAATCATTTCGTAATTCTTGCTGACTTTTTTCTTTAGGATTTTATTCTCAACTACGAGTTGTTTTTTGTCCAAAGCATTTCGAACCGTATTCAATAATCGGTTTAAATCAGGTGGTTTAGAAATGTAATCAAAAGCTCCTAAACGCATGGTATTGATAGCTGTTTCCATGTCACCATGCCCGGATATCATAACCATTGGGATTTCTGGTTTGATTTTTTTGACTGCTTCTAGCACTTCAACCCCATCCATTTTTGGCATTTTTATATCGCATAGAACCAGGTCATAATCAGTGGTTTTAATTTTTTCCAAACCCACTGCACCGTCTTCTGCCTCCTCTACTTGGTAGCTATCATTTTCTTCTGATAGGATTTTTGAGAGCACTCTTCTTATGGCTGCCTCATCCTCAATGATAAGTATTTTTGACATATTTCTATTTTTGATTGGCTTATGAACACCAAATTATTTTTATTGCAAAATTCAACTTTCTTACGGGATTCTCTAGCCCCGATTGCAATGGAAATCCTTTACTGCGGCGCGCTAGCAGAGCAGGAAAGATTGAAATGAAAAGCGGGAAACAGCTCCTAAAAAATACTCTTGAACAGCATTTTATAAGTTATTTTACTACTTCATCCATCGATACAATTCTTTCCATGTTGGTTTTTTACCATACATTAAAATCCCGATTCGGTAAATTTTTCCAGCAAACCAAACTACGGATAAAAAAGAAGCAAAAAGTAACGTTACTGATATGGCTATTTGCCACAAAGGTACGCCAAAGGGAATTCTCATGAGCATAACTATGGGTGAAGTAAGCGGAATCATTGAAAAAACTACTGCCACTGTACCGTGTGGATCATTGATAACGGTAAAGAAACCAACATATACGCTGAGTATAAGCGGCATGATGATGGGCATTAAAAACTGTTGCGAATCGGTTTGATTGTCTACTGCGGCTCCTATTGCGGCATAAAAAGAACTGTATAACAAATAGCCTCCTATAAAATATACTACAAAACCCGCTAGTATACCTGCAATAGGTAAGTTCCATAATTCCTTAATATAAAGTGCGGCAGAACTACTCATTTCTGGCTGTGCCGAAAGTACATCTTGAGCACCAGAAACAGGTCCTATATTAACTCCAAAAAATAGTGACACTGAGAAAAGCAATATAAACCCTAAACACGCCCAAATAAAAAACTGCAGCAATCCTGCCAGAGCTGTCCCTATAATTTTCCCCATCATTAATTGAAATGGTTTGACAGAGGAGATAATAATTTCTACAATTCGGCTTGTTTTTTCCTCTATTACGCTACGCATGACCATGTTGCCATAAATGATAATAAACATCATGATAAGGTAACCAAATGCTCCTCCTATTCCAATTTTAATTTCGTTTAAGCCTTTAAGACTCTCTTCTCCCGATGCTTTTGTAATGTTAATAACAACTTTTGCCTGTGCTTTTTTGATGGCAAGTGTATCGAGTTTAGCTTGTTCTAAATTTGCCTTTGTCAACTTATTAGCTACGATATCTTGCATGTTTTCAATAAATGCAATGCCTGGACTATCATTTGATATGTATTGAATTTTATTTTCTAACAGTTTTGTATCCTGTACTTTTGGGATATAAATAATTCCTTCGTATGCCTCAGCACTAATACTATCTTTTAAAAAATTTAAATCAAGAGCTGTTAAATCTTGGTAGTCATACGTGGCTTTTTTACTGTTTTTCTTTAAAAATTCTTGTACAAACAATCCCGATTTATCATGTATAGCAATGCGCTTTGTATCTGGTTTCATACTGCTTAAGTACGCTACAAAAACTGCAATGGCCACAAATAGCAACGGACTTAAAAAAGTCATTACAATAAAGGACTTGTTACGTACCTTGGTAATGAACTCTCGCTTGATGATTAATGTAATTATTGACATTTTTTAGTTTTGATTTGTCCAAAATTCCCAAAAAAGAGGAATCAAAAAATGGTTATTTAGTTTATTTTTTTTATACTAATGTTATGCTAAGAACCGCTAACGGTTTGAATGAAAATATCATTCACACTCGGGATTTTTTCTACAAAATGTGTGATTTGACCAAAAGGAGTTAAGCTGTTCAGCAACTCATTTGGTGATGCATTCCCTAATTGAATGTCTAATTTAAACTCATTATTTAACGATTTAAATTGGGCAGGATTTGTGCTAAAGTTTTGAGATAGCACTTGCATTAAAGCTTCGGGCTTATCCGAAAGTATTCCTACTTCAAAAGTATTGGTTTTAAATTGCCTCTTGACATCATTTAGCTTCCCTTCAATTAATTTATTTGATTTGTGAATCAATGCAATATGATCACACATTTCCTCCACACTTTCCATACGGTGGGTAGAGAAAATTATTGTAGCACCTTGATCTCTCAGAGCTAGAATTTCGTCTTTAATAATGATGGCATTCACAGGGTCAAAACCTGAAAAAGGTTCGTCAAAAATGAGTAATTTGGGTTTATGCAACACACAAACAACAAATTGGATTTTTTGAGCCATCCCTTTAGACAGTTCTTGAATCTTTTTGTTCCACCAGCCTTGAATACCTAGCCTATCAAACCAATATTCCAGTTGTTTTTTGGCTTCAGCCTTTGAAAGACCTTTCATTTGTGCTAGATATAGGCATTGCTCTCCTACTTTCATAGTGTTGTACAAACCTCTTTCCTCTGGTAAATATCCTATGTGTTGTACATGCTTGGGTTGCAATTTCTCTCCATCAAAAATTACAGTGCCACTATCAGGCATTGTAATTTGATTGATAATTCGAATTAATGAAGTTTTACCAGCTCCATTTGGCCCCAAGAGTCCGTAAATACTACCTTTAGGTATATTGAGCGATACTGCATTAAGTGCCTTATAATCGCCGTATTGTTTTACAACTTGATTGATTTCAAGAATAGTACTCATACTTATATTTTAATGCTGTAAAAGTAAATAATTAGTATCGAAATACTTATAATAGTTTGATATAAGTAGTATTTTATTTTGGCAAAAACTTAATTTTTTAGCCTTGCGTAAAATGCTTTTTGCTGACACCAAAATAACAAATTGTATTTCACAAAAAACCCATCCTTGTGCATAAGGATGGGTTTTATATGAAAGTCTAAATTCAAAATTAACATTTTTGAATTAAGAGAACATGTCTTTTACTTTTTCAAAAAATGACTTATCTGATTTCTCAGGATTTGGAATAAAATTATCGTCGGTTAAATTCTTCTCAAAAAACTGTTTTTGTTCTTTGTTCAATGTTTTAGGAGTCCATACGTTCACATGAACCAATAAATCACCATTCCCGTAACCATTGATACTTGGTATCCCTTTTCCTTTTAATCTTAATATTTTACCAGATTGAATTCCTTCCTCTAATTTGATTCTAACTTTTCCGTTTATGGCTTCAATATCTTTTGAAATCCCAAGAACAGCCTCAGCAAAACTGATGTATAAATCATAGTGCAAGTTTTCACCTTCACGTTTCAAGAAATCATGTTCTAGTTCCTCAATAGCAACAATCAAGTCACCTGGAATACTGTTTCCTGGCGCATCGTTTCCTTTATTAGAAACTTTTAACTGCATGCCATCAACTACACCGGCTGGTATTTTTATCGAAACGGTTTCGTCTTCAAGAATCATTCCTTGTGAATCTGCTTCAGATGGTTTTTTATCTAATATTTGACCCGAACCATTACATGAAGAACACGTTGTAGCAGATTGCATTCTACCCAAAATAGTATTGGTAACTCTCATGACCTGACCTTGACCATTACAAGTAGAGCAAGTTCTATAAGAAACTCCTGGGGCTTGAACTTTTCTTTTTACTTTAACTTTCTTTTCAACACCGTTTGCAATTTCTTCAAGAGTAAGTTTCACTTTTATGCGCAGGTTGCTTCCTTTAGCACGACGAACTCCGCCGCCACCGCCGCCGCCAAAACCACCAAAACCACCTCCAAAAATATCTCCAAACTGACTGAAAATATCATCCATGTTCATACCGCCATGACCACCTCCGCCAAAACCGCCTGAACCATCAAATGCTTGATGACCATACTGATCGTATTTTGCCTTTTTTTGCGGATCACTCAATACTTCATAAGCTTCTGCAGCTAACTTAAATTTCTCTTCAGCAGCTTTATCGCCAGGATTTTTATCCGGGTGATGTTGCAAGGCACTTTGTCTGTATGCTTTTTTTATTTCTGCAGCAGTTGCACTTTTAGTAATGCCTAATATTTCGTAAAAATCTTTTTTCATTTGTATTTTTTATTTAGTGCGAATGTTTTTAGTAGTATCTTAAAAAAAGCTACTACTCCACATTTATACTTAAAATGACACTTTCAACCAGCATCGCAGTTGTATTATTGACCGATTACCACTTTTGGAAAACGGATAATCTTGTCTCCAAGTTTGTATCCTTTTTCAAGTACATCCACAATTTTACCTTTCATACTGTCTGATGGGGCTGGTATTTGCGTAATAGCTTCGGCGAAATCAGCATCAAATGCGTCACCAGCTTTAACCTCAACTTGCTCTAATCCTTTACCTACAAGCGTATTTTTTAGTTTTTCATGAATAAGTTCAACACCTTTAGTAAGCAATTCATCCTCTGATTTATTAATTTCAATAATCGCTCTATCAAAATCATCTAAAACAGGTAACATAGCAAGTAACACTTCTTGATTTGCTGTTTTAAACAATTCAATACGTTCCTTAGTTGTTCTTCTTTTGTAGTTTTCAAACTCTGCAAATAACCTTAGGTATTTATCTTTTTCTTTTGCTAAATCTTGTGATAATTGTTCTTCCACGCTTAATTCCTCAACAACAACCTGCTCTTCATTTGCATTATTTTCTAATGTTGCGTCCTGTAATTCTTGATCGATTTCTGTATTTTCAGTGGTCATAGTACTCTTATTTTTAAAAATATTCTTAAAATTCATTTTAATCTTTTTTTTGAATTGCAAAAGTACTGCCAATTCTCTTAAAATGTCAAATTGTCACACTTATATTCTGTAAACTGTTAAAAAAGTGTTGCAAGCATCTAAATTGTCTTGCCAAAAGAACACAGTGGCTTCTTAAAACACAATAGTATTTTTTTGAGAAATGAATAATCGCTATTTAAAATCCTAATCTTAATTACTATTTAAAAAAATTTTAGGTTTTTTTTAAGATTATCATATTATATTTAGGTTATATTTGTGAATGGTTTTATTCATTTCGCATGAAATAGAATGACAAATTATTAATTCACATTTACGTTATATAAAAAAAGCTTCGTTTTTCAACGAAGCTTTTTTTTTTAATTCTGTAAGAGATAATTTTTTAATCCTTCTAAATCGAGAACCTGTTGCTCTCCTGAAAGTAAATTTTTAAGAGCAAATGTTTTAGATTCTAATTCTTGTTCTCCTGCAATAATTGCAAATGGTATTCCGCGCTTGTCAGCATGCTGAAACTGCTTTGCCACTTTTACAGCATCTGGATACAACTCTACTTTTATACCCGCTTCCCTAAGCTCCTTGATGGCTTGCATGGCATAAAATGCCTCGTCATTTCCGTAATTAATAAACAAAGCTTTAGACGTTGCTGATACTGTTTCTGGAAACAACTTTAGCTCTTCTACCACCAAATAAATTCGATCAAGACCAAAAGATATTCCTACTCCACTCATGTTTTTTAAACCAAAAATCCCCGTTAAATCATCATAACGTCCTCCGCCACCGATGGATCCCATGGCAACAGTTTTTGGTGGTGCTACTTCAAAAATAGCGCCTGTGTAATAATTTAAACCTCTTGCTAATGTAACATCTAGATCTAAAACAGCTGTTGACAGCCCTAGTTGCAAAACCGTTTCACAAATAAAACGCAACTCTTCCACACCTTTCATACCTTCTTCTGAGTCTTGTAATAAAACCGAAAGTTTCTCGATTTTCTCAGTGATAGCACCCGTGAAATTAAATAGAGGCTGAACTTTTGACAGGGCTTCCTCTGGAATTCCTTTTTCTATCATTTCTTTCTTGACTCCGTCCTCGCCTATTTTGTCTAGTTTGTCAAGAGCTACTGTGAAATCTATAAGCTTGTCAGAGGCTCCTATTACGGCTGCAATTCCAGATAAAATTTTTCTATTATTGATTTTGATGGTAACGCCTTGTAAACCTAATGCTGTAAAAACGGTGTCATACAATTGAACCAACTCTACTTCTTGCCACAAAGATTTTGACCCAACTACATCGGCGTCACATTGATAAAACTCTCTAAAACGTCCTTTTTGAGGTCGATCAGCTCTCCAAACGGGTTGGATTTGATATCGCTTAAACGGAAATTCAATATCGTTTTGATGTTGCACCACATAGCGTGCAAAAGGTACCGTCAAATCATAACGCAAGGCTTTCTCTGATATGCTTGACGTTAATTTTGTACTGTCTTTACTTTCCAGATGACTTTCGTTGGCTTTAGCAAGATAGTCTCCAGAGTTTAATATTTTAAAAATCAAACGATCTCCTTCTTCTCCGTATTTACCCATTAAGGTTTCAGAGTTTTCAAACGATGGCGTTTCTATGGGTTGAAAGCCAAATTTTTCGAAATTGCTTTTAATGATTTGAATGATATAATTTCTTTTGGCCACATCTGCTGGCGAAAAATCTCGGGTTCCTTTTGGTATGCTAGGTTTTGATGCCATGAATCTTTTTTTTGCTGTCCTTATAATTATGCCTTGTTAGGCAATCTTTTTCTGGTTGCAAATATCTTATTTTTAAAATTATTCTGTTTACAAAAAACTACATTTTATTACTACTTGCTTAGCCCGGATTGTCGTGAAAATAAAGCACTTTAAATTCTTATGTTTTCCTTGCTTAAAGAGCGACCAGCGGAAGCTCCTTAAAGTAAGGTAGAAAACAAAGAAGTTAAAGAGCGGTATTGTAACAAAAGCCGGAAATAGCTCCTAAAAAAAAGAAAATTGTTATGAAATATTTTTTTGGTTGTAAAATTTTGTAACAAAAAATGTAAATTCGTGTCAAATGGGTATGATGTTAAAATTATTTAAAGAAAATGTTCGAATTGCGTCTGGTTCTATCAGAACGCAATTGTTGCGAACGGTTCTTACGGTGATGATTATCGCCATAGGAATCACGGCTTTAGTGAGTATTCTTACAGTTGTATCTGCACTGGAGAATACTATTTCCTCTGATTTTGCTTCAATGGGTGCCAACACCTTTAATATAAAGCAATATGAAAACACCGTAAGAAGACAGGGCCGAGAAGAACGTGAAATAATTAATCCTATTATTTCATATCCCGAAGCGGTGGCTTTCAAAAACAAATACAACTATCCTTTAACCGAAACCTCGCTTTCCTTTATTGCGACAGCTAGAGCCGAGGTTAAATTTGAATCTAATAAAACCGATCCTGAAAACTCTGTTGTAGGTGTTGATGAATACTTTATGACAAACTCTGGTCTTGAAACCAGTTCTGGAAGGAATTTTACTCGTTTTGATATTGACAATAATGCGTATGTGTGCGTTGTAGGTTCTGATTTTGAAAAAGGACTTTTTAAAGATGTCAATCCTATAGATAAGGTACTTTCTATACGTGGGGCAAAATTTAGAGTTATTGGGGTGTTAAAAGAAAAAGGTTCCACTTTTGGGAACAGTCAAGATTTAAGAATTCTTATTCCTATTCAAGTAGCACGTTCCCTCTTTACAGCGCCTAACATTAATTATACCGTAAGTGTTATGGTTAATAAAAAAGAAGTGCTAGAGCAAGCGCTAGACAACGCAACAAGCGTGATGCGTAGGGTTAGAAAACTGAGCCCGATAAAAGATAATAATTTTGGGATTGTAAGAAGTGATGATTTAATTAATAGAATTTTAGGAATTACACAATACCTAGGATTAGCCTCATGGCTTATTGGAATTATTACTGTTTTAGGTTCTTCTATTGCATTGATGAACATTATGATCGTATCGGTAACAGAGAGAACTCGAGAAATTGGGGTAAGAAAAGCTCTTGGTGCCAAAAAAACAACCATCGCCATTCAATTCTTCATTGAAACCCTACTTATAGGTCAAATGGGAGGATTAGTAGGAATTGTAATGGGAATCCTCATTGGTTTTGGTATAGCAACTGCCATGGATTTTGCTTTTGTGATTCCGTGGGGTGCAATAATGGCAGCTTTTATCACCAGTTTTATAGTTGCTAT
This sequence comes from Flavobacterium sp. I-STPP5a, assembly GCF_009764685.1. Classification (GTDB taxonomy): domain Bacteria; phylum Bacteroidota; class Bacteroidia; order Flavobacteriales; family Flavobacteriaceae; genus Flavobacterium. The sequence continues at coordinate 50,921 of NZ_VHLM01000072.1, read as the reverse complement.
TGCATCAGGTTTATATCCAGCCATTAAAGCTGCTGTTTTAGATCCTATTGAGGCATTGCGATACGAATAATAGACATTTCACAATAAAATTAGGGCGTGACCCTATAAAAAAAAGGGGCAACAAATCGTACTGGATTGTTGCCCCTTTTCTTTATAGCGTCGGGTCATACGCGTTACATGGTAACGTGCTGCTACCCCTCACGCGAAGTGCCCAGTAGTTTGTTTTTGGTAACATGAAACTGTTTTTTTTTCCTAGTCTAGTTTACTGTAATTACACCGTATCATTCTATCATTCCCGTAGATATCTTTTCTTAATTCGATATTTTTAAAACCTAGATCGTGCAATAATCCTATCATTTCAGCACCTAAATACTGATTGATTTCAAAAAAAAGAAAGCCATTTGGTTTCAGATTTTTCTGCGCCAATTCGGCTATTTTCTTGTAAAAAATCAACGCATTGTCATTTTCTACAAAAAGCGCCAGATGCGGCTCGTAATCCAAAACATTTTTCTTAATCTCTACTTTTTCAAGATTGCGAACGTATGGCGGATTAGAAACAATTACATCAAACTGCTCTTGTAAATCATACGTTTCTAAAATGTTTTGGTTTTTAAAAGCAACAGTGACTTGGTTATTTTGTGCATTTTTTTGGGCTGTTGCCAAGGCATCAACAGATACATCAAGTGCCGTAACATGTGCGTGCGGAATATTTTTTGCTAAAGAAATTGCAATACAGCCACTACCCGTTCCTATGTCAATAATTTTTACTTTTTGATTAGTAACAGTAGATTGTAAACTATTCAGAATCCAATCAACCAATTCCTCCGTCTCGTGTCTTGGGATTAAAACAGCATTATTGACTTCAAAATCCAATCCAAAAAAACTAGTATTCCCCAAAACATATTGCACCGGGATTTCGTTTTTTAATTGCTGTAAAAATTGATCCCAAACTTTAAGTGCATCAGTTGAAAGAATCAAATCCGGTTGTAAAGCCAGATCGATTCTTTTTAATTGCTGTTGGTTTTCTAAAATCAAATAAAAGAAACTTTCGGCTTCATCTTCACCATAAAGAGCCGTTAAATCTTGTATAAATTGCGTTCTGTATTCTTTTATTTTCATGTGTGAGGGACATTTTTATGGCAAAGTACTGCTTGAATTAATTTTATAAATCCTTCAACATCCACACCGGGCAACTACTATGACCAGTAGAACCCATAGGTCCGTCAATATTTACAAAACCTGTTTTTTTATATAATTTTTGAGCATCATGCATGAATGGCATGGTTTCAAGATAGCATTTTTCATAGCCAAAATTTCGAGCACTTTGCAAACATACTTCCATCATCTCAGTTCCTATTCCCATTCCACGAGTCTCAGGTAAAAAATACATTTTTTGTAATTCACATATAAAAACCGCTTCATTAGCTAGTGGTGCAATTCCGGCCGCGCCTACAATCCTACTATTGTGTTCTACTACATAATATACAGATCTTGGCTTGCTGTACTCTTCAAACATCAAATCTAGATATGGATCCTCATAAGCTGTACCTACTTTTGGGATATTCATTTCGTCAAAAACAGATCGAATTAGCTCTGCTACTGCTGCATTGTCCTCTTTATGTATTTTTCTAATGCTGTAATTTTCCATATTTCAAAAATTAGGTTATTGATGCAAAAATAGAAATACTTTGCTATTAAGCCGTAAAACATTTTAACAAAATGAAAAGCTCAAAAAGTATTACTTTTGCACCGTGAATATACATGAAAAATACATCAGCCGTTGCATTCAACTGGCCCAAAACGGCCTAGGCACAACCTATCCTAACCCGCTTGTGGGAAGTGTGATTGTACATAATAACATCATTATAGGTGAAGGTTGGCATAAAAAAGCGGGAGAACCGCATGCCGAAGTCAATGCAATACAATCTGTACGCGATGCGTCATTATTAAAAACCGCTACTATTTATGTAAGCTTGGAACCTTGTAGCCACTTTGGTAAAACACCGCCTTGCTGTGATTTGATTATCAAACATAAAATACCGAATGTAGTTATAGGCACTGTAGACCCTAATATAAAAGTGGCTGGAAATGGTATAAAAAGACTTCTTGAGGCTGGCATTAACGTTACTGTAGGCGTACTAGAACAAGATTGCCTGGAACTAAACAAAAGATTTTTTACTTTTCACGAAAAAAAAAGACCTTATATCATCTTGAAATGGGCCGAAAGCCAAGATGGTTTTATTGCTCCAAAGGAACGTTTTGAACAAAAACCCGTTTGGATTACTAATCCCTATTCTAGACAGCTGGTTCACAAATGGCGTACCGAGGAACAAGCCATACTGGTGGGAACGCAAACCGTTATTGATGACAATCCCACACTTAATGCACGTGACTGGTACGGAAAAAACCCTGTTAGACTGATCTTAGACCAAAACAAAAGGGTCTCAAAAGAAAGTGCCATTTTTGACAATCAAGCTCAAACAGTTGTTTTTACAAGCCTCCCATTTGCAACAGATATAGAGAATACTGCTGAAAAAATAATTGATTTCAAAGAAAATATTGCCCCTCAAATTGTCCAAACGCTTTATGAAATGGAAATTCAATCGGTTATTATTGAAGGTGGAAAACAAACTTTGCAAACTTTTATAGACGCACAACTCTGGGACGAAGCAAGAGTTTTCATTGGAGACAAACCACTTTATAACGGCATCAAAGCCCTGCAAATAAACAAAACCGTAGTACAAAAAAAGCACCTTTTAACAGACGAACTAATTTTGATCAAAAATTATGATTGATACTATTATATTTGATTTTGGTGATATTTTCATCAATTTAGACAAGCAAGCCACTCCAGAAGCCTTCAAACAATTAGGATTACAACAATGGAATAGCACTCTGGACGCATTAAACGTGGCATTTGAAACTGGAAAAATATCCCGTCATGAATTTTTAGATGGTTTACAAAAACAAATTCCGCAGGCTAACCAAACTGAGATTTTGAAAGCTTGGAATGCCATTCTGCTTGATTTTCCACAGTATCGCTTGGATTTTTTAGTTTTATTGTCAAATAAATACCGGTTGTTTTTATTGTCTAATACAGATGCCATTCACATAGAGCAATTTGAAAAACAAAGCGGCGCGGCGTTTTACAGCACTTTTTATAAATGTTTTGAAAAAGTATATTTCTCCTTTGATCTAGGCATGCGCAAACCCGATCTAGACATTTACAAGCACCTCATAGAATCACACCATTTAATTCCAACCAATACCCTTTTTGTTGATGACAAAAAAGAAAACACAGATGCAGCACTAAAAACTGACTTACAGGTTTGGAATTTACAAGTTGGTACGGAAGACGTTGTTGATTTATTCGAAAAAATAAATTTGTAACGCTTTAGGAAATTCTAAAATACCATAAGATTTTAAATTTATTGTGAAAGACACCTATAAAACCATTGACACGCCTTCTAGTGAAATTCTATTTAAAGAAAAGAACAGCAAGTTTTTTGGCTATGCATTCCCCGCAAGCAGTGAAGAAAATGTAAAAACCATACTAGAAAGTTTACGCAAACTTCACCCAAACGCAGGACATTTTTGCTATGCGTATCAAATGGGGACTTCAACTTATACCTATAGAGCAAACGATGATGGAGAACCGAGCAACAGCGCTGGAATGCCAATTTACGGGCAAATACTATCCTTTGATGTCACAAACATCCTTGTTGTAGTGGTGCGCATCTTTGGCGGTGTAAAACTAGGTGTTGGCGGATTAATATCTGCTTATAAAACGGCAGCACAAATGGCCTTATCAGAATGCGAGATTATCGAAAAAACAATTGACATTCATTTTAAAATTATGTTTGACTACCAATTCATGAATAAAATCATGCGCGTGGTGAAAGAAAAAAAGTTAGATATCGTGACACAAACTATGGAAATTAATAGTTTGACACAACAACCCGAAGGTATTATTGAAATAAAAACACGAAAAAAAAATGCCGAAATGATATTCGACATTTTTAATTCTATTTTTGAAATCAAAATAATTCGTGTTTAAATTCACAAAAAACTGCATCTTTTCTATTTTATTCCATCTCTTTTAACAATTCCAAAATATAATCTGGCGGAGCCACCGGACGACCTGTTTTTAAGGACACAAAAACCAAAATAAATTGGGCAGTTGTTAATAACTCATCCTGTTCGTTGTAGATAGCGCAGTCAAATTCTATCTTAACAGATGACTGACTTTTAAAAACTGTATGAACCGTTAAAAGCTCATCATAGCGCGCTGATTTTTTATAATTTATGTTCATTGAAACAATAGGCAACGCAATTCCACTTTCTTCCATACTTTTATATGAAACCCCTTTGTTTCTTAGCCATTCCACCCTTCCTATTTCAAAATATGGGATATAATTACCGTGATAAACCACTCCCATTTGGTCTGTTTCAGAGTATCGAACTCTAACTTGTACTTGATGATCTTTCATTAATATTGAATTAAAAAATTTAATTAAAAATAGTGCCTTACAACAATAATAGAGAAAATTATAACCCTATATATTTTTTTTTACAGAAATTTGTTCACATATTTGTTACCCCAATAATAAGTAACAAAACATCTTTTTTTTAGTAATCCAAAAATTACAAATAAAAACAATTTATTTAGAATATATGAACAAAACTGCTCAATCAGTATGGGAAAACTGTTTGTCTTTTATAAAAGACAACATTCAAGACCAAGCCTATAAAACTTGGTTTGAACCTATCAAGTCAGTTGAACTTACCGATAATGCATTATATATTCAAGTACCTAGTAAATTTTTCTACGAATGGCTAGAGGAACACTATGTAAAACTTTTAAAAGTTGCCTTGACTAAAGAACTTGGAAAAAATGCTAAGTTACTTTATAAAATTAGAATGGAAAACACCATTGGCAACAAACAACCGTTTACAGAACAGTTGCCAAGTGCCAATAGAGTTCCAATGAAACCTCAGGAAGTTGATGCTCCGTTTAAAAACTTAAACCCAGAGCTCAAAAATCCGTTCGTAATTCCAGGTATTCGAAATCTAAAGATTGAATCACAGCTTAACGCTAATTATAGTTTTGATAATTTTCTTGAAGGAGACTCCAACAGATTGGCTCGTTCAGCAGGGATGGCCGTGGCCAATAAACCCGGAGGAACCTCATTCAACCCCTTATTAATTTTTGGAGGAGTCGGACTTGGAAAAACACACCTTGCACATGCAATAGGTGTAGAAATAAAAGATAAATATCCAGAGAAAACCGTTTTATATATTTCTGCTGAGATATTTACGCAACAATATATTGACTCGGTTAAGAAAAATAACCGTAACGATTTTATCCATTTTTACCAATTGATTGATGTTTTAATCATTGATGATGTTCAATTTTTATCTGGTAAATCAGGAACTCAAGATGTGTTTTTTCACATATTCAACTACTTGCATCAAAACGGGAAACAGGTAATTCTAACATCTGACAAAGCTCCGGTTGATATGCAAGACATTGAACAGCGTTTGCTTTCAAGATTCAAATGGGGATTGTCTGCAGAAATTCACCAACCCGATTATGAAACTAGAATTTCTATCTTAAAAAATATTTTATATAGAGATGGAGTTGAAATACCTGAGGATATTATTGAGTACGTAGCTCGTAATATCAAATCAAATGTTAGAGAGTTAGAAGGTGCCATCATTTCATTGATAGCACAATCCTCATTCAATAAAAAAGAAGTAACTCTTGACCTAGCGAAAAGTGTCGTTGAAAAATTCGTTAAAAATGTAAAACGAGAAATTTCAATTGATTACATCCAGAAAATAGTTTCAGATTACTTTCAATTAGATTTAGAGACTTTACAATCAAAAACTAGAAAAAGACATGTGGTACAAGCCCGTCAACTTGCTATGTTTTTTGCTAAAAAGTTTACAAAAGCGTCACTAGCTAATATTGGTTCACAGATAGGTGATCGTGATCATGCTACCGTTTTACATGCTTGCAAAACAGTAGATAACCTTGTTGCTACTGATAAACAATTCAAAAAATTTGTTGACGATATCAATAAAAAATTAACGTTGTAAATAGTTCATGCCTACTAAAATTCTCATGGTTTGTTTGGGTAATATCTGTCGGTCACCATTGGCTGAGGGAATATTAGCCTCTAAACTTGATCCTGAAAAATTTATTGTAGACTCAGCTGGTACCGGTTCTTGGCACGTGGGTAAATCTCCTGATGAACGTTCTGTAGCCGTTGCAAAAAAAAACAACATTTCTATTGCAGATCAAAGAGGTAAACATTTCAATAAAAAAGACTTTGAAACCTACGACTACATCTATGTGATGGACAGTTCAAATTATGACGATGTAGTGCAGCTTGCCTCAACTACTGAACATCAAAAAAAGGTAAAACTGATTTTGAATGAACTATTTCCAAATGAAAATGTAGATGTTCCTGATCCCTACTATGGCTTAGCCAATGGTTTTGAAATGGTTTTTAACATGCTAGATGAAGTTTGCGACATCATTGCAACCAAACTTAATCAAAAACACTCCTAATTATATTGATGCTATTTAGTTTTCTAAAAAGTAATCATTCAAGACTTAAAATTACAGTATATGAACAGTAAAACTTCTCTAGGCAAACTTTATTTAATCCCTACAACAATGGGAGAATGTGATCCTATGGATGTTTTTCCGCAAACTATAAAAAGAAGCATAGAACTACTAGACCATTATATTGTTGAAAATGACAAAACGGCAAGAAAATCAATCAAATTAGTATGTCCAGAAAAAAAACAAGCTGATCTTACCCTTTATGTTTTAAACAAACATACCGAAACTAAAGAGCATCTTGAGTTTATAAAACCTTTGCTTGAAGGCCATAACATGGGACTTATGAGCGAAGCCGGCTGTCCTGGTGTGGCAGATCCTGGTGCCGTAATTGTAAAACTAGCACATGAAAAAGGCATTCAAGTAGTTCCATTAGTAGGACCATCCTCAATATTATTGGCAATGATGGCATCTGGGATGAATGGACAAAGTTTTACTTTTCATGGTTATTTACCCATAGAGAAAGATGAAAAAAAATCCAGTTTAAAAACCTTAGAGAGAATCTCATTTGAAAAAAATCAGTCTCAGATTTTTATTGAAACTCCTTATAGAAATAATAAGTTACTGGAAGATTTAATTCAGATATTGCATCCAGAGACACACTTGTGTATAGCAACCGATATCACGTTGCCTACTGAATATATTAAAACCAAAAAAATAGCAGCTTGGAAAAAAGAAACTGTTGATTTACATAAAAGACCTACTATTTTTATTATTCATAAAATGTAAGTTGGGTTGCGTGAGGGATAGCAGCAAGTACCGAAGTACTGCGTATAGCCTGACGCTACAAAAAAAGGGGCTTTGTCACTGTTACAGTGATAAAGCCCCTTTTTTTGTAGGGTCACGCCCAAAGGAAAATAACTCTGTATAATATAGTAATCCCTTTTTTGATTGAAAGCACTTCATGGTATGTATTAAATCCCTATTTTTAACGTGTTTTAATTGACTATTTCATGAGTAAACTTCCGGATGTAAAAACGAGTATTTTTTCGATAATGTCTAAAATGGCGTCAGAACACGGAGCCATCAATCTTTCGCAAGGTTTTCCTAACTTTCCTGTTGATGAAAAGTTGACTGCTATTATGGCGCGCTTGTCCCAAGAAAATGTGCACCAATATACACCCATGGCGGGATATCCTCCGTTACTGCATCAAATTTCTAAGTTGGTAGAGCGTTCTTACGACAGAATTTTGAATCCCGAAACTGAAATTCTAGTGACAGCGGGCGCTACTCAAGGGATTTTTACTACTATAATGGCTCTGGTGAATAGTGGTGACGAAGTGATTATTCTAGATCCCAGTTATGATTGTTATGAGGCTCCGGTGTTACTAAGTCAAGCTACACCTGTTAGGATTCCGCTTCATGATGATTATTCCCCATACTGGGAGCGAATTGCGAGTGCTTGTACCCCAAAAACCAGAATGATAATTATTACAAATCCGCACAATCCTACCGGAAAAATATTGAGTAATGAGGACATTGAATGTCTTGAAGCTATTTTGGAAAAACATCCTAACATCATATTACTTTCAGATGAAGTGTATGAATACATCACATTTGAAGACAAACATATATCAGCGCACACTAGAAAAAAAATTCGGAATCGCTGTGTCATGATTTCCTCTTTTGGTAAATCCTTTCACATCACAGGCTGGAAAATAGGATATGTTGTGGCTCCCGAAACATTGATGAATGAAATTAAAAAAGTACATCAGTTCCTTGTTTTTAGTGTGAATAGCATAAGCCAAGTGGCCATTAGCGAATACATTGATATTGTAGATCTTTCAGAAATTAAAAAACAATACCAAGCAAAGCGTGATTATTTTAAAGAACTGCTTATTTCTAGTAGATTTGACCTGCTGTCCTGTGAAGGAACATACTTTCAGGTAGCTTCTTATGCCAAGATATCTCAGGAAAATGATGTTGATTTTTGCAAACGATTGATCCTTGAACATGGTGTTGCTGCAATCCCTATTTCGACCTTTTATGCTGATGGTAGAGATTTAAAACTCATTCGTTTTTGTTTTGCCAAGGACAACAATACACTTAAAGAGGCTGCTTTACGATTGTGTAAAGTTTAACTATTTCTGAGTTTTTCTTTTTATTATGCATGCATACTATTTTTATTTTATTATATTTACATTAAAAAATATCAAGATATGAGTTATACAGATAAAATGTTACGCGACGATGCGCTACAAGGAAAAGTAATTGTTGTAACAGGTGGTGGCAGCGGACTAGGTAAAGCAATGACCAAATATTTCTTAGAATTAGGAGCAAAAGTTGCTATTTCTTCAAGAGATATTGAAAAGTTAAAAAATACAGCTGCTGAGTTAGAGCAGGAAACAGGTGGAACTTGTTTGCCTATTCAATGTGATGTACGTCATTATGAAGAAGTAGAAAATATGCTTCAAGAAGTTTTAAAAACCTTTGGGAAAGTAGATGTATTGCTTAACAATGCTGCTGGAAATTTCATTTCACCTACTGAGCGACTTTCGTCAAATGCATTTGATACTGTTATTGATATTGTACTTAAAGGAACTAAAAACTGTACGTTGGCTTTTGGAAAACATTGGATAGATACCAAACAAGCCTCATCAACTGTTTTAAATATTGTAACCACTTATGCTTGGACAGGATCAGCTTATGTAGTGCCAAGTGCAACTGCAAAAGCGGGAGTGTTAGCCATGACAAGAAGTTTAGCTGTAGAGTGGGCTAAATATGGTATTCGTACTAATGCAATTGCGCCAGGACCGTTCCCTACAAAAGGAGCTTGGGATAGATTACTTCCTGGAGACTTAGCCGAAAAATTTGATATGGCTAAAAAAGTGCCTTTAAAACGTGTGGGTGATCACCAAGAATTAGCTAACCTTGCAGCTTATTTAGTATCTGACTTTTCAGCTTACATCAACGGAGATGTTATTACTATTGATGGTGGCGAATGGCTTAAAGGTGCTGGACAATTTAATTTACTAGAGGCTATTCCAGAGGAACTTTGGGATCAACTAGAAATGATGATTAAAGCTAAGAAAAATAAATAATCACACGTTTTTTTAGATATAAAAAGAGGATAGTTCAACGGTTGTTTTACTATCCTCTTTTACTTTTTTAAATTTCCAAGGCTAATAGGATTTCGCTTTTGAGCAAGCCACTTCCTCCGCCGTAATGTTGTACTATTTTTATATTTGAATTTTCTTTTCTAAAAAAAGAACACAATTCGGTTTCACATTTCTCATCTAAACCAGATCCCAATAACACTAGTGAAAACGGAATTTTGGCAAAAGACTGCCTTGCTTGATGTACATCGCACACTCCTATTCCGTTCCAGTTTTCATTTGCATTAAGCAATCGTACTACAGTTGCAGTTATTTCTTTATGTAAGCCTACATATAAAATGTTTATTTGGGGTGAAATGCTCATACAAAAAAAAATGTTTATTAACCATTAAATTTATTACTCCTACAAATCATTTAGAAAAAACGAACTCTATAAAATACAAAATTCTAAATTACTTGTATTACAATTGCATAGGAACTTCCATCAATAAAATTTGAGCTTCTTCACTATTTGCAACAATATCAAAGGTATTCGTATCCCAAATCCCTAAACCATCACGTTCATTTAAAGAAATACCCCCTATTGTAAAATCACCTTTCAAAATAAAAGCATAAACGCCATTTCCAGATTTCTTCAATTGGTAATTAACTGAATGCATGTTATCAAACTTGCCAATATGAAACCAGGCGTCTTGATGAATCCATACACCCTCATCCTCTGGATTAGGGGATAAAATTTGTTGCAATTTATTATGACGGTCTTTTAAATCAAGTGTGATTTGGTCGTAACGTGGAGTTACATTTTTTTTATTTGGATAAATCCAAATTTGCAAAAACTTAACCAATTGGTCTTGATTTTTATTGTATTCGCTATGAAAAATTCCGGTACCAGCGCTCATCACTTGAATATCTCCTTCTTTGATCACTGTTGTATTTCCCATGCTGTCTTGATGTTCAAGATCTCCTTCTAATGGAATGGATATTATTTCCATGTTATCATGTGGATGTTTCCCAAAACCCATACCTTGATTCACTCTATCATCATTTAATACACGTAAAACTCCAAAATTCATTCGGTCTTTGTTGTGGTAATTTGCAAAACTAAAAGTGTGATAGGACTCTAACCAGCCATGATTAGCATGCCCACGAGTGTTCGCTTTGTGTAGTTCATAATGAGTTAAAGCATTTTCTTGAGATATCGTTGTATTTTCCATGATTTCGTGTTTTAATATTAGAGTACAAAATTGCAACAAAAAAGAAACTAGGACATTGAACTAGGACAAGAAAAACAATTTTCTACATTATTTCTTAGCTATTTTTGTTCTTATTTTACTTAAGAACTCAGCCGAAATACCCAAATAAGAAGCAATATAATGTTGTGCCACACGCTGCGAAAGTGTGGGATATTGCGCTGTGAATTCTTGGTACTTCTCGGTGGCTGTTTTTGCAATAGTTTGAAACAAACGTTCTTGAGTTACGGCCAAACTTCGTTGCATTAAAATCCTAAAAGCACGTTCAAACCGTGGCGCTTTGAGAAATAATTCCTCTTTAGTTTCTGGACTAAAAACAAAAAACTCACAATCCTCAAGAGTTTCTATAAAAACCCGACTGGGATTGCTTTCATAAATACTAAATGAACTATCACTTACCCAAGCATTTTCTATGGCAAATTGTAAAATGACTTCAAATCCATTGGCATCAATATAATACTTTCGAACACAGCCTTTGATCACAAAAATTTCAAAATTACAGATCTCCCCTTCCTGCAACAACATGGTTTTTTTTGGTACTTCTTTGTGCGTCAAAAGTGAATTAAAAAGCGCTAACTCACTTGAACTAAAAGAAACATAACGGGTTATATTAGAGTTAATTTGTGTATACACGATGGGTACTGAATTTAAAAATTAAAGATACTAAATCTGATTGCATAAAGGAGAAAAAAAGCACCCTGTTGAACTAATTTTTATTCGAAAAATGGAAAACTACCCCATTAAAATTCCTATTTTTGCCAAAATAAAAACATAATAATACACATATGCTAATTATAGGAATTGCAGGAGGAACAGGTAGCGGTAAAACAACTGTTGTACATCAAATTATGAATGAGTTACCACAAACTGAGGTAGGTATTATCTCTCAAGATTCTTACTATAAAGAGAATCACGGACTCTCATTTGATGAAAGAGCCTTAATCAACTTTGACCATCCTAGAGCCATTGATTTTCCTTTATTAGTGTCCCATTTAAAAGAATTAAAAGCTGGGAGTAATATTCACCAACCAGTGTATTCTTTTGTAACTCATAATAGAACAGACGACACTGTTTTTACACATCCTAGAAAAGTAATGATTGTTGAAGGAATCCTTATCCTAGCTAACCCTGAGTTAAGAGAATTATTTGATGTTAAAATATACGTTCATGCAGACTCTGACGAACGCTTAATTAGAAGAATGAAACGTGATATTGCTGAACGAGGTCGAGACATGAACGAGGTTATCAACCGATATCAAAACACATTAAAACCAATGCACGAGCAATTCATAGAACCTACAAAAGCTTTTGCTGACATCATTATTCCTAATGACAAGTATAACACCGTTGCTATTGATGTGGTTAGAGCAGTAATAAATCAAAGGATTTCATAAATTGACGTATCTTTATAAAATATAAAAACCGTATACCTAATCGTATTGAATAGATCATGAAAAACAAATTTACAAACAAACCTTGGCTTACGTTTTTGAGTAATAAATACGTCTGGGTTTTATTGTCTTTTTGTGTCTGGATGATTTTTTTGGACAATTACTCTTATTTTAATCATCGGATTTTAGATGAGCAAATACAAGATCTAGAAGAAAATGCTAGGTATTATAAAGAGGAAATTAAGAAAGACAAAGAACACATCAAGCAATTAAAAAATTCCGAACAAATAGAAAAATACGCTCGCGAAAAATATTACATGAAAAAAAACAATGAGGATATTTACATCATAGAATTTGAGAGCGATACTTTGAAAAAGTAAAATTTTATTTCTAATTCCGCAGCGCATCAAGATTTCTAAATATGTTAACAGCCAAATAAAACAACATAAATCTGTATCCTTTTTTTAGGGATAAAGATGATGAAAAATATAAAAAAGATGAATACAAACCTTTTTGAAGATTTTGATCCTATTTCATCCAAACAATGGAAACAAAAAATCCAGTACGAACTCAAAGGAGCGGATTATAACGAAACCTTAGTTTGGAACTCCCCAGAGGATATCATGGTAAAACCTTTTTACCATAAAGACGAAACTAGTCCCGCTTTAAACATTGGAACAAAAGCTACTGAGTTCAAAATTTGTCAAAATATATTTGTTTTTGATGTGTCAAAATCAATTGAAAGAGCTCAAGACGCATTAAATAGAGGCGCTGATAGCTTGAGGTTTACTATTGAAGACGAAACTGTAGACATCACCTTTTTACTTGAAAAAATAGCTCTTCAAGGGATTACCGTATATTTTAACCTTGGTTTTTTTTCAATCGATTTCGTAAAAAAAATAGAGGATTTTGCTAAGAAAAGTAACGTTACTATTTTTTGTAATATAGATCCAATAGGACAACTAGCCAAAGATGGAAATTGGTTTACAACTCCTGAAAAGAACAATTTTGATAGTTTAAATACCATTGTCTCATCTACAAAATCAGTTTCCTTTATTAGTGTAAACGGCGCATTATATCAAAATGCTGGCGCTACAATTGTGCAGCAAATTGCATATAGTTTAGGACATGTAAATGAGTATTTTAATCGTGTGGAATCAATTTCAAAACCTATCGTTTTTGAAATAGCCATTGGGACTAACTATTTCTTTGAAATTGCAAAATTACGTGCACTGCGCGTCCTATTTAACTTAATTGCTAAAGAATATAACCATACACTACCATGTAACATTATAGCTTTTCCTACCAAAAGAAATAAAACTTTATACGATTACAACGTAAATATGTTGCGCACCACTACCGAATGTATGAGTGCTATACTTGGTGGTGCTGATGCTATTGCTAATTTACCTTACGATGCCTTGTACCATAAGGATAATGAATTTGGAGATAGAATTGCTCGCAATCAGTTATTAATTCTAAAAAAAGAAAGTTATTTTGACAAAGTAAACAACCCAGCCGATGGTAGTTATTATATTGAAAATCTAACTCAGCAACTTGCAGAAAAAGCATTAGCCTTGTTTAAAGACATTGAGGCAAATGGAGGTTTCCTAAAACAATTAAACGAGGGAACCATAAAAAGGAAAATTCAAGAAAGCGCAGATACAGCACAAGAATCATTTGATTCTGGAAAAGAAATTTTGTTAGGCACCAACAAACATCCTAACAAACAGGATAAAATGAAACATGATTTAGAGTTATTTCCTTTTGTAAAAGTCAAGCCAAGAAAAACCTTGATTACACCCATTATTGAAAAACGTTTGGCAGAAAAAATAGAACAGGAACGATTAGAGCTTGAATAGTCAGGACGAAATTGTTATTTAATTCTATACCAATGGAAAAGACTATATTTACTTTACTTAAAATTTAAAATAATGGACGCCATAAGACAAATTGTTAAGGTAAAAAATCACAAAATAAGTATCACACTGCCAGATGATTTTAATGCTGATGAAGTTGAAGTGATTATTCTTCCCAAGTCCAATAATGTAGAAATCACTCAATGGCAAATGGACCAAGTTAGAGAAAGAACTGAGAAATATCTTAAAAATCCGTCTTCAGCTCAAGATATCGATGATTTTCTAAAAGATATTGACAGTGAGTTATAAAATTGTAATTATAGAAGAAGCTAAACTTGATTTCAAAACAGCTTTGAAATGGTACAAAAGCATCCAACCAATATTAGGCATTAAGTTCACCAATTCTTTCAAGGAAAGTTTAAAAGTAATTAAATCAAATCCGCTACTTTTTCAAATAAGATATAATGAGACCAGAGTAGCTTTAATTGAAAATTTTCCATACTTAATTCATTTCAACTGCTATGATCACACAATTGTCATTAAAGCTATTTTTCATACTTCAAGAAATGCCGAAATATGGATTGAAAGGAATTAAAATTTCAAAAACCATAATCTTTGTAACAAACAAATGAAAAGAAAAGATTTACAACATATAAAATTAGAAAGCACACCGTTGAAAGTGGAGAATGAAAATGTTGCGGCTGATGTATTTCTAACTGCAGAGGGAATAGAGCTAAAACCAACATACACACAGCAGGACATTGATAATCTCACTCATCTTGATTTTGGAGCTGGTTTTGCACCAAATTTACGAGGACCGTATGCAACCATGTATGTGCGCCGACCTTGGACCGTGCGTCAATATGCAGGATTTTCAACAGCCGAAGAAAGTAATGCTTTTTACCGCAGAAACTTAGCTGCAGGACAAAAAGGACTTTCAGTAGCTTTTGACTTACCTACCCATCGAGGCTATGATTCAGATCACGAACGTGTTGTAGGCGATGTAGGAAAAGCGGGAGTAGCTATAGATTCCGTTGAGGATATGAAGGTACTTTTTGACCAAATCCCTCTTGATGAAATGTCAGTATCCATGACCATGAACGGTGCTGTATTACCTATAATGGCTTTTTATATTGTAGCTGCAGAAGAGCAAGGTGTTAAAGCTGAATTACTTTCTGGAACCATTCAAAATGATATTCTAAAGGAGTTCATGGTGCGTAATACCTATATTTATCCGCCTACACCTTCTATGAAAATAATTGCTGATATCTTTGAGTATACCAGTAAAAACATGCCAAAATTCAATTCCATTTCAATTTCTGGATACCACATGCAAGAGGCTGGTGCAACAGCAGATATTGAACTTGCGTACACACTAGCTGATGGATTGGAATACATCCGAACTGGATTAGCCACAGGAATGAAAATAGACGAATTTGCTCCGCGTTTGTCCTTTTTCTGGGCAATTGGAATGAATCATTTTATGGAAATTGCAAAAATGCGTGCCGGTAGAATGATCTGGGCAAAATTAGTCAAACAATTTGAACCGAAAGATGATAAGTCTCTGGCGTTACGAACGCATTGTCAAACATCAGGATGGAGTTTAACTGAACAAGATCCGTTTAATAATGTAGCTAGAACTTGTATAGAAGCTGCTGCAGCCGCTTTTGGCGGTACACAATCTTTACATACCAATGCACTTGATGAAGCTATAGCCTTACCTACAGATTTTTCGGCTAGGATTGCAAGAAATACACAACTCTATCTTCAAGAAGAAACTAAAATTACAAAAACAGTAGATCCTTGGGCTGGTAGTTATTATGTAGAGAGTTTGACAAATGAAATTGCCGAAAACGCATGGAAATTAATCGAAGAAGTTGAAGAGCTTGGCGGGATGACCAAGGCTATTGAATCTGGTATCCCAAAATTACGCATAGAGGAAGCTGCAGCAAGAAAGCAAGCCCGAATAGACAGCGGACAAGATATTATTGTAGGTGTAAATCAATATCGATTAGAAAAAGAAGATCCATTGCAGATTCTTGACGTAGACAATCAAATGGTTCGCAAGCAGCAACTAGAACAATTAGAGCGAATTAAAGCATCTAGAGATACCCAAAAAGTACAAGATTCACTTAAAAAACTGACTCTTTGCGCACAAACTGGCGAGGGAAATTTACTTGAAATTGCAGTTGAAGCAGCCAGAAACAGGACTACACTTGGAGAAATTAGTGACGCCTTAGAAGCCGTTTTTGGTAGGTATAAAGCACAAATAAAATCATTTAGTGGTGTGTATAGTAAAGAAATCAAAGACGACAAAAGTTTTGAAAAAGCAAAACAATTAGCCGACGAATTTGCAGTAAAAGAAGGCCGTCGCCCTCGCATCATGATTGCAAAAATGGGGCAAGACGGTCACGACAGAGGTGCAAAAGTAGTAGCAACTGGCTATGCCGATGTGGGATTTGATGTGGATATAGGTCCGCTTTTTCAAACACCCGAAGAAGCTGCCAAACAAGCTGTTGAAAATGATGTGCATATTCTAGGTGTTTCCTCACTTGCTGCTGGACACAAAACGCTAGTGCCACAAGTAATTGATGAACTAAAAAAATACGGTCGTGAGGATATTATGGTAGTTGTGGGCGGCGTAATACCTGCACAAGATTATCAATTTTTATTTGATGCTGGCGCGGTAGCTGTTTTTGGACCTGGAACAAAAATAAGTGATGCAGCAATCAAAATACTTGAAATACTGCTCGAAAGTTTTGAATAAACCATTTAACAAAAAAATCACCTATATGGTGATTTTTTTGTTTTGTAAAATATAGGACTAAATACATACTTCAAGAAATTGAAAACTGTTTCTTAATGAAAGAATACAACTTTTTAATTTCAATTAAACCCAGTAGATGAAAACTAGATATTATGTACCGTTGCATTATTATCTGCAACAATAAAAGAAGTGTCATACCCGCCAAACATTCTCATATAACTCCTGATAGAGGTTCCGTAAGCATCCCTAAAATTACGTTTGCCTTCGTGTCTAAAATATTTTTTTACTGATCCTGCGCCGCCTAAATGAGCAGCGGCTAATATTCCTGACTCGGTGATACGGATTCCATTGAGAATTGTACCGTCATACTTATCAATTTCTCTTTTTAATTCCCACTTGTTTTTTGCCAATAATGCAATAAAAGCACGTTCTTGTAATTCAGGATTATTCAAAAAGGCAGTACTACTCTTTACACCAACAGACTTTAGCGTTTCGGCACCAAATTGATATTTACCTAAATACCCAAGCGAATTGATTTTCTTGTATTTGCTTTCGGATTCTCGATGACCGATTGCTTCTTTGAAGCCTATGAAAAAATTTCCTGTAAATGGAATACTTAAATTACTGTATTCACTCGCTTCTTCAGATGGAAATAAATAGTGTGTTCCATCTTCTTCATTTATTAGAAACCAAGGGCTGGTTTCTAGGTTAAAAGGTTTAAAACCTGAGCTTAAAAAAACTGTAATAACAGTTAGACTAGCATAAAAATACCACTTCTTTATCATAAATTGTTTTTCTTCAAAACGCTGTCCCGTTAAGAAATTTCTACGCGCAAAGATACAAAAAAAATAGCAAGCTTGATAATCAATGCGTTAAACTTATCTAAAAATAGATGAAGTGGTATTTAACGCCGCTTAAGTGCGAAAACTCAATTGTAGGTGCAGGAATTTTGACCGTATTTAAAATGGAGAAAACCGTCTTCAAAAAATGAGACTTTGTTTTAATTTTTGTCAAGTCGACATCCAAACTAAAGTAAAACTGTCTATACCGTTGTGGATTAAAAGTCGCATCCGGATCAAGTGTAGCACTGTTACCTGTTACCATTCCTTCGGCACCATAACCCAAAGCAACATTCAACCATTTTGGTATTTTAGAATTTTTAGAAAAGGAATGTAAATTGATAGAGAGCCAATATGTTTGTCCGTTATAATCCTTTATGATTTGTTCTGATAATGATTTCCCTAACACCGCTGGACGGTATTGCGCATAAGGTGAAGTATGAAAAGAAAATTTAGGCAGTATACGTTGTTCATCCCACAGTAATTCTTGCGATACATACAAGCCTGTTCCTGTAGCATTAGCAACAACATCGCCTAGAGAAGCTCCCCACTCTGCGGAGTATCCGTCCATTACCTCAACAGCGGTCAAGAATGCAAAACCCAATCCTGCGCCGTAAAGCAGCTGATTTTTTTTAGAAGCACCACTCCAATGGAGCATTTGAGCACTAAAACTCCCCAATTGATAGGATGAAAAAACATGCCCTACTTTGTCCATTTGTAACCACTCTGCATTGTCATTTACAAAATGAAAATCAGATTTGGGATAATTGGCATACCATAACTGATTCAAAGCAAGTATTGTTCCTGTAGCAACCACAGCTTCGGAAATCAATAATGTTTTTTGCCTTTGCACTTGTATTGTATCCGAAGGTTTTAAAAACGTGTTTAATTTGCTTTGGCAAAAGCCAATTTGAAAAAACAGAACGGCCACAAACGTGCACCTCAAAGTAGTGATCACAACTATCTTTTTACACCTTGATTGTTAATCCAATCTGAATATTTTTTGGCATTTACATTATGTTCTGGCAATGTAGCTGCAAATTCATGATACCCAAAACGGTCAACACTAGCGCAAAAATAAATGAAATCGTTTTTTTCAGGATTTAAAACCGCCTCTAATGCGGTAATATCAGGCATAGCAATTGGCCCAGGAGGCAAACCGATATTCATGTATGTATTGTAAGGATGAGACATTGTCAGGTCATTGTAAAAAACTCTCTTGATTACTTGATTAAAATCATTGGCTTTCTTTTTCATGGCAAAAATCACCGTAGGATCTGCTTGTAAAGGCATTTCTAATTTCAATCGGTTAAGATATACTCCTGCAATTCTTGGTCTTTCATCTTTTTTAACCGACTCTTTGTGAACAATTGAGGCTAAAATAGTAGCTTCAACTGGAGTAAGACCTTGCGCTTTTGCTTTTGCAGTACGCTCTTCGTTCCAGAAGTTGCGGTACTCTTTAATCATTTTGTCTCGAAACTTTTCGGCTGTGGTATTCCAATAAATTTCATAAGTATTGGGAATAAACATGGCTAAAATGTTCTCATCGTTGAATCCGTTTTCTTGTAAAAAAACTGAATCTTTGAACGTATTTAGCAAAACTAAACTATCCGCTTCTATTTGAGATCCTACACGACCTGCAAGATTTTCTATTCGTTCTTGATTGTTGAATGCTAATTTTACTGGTGAATTGAAACGTAAAGTTTTTACAAGATCATAGCTGCTCATTCCTTTTTTAATCACAAAACGTCCTGGAATTACATTTTCAATATAGCCTCGCTTAGCAGCTACAAGCTCAAAACGCTCTAGATTTTCTACGTAAGGGCTTAAAATTTTCTTGACATCTTCATATTTAGAATCGGTAGGTACATAAACGTATACTTCTTGCTCAGGAAACTTTGTATTGGCAGAGAAAATTTGTTTTAATAAAATCATGCCGTATATCATCAATCCAGATATTAAAACAACTGAGACAATGCTAATAATTTTCTTAGTATTCATAGGGTGGTATTATTTTTAAGCTTTTAGTTTGTTGAAATAGTAATTAATTGATTTAAAAACTTTTATATCTTAATTTAAAAAATTAAAATTTAGTATTGATAAGCTGGTACATGGCTTCATCTTTGTAATTTCCTTGATGCAAAGTCCAATCTTTTTTTATACCAATCATTTGAAAACCAAATTTAGTAAAAAGTGCGGTACTTGCTACATTTTCGGTACCAATATTTGCATATAATTGATGTAAATTTAGATTATGGAATGCATATTCGATTAATAATTCCAAAGCTTCGGAGCCAACATTCTGATTTCTGTTTTCGTTCTTTTGAATTACGATACCCACACCTGCCCTATTATTCCTTGGATCAAAATCAAATAAATCAATTAAACCTATGGCGGGAAAATCTTGATCTTGGCAAATAGCAAGACGCAACTGCTTAGCTTCGTAAATATCTTGATGTGCGTTTTCAAGGTATTGCTTGACTAGAAACCTACTGTATGGAGTGTTTGTATTACTAACTTCCCAAATGCTTTGGTCGTTTTCAATTGCATAAATAAATTCTAAATCATTGGGTTCTAATGCCCGAATGTAAATATTATCGCCTTTTAATGTTTTCATTTATTTATTTCAGAAAGTTACATAGAGACACACCAAACTTGATTTTAATACTGGTTTCGAAAATTAAATCTCAATTGCACCTTGAAATACAAATTGAGCTGGGCCTTTTAAAAACACATTGGTAAACACACCCTCATTGACATCAAATGAAATTGCTAATTTGCCGCCTTCAACATTCAAATCTATTGCTGTTTCAGGTGTTTTCCCTAAAACATTCATGGCAATAGCAACAGCTGTAGCGCCTGTTCCGCAAGAAAGTGTTTCATCTTCAACGCCTCTTTCATACGTTCGAAGCGAAAAGGTATTTTCATTAATTTGCTCTACAAAATTAACATTACTACCTGCTTGACCGTATAAATCTCCGTATCTAATTGATGCGCCAATATTTTTTACATCGTAGTTTTCTAGATCACTTACCAATTGTACGTGATGTGGCGAACCTGTATTTAAAAACACATAATCAGGAGTCACATTTACGGCGGCAACATCAATCATTTGCAGAGCTACAATTTCGTTCTCATCAACAGTAGCATGATGCAATCCATCTGTGGCTATAAATGTAGTTTTGTTTTCAATAACCTGAAGCTTCTTGGCGAAAGCCACTAAACAGCGTCCACCATTGCCGCACATGGAACTTTGGTTTCCATCTGAGTTGTAATACACCATTTTAAAATCGGTATCCAAGTCATTTTCTAACAAAATTAAACCATCGCCTCCTATTCCAAATCGGCGGTCACACAGTTGAGCAATCAATTTTGTGTTCTCTTTTGGGAAAAATTCGGTGCGGTTGTCAATCATTACAAAATCATTGCCTGTGCCTTGGTATTTATAAAATTCTAATTGCATTTTTTTAATTTTGTGAAACACAAAAGTACAAACTATTAATGAAATGTTAATCATTGTTAAAGAGCGTTAAACGGTATTTTAACAATCCAAAAAAGTTTTAATTTTACCTAAATATTTTTTTAAAAACGAAATTGACTATGAAAAATTTATCAACATTATTTGGAGTTTCTTTATTAAGTGGTGTAGTTACCTTGGGTTCTTACAAGCTATTATTTGATACTGATGGTTATTTTTCAAAAGATGCTGGCTCAGTAGTTACCATGGCTTCCAACTCGTACGGTAAGCGTGTTGGTTTATCATCGGAAATACTTGATTTTACTGAGGCCGCGGACAAAACCATTCATACCGTAGTGCACGTAAAAAACGTTTCCAGAACCACTGTTTCTAACCCAATATTAGAATATTTTTACGGTTATAGAGGTGGACAATCACAAGAACAAGTAGGAACGGGATCTGGAGTAATTATTTCTGAAGACGGCTATATTGTAACGAACAATCACGTGGTGAAAGACGCCTCTGAAATTGAAATTACACTCAACAATAAGAAATCATACAAAGCAAAATTAATTGGCACCGACTCCAAAATGGACATCGCTCTGCTAAAAATTGATGCCGGCGAAAAGCTTCAATACACGGCTTTCGCCAATTCTGATTCGGTGAAAGTGGGTGAATGGGTATTGGCAGTAGGAAATCCATACAACCTGAATTCGACTGTTACTGCGGGTATCGTTTCGGCGAAAGCCAGAAATCTTGACACGAACGGCATTCAATCCTTTATACAAACGGATGCGGCGGTAAACCCAGGAAACAGTGGTGGTGCCTTGGTAAACACGCGTGGTGAATTGATTGGTATCAATACCATGATCTCCTCGCCAACCGGAAGTTATACCGGATACTCCTTTGCGGTTCCCTCCAACATTACCCGAAAAATCATTGAAGATTTAATGGAATTCGGGAATGTACAACGCGGAATTCTAGGCGTTGAAGGTGGCGAATTGAACAGTATAAATTCTAAAGAGTATGGCCTTAGTTTAACCCAAGGATTTTATATAAAAAGGGTAACTAAAAATTCTGGTGCTGACAAAGCTGGCTTAACCAACGGAGATGTGATTGTCAAATTAGACGAACAAAATATTACATCATTTGCAGATCTTTCTGGATACATCAATACGAAAAGACCAAATGACAAAGTTCAAGTTACCTATATTAGAGACGGAAAAACTAAAACCGTTCCTGTGACTTTGAGTAAAAACGAGTTTTTTAATGCGGAGTTCAAAGGTATAACACTCGAAAATATTGAAGCTGCTGACAAAAAGAAATATAAAATTGATCACGGTGTGCGCATTAAAGGTATTAGCGATGAACAGTGGCAACAGTATGAAGAGGAACTAGTGGGAAGTATCATTTTAAGTATTGATAACGTAAAAGCAACAGATGTGGAAACGGTATCGAAAAGATTTGGAAAAATAGAAGCTGATCAAAAGGTACGCATAGAGTTGATCAGTAAAAATGGTGAACTGCTACGTTTTTACATGTAAGTTTATTTTTAAAATTGAATACTAAGCCATCTTGCTAAACAAGGTGGCTTTTTTATTTTGTAAAAAAATCTAAAAACACGCTACGAAATCGATTGAAATGGGTACTTTTGCAAAAAATTTTAAAAAATACAACACCTTATTTTCCTTAAATTTTCAACATGGCAACTACTACTTTATACGAAAAAGAAGTCTCTTTGCAAGCCGACAGGCGACGTGCAGGAGTAGAACTGATTAAAATCATCAGTGATTTATGGTATGACAAATCAATTGAGATGGTCTTATTCCGCAATCAATTATTAGACAGAAATGTAAGTGAGATTATCAATTTACATGAATATGCTGCTGAGTTTGTAGGCAAACCTATTTCAGTATTTGATTCGGTTAAAATTGCAAAAGCTATTTTAGAGTTGAACTTACTTCCTGCAAAATTAGACATTGGTAAACTTACCTATGAATATGGATTAGAAGAGGACAAATATCCAGATGCTAAATATTTTGTAATTGACAAACTAAAAAACGCTAAAGATTCTGAAGAAATTCATCCAAAAGATGTTGTCTTATATGGTTTTGGACGTATTGGTCGTTTACTAGCACGAGAATTAATGTCAAAAACGGGTAAAGGAAGTCAATTGCGCTTGCGTGCGATTGTAACCCGTGATAAAAACGACGCTGTTTCTCTTGAAAAAAGAGCTTCATTGTTACGTTATGATTCAATTCATGGAGATTTTGAAGGTTCAGTAACTGCAGATCCTACAAACAATGCTTTAATTATTAATGGAACAACCGTTCATATTATTACTGCAAACGGTCCAGAAGAAATTGATTATACGCAATTTCACATCAACAATGCTTTAGTAATTGATAACACTGGCGCTTTTACAACTCAAGAAGCATTGAGCCGCCATTTAACTTCAAAAGGAGCCGATAAAGTATTGCTTACCGCTCCTGGAAAAGGAGTTCCTAATATTGTACACGGTGTAAACCACAACGAGTACAACCCAGATGAAATCAATATTTTCTCTGCAGCATCTTGCACAACCAATGCGATTACTCCGATTTTGAAAGCGGTTGAAGATACACTTGGCGTTGTAAAAGGACATTTAGAAACCATCCATGCGTATACTAACGATCAGAACTTGGTAGACAACATGCACAAGAAATACCGCCGTGGTAGAGCAGCAGCGTTGAATATGGTAATTACTGAAACTGGTGCTGGAAGCGCTGTTGCAAAAGCGTTACCATCATTAGAAGGAAAGCTAACTTCTAATGCTATTAGAGTTCCTGTTCCTAATGGTTCGCTAGTAGTTCTAAACTTAGAAGTGACTAAAAAAACAACCGTGGCAGATATCAATGCCATCATGAAAAAATATGCTCTTGAAGGGGAGCTTGTAGAGCAAATTAAATACTCTATGAATAATGAGTTGGTTTCCTCAGATATTGTAGGAACAGCCCAACCAGCTATTTATGACAGTAATGCTACTATTGTGTCTGCAGATGGGAAAAATATTGTGCTTTACATTTGGTACGATAATGAATACGGGTACAGCCACCAAGTAATTCGCTTGGCTAAATATATTGCTAAAGTAAGACGTTTCACGTACTACTAGCCTACTGTTTACAAGTTGTGGTGGGTGGTTGTTCTTCTTTTTTTAGTTTTAGTAAATAGTTTAAATTGTTAGCAGCCACTTCCCGACTTGAATAAAATTTAAAATCCGTCTAGTTCTTCAACGAGACGGATTTTTTTGTTTACGATTTTTGTTGTGGTACTGAATTGGCACGCAGATTTAGCAGATTTAGCAGATTTTCAATTTTAAAAATATTCAATCTAAACTCCGAGACTGAATACTGAGACTGCGACTGAAATAAACACAGATTTCACAGATTCTTTTAGCTTTAGTCAATAGTGTTAAATTTAAAGTAGCCAACGCTTTCTTATGTAATGAATTGGCACGCAGATCTCGCAGATTTAGCAGATTTTCAACTATAAAATACTTAATCTAAACTCCGAGATTAAAAACTGAGACTGAACCACAGATTTCACAAAGACTTTTAGCTTTAGTCAATAGTTTTAAATATAAATAGCCACTGCTTTGTTATGTGCTGAATTAGCACGCAGATTTAGCAGATTTAGCAGATTTTCAACTTTGAAATATTCAATCTAAACTCCGAGACTGAAAACTGAACACCGTAAACTGAACACCGTAAACTGAAAATTGAGACTGAACACTGAGACTGTAAACTGCAAACTGCAAACTGAGACTAAAAAACCTACTCCTTCGCCTTAGTCAAATAGTAAATCGGGATACCAATAAGCATAATCAATACACCCCAACCACAGGTAGTTGGTTTTGTGTACAATAACGCCAAGCATATCGCCGAAGAAATCAAGATATACAAAGCAGGCAATACCGGATAACCAAAAGCCTTATACGGACGCTTTGCATTGGGCATTTTTTTACGTAAAATAAATATCCCTAGTATAGTCAAGATGTAAAACACCAGTACAATAATCACCACAAAATCAAGTAAATCACCATACTTACCCGTCAAACACAAGGCCGAAGCCCAGATACATTGCGCCCAAATAGACCATTCTGGTACACTCGCTTTGTTTAACGAAGCCGCTTTTTTGAAGAAAACACCATCCTGCGCCATCGTATAATACACGCGAGCACCAGCCATAATCAAACCATTGTTACACGCAAAAGTCGAAATCATAATCATCACGGCAATAATCAAAGTACCTACCGACCCAAAAATAGTTTGCGAAGCAACCACAGCCACACGATCTGATTCGGCCGTAGCAATATCAAACAAAGGCACCACAGCCAAGTACATCACATTGGCCACAATATAAATCACACTCACCAATAATGTTCCTAGAAACAAACTCAAACCCACATTGCGTTTTGGGTTTTTAATTTCGCCTGCAATAAAAGTTACGCCTTCCCAAGCCACACTCGAGAATTGCGATCCCACAAAAGCCGCCGAAATACCAGATATCAATGCAATACCACCAATAGGCAGCCACTCACCTGTTTCCACATTCAAACTTTGAGCTTGCCAAGCGTTGGCCCAATTCGCATCCCACACCGCACTATCTACAGCAATAAAACCAAAAATAATCAAACCCGCTAACGAAAGTACTTTGATCACCGTAAGCACCGTTTGCAAAATCTTAGAATTCTTCACCCCGCGACTATTGACATAACTCAACAACACAATCGTCACAATAGATACAATTTGAGCTGCGTTCAGTTTAAAATCACCTATTTCACACAAAATATTTTTATCACTCAAAGGCGCATATAAGTAAGCCGCAAATTTGGCAAAAGCCACACCCACCGCCGCAATAGTACCGGTTTGAATCACCGCAAAAAAGCTCCATCCGTACAAAAAACCAATGAGTTTACCGTAAGCTTCCTTAATATACACATACTGCCCACCCGCCGTAGGGAACATCGCGCTCAACTCGCCGTAACTCACCGCAGCAATCACGGTAATCACGCCCGTAAGCACCCACATAGCAATCAGCCATCCGGCAGAGCCGAGTTGTCGCACCATATCCGAGCTTACAATAAATATCCCCGATCCTATCATAGAGCCCACCACAAGCATGGTCCCGTCAAGTAGTCCTAATTCTCTCTTAAAATTATCTGGTTTTTGGTCTTCCATAAAATGGTTTTTTGGTTAGTTGTGGGCTAAAGATATACTTTTTTTAGAAATCTAAATTCAGATGTGCTTATTTTGGGCATGTCCCAGCTTCCGCAAGGCTACAGCTGCGTCAGGCTATGCGCTCTATCTTTATTTTCTTAAAGAAAGAAAATAAAGGATGCCGCTACTATCCTTCATGCGAAATCCTCCGTTTCAAGTTCAACCTCAGAAAAAGAGAAGTATTTCATTAGAGTTTTAAGTACGAAAAGCTTGCAACTAATAAAACGCCTTTACCGTTTTGTAATACAATTATTCTTATATTTGAAAACAGATAAATGTGGCTAACATCAAAGCAAGCGATTTAATTTTAGGGAGCAGTGTTTGATTTTGTTAGACGTATTTACAAGTTAGCACCAATGTATAAAGACAACAGAATTTAATAATGAAATCAATTGACGAACTGACAAAATATTTTGGTTTTTACAAATCTAACGCTGAGTTACAAAGCGTTTTGGACAAAATTCTAATTGCCCCTGCAAACTACGACAATCAAACGTTATACATAGTGTGTAGGAAGTCAAATCTAGAAATTGGCTTCACAAATGAACGAATGATAAGGGGAACTGACAATGACAAACCAATAATGGGTGGACGACCAATATTTACACATTTTAATATTTATCCTTCCTCTTTTAATTTATTTGACAACTTTATTTTTGGCATCTCATTTTCGGATAAATTTGAAGGCATTAGAGAAAAAGCAGGTACGCCAACGAGAAGTGTAGACGAAAATATACCTATCATTGGTTGGAAAAAACTGGATTCATATGATTTTGAACAAATAAGAATTACGTTCAATTATAATCCAATTGATAACTCAGTACAATCTATACAAATTGTTCAAAAGGAGAAAAAAATAATTGAAACTTCAAATGGGTGAGTATTGGAATCCCCGCTAGCGCGAGCGTCCCGCTCGTGATGGGTGAATAGATTAACATGTTTTTAGTTTGTAGCAGTCATTAGATTTTTTTTTAATATTGAAATAATATTTATGTTTACGAGAGTGACGCTCACGTCAAGTGTGGAGATCAATTAACCCAATTACTCAAATTATAAAACATAATAAAAACAACACAATGAAGAAATTTTTTGGTACACTCATACAATTTGTTGGACTTATAATAATTACAGTAACATCTGCCGCATTAACAGATATTAATAATGAAAAGAAAAATCTATTATCTCAAGCCCGAACAGAACTTGATCAAGATTATCGATATAGTTTAGAATCTTCTCAAGCTAGTGCAATTTTTGCTGGATTTTTTGGACTGATTATTTTCATAATCGGGTTGATCATGTTATTAACAAAAAGTAATAAACAAAAGAAACTAGAAGCTGAAATAAACATCCTTAAACACGGCAAAGAAAATAGTCCAAAAGCGGCAACCATTACTGAATTAGAAAGTCTTTTCGAACTTAAACAGAACGGCGTACTAACTGATGAGGAATTTATTGCGGCAAAAAAAAGGATACTAACTTAAATTATAGTGCTTACAACTCGTTGCTAGCACGAGCGTGCCGCTCGTGATGGTGTCAACTCATTACTATGATTTTAGTTTATGCCTTTCATTAATTTTTTTTAAATATTGAAATATTAATTATGTTCACCAGCGTGACGCTCGCGATAGCTGAAGCTGTGTTTAATTTTATCTGACGTATAAATAAGTTAGCAAAAAAAATACCTAAAAAAACGAAAAATTTTAATTTAAAGAAAAATGAAAAAAATATTCTTGATGTTACTAGTGCTAATTGCTAATGATTTATTGGCTCAAAAAACTCAGAAAATAGACAGCTTATTTCAAAAATTAAGTTCGAATAAAGAATTTAATGGAAATGTACTAATCGCAGAAAAAGGAAAAGTAATTTATAAAAATAGTTTTGGTTTAGCGAACGAAACTAATAAAGAAAAATTAAATGAAAATTCAATTTTTGAATTGGCATCGGTTTCCAAACAATTTACTGCTTTTGCAATTGTAATTCTAAAAGAAAAAGGAAAATTAAAATACGAAGATAAAATTGGAGATATTTTGCCTCAATTATCATTCTACAAAAATATTACAGTTCGCAATTTATTAAACCACACCAGTGGTTTACCTGACTATATGAAAATTTTAGATAGTTTATTAATAGACAAAACTTGGGATAACAAAACTAAAATTGCTACCAATAAAGATATTTTAGATGTTTTTGAAAAACACAAACCAAGTTTATTATTTGAACCTAATGAAAATTGGGAATATAGTAATACTGGATATGCAATTTTGGCATCTATTATCGAAAAAATCAGTGGCAAATCATTTGCTGAATTTTTAAAAACAGAAATTTTTAAACCTTTAAAAATGAACAAAACATTTGTTTATACAAGAAGATTAAAACCACAAAACATTAAAAATTACGCTTTTGGATATGTTTATTCTGATAGTTTAAAAACAAACCAACTTCCTGACCAAATAAAAGGATTAGATTTATATGTTTACACATTAGACGGAATTGTTGGAGATGGCACAGTCAACTCAACAATAAATGATTTATTAAAATGGGATAGAAATTTATATACTAATCAGTTAGTATCTAAAAATGGGATAGCTGAAATTTTTACTGACGCAACTCTAAATAATGGCACAAAAACAGAATATGGTTTTGGTTGGATGATAGATAACAACGAAACTTTCGGGAAAATTGCCAATCATAGTGGAAGTTGGCCAGGTTATATTTCTTTTATTGAAAGACATGTAAATAATGATAAAACTATAATTTTATTGCAAAATAATGATACTAAAAATACAAAAATTCCATCAAAGCAAATCAGAGATATTCTTTATGATATTAAGCCGTTAATTTTTAGTGAACAATATCTAAAAATGATAAGTGGCGATTATAAAACGGAAAAAGGAACTATTAAGAAAATCTTACATGAAAATGGAAAGTTATATATTCCAATGAGTGAAGAAGAGAAATTTGAGTTAGAACCTATTAACAAAACACTATTTAGGATAATTGGGTTTAGTCCTGAAGTTAGATACGAGTTTATTTTTGAAAATGAGAAAGTAACAAAATATATAGTCACTCAACCTGAACAAGGTGTAAAAAATGAGGCAATGAAAATTGAATAAGAAACCTCTACTACCCCCGCTAGCGTGATGGTCCCGCTCGTGATTAATGCTAATACATTACTAGGATTTCAGTTGGTGCCAGTCATTAGATTTGTTTTTAAAATATTGAGATAACCACTGTGTTCATGAGCGCGAAGCTTGCGCAGGTTGAGACAAAGTACAAAAGAGAGCAGCATTTAATCACAAACACGGTCTAGCTACGGAAAATTAGCAGTAATTGAAAACGAGTAGCATAATAAACAAACAAAATAACACAAATAAATTATAGTGGAGTATTTTAACCAAGAAACAGAACGAGTAATATTAAGAAAGTTAACAATGTCAGACGTTGAAAAATGGACTGGCTTTTTTGTAGATAACCAAATGTTAAAGTATGTTGGTATTGACATGTCAAAATCACCTAGTACGTTAGCAACTGACTGGATATCCAAACAATTAGAGCGCTACGAAAATCAAGGACTTGGACATCTTGCAGCTATTGAGAAAAATTCGGGTGAGTTTATTGGGGTGAGTGGGATTATACCCCGTGAAGTTGATGGCAAAGCAGAAATGGAAATATCGTATTCCTTAAAACAAGAGTTTTGGGGAAAAGGATTTGCTACAGAAATCTCAACACAGTTAAAAAAATTTGGGCTTGAAAATAACATTTCAAATCAATTTGTTTCAATAATAGACAAAGAAAACACAGCTTCAATAAACGTAGCTATAAAGAACGGGATGAAGATTTTATCCGAAACTAAATATTTAGGAATGGATGTTTTTATTCTTGGATAAAAAGTAAAAATCAACTACCGTAAATCTAGGCTACTCGCTCCTGATAAAGGTTAAAAGATCAATGTAATTTTAGTTTGTGTTGGTCATTAGATTTATTTTTAAAATATTGAGATAGTATTTGTGTTCACTACCGCAACATTACAATCAATTAAAAACAGATAATTTCAAACCAAAATAGTTATGACAAATTGGACGCAAAAAATGCAAGAGATTTTAAACGATAAAACTGAAAACTATACTCCCCAAGAGAAGGTTACTGTTAATTTTGAGTATTTAAAAAACTTATTGACAAAAATTGAAGGCAATCATATTCCTGATAGTGAATTACTTTGCTCAAAAATAGAAGAGGTTATTAATGGTATCCAACCTAAGACAGCGAATCAAAAAATTCAGTACAAAACAAAAAATTTGAATGACATTACTAATTTACAAACCTTTGTAAAAGAAAACTACAATTATATCCCAAAAGGTAAATTCAAAAAAAGTTATACCAGTCAAGGCATGGTATTAGGAATGTCAATGGGAGTAGCTATTGGTGTTGCTTTAGGGAAAATTGCAATAGGTTTACCAGTAGGTATGGTCTTTGGAATCGCTGTTGGGCAGTTAATCGGTAGTAATTTAGATCGAAAAGCTGAGATGGAGAATAGGGTGTTGTAAAAATAAAGAAGTTCCCTCGATTAGATGGAGCTCGACACGTACTTTTAAAAAAATATGTAGGTTTGTACCGCAAGTACCTGAAAAAGCAACATTATATAATACCGACTAAATCCCAAAAAAAATGAAAAAAATAGTTGTCCTTTTACTACTTATTGTTTCATCAATGGGCTTTTCCCAAAACTTAGAGTTATTTGGAAAAGTCGAATCTTACGGCTTACCAGAAACAGGTAAAATTTATTGGACCGAAGAGGGAAAGCAATTTGATCCTAAAAAATTTATAACGTTTGGGAAGGATAGAGCGTTCCGTTTTAAAATAGCCATTGCCGAAATCAAGAAATTAAACAGTCCCGTTTTGGTCTTTGCAACAGACATAACGCAAGAAACAACTAATCCAAACAGTTGCGCACAGCGCATCAAGGTATTAGAAATTGTAAATGCTTCTGAGTTTGAAAATTTAAAAAACATAGCCCTTAACACTGATTTAGTGTTAAATCTAAATTGTGAAGCCGGTGTTTACTACGATGCTAGAATGGAACAATTAGAGCAGTTTGTAGGGTCTTATACGCTAACTACTGCTGATAATTTTCGCACCATTAGATTGGGTAATGATTTAAAACGATACAATGGCTATCTCTCGAAACAGACAAAAGATTATATGACCACAGAAGTTGGAAGTTGGAACTATGATAAAGAACAAAAAATACTTTCTTTTTACGTATTCAGACAAATGAACGAACAGTACGGCTTAGTCTTGAGCATGCATAACGAATACAATTTTACGGTAAAACAAAGCGAAGGTCCGATGTTATTTGTGTCAGAAATAGGAGTCTTGAAAAAGAGATAGCACTGATAAAAATGTAAGCTTCTGTAAAAGTTTTTGTTAAAAAAAATCTATGATTTTATCAATAAGAACATCAATATAGCAATGACAAAGCGTGCTTTATAAAATAGAAAGCGCGCTTGTAAGGCTTACTGTTCTATTTTTTATTAGATTCAAAAGTAAACTTTAAAATTAGAATACATTACGGTTTTGTAATTTAGAACAACTATATTTACGTATACATACAGCGTTTTTAAAGCATATTGGCTATGATAATAATAAGTCTTGAAAAGTGCTTTTGAAATTAATTCTTTAGCTAAAAGAAGAAAATTAAATAGTATCAAATAATATAAAACCCAAATGAAAACAAGCCACATCAGTAAAAAAGAAATTCAAAAGGGTGAAGAGGTAAAATGTTGGGATATAAGAGAAGGAATTTTCAATTTAATCAAATCAAACTTTTCCGACTTAAAACAAGACGATTATATTTCTATTGACGAATTAAATCAATACAGACGCCTTTATTTAACCTCCTTAATCATTCTAGAAAAAGGAGAAATTGCTGCCATTGATCAAGATGTAATGGAGGCCATAAAAAACAACTCCATTCTTTCTGAGAATATTCAAGATGAAATGGAGGCTGAACTCACTTTTGGACAAAAACTTGCTGATAATGTTGCTGCATTTGGTGGTAGTTGGATGTTCATCATTACTTTCTTTTCTTTCATCTTAATTTGGATGATTATTAATATTTGGTTTTTAACCACAAAACCATTTGACCCATTTCCCTTTATATTGCTTAACCTGATTCTTTCTTGCTTAGCAGCTATCCAAGCGCCTATTATTATGATGAGCCAAAACCGACAGGAACAAAAAGACAGACAGAGAAGCGAACATGATTATAAAATCAATTTAAAAGCCGAACTTGAAATAAAACTTTTGAGTGAAAAAATTGACCATTTGTTAGCCCATCAAAACAAAAAACTACTTGAAATTCAAGAAATTCAAACAGACTATCTAGAAGATTTAATGAAAGAACTCAAAAAGAAATAAAATTAAATACCACAGCATAAATTTCAAATAATCAGCTAGTACCTAAAAACAAAACATATTCATAATGATACTTGTTCTTATTTTGTAGTTAAAATCAATTATATTTACGATTAAATTCACTTACCCTTTAAACCAAAAGGTATAGCTATTAACCTATAGGCAAAATAATTAAGAATCTATAAACATGAATTGTAACAATTGTAATCAAGAATTAACCTCAAAGTATTGTCCAGAGTGCGGACAGCCAGCTGAATTAAAAAGAATTAACGGACACTACATAATTCATGAAATAGAACACGTTTTACATTTTGAACGGGGCATTTTATTTACCATTAAAGAGTTATTAATTAATCCTGGAAAAAACATCCGAGATTATTTCACACAAAATAGAACCCGACTTGTGAAACCAGTTATATTTATAATTGTCACTTCTCTAATTTACACCATTCTAAATAACTTTTTCAACCTTGGTGATGGATTTATTAAATATAAAGGCTTACAAAATGATACAATAAGCATAATTGTAAAATGGTTACAAGGACATTATGGATATGCAAACATATTGATGGGAGTATTAATAGCAATGTGGTTGAAAATATTTTTTAAAAAGTCCAACTATAACTTCTATGAAATCTTGATAATGCTATGTTTTGTTATAGGGATGGTAATGCTGATATTTTCGATTATTGTAATCATTGAAGGTGTAACACATTTCAAAATTATGACATTTGCAGGTGCCGTAGGTATACTGTATAGTTCTTGGGCAATTGGACATTTTTTTAATAAAGGCAAAGTTATGAGCTATATCAAGGCATTGTGTGCTTACTTATTAGGTATGATATCTTTTGGGATTATACTTGTTCTAATAGGAACTTTAATTGATTTGGTTAACAAAAGCTAATAACAATACATTCTTTTAAAGAACTACAATTAGTTCTAGCAAATAAAATAGTATCATATTTACAAAACATAATCAAAATCGGTTTTAAAGAGAGAATCGGTTCAGACCCATTTTATAAAATAGATTAACCAAGCCAACCATCATGATTCTATTTTTAAAAAATTTATTTCAACCAAAAAAGAAATCGCCCCAAATGAGTACTAGTATTTTACAGTCGATATTACAAAAATCTAAGGAAAACAAAGAAATAATTTCCATTTGGCAATACAACTCAGACAAAGGCTCTCTTGTAGGATACATAACTGAAATTAACGAAGAATATATAGGGTTTAGGCATTACACCCGTTTTGGAAAACCCGATGGAATTATTTTTATCAGATTGCAAAACATAAAAAATGTAGACTTCAATGATGATTACATTAAGGTTATGGAGTGCCTTATTGAGTATTCGGACATTATTGACAAGCCATCCAACTTTGCTATTCACTTGAATCAATCCGAAAACTGGCAGTTTAGTGCTGTTTTACAATTGCATAATGCTCAGGATCAAATGGCGAGTTTTGAAATCAACGGAAATGAATTTTTCTCTGGTTTTGTTAAAGACCTTTCTAATGAAGATTTTATTCTGAATTGTGTAGCAAAAAACGGAGAAGATCTAGGAACTTCACTTTTTAAAATAGAGGATATTACTGAGGTAAGAGTGAATGATATTGATGATAGAAGACGATTGTTATTGTACAATTGGCGTAAAGCTACTTTGTAATTCATTCGTAAAAACTAAAATCATAACGCCAAATTGCATAACAATTCTCATTTATTATACGATGAAACACGCTGAATTTACTATTGAAAACAACACAATAGAATTTTGGAACTCTATTCTTGGAGTTGAAAAAGTGCTTTTAAACGGAAAAAAAGTTTCAAGTAAGTTTTCTTTCTCAGGTGAAAATCATCCCATAAAACTTCAAGGCCGGAATCTAGTTTTAAAAGTCAGATACGTACCAGGAAAAATGAAAATGCAATTGATAGAAAATGATCTATTGCTTGAAGAACAATCCGCTAAAATTAATATCAAACAGAGGATTCTTTGGTCTGTAATTGGAGTTGGAATCGGTTTTTTGTTGGCGAGACTTATGAGTTATTTATAAATTTAAAATCAAAACTCCTCAGTCCCAAATGTGCTATCGGCAAGATGGTTTATTTACCAAAATTAAACCGTACTTTAGTGTTGTTTTCCTTTTGCAAGTATGCATTTAAAACCAAAAAGAAAACAAATCATTTTTTGAACTAGAACATTATGAAAAAAATACAATTAGGATGGGTCGGTCTGGGCAACATGGGTAACCCAATGGTGCTTAACCTAGTTAAAGCGGGTTTTGAAGTATCCGTTTTTAATAGAACCAAAGAAAAAGAAGCACCTTTACTAGCTGCAGGAGCAAAATCAGCAAACAGCTTACAAGATTTAATGGAAACTTGCGATGTAGTTTTGACCATGTTATCTAATGACGTAGCAGTAAAAGAAGTTTTTGAAGGTACAACCGGTTTATTATCGCAAGTTGATTCAGGAAAAACTATTATCAATATGAGCACCGTTTCTCCTGAAACCTCTCGCTATTTAAATACCATTTGCAACCAACATAAGGTAGCATTTATAGATGCACCCGTTTCGGGAAGTGTAAAACCAGCACAAGATGGCACACTTGTAATTTTGGTGGGTGCTACTCCAGAAAATTTCGAAAAAGTAAAACCGATATTCGATGTTTTAGGTAAAATTGCCATTCATGTAGGCGAACCCGGCGTGGCAAGTTCAGCTAAATTAGCCATCAATTACCTATTAGGATTAAATCTTCAAGGAATAGCCGAAACGGTGTTATTTGCCGAGAAAAACGGCGTGAGCAAAGAAGACATGCTTATCATTATCAATCAAGGTGCTTGTGGTAACGGCATCACAAATATCAAAACACCTTCTATTTTAAGCGATTCGTATCCAGCGGCATTTGCCTTAAAACACTTGGTTAAAGATTTAGGCTTGGCCAAAGCAGCGGGATTAGATTCACCACTCATTCATCCTTTGTATGATAGTTACGCTGCAGCCGAAAAAGAAGGATTGGGTAATCAAGACGTAATGGCGATTATTAGTAGTTTGAAAAGTAAATAGGGTTTTATAATTCTATTAAATACTCACAAAAACAAGAAAAGCTACACTCATTACGATGTAGCTTTTCTTGTTTAATCGAATCAGAAAACGCTATTACTTTGTTTTCATTGGTGGCAAGTCAAATGCAGCAGGCTCATGCTCAAAACCGTTACGGTGTGCACCATCACAAAAAGGTTTGTTGGCAGATAAACCACAACGGCAAAGCCCCAAAGCCGTTCTTCCTTCTAATCCGTATGTTTTTCCTTCACAGTCTGTAATTTCAAAGTCACCTTCTATTTTTATAGAACCATTTTTATTGATTGTTAATTTAGTCTTGCTCATATTGCTGTATTTTTTTTTAGAAATCAAAGATTGCAAAATATTTTAGAAACTGTTCAAGATAGAGTAGTATTTTATTATTGAATAGGGTTATTTACATTAATTCTATTTTGTTGTACTTCATGAAAAGTGTATTTATTTAGCAACAAAAATGAATTTCAACCAGAGAGAAACAATACAAAACTCACATTCTGTAAAGCCCCTTCAATTTTCGAACCAGTTCTAAATAATACTTTTTTACTCAAAAAAACAATGTAAACAAGTAAATTGTACATTTGTCCAAAATAGAATAATATAACATTTCATTTACTACATGAGTCTTCTAACAAAAATCAATGTGCTGCGCCGAGCTGTAACTCGTGGGCTTACAAAAAATATTGGCAACTCCGCTAACAACTACACCATAGATCCTTCTCAAAAAATAACAATTACAAAAGTCTTAATTTCTAGACCTAATCACAGGCTTGGTAACTTACTACTAATTACTCCGCTTGTTCAGGATGTCACCAACACTTTTCCAGATTGTAAAATAGATTTGTTTGTAAAAGGTGGCTTGGCGCCAATTGTTTTTCAAAACTATGACAACATCAATAACATTATAGAATTACCTAAAAAACCTTTTAAAGATCTTATTGCTTATTTTAAAGTATGGGTAAAAATCAAAAGTGAAAAATATGATATTGTAATAAATGTGGATAAAAACTCCTCTTCTGGTAGGTTATCAGCACAATTTGCAAATGCGAAATACAAATTTTTTGGAGAAGAAGACGAAACACTCCGAATGAAACACCTTGATTACGATCATATTGCAAAGTTTCCTATTTATGAATTCCGAAGTTTTCTAACTAAATTAGGTTTTCCCGATAATCATGCAACTTTGCCTCCATTAGACATCAAACTGACAGCAGCGGAATTACTACAAGGTAAGAGCGCTGTTGATGCTCTAGTACCAAATGACAAAGAAACCATTTGTATTTTTACTTACGCTACAGCTGACAAATGTTACTCTACAACGTGGTGGGAGGAATTTTATGCGGGTCTAAAATTAGAATTTTCTAATTATAATATCTTAGAAATTTTACCCGTTGAAAATGTGTCACAAATCAATTTTAAGGCAACTTCATTTTACAGCAAAGATGTTAGAGAAATAGCTGCTGTAGTTGCAAATACAAAACTTTTTATAGGAGCTGATAGTGGAATTATGCATTTAGCAAGCGCCGGTTTAACTCCTACAGTAGGTTTGTTTTCACGACCAAACATTGCTATTTACAAGCCTTATCACAACAACAGCATAGGAATCAATACAAACATAGGTACAGTTAAAGAATGGATAACAAATATTAAAACGGTTCTTTCAGTTATTGATTCTAAATAAAAGTTTCATTTCCATAAAAAAAGCCTCTTTTCTTAATAAAAAAGAGGCTTTTTTGCTACAACTTATATTGCACTTATTGTACAACTCTATTAATTTGGGAAAAGTTTTTTTCGTAATACTTTTCCTTGGTTGAAGATATAATTACTCCGTTACTTGTTGATGAATGGATAAATTTTATTTCTCCCTCACAAACCTCAACAACCATTCCCACGTGATTAATTCGCCCTCTACCATTGGTTTTGAAAAAAATTAAGTCTCCTTTTTGGGCTTCATCTGTACTAATCTTAGTGCCCACCGCAGATTGCTCTCTAGAAGTTCGGGGTAGTTTTATGTCAAAAGAACCAAAAGTAGAACACATCAATCCAGAACAATCAAAGCCCTCTTTACTTGTACCTCCACTTCGGTATCGAGTCCCTATATTCTCTGAGGCTCTATAAATCAACTGATCTAGAAAATCGTAATTAAATGATGGTTTAACGGAGGTATTAAAGTCAATTTTTTTACTCTCTATGGCCGCATCGCTTATTTTTATCTCTGCCGCTTGGTTAGACTCCAAACTTGAAAGAGTAGGCGAAAGAATAGAAAGTTTATGCCCTACAGGAAGGCCTTTTTTAATTTCAGGATTTTGTTTCTCTAATTCTTTAACAGTAATACCATATTGTTTTGCTATCGCATACTTAGTTTCCTTAGGCAAAACCTCTCTTATTATAGATTGGGAATTTAATGTTGCTGCAGGAGCTTTAGGCTGAGTAAGACTAGCTGAATTATCTATAGCTTTTTCTACTACGCTACTTGTATTTGATATTGTTTCCAAATTTTCATTTTTGGAACTTGCTACAACTGTTGCAGTACGATTTTCTTCAAGAGGAGTAGATTGACTTTGTGATACCACCTCGTTACCCGGAATAGTTATCATTTGACCTGCTCGTAATGCTTTTACTCCTATTCCAGGATTTACTTTGTCAAATTCTTTGATTGTAATCCCGTATTTTCGTGTGATAGAATACTTCGTTTCTTTTGGTAAAACCGCTCTTGTAAAAGTACTTTTTACCACATTTTGATTTTCTCTATTCCCATTTTCGGTCTGATTTGCAACATCCGATTCCGTCTTACTAGATAAAAATGCATTTTCAGGGACATTGATTTTTTG
Organism: Flavobacterium sp. I-STPP5a; assembly: GCF_009764685.1. Classification (GTDB taxonomy): domain Bacteria; phylum Bacteroidota; class Bacteroidia; order Flavobacteriales; family Flavobacteriaceae; genus Flavobacterium. Next base: position 12,094 of record NZ_VHLM01000072.1, on the reverse strand, counting down.
ACCTATTGGTAGTTCAGATTCTCCTACCGTGGGATTTAATGCCTTAAGTAATTTAAATCCAATTCCATATTGTTTTGCAATTCCGTACAACGTTTCTTTGGCTTGTACTTCATGCTCCTTTGTATTTTGACTTAATATCAAATTACTTTTGGATCTATTTTTACTCTTTGCGTTTTGAGGTATTACTAAAACTGCATTCAGTTTTAATAATTTTTTGGCACTTGGGTTTAACTTTATAATTTCTCTTTGCTTCACTTGATATTTATCAGCAATACTTGATACGGTTTCTCCTTTTACAATAGTGTGTTTTATAACTCGCTCTTGCGAGAAAATAGCAACACTATTTAGAAAAAATAAAGCTGTTAGTAATCGTAAATTCATATTTATTTGTTTGCTGCTCTTTTAAAAAAATAGAGCGTGATTTGGTTCTTAGTTAATTGATTAAGAAATGATTAAAAAAATTTTCACTTCTAAACTATATAAAAATGCAATTACCTTAATCTCTTTGTCTGAAAGAGTTTTTCCAATCTAAACATTAGCGATTGGAATAGTATTGCATTAAATTCAAAAAATCCTGAAAATGAATTAAATTTTTATTTAATTATTTCAAAAAAGCTAATTTAAATGATTTAATCAAAAAACACATCCTTTTTTCGAACTTTAACGTTGAAAAAATCCATTTTAACGAATTCTTTAGAAAAATTAAACGAACTAGCGTTGCTAGTATTTATGACTATTCTTACTTCATCAGTCAACTAAAGTAATGTATATCACAAAAAAACTCTCAAAATAGCTTTGAGAGTTTTAAAGATGTAAAGTCTGTTTATAAATTGCTAGCCGCAGCAATTAAATTTAAAGCTGATCCTGCCTCAAACCAACCTATTTGACTTTCATTATAAGTATGATTTGCAAGAATTCGATCAGTACTACCATCTGAGTGAACAAACTCCAGTGTGAGTGGTTTTGCTGGCGCAAATGATACTAAGTCTAGAAAATTAATGGTATCGTTTTCTTGAATTTTATCATAATCATTTTCATTTGCAAAAGTCAAAGCTAGCATACCTTGTTTTTTTAAATTCGTTTCATGTATGCGAGCAAACGATTTAACAAGAACGGCTTTCACCCCTAAAAATCGAGGTTCCATAGCGGCATGCTCTCTTGATGATCCTTCGCCATAATTGTGATCTCCCACTACTATTGACGGAATTCCAGCAGCTTTGTAAGCCCTGGCCACCGCAGGAACAGCGTCATATTCACCTGTTAATTGATTTTTTACAGCGTTCGTTTTTTGATTAAATACATTAACAGCACCAATCAACATATTGTTAGAAATATTATCTAAATGGCCTCTAAAACGCAACCAAGGACCAGCCATAGATATGTGATCTGTGGTACACTTGCCAAATGCTTTTATCAATAACTTTGCTCCTGTAATATTTTTTCGATTCCAGGCTTCAAATGGAGCTAAAAGTTGCAGCCTATCAGACGTTTCACTAACTAAAATTTGAACTCCAGAACCATCCTCAGCTGGCACTTGAAATCCATTGTCTTCTACTGCAAAACCTTTTTGAGGCAATTCATCACCATAAGGAGCCGTTAATTTCACCTCTTCCCCTTTATCATTTATCAAGGTATCTGTAATCGGATTAAAATCCAAACGTCCCGAAATAGCAAGAGCCGCAACCATTTCTGGGGAAGTTACAAATGCATGGGTGTTAGGATTTCCATCGGCTCTTTTCGAAAAGTTTCGATTGAACGAATGCACAATGGTATTTTTTTCTTCTTTATCTGCTCCTGCTCTATCCCATTGCCCAATGCATGGTCCGCAAGCATTGGTAAATACTTTGGTTCCCATTTTTTCAAAAGTGGCAATAATTCCATCTCTTTCAATGGTATATCTAATTTGTTCCGATCCTGGATTGATTCCGAATTCAGCTTTTGGAGTAATACCATTTGCTACCGCTTGGTTTACAATTGATGCAGCTCGTGCCATATCCTCATAAGAGGAGTTGGTACAAGACCCTATCAAACCCCATTCTACTTTAATTGGCCAACCGTTTGCAGCCGCTTCTGCTTTCATTTGAGAAACTGGTGTTCCTCTATCTGGGGTAAAAGGTCCGTTAATATGTGGCTCTAGTTCAGAAAGATTGATTTCAATTACTTGGTCGAAATAAGTTTCAGGATCTGCATAAACCTCAGGATCTGCGGTTAAATATGCTGCTACATGGTCTGCTGCATCTACCACATCTTGTCTGCCCGTTGCTGCTAAATACCTACGCATGGATTCATCATAACCAAATGTAGACGTGGTTGCTCCAATCTCAGCACCCATGTTGCAAATAGTTCCTTTACCAGTACATGACATTGAAGTTGCTCCTTCTCCAAAATATTCAACAATGGCTCCTGTGCCTCCTTTTACCGTTAGTATATCGGCTACTTTCAAAATAACATCTTTAGGTGCTGTCCATCCAGATAATTTACCTGTTAATTTAACTCCAATCAATTTAGGGAATTTTAATTCCCAAGACATTCCAGACATTACGTCAACAGCATCAGCACCACCAACACCAATAGCAAGCATTCCTAAACCACCAGCATTAACGGTATGTGAATCAGTCCCAATCATTAAACCTCCGGGGAAAGCATAATTTTCTAATACAATTTGATGAATAATTCCTGATCCTGGTTTCCAAAACCCGATTCCATATTTATCAGAAACCGAAGAAAGGAAATCAAAAACTTCTTTAGACTGTGTATTGGCTACAGCCAAATCAGATTGGGCTCCGTTTTTTGCCAAAATCAAGTGATCACAATGAACTGTTGTGGGTACAGCTACCGTTTTTTTACCCGCATGCATAAACTGCAATAAGGCCATTTGAGCTGTAGCATCTTGACAAGCAACTCTATCTGGTGCAAAATCTACATAATTAACCCCACGAGTAAAAGCTTGGTTAGGCTTGCCTTCCCAAAGGTGATTGTACAAAATTTTCTCGCTTAATGTGAGTGGTCTACCTACAACTTTTCTTGCTTCATCAACACGATCTGCCATGTTGCTGTACACTCTTTTTATCATTTCTATATCAAAGACCATAATTTCTATTTAAGTATTGTTGAACAATACTACAATTTACAAAAAATTAGGTCAGCTATTACACAAAAAAAAGCTCGAGTACCTAAACCCGAGCTTTTTATAGAAATATTAACGTATCTCCTTAAAATACTGATTGCTTATTTGAAGGTGCAAATTTGGTTAAATTGATTCCTTGAACTGCAATTTTATATTCTTCAATGGTTGGAGTTCTTCCTAATATTGTTGACAATACAACTACTGGCGTAGAAGAAAGTAGTGACTCCCCTTTTTTCTCAGCTGTATCTTCTACTACTCTACCTTGGAACAAACGAGTAGATGTTGCCATAACCGTATCACCTTTTGAAGCTTTTTCTTGGTTACCCATACATAGATTACAACCTGGGCGCTCTAAATACAACATGTTTTCGTATTCAGTACGTGCAGCGCCTTTTGGAGCGCTATCATCAAACTCGAAACCAGAATACTTTTGTAAAACTTCCCAATCCCCTTCTGCTTTTAATTCGTCTACGATGTTATAGGTTGGTGGTGCTACTACTAATGGCGCTTTAAATTCTACTTTACCATTTTGTGCTTCCACGTTTTTAAGCATTTGTGCTAATATTTTCATATCACCTTTATGCACCATACAAGAACCGATGAATCCTAAATCTACTTTTTTATCCCCTCCGTAGAAAGAAAGCGGACGAATGGTATCGTGAGTATATCTTTTAGAAACGTCTTTGTTGTTTACATCTGGATCAGCAATCATTGGTTCGTTAATCACATCCAAATCAATTTCTACCTCAGCATAATATTTTGCATTGGCATCTGGAGTTAAAGCTGGTTTATCACCTGATTTAATTTCAGCAATTCTCTTGTTTGCTTTGTTGATTAATCCTTGAAGAACTTGCGTTTTGTTGTCCATTCCTTTATCAATCATGATCTGGATTCTCCCTTTCGCAATTTCTAAAGATTCAATTAATGTATCATCTTCTGAAATACAAATCGAAGCTTTGGCTTTCATTTCAGCAGTCCAATCTGTAAATGTAAACGCTTGATCGGCAGTAAGCGTTCCTAAATGCACTTCAATAATTCGTCCTTGGAAAACATTTTCTCCTCCAAATTTTTGTAACATTTGCGCCTGAGTAGCGTGAACTACATCACGGAAATCCATGTAACTAGCCATTTGACCTTTGAAAGTTACCTTTACAGATTCAGGTATCGGCATAGAAGCTTCTCCGGTTGCAAGAGCTAAAGCAACTGTTCCAGAATCAGCACCAAATGCTACTCCTTTTGACATACGAGTATGTGAATCACCACCAATAATGATAGCCCAATCGTCAATTACAATATCGTTAAGAACCTTATGAATTACGTCAGTCATGGCATGGTATTGACCTTTTGGATCACGTGCAGTAATCAAACCAAAATCGTTCATGAATTTCATTAATTTTGGAATATTAGCTTGCGCTTTTTTATCCCAAACAGAAGCCGTATGACAACCAGATTGGTACGCACCGTCAACTATTGGCGAAATTACTGTTGCTGCCATAGACTCTAATTCTTGAGCAGTCATTAATCCCGTTGTATCTTGAGAACCAACGATGTTTACTTCAACACGAACATCGGATCCCGCGTGTAACGCTTTTTTAGAAATGGTTCCTACAGCATTTCTGTTGAAGATTTTCTCCACAGCAGTAAGACCTTGTCCTTCTATTGAGACTTCTTTTGATGGCGCATAAACTAGAGGCGCTTCAATTCCTAAAGTTTTTGCAGCAAATGTTTGAAGTTTTTTACCGAAAACAATCGCATAAGAACCACCAGCTTTGATGAATTCCATTTTCTGAGGCGTGAAAGCTTTAGAAATGTCAATTAATTCTTGGTCTCCGTTATATAATTTTTTTGCTTTTGTATTGATGGTAAGAACAGTTCCTGTTGCTACAGAATAGGTTTCTTCTAAAACTGGATCACCACTTTCATTACGAACTACTTCTCCATTAGCGTCTGTCTTTTTTACCCAGTTTTTCAAGTCTAAACCGATACCACCAGTTACGTCTACAGTTGTTAGGAAAATTGGAGAAATTCCGTTTGTTCCCGCAACGATTGGCATAAAGTTTACGAATGGCACGTATGGACTTGCTTGTTTTCCTGTCCAAAGCGCTACGTTATTTACACCCGACATACGAGACGAACCTACACCCATTGTACCTCTTTCAGCAATTAACATTACAGATTTGTCTGGATGTTGTGCTTGCAAGGCTTTGATTTCGTCTTGTGCTTGAGGGGTAATCATACATTTACCATGCAATTCACGATCTGAACGAGAGTGTGCTTGGTTTCCGGGCGACAATAAATCCGTAGAAATATCTCCTTCACCTGCTATAAACGTTACTACTTTAATTTCTTCAGCTACTTCTGGAAGTTTTGTGAAAAATTCTGCTTGAGCATAACTTTCTAAAACACCTCTAACTACTTCATTTCCATTTTCAAAAGCACTCTTTAAACGATCCATATCGGCATCATACAGATACACTTGTGTTTTAAGAACAGCTGCAGCTTCATTTGCAATAGCAATATCACTTCCTAAAGCTAAGTCAAGTAATACTTCTATTGAAGGACCACCTTTCATGTGCGACAATAATTCAAAAGCAAAAGCAGGAGTAATTTCATTTACCACTTCTTCACCAAGAATAATTTCTTTTAAAAATTTTGCTTTTTCAGCAGCAGCACTTGTAGTTCCTGGTAAGGTATTGTAGATAAAAAACTGTAGAGAATCTACTCTATTTGAGTTATTTGTATCTTTAATTTGTGCTACGATTTCGATTAGCAATTCTGCTGAATCAATTGGCTTTGGGTGAAGACCTTGACCTTTACGATCTTCAATCTCATTAATGTAATCGTTATAAGTACTCATAAGTGTGATATATTAATGTCTCATTGTACTAAAAAATCAATGCAAAAGAGACATAAGAATTAAATGTTATTTTGTTAAGCAAATTTAAGAATTAAAGCTGAGATTTAAAAAAATTTAATAGAAGTCCCATTTTTAAAAATTATTAATGCTAAAACCACATAAAAATTTAATTTTCATGCAGATAATTCAAAAATCGAAAAGAATATTATTTATTTAGTATTTTAAAAAGCCATTTTTAGTAATCCTTAAATTGACAACCAAATAAAAAAAGGTTCTTTGCTGCTTTTACAACAAAGAACCTTTCTAAATAAGCCAACTATAACGTTATAATAGCTTTTCAATGATCATTTCTTCAGTTATTCCCTCTGCATCTGCTTTATAATTTTTAATGATTCGGTGTCTCAAAATTCCGGTTGCCACGGCTTGAACATCTTCTATGTCTGGAGAAAATTTTCCATTAAAAGCGGCATTGGCTTTGGCAGCCAAAATCAAATTTTGAGAGGCTCTAGGTCCTGCTCCCCAATCTAAATAATTTTTCACATATTCATTTGACAAGGAATTATCTGGACGCGTTTTACTCACCAAGCGCACCGCATATTCTATAACATTGTCCGCAACTGGAATTCTTCGAATCAATTCTTGAAAACCAATAATCTCTTGTGCAGTAAAAAGTGCATTTACAACTACTTTCTCATTAGATGTAGTTTGCTTTACCACTTGTACTTCCTCTTCAAAACTTGGATACTCAAGTTTTATAGCAAACATAAAACGATCCAGTTGCGCTTCGGGTAAAGGATAGGTTCCTTCTTGCTCAATTGGGTTTTGAGTTGCCAAAACAAAATAAGGCAAATTCAATTTATAATTATTTCCTGCAATTGTAACAGATCTTTCTTGCATAGCCTCAAGCAAAGCCGCTTGAGTTTTGGGAGGTGTTCTATTGATCTCATCTGCTAGAACTATATTCGAAAAAATAGGTCCTTTTATAAACTTAAACTGCCTGCTTTCATCTAAAATTTCACTTCCTAAAATATCTGATGGCATTAAATCTGGAGTAAACTGAATTCTCTTAAAATCAAGCCCTAAGGCCTGCGCCAAAGTGTTTACCATAAGCGTTTTTGCTAATCCAGGAACGCCCAATAATAAAGCATGTCCACCCGAAAAAATACAAAGTAATATTTGATCGACAACAGCATCTTGTCCTACAATAATTTTTGCGATTTCTTTTTTTAGTTCATTTCGTTTTTGAACCAAATTATGTATTGCTGCAACATCTGACATGTATATATTTTTTAAATTAAAAAAGAGCTAGTTTATGCAAGCATAAAACTAACTCTTTTTATTTATTTACAGAAATTTTTTAAGTTTTAAACCCTAAAAATAAGTCTATTTTTTTAACCAATTATTTGTGAATTTACAATCTCTATATTCCCCCTGAATCTTAATATAGGTCTCTTTGATTTTTTCGTCAAACCATTTTCCTATTTCAGTAATTCGTTTTTGTTTTAACGCTAAATCCTTAATTTTGATGTAATCCTTTGCGTAATCTGCCGTGTGTTCATCAATTCTATTGGTTACCGTAATAATTTTAAAGCTCTTTTTACCTTCTTCACTTTGATCTAAGATAGGAGCAGAAACTTCATTTTCTTTCAAATTAGAAACTTGGCTGTAAAAAGTAGGATCCATTTTAGTCAACTCAAAACGGGTATCTTGTGTTTGTGGGTTAAGTAAAGCACCACCATTTGCTCGAGTTTCTTTTTCCTCAGATAAAGTTCTGGCAGCCTCAGCAAAAGTAATATCCTTGTTTTCAATTCTCTTTTTTATTAATTGAATTTTTTCTTTAGCCTCAGCCAAAGATGCATCTGTTACTGTTGGTGCTAACAATATATGACGCAACTCTACTTCTTGACCTTTAATCTTTTCGACAAGAATAATGTGATATCCAAATTCTGTTTCAAAAGGAGCAGAGATTTCTCCTTCGGCTAAACTAAAAGCAACTTCTTTAAACTCTTTTACAAAAGGAGTTTTACGATTCATTTTATAGTAACCACCATTCGACCTAGAGCCTGGATCTTGCGTGTACAAAACTGCCTTTGTTGAAAAACTAGCACCTTCTTGTACTTCCTTTTTAAACCCGTTAAGTTTATCAATAACTTTTTGTTTGTCTTCTGCAGAAACTTTTGGCTTAACCACAATTTGCGCTACTTCAAGTTCTACACCAAAAAATGGCAAATCAGCCGCTGGTATTTGTTTGAAATAATTCCGAACCTCTTCAGGGGTAATTTCTACAGCATCAATAATCTTTTTTTGCATTTCTGATGTTAGCTTTCCTTCCTTTAAGATATCCGCAAAATAAGTTCTAAATTCTTCTTCAGAATCTTTCTTATAATATTGAACTACTTTTTCCATAGACCCTATTTTGTCTATCATGTAGTTTAATCGTTCTTCCATCATTCCTTTTACCTCTGTATCAGTAACTATAATACTATCTTGAACTGCTTGATGCGCATACAACTTATCTTCTAGCAGTTTTCCTAGCATTTGACAACGATCGTAATCTGATGTATTACCTCCACCAGCTTGAATTTCTAAATACGTTTTGTCTATATCCGAATCTAAGATGATATAATCCCCAACGGTTGCTACAACACCATCAACTTTCTGCTTACCAGTTGACTTTACTTTTTTCACGGGAGCTATTACAGAATCCTTAATAATTTCTTGTGCGTTCACAACTACACTCATAAACATTAAAAACAAAACAGTAAGTGTAATTCTATTATTATTGGACTTCATTGGTATTGAATTTATTGGCATTATTTAATTTACTTTTAATGAAACGGTTATTAAAATTAAGATTTTCGAAACGAAACCTTTTCAGGTGTTCGCCTTCTAAATATAAGATTCTATGATTGACATATTTACTATGTTAAAACAAAAGCAGTTATCTTAAAATTTTAAAAACGAACAAAAATAACAATTCAATTACATTATACAAGTATACCTGCTACTATTAACAAAAAATTATAGCGTTTACAAAATACGAAAATACCTTTTAAAGAGATCAAATTTTCAAATAGCGTATATAAATAGTACTTTTGCAAACTATTGATATACATATGGGCTTTTTAGAAGAAATACAACGCAGAAGAACTTTCGGGATTATCTCACATCCTGATGCTGGAAAAACGACATTGACTGAAAAATTACTTCTTTTTGGAGGAGCAATTCAAGAAGCAGGTGCCGTGAAAAATAATAAAATAAAGAAAGGTGCTACGAGTGACTTTATGGAAATTGAACGCCAGAGAGGAATTTCTGTGTCAACATCTGTACTTGCATTTAATTATCAAGACAAGAAAATAAACATCCTTGATACACCTGGACACAAGGATTTTGCCGAAGACACTTTTAGAACTTTAACAGCAGTTGACAGTGTAATTGTAGTAATTGACGTGGCTAAAGGTGTGGAGGAACAAACTGAAAAATTAGTAGCAGTTTGTAGAATGCGTAAAATTCCAATTATTGTATTTATCAATAAATTAGATAGAGAAGGAAAAGATGCATTCGACTTAATGGATGAAGTTGAACAAAAACTCGGACTTACTGTAACACCTTTGAGTTTCCCTATTGGGATGGGATATGACTTTCAAGGAATTTATAATCTTTGGGAACAAAATATCAATTTATTCAGTGGTGATAGTCGTAAAAACATAGAAGAAACAATTGCTTTCTCAGATGTACAAAGTCCTGAGCTTGAAAAAATAATTGGTCAAAAACCAGCCGATAAACTTAGAGAAGAATTAGAGTTAATTGACGAAGTATATCCAAAATTTGACAGACAAGATTATTTAGACGGAAAACTACAACCCGTTTTCTTTGGTTCAGCATTAAATAATTTTGGTGTTAGAGAATTGCTTGACTGCTTTGTAGAAATTGCGCCTTCGCCAAGACCTAAAGATTCCGAAACAAGGCTAGTGGATCCAGAAGAACAAAAAATGTCTGGTTTTGTATTTAAAATCCATGCCAATATGGATCCTAAACACAGAGACAGACTCGCTTTTATTAAAATCGTGTCGGGTACTTTTGAAAGAAACAAACCCTATTATCACGTTCGCCAAAAGAAAAATTTAAAATTTTCAAGTCCAAACGCATTTTTTGCAGAGAAAAAAGAAATTGTAGATATATCTTATCCGGGAGATATTGTAGGCCTTCATGATACAGGAAATTTTAAAATTGGTGATACACTTACCGAAGGGGAATTAATGAGCTTTAAAGGAATCCCAAGTTTTTCACCAGAACATTTTAGATATATTAACAACGCTGATCCCATGAAAGCTAAACAGCTGGAGAAAGGGGTTGATCAGCTAATGGATGAAGGAGTAGCGCAATTGTTTACACTAGAAATGAACAACCGAAAAATCATTGGAACAGTGGGTGCATTACAATATGAGGTTATTCAATACCGTTTGGAACATGAATATGGAGCCAAATGTACATATGAAAACTTCCCTGTTCACAAAGCTTGCTGGGTAAAGCCAAATGATCTAAAAAGTGACGAGTTTAAAGAGTTTAGAAGAATCAAACAAAAATTCTTGGCACATGATAAATACGGTCAATTAGTTTTTCTAGCAGACTCTGATTTTACAATTCAAATGACACAAAGTAAATATCCCAATGTCAAATTATTTTTCACTTCTGAATTTGAATAATTATCATCTAAATCAATGACTAGTCCTAAATAATCGATACAGATTATTAAACAAAAATAATTAATTAAACACTTGCTGGATCGTTCTTGCAAGTGTTTTTTCTTTTATAGGTTCTCATCTTAATTTTACTTTGCTGATGCATTTGATTTGGTGTTAGCATATAATTGGAGTAATGAGGTCTTTTTTGATTATAGATTTCAATAGCATCTTTAACCAACAACTTCATAATTGGAAGGTCTTTGTTGAATTTATCAATATCAAATTCTTGTTTTAAAATACCATTTATTCTTTCTGCTACTGCATTTTCATAAGGATCTGAGTTTTGTGTCATGCTACACTTTATAAGGCTTTTCTTGAGTAGTTTTTGATAATCATTTGCACAATATTGCACTCCTCTGTCGGAATGATGTATTAATGATAAATTCTTGTCCTTTCTTAGTTTTATTGCGTTTTCCAATGCTATTAAGCTACTTTCTGTATTCATATTATCAGCTACATTAAACCCCATTATTTTTTTAGAATAAGCATCAGTTACCAAACTTAAGTAACACGGATTTTCTCTTTTTCCAATATAGGTTATGTCTGAAACCCAAACTTGTTCCGGACGTTTTATTTCTAGTTCCAGAATCTGATTTTGATGTTTTCTAAAGCGATGATGCGAGTTGGTTGTAATATGATACGAACGCTTTGGAACAATCAATAAATGATTAGCTCTTAGGATACTGATAAATTTATCTCTTCCGACTTTTAGTTGCTTTAATTCGTTATTTAAAAGAAAATAGAGTTTTTTTGCTCCAATCCTAGGCATCGTCTGCCTGATTGTTATAACCATAGCAACTATCTTAGAAGCCTTGGATTGTCTTGCTTCTCTTCTTTTTATTTTTCGATAATAAACCTGTCTGTCTATCCCGAACAAAGTACAGGTAAACATTACTGTCTCTTGTTGCTCTTGTTTGAATTGGTCGATTGTTCGGGTGATGAGTTTTTTCTGATGTCAATTTGATATTCTTTTTCTGCAATATCAATCATTTTATCAAAGATGATAGCTTTCTTATCCGATACATAAGCTTCTCTCTCTAGCAATGCTTTCTGCTTTTCTAACAACATAACTTGTGCTTCAAGTTCCATTATTCTTTGTTCAGGTGATTTTGGCATATTTGATGGTGTTTGATTATCCCAATCAAAGTTACCAAATTTCCGGAGCCATTGCACAATTGTCGAGCGTGACTGAATACCGTAAACTTTTTTGACTTGCGAAATAGACATCTTTCCCTGCTCTATGTCTTGTACAATCTGTAATTTAAAAGACATCGTGTAGTCTTTTTGGGTACGCTTTAAGTAGCGTGATTCTTGAGGATTTTCCATAAGGATACTTTTTGTGTATCGCTATTTTAGGACGGGACA
>NZ_VHLM01000061.1 GCF_009764685.1 Flavobacterium sp. I-STPP5a | reverse complement strand
AGATGGAGCCAAAACAAAAACGTATTCGGTATCCATAAAATCAGAATTACATCAAGACCAAATGGCTTTTCAAGAAACAGAATATTACAAAGAAAAAGCAAAACATCGATACAAGATAGAAGCCAAAAATAGCGAGTTAAAAAATGTACACGGTTATGATAGAGCGATATCATACGGTATTACCAATATGCAAATGCAAGGTGCAATAGCAATTTTTACAGTCAACTTAAAAAGAATACTCAAATTAATGTAGAAAATGTAATCTACACATGCATTTTGCCAAATGAACCTGTATAAGTCAAAAACCAACTCATATAACCTACAATAAAAAACAGTTACAAAAATAAAAACGCTTATAACAGATGTTTGAAATCCTGTTACAAGCGTTTTTTATTATCTAAAAAAGGATGCTAATCAAAATAAGCGATGTTTTTCAGTGACCTCGCCACAGCAGTCTGGTTTTTTTATGGAATAAACCGAAAAGATTATTTTCTTTTCATTACTCTTTCTACTGCTTCAATAATAGCTTGATCGTTCAGTTTGTATTTTTCCATTAATTGTTCTGGAGTTCCTGATTCACCAAAACTGTCATTTACAGCAACAAATTCTTGTGGAGCAGGACTGTTTAAAGTCAATACTCTCGAGATGCTTTCGCCAAGACCACCTAAAATGTTATGCTCTTCGGCAGTTACAATACATTTTGTTTTTGCCAATGATTTTAAAATCGCTTCTTCGTCTAATGGTTTTATGGTGTGAATGTTGATTACCTCAGCAGAGATTCCTTTTTCTTCTAACGCTTCTGCAGCTTGCAACGCTTCCCAAACTAAATGTCCTGTAGCTACAATAGTAACATCAGATCCTTCTGTGAGGGTGATGGCTTTACCAATTACGAATGGTTCATCAGCTGGCATAAAGTTAGGTACAACCGGACGGCCAAAACGCAAATAAGCCGGTCCGTTATGATCTGCAAGTGCTAAAGTAGCCGCTTTGGTTTGGTTGTAATCGCAAGTGTTAATTACTGTCATTCCTGGAAGCATTTTCATTAATCCGATATCTTCAAGGATTTGGTGTGTTGCACCGTCTTCTCCTAAAGTTAATCCAGCGTGAGAAGCACAAATTTTTACATTTTTCTCAGAGTATGCTACTGATTGACGAATTTGATCGTACACTCTTCCTGTAGAAAAGTTAGCAAACGTTCCAGTAAAAGGGATTTTTCCTCCTATAGTTAACCCTGCTGCAATTCCGATCATGTTCGCTTCTGCAATTCCAATTTGGAAAAAACGCTCTGGATGGTTTTTCTTAAAATCGTCAAATTTTAGAGAACCTATTAAATCGGCACAAAGTGCCACTACATTTTCATTTTTTTGACCTAGTTCAGTCATTCCCGCTCCAAAACCCGAGCGAGTATCTTTACTTCCTGTATTTGTATATTTTTTCATTATCGTTTTTAAAATTGAAAGATTAAAAAATTGAAAGATTAAAAAAATCTGAACTATTTCGCCATTGCGAAGATCAGAAATTAGTACTTCATAATTTTAATACTTAATAATCTGAGTTATCTCCAGTATTAGAGTTTTGGCTCAATGCAGTAGCCAATTGATCGTTATTAGGTGCTTTACCATGCCATGCATGACTGTACATCATGAAATCGACACCGTTACCCATTTCTGTGTGCAACAAAACGCAAACTGGTTTTCCTTTTCCGGTTCTTGATTTAGCATCGTTCATACCAGCAATAATAGCTTCGATATCATTTCCTTTTTCGATTTCTAATACATCCCAGTCAAAAGCTTCAAATTTAGCACGGATACTTCCCATGGCTAAAACCTCGTCAGTAGTTCCATCAATTTGTTTTCCGTTCAAATCGATTGTTGCAATAAGATTATCTACTTTTTTGGCAGACGCGTACATGATGGCTTCCCAGTTTTGACCTTCTTGTAATTCACCATCACCGTGAAGTGTGTAGATGATTTTGTTGTCTCCATTTAATTTTTTAGCTTGAGCAGCACCAATCCCTACAGATAATCCTTGTCCAAGAGAACCAGATGCAATACGAACACCAGGAAGATGGTCGTGTGTAGTTGGGTGACCTTGTAACCTGGAATTGATCAAACGGAAAGTAGCTAATTCAGCAACGGGGAAATATCCGCTTCGTGCCAATACACTGTACAATACAGGTGAAATATGACCATTAGAAAGAAAGAAAAGATCTTCACCTATTCCGTCCATTTCAAAACCTTCTTTGCGATCCATTATGTTTTGATACAATACGACAAGAAATTCAGCACAACCTAAAGAACCACCTGGGTGTCCTGAGTTGACTGCGTGTACCATTCGAAGAATATCTCTTCTAACTTGGATTGTTAAATCCTTTAATTGTTGTGTGTTTGGTTTCATTTGTGTGTTAAATTAGACTCGGCAAATATAATCAGATATTTTGATTAATATAAGGTTCCATTTTTAGATTTATCATTAGTTATGAATGGTATCGTAGTTTTGTTGATCATAATTTTTTTAGTAGTACTGAGGTATTTAGTATCTTGCCACTATGTTTGACCAATTGTTTAAGAGTTTTCAAGAAAAAGTAACACTAACTCCCGCTGAAATGGAGTTGTGTAAATCGTTTTTTATTCCAAAAAAATTACGAAAAAAACAAGTCTTGCTTCAGGAAGGAGACGTGTGTATCTATAATGCTTTTGTTGAAAAAGGAATTCTTCGCTCTTATTTTTTGGATGAAAAAGGAAACGAACACACGGTACAATTTGCAATTGAAGGCTGGTGGATTACAGATTTGTCTAGTTTTCTTACCAATAGTCATTCCATTTATACCATTGAAGCCCTTGAGGATTCGGAGCTACTGTTGTTAACCACGGAGGCCAGAGAAGCCTTGATGGATCAAATCCCCATGTTTGAGCGGTACCAGCGCTTGCTTTTACAAAACGCGTACATTGCCAATCAAGCCAGAATCAATTCTACATTAACTGAAACTGCCGAAGAAAAGTTTATCAAATTAGGAAAAGCCTATCCCGGAATTGTACAACGTGTGCCGCAACACATGCTGGCTTCGTACCTTGGATTTACTGCTGAAACCCTTAGTAGAATTCGAAAACACTTGCGCGAAAAGGAATAAATAATTGATCTACATCAATAGAATTTCTTGCGCTACATCAAGGAGTACTACTTTTATACTGCCGTAAATTTGTACTGTAGATAAAAAACAATGTCACCAAGAAAAATAGTTGCAGTATTAGGCGTATCAGAAACCCATAGTGTTTTTGTGGCCAAGCAAATTGCCAAAACAAATGCTGTTTTACTGTTTGATAGTAATGCTTTGGTGTTGAATAGCGTTTTTTCTGAAATTAAGACAGCAAATCCCAATGCCAATGTAGAAAAGATGATTTGTCCCACTAACGCCAGTTGGGAGGCTGATATAATTGTACTTTCAAATGATTCGGTTATTGATGGTAATGGTATCAATAAAATCAGAAATGTAGCTACTGGAAAGTTGGTTCTTTTTTTTGAAAACGCTTTTAGTATTGATGTTGAAAGACATTCTTATGAGAGATTGCAAGCTTTGTTCCCATTTTCGAAAGTTGTGCATATTTGCGAATCAAAAGCTAATCCATGCGATTCTTTTGACATAAGCGGAAACAATCAGGAAGCCGTGCAGACTGTTTTGAAGCTACTCACAAGCATTGGATTGAAAACCAGTGCAAAAAAAAATAAACTAAATAAAAAAATCAAATGAGTAAATCAATTTTATTTCAGCCCTACACTTTAGGAAACAGTATTTTAAAAAACCGAATGGTGATGGCTCCTATGACACGAAGCCGTTCAAATAACGAAGGAAACGTTCCAACAACACTTACGGCAGAATATTATGCACAAAGAGCAACAGCAGGTTTAATAGTCTCTGAGGGAACCTTTGTGAGCACCAAAGCAGTAGGTTTTATAAATGTACCAGGGATTTACAGTGAAGCGCAAACCGAAGGGTGGAAGCTGGTTACAAAAGCCGTGCACGAAAAAGGCGGAACGATATTTGCACAATTGTGGCATACAGGTCGCATGTCGCACCCAGATTTGCATAATGGTGAATTGCCGCATGCACCATCGGCATTGAATCCTTTTGCAAAAGCATATACAAAAGATGGTTTTCAAGATACCGTAGTGCCAAAAGAAATGACAATTGAAGACATCAAACAAACTGTTTTAGATTTCAAAAATGGAGCTAAAAATGCAATTGCTGCAGGATTTGATGGCGTTGAATTGCATGCTGCCAACGGGTATTTGTTGCAACAGTTTTTTAATGGTTATTCCAACCATCGTTCGGATGAATACGGAGGTTCAATTGAAAATAAATCTCGAATCCTTTTTGAGATTCTAGATGCTTTGAAAGAAGTTATTGATTATTCAAAAGTAGGAGTGCGTTTGAATCCTTCGTTGCATAATGCGCAAGGGATGATGCTTGATGAAGAAACAATTCCTACCTACGAATACATTATCACAAAGCTGAATGATTACGGATTAGCGTATATTCATTTAACGGAGCCTTTTACAGATGTATCTGAAGTGCCTTTTGCAGTAACTCAAGTAGCCAAACACTTCAGACCGTTTTACAAAGGAACTTTGATTATTAACAAAGGTTTCAATAAGGAAACAGGAATTAAAGTGTTGGAAGATGGTGATGCTGATTTGGTTGCTTATGGCGTTCCTTTTATTGCAAATCCTGATTTGGTAGCACGTTATGAAACCGATGCGCCTTTGAACACGCCAGATCCAACTACATTTTACATCGATACAGTAAAAGGATATACTGATTATCCAGCTTTGAATGACTAAGTCTTTTGATTATTGAAAATTTGATTGAAACGTTTCAATATAGTACAATAAAGCCCGCAAGTAGCGGGCTTTTTTCGTTGTATAATTTCATTTGAAAATAATTATTACTCAGCTTGTGCTTGTAAAAAATTTACATCCAGCCAAGAACCGCCGTTATAACATTCAATTCCGTGTGCAGTAAGGAAAACTTGTGCTTGACCGCTTCTGTTACCAGAGGCACAAAATAAAATTAAAGGTGTTTTGAGTTCTTGAATTTCCTGTATTCTGTGTGGTATTTCTTGAAGCGGGATATTTAAAGATCCAGCAACATGACCTCCAGTAAATTCTACATAAGAGCGCACATCAATTAAGGTTCCTCTTTTTTCTTTTATAATTTGAGCTATTTTCATTGGGATTATCTTTGTTTCGAATCTAAAATTTATTGGCACAAAAATAAAAATAAAGCTTTATAGGTAACATTTTATTCAGAAAGAAAAGTAGCGTTTGAATATTTTTATATCGAACTAAAGATGATGATTCAGCTGCTATTTTTTTCGGTGACATAAGACCAAGCTTTTGCAGGTTCATCGTATTTTTCTACAGCATTCAAAAATATACTTGTTTAAAACCAGGATATGCTCGAAGACTATTAGTAGACCATAAGACTTTGTTAAATGCAACTTTATTAAAAGTAGAAGGACTATCTTTATAAGAATACTAAAAATCAGTAAAGTACAGCTGAAACAAAAGGTGTTATAACTAAAATAAACAATCATGTCACAGAACAGTAAAAAGCAATTTGGAGTTTGGATGGATTCCCATCACGCTACCATTGTAGGAAGAGAAAATGTAGATTCCGGAGATTTTTTGGTACTAGGTCATGAAACCGTTGACGGACAAGGCTACAATACCAGTGAAAATGCTGCTAACAATGCCGAGAGAGATCAGTTGCGAAAACTATTTAAAAGCATTACCGCTCACATGCAAAACGTAGATGAATTGCACGTAACAGGAACAGGCACTGCTCAGGAGCAATTCATAAATTTTTTGAATGAAACTCCTCAGTATAAAAATGTAGTAGCTACTGAAAGTACTTCGAATAAAATGACAGATCAAAGTTTGGTTGAGTACGTGACAACGCAGTTCAATTAATTCAAAAGCTTCTTAAAAACGGTTCGTATGCTTGATATGGACCGTTTTTTTTGGATTTTAATCTACCGAAAGGGAAAATGATTCTGAATTTAAAGCCCTAATTTTAGAGACTTGGTAATGGATACGATTTTTTTAAATAGTATATTCGTAAAAAAAATACATGATGCGTTTATTTAAAATTCCTAGTGTTTTAATATCAGTTTTTCTGATAACGAGTTGTGCCTCCATAAAGACTTCTAATATTGTTTATCAACCCACTACGGTTGAAAATGCGAGCGGTGCTCCTAAGCTAAACATTTTTGTTCCTCGAAAAGTAAATAAAGCTGGAGCTAAAGTTTTGATTTTTGTGCATGGTGGAAACTGGAATAGCGGGCGTAAGGAAACTTATACTTTATTAGGTCGCAATTTTGCTCGAAGGGGAATTATCACTTTTATACCAGACTATAGCTTGAGTCCTGCGGTTAATTATGATGTTATGGCGCAACAAATTGCAACTGTTATTGAATGGACTAAAAAGAATATTGGTCAATATAACGGCAATGCGAACCAAATTTTTATAACCGGACACTCAGCAGGCGGGCATCTTGGTGCATTGGCCGTAATGAACCCAAAATATGGTGTGCAACCTACGAGTGTTGCTGGAATCATTTTAAACGACGCGGCTGGACTTGATATGAAAAACTATCTCGAAAAATATCCTCCTACGAATCAAGACAATTATTTGGCAACATGGACTTCCGATCCTGAACAATGGAAAGCAGCTTCGCCAATTTACTATGTCAATGCTCAAACGCCACCAGTTTTATTATATGTTGGTACAAAAACATATCCCTCTATTATTGAGGGAAGCCAACGCTTTGAGAAAGCTATCAAAGCTTTTCAACCTGAGGTAAAAACCATTCGTTTGAACAAAAAGCACGTTCCTATGGTGGTGCAATTTTTTAAACCTTGGAGTGCTAGATTTGATGAAATAATTGGTTTTATGAATGACAATTCAAAATAGCGTTTTCAACATAGTTTGATAAATGCTCCTTGTGGTATTGGTGTGTCATTTTCATACTGATTTGCTTTTAGGAAATCCATTTTCCAAATGTTTCACTTACTTTTTCTTTGGTAATTGGTTTGGGTATATAATTTACCAGTCTTATTTCAAGATATTTATCTTTGTCTCCAGACATCTTCTTTGAAGTTTGTGCAATTATTTTGGGTTTGGCGGTAGGTGCCATTTTGGCGGCCTTTTATCTAATTAGTTGAGGTTTCTAGTCTATTTTTTGGACTTAGTACCTGAAAGAATATCTTTAAGAATCACTTTCAAATACATGGAACGCAGATTTTAAATTGAATTTTTTCTTTACATAAAAAATTCAATCAAACTTCAACTTCCACATGTTGCATTTATTCATTAAAACTAAGAATATTGTAATAAAAAAAGGAATTTAATTTTATGTGAATTCTATTGTAAGTTACTCCATTTGAATCTCAATGATTCATCTTGCAAACTGAATACTTTTTTCGTATTTTTGCACTCCAATTAAAGGATTTATAAAATGTTAGATAGACTTCAAATAGTAAAACAACGTTTTGATGAGATTTCGGATTTGATCATTCAACCTGATGTAATATCAGATCAAAAACGTTATGTGCAATTGAATCAAGAGTACAAAAGCTTAAAAGCCCTTGCTGAGAAACGAGATGAATACGTTCTTATCATGGCAAACATAGAAGAAGCAAATGAAATTATAGCTGATAATAGTGATGCTGACATGACCGAAATGGCCAAAATGCAACTTGATGAAGCTAAAGAGCGTTTGCCACTACTTGAAGAGGAAATAAAATTCATGTTGATTCCTAAAGACCCAGAAGATGCAAAGAATGTTATGGTTGAAATTCGTGCCGGAACCGGTGGGGATGAGGCTAGTATTTTTGCAGGAGATTTATTCAGGATGTACACAAAATATTGCGAAAATCAAGGTTGGCGCACTTCAGTAGTAGATATGAATGAAGGAACATCTGGTGGTTTTAAAGAGGTAATTTTTGAAGTTACAGGTGAAGATGTTTACGGAACTTTAAAATTTGAGGCTGGTGTTCACCGAGTGCAAAGGGTACCACAAACAGAAACTCAAGGACGTGTACATACCTCTGCTGCTACAGTAATGGTTTTGCCAGAGGCTGAAGAATTTGATGTACAAATTGATATGAATGATGTACGTGTTGATTTCTTTTGTTCTTCAGGACCAGGTGGACAATCTGTAAATACTACAAAATCTGCAGTGCGATTAACGCATATCCCTACAGGATTAGTGGCTCAGTGTCAAGACCAAAAATCACAACACAAAAATAAAGATAAAGCTTTTGGCGTATTAAGATCTCGTTTATACGAACAAGAATTAGCTAAAAAACAAGCCGAAGATGCAACAAAACGTACTTCTCAGGTTAGTTCTGGAGATAGATCGGCTAAGATACGTACCTATAACTATGCCCAAGGACGTGTTACAGATCACCGTGTAGGATTAACACTTTATGATCTTGGAAATATTATGAATGGTGACATTCAAAAAATTGTTGATGAACTTGCATTAGTTAACAATATGGAGAAATTAAAAGAAGCTAGCGAGGTTTTTTAAAATAAAATCTATAAAAGTCAAAAAAGACCTTACTAATTTTAAGTAAGGTCTTTTTTTTTGAAAGAATAAATAGGGAATAAAACAGTACAGATTTAAAAGCTCAATTTAGTTTTTCTGGATAGGAATAATTTTTGAAAACTGATTTTCTATAGCTTTCGAATTTTTCTGAAGCAGAATCAATCTTACTTTCAAATTCAGTTGTTCCCTCGGAGCTATCGATTCTGAGATTCAATGCATTCAATTTTTGTTCAAAATCTTTTTCAATAGTGCTCCAGTTTTTTTGTGCATCTTCCGTTTTATATTTGGTTACCGAATCAATAAAACGGATAAAATCGTTAGTAGCAATTTCAATTTTTTTTTCACTTTCAGTTTGACACGAAATACTAATTATTAAGATAACTAATAGGTATAAGTGTTTTTTAAAATTTCTCATTGTGGTATTGTTAAATCGTAATTTTATGTTACCTCACGGTGCAAAATAATGTATTATTTATAGAGGGTAGGTAGTGTTTTTTTATTGTATCAATGTTTTAGTTCTTTTATATAACATTGTAGTTTAAATAAAAGAATCACACTGCTTTACAACAGTGTGACTCTATCTGGAAATTAAATTTATTTGACTCTGTTTATTTCAACTAAGTGATCAAAATTTGGCTTTTCATCATTATTATTTTGTAGCAATCCATCCCATACATTTTGAGTTTCGGGTTTTAAGGACTCCATGGTTTGTGTTAATTTTTCCTCCAATTGGCTGGAAGAATCGGTAATCAAATTTTTGAGATCACTTCCTTTTTCTGCTATTTTTTTTCTGGTTTCGCTTCCTTTTGCAGGTGCAAATAATACACCTAATACGGTTCCAACAGCTAATCCAGCTAGTATTCCTAATGCTACGTCACTATTTTTCATGATGGTATTTTTTTTAATTTATATTATCCTTTAATAACTTGTAATAATATTGCGATCACAGTAATACTCAATAAAAAATGAATCATACTGCCTATATTATATACGAAAAAACCTAAAGTCCATAGTACCACAAATAATAGGGCAACTATAGATAAGACCTTTTCAGGATCGTTTTTTTTATTAATTGCTTATTTGTAGGCTCTTAATATTTGCAAAGATGCAACCTCTTGTTTCAAATGGTGTTACATTACTTTATAGAATTGTTATAGAATTTTAATGTCTAATACTTAAAAACAGTGTAATTATATAATATGAGATATAAAAGAGAGGTAGGAGAATTTTATTTTAGAATCAAACAATAACAAAAATGGGATGGCATAAAAAAAGGTCGTTTCCTAAAAAGCGACCTTATTTTACATTATTTTTAGACTTTGGTTATGATAAAATAGGAAAATAGAGCGTAAAGGTAGCTCCTTCATTTAAAGTTGCATTTGCGGTAATGAAACCCTGATGGTTTTCAATAATTTTTTTACAGATTGCTAAACCAATTCCTGTTCCAGCATATTCATTTTTATTATGTAACCTGTTAAAGAGTATGAAAATTTTATTAGCATATTCTTGTTCAAAACCTATTCCGTTATCATGAATTTTTATTTTATAATACCAATCTGTTCCCGTTACGGTATCAGGAAGATTTTCTTCATTCTCTACAGTACAAGTAGTAGCGGTTATTTTTATTTCAACGGCAGTGTTTTCTTTACTATATTTTAGAGAATTGCCAATGAGATTAGTGAATAATTGTTGTATTTGAAAAGGAATAGCATCAAATACAGGTAGTTCTTCGCTTGTTATGTTAGCTTTTTTTTCTTCTATAGTTGGTGCTAGCTCTTGTAAAACATGAGAAAGGACTGTATTTAAATCTGTTTTTTCAAATATTTTTTCGGCCTTATTTGTTCTAGAAAACTGTAATAAGTCATCTATAAGAACACGCATTCTCTTTGCAGACGACTGTATACTAGTTACATATTGTTGCCCTGACAGCGATAAATTTTGATAATCTTTACTTACTAATCGAGATAAAAAGGTTTCTATTTTTCGTAACGGTTCTTGTAAATCATGACTAGCAATGTAATTAAAAGCCATAAGTTCTTTGTTATTACTTTCTAAATCTCTGTTGCGTTGCTCCATCAATTGTTTGGCTTGAACTTCACTGGTAACATCACTAGTAGTTCCTATTTGAGTTCGTTCGCCAGATGATACGGTAACAACCCTAGCTAATGCTCTAAAATATCTAATTTGGCCATCTTTTCTAATAATCCTATACGTAAATGGAGGTAGATCAACTTCAGATTGAACATTAACAGAGTTGTCTTTAACATGTTGTAAATCATCGGGATGAATGAATTGAAAAAAGGCCTCGGCACTTGCGGTAAATGATTGCGGTTCGCAGCCCAATAAACGATATTCATTATCCGAAAAAGTAAAAGTTTCTGTTTCAAGGTTAAATTGCCAGCTACCAAAATCACCTACAATTTCAGCTAAATTACTAGCTTCATTAGCAACCGTTAATGTATTGATTGTTTTTTTTAACAGAACTAGATCCCCATTCATTTTTAAAAAAGCAAAGGTAATTAACACAAGAGTTATAATAAGGGTTAAATAAATTAACAAAGGGGTATAATTCATGGTCGAAATATACTCTTGTTGCCTGTTGATTAACAATATTTTTTCAGTAATCATCATGTCTTCTATTTTGGAGCGAATAGAATCCATAGTTTTCCTACCAATGCTTAAATTTTTTGCAAGTTCATTTTTGTTATAATTTTTATCTTTTGTCAAATAAATTGATTTAGATAAATAATTCTGCCTTTTATTGATGTAGAAAAGAAGTTTTTTAAGGTTTGCTTGTTGTGTTCTGCTATTTTGGGTTAGTTGAGATATTTTATTGAAGGATTTTTTGACTAATATTTTTGACTTTAAATACGGCTCTAAGAAATTTTTATCTTTAGTAAGTAAAAAGCCTCTTTGTCCTGTTTCAGCATCTTTTACAAATGAAACTAAACGTTCTAGTTCAGTATTTACCTCGTGGCTTTTACTTACAAAGTCAGATGATTTTTTTAAAACGGTTATGTGTTTAAAAGTAATTCCTCCTATAAAGAATATGATTGCAATTGAAATAATAAAAATTATTTTGAGGAAAAGAGGCGATTTATGAAACTGTAAAAACATCATACTACATTCTCATTAAAAAATTATCTTTATTTAAACCCGAAGTATGGTACTGCCAGTTAAGAGTGACCACCTCTGATAATATTTTTTTTAGGTGTTCAAAATCATTTGGTTTTTTGATGTAAATATTTGCCCCATTTACAAAGGTCTTTTCAATGTCTTCCTCTGAGGATGACGTTGAATATATGGCAACAGCTATATCGTTGAATTTTTCTTCTTTTTTTATTTCTAGCAAACATTCTTGTCCATTTTTTTTGGGCATGTTCAAATCAAGAAACAAAACATTAGGTAATATAGAATCGGGATGGTTTAAAAAATTCATCAACTCAACCCCATCGTTAAAGGTGTTAACTTTAGTGTTAATTTTTAATTCATCAAAAGCATCTGTAAAAAATAATCTATCGTCCTCATCATCATCAGCAAGGCAAATATTTATAAAATCGGTGTTCATGTTAACGTTTATTTAGTTATTCTTTTGGGCTACTTCTCTTCGTTTTTGAATAATTTTTTGAAATGCCGATGGAGTCATTCCAGTTGTATGCTTGAATTGTGTGCTTAAATGAGCTACACTTGAATAGTTTAGTTGTATGGAAATTTCGGTTAAATTTAGTGGCGTATTAATCATTAGTTGCTTAGCTAACTCAATCTTTTGAATAATGATAAAGTTTTCAATAGAGGTGTAAGTTACCTCAGAAAAAACATTCGATAAATAAGCATAACTCAAATTTAATTTATCAGCAATATAAACCGAGCTTTTAATATTTAAAGGCTTGTCTGTATGAACCATTTCTACTATAGTATCTTTTATCTTTTGTACTAGTACACTTTTTTGATTTTCTACAATATCAATACCGTATTCCTTGAAAATGGCATTAAGTTCTTCTATTTTTGCCGAAGGAACTTTTTCTAAAAAATTAAATTCTCCAAAACCTACGATGTTGAATTTGAAGCCTAAATCAGTGAGTTTTTCTTGAATGATTTTCTTTGTTAATTGTGTGTAATCAAACTTCAAATGTATTTTCATAAACGGTCAATTTATAGTAAAGATATGAAAAGCAACATTTGTTTTTATAATCCGAGGGTTTTACGATTTTTTCATTGTTAATTTTTTTAAATTCATTTATTTTATTTTTAATCTTTTGTATGGTCTAATCCATTGTTTTTTAATTTATTGTAATAACTTTTAAAGATGAATGTCTTCTGTTTTAATTTTATTTTTTGAGTAAACAGTAGTTAAATTTGGTTTTTATTTTGTAAGATATAAGCTTATTATACTGTGACAGTAGCACAGTTATTAATGTTTTTAGATTTTTTCCCCGTTTTACACATATCAAATAAGGGGCTTTAAATAGTAATTTGAGTTTTGTTTTAGCGGTATACTTGCAACTTTTTTGAGAAATTGTTCATTCATTGAACCGCAATCTACATAGTACATTCAAAAATTTTAAATGTATTTTTTATTAGAAGGTATGGCATTATTTTATGGATATGTTTGTAATTTTGCCACACAACTACAACCATATGACAACACAACAGTTAATTGATCAAATTAGAATAAAAAAATCATTCCTTTGCGTAGGACTTGATGTAGATTTAGATAAAATTCCAAAACATTTACTTACTCTTGAAGATCCTATTTTTGAGTTCAACAAAGCCATTATTGATGCAACTCATGATTTAGTAGTGTCTTATAAGCCAAATACAGCTTTTTATGAGGCTTATGGTTTAAAGGGTTGGACTTCATTACAAAAAACGATTGAATACATCAATGAAAATTATCCCGATATTTTTACAATTGCCGATGCAAAACGTGGCGATATAGGAAACACCTCTTCTATGTATGCCAAGGCTTTCTTTCAAGACTTAAAATTTGATAGTGTAACCGTTGCGCCGTATATGGGGAAAGATTCTGTAGAACCTTTTCTAGCTTTTGAGAATAAGCATACTATAATGTTAGCACTTACTTCAAATGAGGGAGCATTTGATTTTCAAACCTTACAAACAAACCAGCAAGAATTGTACAAGCAGGTACTGGAAACTTCAAAAACTTGGAAAAACAGTTCTAATTTAATGTATGTGGTAGGCGCTACTAAAGCCGAATATTTTACTGAAGTTAGAAAGATTGTGCCGGATAGTTTTTTACTCGTTCCTGGAGTTGGTGCGCAGGGCGGAAGCTTATCAGAGGTATGCAAATACGGAATGAATGACTCCATTGGACTACTCATTAACTCTTCTCGAGGGATTATTTATGCTTCAAACGGAACTGATTTTGCCCTAAAAGCACGCGAAGAAGCTTTAAAAATGCAACAAGAGATGAATGAAATTCTTGATGTAACGTTTTAAAGATCAATTTTATCGGCTTTTTATTTCATTTCATTTACGAAACTATTCATGAAAACATACATTGACCAACTTGGTCGTTCCCATACGTTTGAGTCAGCTCCAAAACGCATTGTTTCACTAGTTCCATCACAAACAGAGTTGTTGTATGATCTGGGACTCGAGGAGAAAATTGTCGGTATTACAAAGTTTTGTGTGCATCCCTATCATTTCAAATCGACTAAGAAAACAGTAGGAGGTACTAAAAAAGTGCATTATGAAAAAATCCGATTGCTGGAACCAGATATTATCATTTGCAATAAAGAGGAAAACACTCAGGAAATAGTTGCCGAATTGCAAAAAATTGCTCCCGTTTGGGTGACAGATATCATTACCATTGAAGACAATATCCAAATGATTAAAGATTTTGGACAGCTGTTTAACTGCCGTACCGAATCTCAAAAATGGAGTGACAAGTTGACTTTTGCCTGGAGCGATTTTAAAAAATTCATAGCTGATAAACCTGTTTTAAAAGTTGCCTATTTTATTTGGAAAAACCCGTATATGGTAGCTGGTTCAGGGACTTTTATTGATGAATTATTACAATTAAATCACTTTGAAAATATATACGCAAATAAAGAGCGATACCCCGAAGTGGATATTACAAAAATACGTTCTGAGGGTGATCCTCAACTTGTTTTTCTGTCATCAGAGCCGTTTCCTTTTACAGAGGAGCATGCTTTTGAAATAGGAATTCACACCCATCACGGCAAAACAATTTTTGTGGATGGCGAAATGTTTTCTTGGCATGGGAGCAGATTAGTTAAAGCTTTTGATTATTTCAAAAAAATCCATAATTCAATAGCAACAGTATAGGCATTAGCTCAATATTGATTTTTTCTGAGCAATATTAATCAGGTTAGAAGCAAACAGTGTTGAAATTTTAAATTAAAGTTCTATTTTTACAAAAAAAAATACGTGATCAATTACACCATTTACGAGAATAAAAATACTGATCAGTGGGTTACTTTTGTCCACGGAGCAGGAGGAAGTTCGTCTATTTGGTTCAAACAAATTCGAGATTTTAAAAAACAATACAACGTTTTGCTACTCGATTTGCGAGGTCATGGTGAGTCAAAAACGACTCTAAAAAGCGCTTTCAAACAAAAATATACTTTTTCGGCTTTGGCCAATGATATTCTCGAAGTCTTAGATCATTTGCACATTAAAAAATCTCATTTTGTAGGCATTTCATTGGGAACAATTTTAATCAGGCAATTGGCTGAAATGTATCCAGAACGGGTACAAAGCATGATTTTGGGTGGTGCCATTCTCAAAATGAATTTTCGCTCGCAAGTATTAATGCGCTTGGGAAATATGTTTAAATATGTGTTGCCTTATTTGGTTTTATACAAGTTCTTTGCATTTGTAATCATGCCAAAGAAAAGTCACAAACAATCTCGCTTACTGTTCATCAACGAAGCTAAAAAGTTGTACCAAAAAGAATTCATTAAATGGTTCAAGCTTACAGCCGAAATCAATCCGGTTCTTAAATGGTTTCGTCAAGTTGAATTGAATATCCCTACTTTATATGTAATGGGTGAGGAGGATTATATGTTTTTACCATCAGTTCGTAAAGTGGTAGAGAGTCATTACAAATCTTCAAAACTTTTTGTGGTTGAAAATTCAGGTCATGTGGTCAACGTGGAGCAACCTAATATTTTTAATGAAGCTGTTCTTTCTTTCCTAAAAAATAAGAGGTAAAAAAAATGCCCGTACAAGCGTACGAGCAATTCTTTAACTAACCAAAACCAAAATAATAAATAACCAGTTTATTACACTACAAAGGTCGTGAAGAACTCAACGTTTCGTTGTTAAGATTTTGTTATTAGTTTGTTGGACTTTAGTTAAGATTTTGGCAATCCAAAATTGTGATTTATTAAAATATAAAAATTTGAAAATCAGCATTTTATTTCTTTTTTTATAAAAACACAATCGTCTTGTTATTATATACCATTGTTTTGTGTTCGGCGTGTAATTTTATGGCTCTTGCCAATACCGTTCGTTCTAAATCGCGCCCTTTCATGATATAATCATCAATAGAGTGACTGTGAGAAACTCGCGTTATATCTTGTTCTATAATAGGTCCTTCGTCTAATTCTTCGGTTACATAATGACTTGTAGCGCCAATGATTTTTACACCTCGTTTAAAAGCGGAGTGATACGGTTTAGCTCCCGGAAAAGCAGGTAAAAAAGAATGATGAATGTTGATGATCCGATTTTTAAATTGTGCAATAAGATTTGGAGTAATAATTTGCATGTAGCGAGCCAAAACAATAAAATCAATTTGGTTTTGAAGGAGTAATTCCAATTGTTGTTTTTCGCCTATATCTTTTATTTCTTTCGTAAAAGGAACATGATAAAAAGGAATTCCAAATTGATGCGCTACTGCTTCTAAATCGTTATGATTACTAATAATTATTGCAATTTCAAGAGGTAATTCGCCCGCTCGATAACGCCCCAGAATATCATACAAGCAATGGTCGTATTTAGATACAAACAAAGCCATTTTAGGTTTGTCAGTCTGCAGGTGCATTTCCCATGACATTTGGAACGGTGTAGCTATAACAGTTTGAAAATCATCTTTTATAGCTTCTAGATTCCAATTTTCAGCTTTGAATTCACATTCAATACGCATAAAAAAAACATCTTCATCAGCATCTACATGCTGGTCTAAATAAACGATATTCCCATCAATGGCGGCAATATAGTTAGTAACTGAGGCAATAATTGCTTTTTGATCTGGGCAGTGAATTAATATTGTAATTTTTTGCATGCTTTTTTCTTTTTAGGCCTTGAAATAGTTGAAGGCTATTATTTCAAAACTAATAGTATTTGTTGGTATAAAAAAATAGGATTTGGCTGTTTCTGTGATATAAAACAGCCACGTTTTTTATTTATTGTCTTGCATAGCAAAAACTTTTTGGAGTAATAAAGATGTTCTGGAGCTCAAATTAGTTCTAATATTCTTTTCCTCTACGGCAACCATTTTAAAAACACCCGTAAGCGCTTGCTTAGTCACATAATCCGTCAAGTCAGGATTTACCTTTTTCACAAGCGGAATGCTGTTGTATTTGGTAATTATATTGGCCCAAACTTTATCGGCACCTACTTTTGTAAACGAGTTTTTAATTACGGGATTAAATTTTCCGTACAATGCCGTTGAAGTACTGTTTTGTAAATACGATGTTGCTGCATTTTGATTGCCTAACAAAATAGTTTTGGCATCCGTAATGGTCATATTTCTTACGGCGTCTACAAATATAGGTGTGGCCTCTTTTACAGCATCTTCGGCAGCGCGATTCAATACTTTTAAACCTTCGTCAGCAAGGGAACTGAGTCCTATTTTGCGCAAACTAGTATCTACTTTTCGCAATTCCTCTGGCAATAAAATTTTTACAGCCTCATTGCGATAAAAACCATCAGTAGCCGTTAGTTTTGTAACTTGTTTCGAAATTCCGTTGTTTAATGCTTCCTTTAAACCTCCAGCAATATCAATGCCTCCAATGCCTTGCGTTTGCGGAAATTGATTCATTACTTGTTGCATTTCGGCACAACTAGAAAGGGAAATCGCCGCGATCAGTACTACAATCTTTTTCATCTTAAATAGGGTATTTGTTATTGCGCCATTTGGCATTTGTAAAACTACGACTTATTCAAAAATAAAGCCAAACTTTTCAATAGGAGCACCCATTTTGTGCATTCATGAAAATTTGTCCCGCTTTTCGCTGTATCCTCGCTCCAAAAAAGCGAGGGATGCCGCTGCAATCGGGGCTAGATTAGAAAATTCTTCCATATATGTGAATAACATCGGTTAACTTCAAATAGCTTTTTTAAAATAAAATTGTAAATTGCAGGCTTAAATTATCATATTCATAAAATGGAACAACAAATACCATATATCCCTAACAATAAAGTAAGAATTGTTACGGCAGCAGCCCTTTTTGATGGTCATGATGCAGCAATCAACATCATGCGTAGGATTATTCAATCTACAGGTGTTGAGGTAATTCACTTAGGTCACGACCGTAGTGTAGAAGAAGTTGTAAATACAGCAATTCAAGAAGATGCTAATGCTATAGCCATCACTTCTTATCAAGGTGGTCATAACGAGTATTTCAAATATATGTATGATTTGCTTCAAGAAAAAGGAGCGGGTCAAATAAAAATTTTTGGTGGTGGAGGCGGAGTGATTTTGCCTACTGAAATTGCTGAACTTCAAGCTTACGGTATTACCCGTATTTACGCTCCAGATGATGGACGCGCGATGGGATTACAAGGCATGATTAACGACTTGGTTCAACAATCTGATTTTCCTACTGGAGATAAATTGACCAATGAAGTGGATCAATTAGAGGCGAAAAATCCAACAGCTCTAGCCCGAATCATATCTGCAGCGGAGAATTTCCCTGATGTTGCTGCTAAAACATTGGAACTGATCCAAAAAAAGAATGAAAATTGTAAAACACCAGTACTGGGAATTACGGGTACAGGTGGTGCTGGAAAATCATCTTTAGTTGATGAATTAGTACGTCGTTTCTTGATTGATTTTCCTGGAAAAACAATTGGGTTAATCTCGGTAGATCCATCAAAAAGAAAAACAGGCGGAGCGCTTTTAGGTGATAGAATCCGTATGAATGCCATCAATAATCCACGTGTTTACATGCGTTCATTGGCTACACGTCAGTCTAATTTGGCTTTGTCAAAATATGTTGCTGATGCTATTCAAGTCATCAAAGCGGCAAACTATGATATTATTATTCTAGAAACTTCAGGAATCGGTCAGTCTGATACTGAGATTATGGATCACTCTGATGTTTCTTTGTACGTAATGACTCCAGAGTTTGGTGCGGCAACCCAATTGGAAAAAATTGACATGCTTGATTTTGCGGATTTGGTAGCGATTAATAAATTTGACAAACGCGGTTCTCTAGATGCCTTGCGTGATGTAAAAAAACAATACCAGCGCAACCATAACCTCTGGGATGCTGATTTAGATACGCTACCTGTTTTCGGTACCATTGCTTCTCAGTTCAACGATCCGGGAATGAATACGCTGTACAAAGCGATCATGGATAAAGTGCATGAAAAAACAAATTCTGATTTGAAATCTACGTTCCAAATCACGCGTGAAATGAGCGAGAAAATCTTTGTGATTCCGCCACACAGAACCCGTTATTTGTCTGAAATTGCAGAGAGTAATCGTAAATATGATGTGACTGCCTTAAGCCAAGAGCAAGTTGCTCAAAAATTATATGGTATTTACAAAACCATTGAAACGGTTGCTAATAAAACACCAGAGCTGAACAAAGCAGGAATCAATGATGATTCCGTTTTGCCAACAGCTGTAGAACTTGAAAAAGCTGGGACTACCGAAGATAAAATATTTCTAAATCTTTTACTGAACCAGTTTGAAAAAGTAAAAATGGATTTAGATCCATACAACTGGGAGATTATTGTAAATTGGGACGAAAAAGTAAACAAGTATAAAAATCCGGTTTATACGTTTAAAGTACGTGATCGCGAAATCAAGATGGCTACACATACCGAGTCATTATCGCATTCACAAATTCCTAAAATTGCTTTGCCAAAGTACAAAGCATGGGGCGATATTTTACGTTGGTGTTTACAGGAAAATGTTCCTGGAGAATTTCCGTTTACCGCTGGTTTATATCCTTTTAAGCGTGAAGGAGAAGATCCTTCAAGAATGTTTGCTGGTGAAGGTGGACCAGAACGAACTAACAAACGTTTTCATTATGTAAGTGCTGGATTGCCAGCCAAACGATTGTCAACAGCATTTGATAGTGTGACCTTATACGGTAATGATCCGCATGTGCGTCCAGATATTTATGGAAAAATTGGTAATGCTGGAGTTTCTATTTGTTGTCTAGATGATGCTAAAAAACTATACTCAGGTTTTGATTTGGTACATGCAATGACTTCTGTTAGTATGACGATCAACGGACCAGCTCCGATGCTGCTTGGGTTTTTTATGAATGCTGCAATTGATCAGCAGTGCGAAATTTACATCAAAGAAAATAACCTCGAAGCTGAAGTTGCTGATCAAATCAAAGCAATTTACAAGCAAAAAGGGGTAGAAAGACCTCAATATCAAGGTGATTTACCTGCAGGAAATAATGGTTTAGGCTTGTTGCTTTTGGGAGTTACAGGAGATCAGGTTTTGCCTTTGGAAGTTTACAATGATATTAAAGCAAGAACCTTATCACAAGTGCGTGGAACGGTTCAGGCTGATATTTTAAAAGAAGATCAAGCTCAAAATACTTGTATTTTCTCTACAGAATTCGCTTTGCGTTTAATGGGTGACGTTCAGGAATACTTTATTACTAAAAACGTTAGAAACTTTTATTCGGTTTCTATCTCAGGATATCACATTGCCGAGGCTGGTGCAAACCCAATTACACAATTGGCTTTCACCCTATCTAATGGATTCACGTATGTAGAATATTATTTGAGCCGCGGTATGAACATCAATGATTTTGGACCTAATTTATCCTTCTTCTTTTCAAATGGGGTAGATCCAGAATATGCTGTAATAGGTAGAGTAGCGCGTAAAATTTGGGCGAAAGCCATGAAAACAAAATATGGTGCCAATGAAAGAGCTCAAATGTTGAAATACCACATTCAAACTTCTGGACGTTCGTTGCATGCACAAGAAATTGATTTCAACGATATCCGTACTACATTACAAGCTTTGTATGCAATTTATGACAACTGTAATTCATTGCATACCAATGCTTATGATGAGGCTATTACGACACCTACGGAAGAAAGTGTGCGTCGTGCCATGGCGATTCAGTTGATTATCAATAAGGAATTAGGTCTAGCCAAAAATGAAAACCCAATTCAAGGTGCTTTTATTATTGAAGAATTAACAGATCTTGTTGAAGCTGCTGTATTACTAGAATTTGATAGAATTACCGAGCGTGGTGGCGTTCTTGGTGCTATGGAAACGATGTACCAACGTAGTAAAATTCAAGAAGAAAGTTTGTATTACGAAACCTTAAAACATACCGGTGAATTCCCAATTGTGGGTGTTAACACCTTCTTGAGTTCTAAAGGATCGCCAACCGTAATTCCAGCTGAAGTGATTCGTGCTACCGAAGAAGAGAAACAATACCAGATTGATATGTTGAATAATCTTCACCAATCAAATCAAGATAAGGTGAATGCACAACTTAATAGCATTCAAGAAGCGGCTATTAAAAATGAAAATCTATTTGAACACTTGATGGAGGCTACAAAGGTTTGTTCTTTAGGACAAATTACGGCAGCCTTATTTGAAGTAGGTGGTCAATACAGACGCAATATGTAGTCAAAAATTTTCTTTTTGTACCAAATTAAATCAGATAGTCACTGATTGAAATATTGCCTGCAATGAGAATATAAATATTTAAAAGGCCTTTCATCACTGAAAGGCCTTTGTTTTTTGGGGAAATTAAACTACTTCAAATGAAAGGAATATGTTATATTTAGACATTAAACTAAAAACTATGAAAAAAAATCTATTGTTATTGATTTTCTGTTTGTTGGTGTGTACTATAACTACTTATGCAGCAAAGGTAGATACGCTACAAATCCCTAGTGTTGCGATGAATAAAACATATAAAGCAGCAGTTGTTGTGCCCAATTCGTATGTAAAAAGCAAACTAAATTATCCTGTTTTGTATTTATTGCACGGTGCTTATGGGCATTTTAACGATTGGTTGTCTAAAACTCCTGATAAGAATCTGGTGCGCAATTTGGCTGATCAGTACAATGTTATTATTGTGATGCCAGAAGGAGAAACCTTTAGTTTTTACTTGGATAGTCCCGTAAATAAAGGCAGTCAGTTCGAAACGTACCTTACTAAAGAAGTTATTCAAAAAATAGATCAAACGTATAGAACAGTCGCTGATAAGAAAGGTCGTGTCATCTCTGGTCTTTCCATGGGCGGACACGGCGCGTTGTATTTATCGACCAGACATCCTGAATTGTACAGTGCAGTTGGCAGTATGAGTGGAGCTGTGGATATGGGTAGCATGATTACTCCTGAAAGCAAAGAAAGAATTACAAAACTAATGGAGCCAGTGTTTGGTCCTGAAGGAGCTTCGCAAGAAGTTTATGCAGCGAATGCTGTTTTGAATATGGTTGATAAAATGAAAACTAATAAACTAGCTGCAATTATTGATTGCGGAGTGGATGATTTTTTAATTGAGTCAAACAGAGAATTACACCGCAGATTGGTTTATTCCAAAGTAGCTCATGAATATATAGAACGTCCCGGCGCACATACGTGGGAGTATTGGGAAAATGCCTTGCCATCGCATTTGTTGTTTTTTTATACCGTTTTAAAGAATAATGGAGTTTTAGTACCATAAATACTTTTGGTTTTGAATTGAAAAAGGCCTTTCAGTTGTTTCTGTAAGGCCTTTTTGTTTGGAGGATGAAATAAAAAAGGAATCGAATTGTTCTAAGTGTTATTTCAAACTCCCTATTTTTACATAACCAATGTGTAAAATATCTTCTTCCAAAGTACTTTCAGCTTTCGTTATCTCTAAAGCATAAAGCAATTTGGATGCTGCTGGGAGCATATCGTCCACACGATATAAATCGTCGACATCTACGCCGTATTTTTCATCCAAATGTGATTCGGCTCCTTTAAAACCACAATGTTTGTAAAAAGCTGTTGCTTTAGATTTTTTTGTAGCTAATCCTAACGTTTTCGTAACGGCAAGCATTTTATAATGGTATTCCTCGAACTCGTTTTGTTTGTATCCTCCTAAATTTAGGAAAAAAAGTTTTTCGGGAGTCTCGTCGCTAAGAGATGCTCTAGGAACAACTTTGATATGAAAATTATTGACAGCGGTGACTTCGCGCCAAGCATCAATATGAATTTTGCCTTTTGCTTCGGGCCAAAAAGCTTTCATTTGAGGGACTAATTCTTTTAAGGAACTTCCAATTCCTAAAAAAATATCATGCTGTTCTGTAAATCGTCCAGCTGGCTTGCAGCCTAGCATAATCATGTATAATTTGATTTTTTTATCCATATATCAAATGTACATTTTTTTAAAAAATAAATTTTGGCACAGTTCGTGAATAAGAATTAAAATAACAACTAAAATTTATATAACCATGAAAAATATTACTCTATTTTTAGCATTCATCGGGATGATGACACTACAGAGCTGTGAAGTTACAGAAATATATGAAGATACAAATGTGCCAAGGACTGAAGTGTTTGAAAAAACAACTTCCTTTAATTCCTTAAATAACTATGGAATAAAAGTTGTATTTGATCCACCAATATATTCATCCGATTCCGTTTTGGTTTACCATTTGTACGATGTGGTAAATGGGCAAGATGTTTGGAAATTAATGCCGCAAACCTATTATTTTAATGATGGAGGTGAATTAGATTTCAACTTTGATTATACCAGATCTTATGTCAATATTTATTTATCAGCTAATTTTAGGTTGAATACTTTGTCGCCTGATTGGACTCAAAATCAAACTTTCAAAATTGTAATTATTCCTGATGGATTTGCCAAAACTGTGAATAAAAATGATATTAACGCAGTGATGTCAGCTTTAAAAGTCACTCAAGCTGATGTTAAAAAAATCAATTTATAATTTAAATTTTAGCCATAAAAAAAAGGAAATCGAGAGATTTCCTTTTTTTATGGTTGTAAATCAATATTTACCCTTGGGAATCTTTACTTTTAAATAAAGAAACACCAATGCCAATTAAAAGTGCTACCGCTATAAAGGCTAATGAAACCCATTCAGGTAATTTTATAAAATCATGAGCAATCATTTTTACGCCCACAAAACTCAATATTGCAATTAAGCTGTATTCTAGGTAACTGAATTTAGCCAGCATATTGGCTAAGAAAAAGTACATAGATCGCAAGCCTAAAATGGCAAAAATATTCGAACTAAAAACAAGAAAAGGATCATTGGTAATGGCTAAAATAGCAGGTACGCTATCTATTGCAAAAACTACATCCATAACTTCTATTACAACAAGAGCTACAAAAAGAGGTGTTGCTGCAGTAAGATGTCTTCTTTTTACAAAAAAATGTTCCTTATCGATATGGTTTGAAATCGGAATTACTTTTCGTAAACTTTTATAGACGAATGATTTTTTAGGTTGAAATTGGTCGTCTTCACCGCTAAACAACATTTTCATTGCGGTATAAATAAGGAATGCACCAAATATATAGGTCATCCATGAAAATTTGTTGATAAGCATCACACCAAAAAAGATCATCAAACCTCTAAAAATAATAGCACCTAATATACCCCAAAATAAAACGCGATGCTGGTATTTTTGTGGTATTTTGAAAGCTGCAAAAATAATTGCAATTACAAAAATGTTGTCAATACTTAATGATAATTCAATCAAGTATCCTGTTATGAACTTAATGGCAGCATCACTAGGATGCAGCGCGTCTGGGTTAGCAATGTAATTTGTGGAGTAAAGCCAGTAGATTACGCCAGAGAATAAAAAGGATAATGTAACCCATATCGCGGTCCATTTTCCAGCTTCTTTTGAGCTAATGATGTGTGGGTTTTTATTAAATACACCCAAATCTAATGCTAGAAAAATTAGAACTGCTACTAAAAAAGAGATCCAAACAATCATAAAAGTTATTTTTAAAATGTTACGCAAAGATACTTCTAGAAACTTGAATCAAGAAGATTATTAGAAATAAAGTTGAAGGCAGTAACTCTTTGAAATTAGTGTAAAAAAAATGCCTTCATTAAGGAAGGCATTTTGATTCAAAAAATATAGTATTCAAAATTACAAAGCAGAGTTTACTGTTTGTATAATTCTAGCAGCAATTTTGTATGGGTCACCGTTTGAAGCTGGTCTACGATCTTCAAGCCATCCTTTCCATCCTTTTTGAACGGTCATTAAAGGAATACGGATAGAGCAACCTCTGTCAGACACTCCATAAGAGAAATCGTGAATTGAAGCTGTTTCGTGTTTACCTGTTAAACGCAAGTCATTGTAAGCGCCGTATACTGCAATGTGTTCAGCCGTTACAGGTCTAAAAGCTTCACATATTTTTTCGTAAGTCTCTTGAGAACCACATGTTCTTAAAACTTCGTTAGAGAAGTTAGCATGCATTCCAGATCCATTCCAATCTGTATCTCCAAGCGGTTTTGGGTGGTATTCAATATAGTAGCCGTATTTTTCAGTCAAACGATCCAATAAGTAACGTGCTACCCAAATTTCGTCTCCTGCTTTTTTAGCACCTTGAGCAAACAATTGAAATTCCCATTGGCCACAAGCCACTTCTTGATTGATTCCTTCAAAGTTGATTCCAGCTGCTATACAAAGGTCTGCATGTTCTTCAACAAGTGCTCTTCCGTGGGTGTTTTTTCCACCTACTGAACAGTAGTACATTCCTTGTGGTGCTGGATAACCTCCAATTGGGAAACCTAAAGGCAATAAAGT
Source organism: Flavobacterium sp. I-STPP5a (assembly GCF_009764685.1). GTDB lineage: Bacteria > Bacteroidota > Bacteroidia > Flavobacteriales > Flavobacteriaceae > Flavobacterium. Next base: position 47,404 of record NZ_VHLM01000061.1, on the reverse strand, counting down.
TTTGGTATCCATAATAAAGTATTCTTGCTCAAATCCGAACCAAAAATCACCATCATCATCAATAGTTGCTCTTCCGTTTGAAGCATGAGGAGTACCATCAGCATTCATAACTTCTGTCATGACTAAATATCCATTAATACGAGTAGGATCAGGATAGATTGCTACTGGTACCAATAAACAATCAGACGAACCGCCTTCGGCTTGTCTAGTAGATGAACCATCAAAGGACCAATTTCCAAGTTCTGCTAGTGTACCTTGAAAGTTTTCGTGCTCTTCAACTTTTGTTTTACTTCTAAGATTTTGTGTTGGTTCATAACCATCTAACCAAATGTACTCTAATTTTATTTTTGCCATGACATTATAAATTTCTTCGTGATTATTAATGGTACAAAATTATAATTTTTTTCTAAACCATAAAATTTAGGGGGTTCTTTTTGTAAATTTATATTCTATTTTTTAAATATGCTTTTTTTAAAGGGGGTAAAGTTGTTTATTGATAATTTTAGAGGGGTTAAAAATATAATTCTATAAAATAGAGATGCTGTTTTTTGTCGATATTGTGTATATTTGACTTTTATTGAAACTGGTTACTACTAATTTAAATAATAACAACATGCCAACATTACGTTTTCAAGCTTTAAGAGAAGCATCGACTCGAAAGCCCGTTCAATTTGATGAAACAGGTAGAAAATCAATTATTTTTGGTTCAAATGTCTTTAATGAAAAGGCAATGAAGCAATACCTAACTTCGGATGCTTTAAAAGGAATCCAAAGTGCCGTACAACATGGAACCAAAATTGACCGTAAATTAGCGGATTATATTGCAATGGGTATGAAAGAATGGGCTCTTTCAAAAGGAGTCACTCATTATACACATTGGTTTCAGCCGCTTACAGGAACAACTGCTGAAAAACATGATGCTTTTTTTGAAACATCTTATGATGGGAGTGATCCTGTTGAAAAATTTGGCGGTGCACAATTAGTGCAACAAGAGCCTGATGCCTCGAGTTTTCCAAATGGTGGAATTCGAAATACATTTGAAGCCAGAGGTTATACTGCGTGGGATCCTACATCTCCAGCGTTTATTTTTGGAACTACTCTTTGCATTCCTACGGTTTTTATTTCGTACACCGGCGAAGCTTTAGATTATAAAACACCGCTATTGCGTGCTCTTATGGTTATGGATGAAGCAGCAACCGAAGTCTGTAAATATTTTGATAAAAATGTCAAAAAAGTAACAGCCACTTTGGGTTGGGAACAAGAATATTTTTTGGTAGATAGTGCTTTAGCTAATTCTCGTCCTGATTTAATCATGACTGGGAGAACACTTCTTGGACACACTTCTGCAAAAGGACAACAATTAGATGATCACTATTTTGGATCGATTCCTACTCGTGCCCTTACCTATATGAGAGACTTGGAGCAAGAGTGTATGCTCCTTGGAATTCCAGTAAAAACGCGTCATAATGAAGTAGCACCCAATCAATTTGAATTGGCTCCCATTTTTGAAGAAACCAACTTAGCAGTTGATCACAATTGTTTATTGATGGATGTTATGCAAAAAGTAGCCGAACGCCATGACTTAAAAGTCTTGTTTCATGAAAAACCTTTTAAAGGTGTGAACGGTTCTGGTAAGCACAACAACTGGTCTTTGGCAACAGATACTGGCGTTAACCTGTTGAGTCCAAGTAAAACTCCTATGAGTAATTTACAGTTTTTAACCTTTTTTATCAATACTATTAAAGCTGTAAATGATAATGAATCTTTGCTAAGAGCAGCCATTGCATCAGCAAGTAATGATCACAGGCTTGGCGCCAATGAAGCTCCTCCAGCCATTATATCGGTATTTATTGGAGAACAACTTACAAAAGTATTGGCAGAACTTGAAGGGGTAACTGCTGGAAAATTATCACCGGAGGAAAAAACAGATTTGAAATTGAACGTAGTAGGGAAAATTCCAGATGTACTTCTTGATAATACGGATAGAAATAGAACCTCACCTTTTGCTTTTACAGGAAATAAATTTGAATTTAGAGCCGTGGGATCAACAGCCAATTGTTCTAATGCCATGACAACATTAAATGCTATTGTTGCTAAACAATTGAGAGACTTTAAAGTTGAGGTTGATGCCTTAATTGACTCGAAAGACATGAAAAAAGATGATGCTATTTTTAATGTATTGCGAGAATACATCAAGCAATCTAAAAAAATTCTTTTTGAAGGAGACGGATACAGCGAAGAATGGGAAGCTGAAGCAAAAAAACGAGGTTTAAGTAATTTTAAAACTACGCCCGAAGCTTTAAAAGCCAGAATTTCAAAGCAGTCTTTAGATTTGTTCTCAGAGTTAAACATCATGAATCATGTTGAAGTTGAAGCGCGCTACGAGATTGAATTAGAGGAATACACTAAAAAAATACAAATAGAAGGTAGAGTTCTAGGAGATATTTCTAAAAACCATGTGATACCTACGGCAATTCGCTATCAAAATACATTGATTACTAATGTGAAAGGATTGAAAGATATTTTTGGTGCTGATTTTGAAACCATCGCCAAAGAGCAAATTATTTTGATCAAGGAAATTTCAGGCCATATAGAAGGAATCAATTCTAAAGTGGAGGAAATGACAAATGAGAGACGAGCAGCAAATACATTGACTGATGCTCAGGAAATGGCAGAGGCGTACTGCAATAAAGTGAAACCTTATTTCGAAATTATAAGAAATCATTGTGATAAATTAGAATTACTAGTAGACAATGAAATTTGGACCTTAACTAAATATCGAGAATTGTTATTTACGAAGTAAATACTTATTCCTTTTTTTTTAAAACCAGTACATTTTTTTATTTGTACTGGTTTTTTTGTACGTTTTTGTTAAAAGTTACGTTATTCCTTTCAAATTAATTTTATGCAACAGCTGTTTTTCTTATTTTGTATTTTTTTGTTTTCGGGTTTATCTGCACAAAATAAAGTGATTCAATAACATATTTACAGAAAAAAAAATATATTTGTAGTAGCTTTGATTAGCAAAATTATAGTGATTTTTAGAAAGAAAATAAAATGTCAAAATTACCTATTTTAATGTATCATAATGTCAGTAATAATTCTGAAAACTGTAAAGATCTTACCATTTTTGCAGGAACTTTAGAACAACATTTTAAATACATTGTTTATAAAAAATATACTACCTTTCATTTTTCTGAACTTGAAAATAAAACCCAATTACCAATAAAAAGTATTGTTATTACTTTTGACGATTGTACAAAATCACAACTAGATTTTGCTTACCAGTTATTGTTAAAATACAATTTAAAAGCTACTTTTTTTGTTCCGTTTGAATTAGTTCAAAAACAAATTTTTTCTAATAAAAAAAGTAATTTATATATGACTTTTGAAGATTTGAAATCATTAAATTCAAATATTATTGAATTAGGAAATCATTCCTATTCTCATAAAAATTATTCTAATTTAAGTATAGCAGAAATTAATTCTGATTTAAAGAAAAGTATAAATTGTTTTTCTCAAAATAATCTAAATATTTGTAAAACAATTGCTTATCCGTATGGTAAATATCCAAAAAAAAAACTTGCAAAATCGGAATTTTTTAAAGTTTTAGAAAAGAACAATATTGTTTTCGGATTACGTATTGGTAATAAAATAAACAGATTTCCTTTTAAAAACAAGTACGAAATAAAACGAATTAATATTAAAAATGAAGATAATTTACTTCGATTTAAATTAAAATTAATTTTTGGAAAGCTTAAATTGTTTTAAAAAAAAGGTACCATCATATCGTTTCAGTCCAAGTTGAGTTTGAATTTCTTTAGTTGAAAATCTTTTTTAGTGGTGTTAATAAAAACATTGTTTTGTACCAAAACAAAAAGGATAAATTAGAACTTTGTATTATTGTTCAACTTCGCAAGGAAATCCTTTTTCTAAATTCTTTGCATTTATAACTCCACCTACTTTTTGTCCAGAAAAATTCTTTGCAACCACATTTACATTTTAATCCAATTTTGTATCTTTCCCTTTGAAGTGATTTCTACAAGACTTCTCTCTTTCAAAATTTGCTGTAAAGTTGAATAAATTCATTGTACTTTTTTATGGTTTAATAGTCAAAAATAGTTGGTAAAAATGCTGTAAAGCATTATAAAATATGATGTTTCCAAAAGTTTATTAATATTCGTTTCAATAAACTTTTTTTATTCATGAAAAACTCAAAAAAAAGCGTTGTCCAACATGTTTTGACCTATTTAGATGTTTATGAAAAACACAAACCAAGTTTATTATTTGAACCCAATGAAAATTGGGAATATAGTAATAGTGGATATGCAATTTTAGCATCTATTATTGAAAAAGTAAGCGGCCATATTAACTGAATTAGGAGAAATTATGCGTTCCCAATCCAATTTAAAAATTGAAATTCACGGTCACATTTGCTGTAATCCCGATCCAAATGATGTGAAGTTATCTAATCGTCGCGCAAAATCGGTTCATGATTATTTAATTAAAAACGGCATCAAACAAAGTAGATTAGCATACAAAGGATTTGGTAGTAATAAACCCATCTTTACGTTACCAGAAAAAAACGAAATACAACGGGCGGCAAATAGAAGAGTGGAGATTTTAATCCTTCAAAAATAGTGCAATAAATCCTAAAACCATGTTCCTTATTCCTAAATCAAATTAGTATCTTTGCCCCACAACTAACTGCCTAAAAGCAGGCTTCACAACTAAATTACATGAGTTCAGATACTTCAAAAAGGTATGCACTTCGCGGTGTTTCGGCATCCAAAGAAGATGTGCATAATGCTATCAAAAACATTGACAAGGGATTATTTCCACAAGCTTTCTGCAAAATTGTACCCGATTATTTAACACAAGACGAAGCGTATTGCTTAATCATGCATGCGGATGGAGCGGGTACTAAATCGTCACTAGCGTATATGTATTGGAAAGAAACAGGTGATCTTTCTGTATGGAAAGGTATTGCTCAAGATGCATTAATAATGAATATTGATGACTTATTGTGTGTAGGGGCAACCGATAATATTTTACTTTCATCAACCATTGGAAGAAATAAAAATCTAATTCCAGCCGAAGTAATTTCAGCAATTATTAATGGTACCGAGGAGTTAATAAAAGAGCTTGATTCTTATGGTGTAACTATTCATTCTACAGGAGGTGAAACGGCTGATGTAGGTGATATTGTGCGCACTATAATTGTAGATTCAACGGTCACAGCGCGCATGAAGCGTTCAAAAGTAATTGATAATGCTAATATTAAAGCAGGCGATGTTATTGTAGGTTTAGCTTCTTTTGGTCAAGCAACTTATGAAAAAAGTTACAATGGAGGAATGGGAAGTAACGGACTTACATCAGCCCGTCATGATGTTTTTGAAAAATACTTAGCGACAAAATATCCTGAAAGTTTTGATGCTGCAGTTCCAGAAGAACTAATTTATTCGGGGCAAGTTAAATTAACAGATGCAGTAGCAAATTCGCCTATAGATGCAGGACAATTAGTGCTTTCGCCTACGCGAACGTATGCGCCTATCATCAAGAAAATTTTAGATACATATTCGTCAAATGAAATTCACGGTATGGTACACTGCAGCGGTGGTGCCCAAACCAAAATTTTACATTTTGTAGAAAATCTACACATTATAAAGGATGATTTATTTCCTGTACCACCATTGTTTCAGTTAATTCAAGAACAATCAAAAACCGATTGGAAAGAAATGTATCAGGTTTTTAATTGCGGCCATCGTATGGAGCTTTATGTTCCTGAGGCAGTTGCACAAGATATTATTGCGATTTCAAAATCGTTCCATGTTGATGCACAAATTGTAGGTAGAGTAGAAGAGTCTGAAACAAAAAAGCTTACCATAAAAAGTGAATATGGAACTTTTGAATATTAAAAATATTTTATGTACGAATTAATCTTTTGGAAATATCAAGAAGGAATTTATTTAAACCATCATTTAGTTTATGAGGCATTGCTTGAGGAGCAATTTGTTGAAGGACTGGAGGAATTGTCAGTGGAGGTAATAAATAATAGATTGTCATCCGTTTTTTCAGGTTGGGAAAAAGTAGACGAAAACAGCTGGAAGAATCCAAATGGAACAGGTGCGTTTCAAGTAAAATCAACTTCTCAAAGTATTTTAATTGATTGCTATGGTACCGATGGAAAAACTATGAACTTACTCTCAGACACATTGGAGGAATTTAAATGTTCTTTGTATGACCCTCAAGTGCCTGTACGTTATGATGAAATGAATGAGTAGAGAAACCTTTTAGTCTCACCTAATATAAAAATAATTTTTCTGATTCGAAATGCTACTTTTACGTAGCTGGTGAATCAGAAAAATTATTTTTTGTTTTGTAATACTGCTGTTTTATTAATTTGGTTTTGGGCTGTTTATTAATTTTGGTGTGCCAAAACCTAATTGTTCTAATTTTTTCAATTGCGATTCAGCATCTCCTACAACGAGATAAATCATTTTATTTGGATCTAAATATTTTTTCGCAAGCGTTTTTATATTATCTATTGTAATATTTTTTACAATGTCCTCCTGTTTTTTTGCGTAATCATCCGTGTAATTGTAATTACTAATGTCATAGAGCATTTCAAGTTTTGATGATAATGTTTCAAAAGCTCTAGCATTACTTTTGATCAAATAACTTTTTGTAACATCGAGATCATTTGCATTGAAATTAGTACCATATTTTTGTAATATATCTTTAACTAATGCAACGGATTCAAAAGTAACATTAGAACGTACACCACTCGATACTGCAAAAAATCCTTTATTTACAGTTCCCATAAACATGGAGCTTATACCATATGTATATCCTTTTCCTTCACGTAATTCTTGTGTTAATTGTGAAGCAAAACTACCTCCTCCCAAACGGTAATTTAAAATTTGAGCTGGATAATAGTCGGTATCAGTAGCTGCAAGTGCAGGATAGCCAATTCGTATTACAGATTGTTTAGCTCCTGGCACATCATAAAAATAGACTTGTGAGCTTGAAATAGCTATTGTATTGGCATTAGTTGGAATAACAATATCTTTAGTACTCCAATTGTTACTTATTATTTTTAAGGAGTTTGAAACACTGTTTTTATTCACAGCCCCAACTACATGAAAATTAACATTTGAAGGAGACATATTCGTAGTGAAATAGTTTTTCAAGTCATCTATAGTAATTGAACTAACGGTTTTTTCAGATCCAATACGATTATTAGATAAAATAGATGTGCCAAAAAGTAATTTTTTAAACTCAATTCGAGCAATATAATTAGGATCTGCTTTTTGCTGCATTATTTGACTCAGTGTACTTTGTTTTATAAGTTCAAATTCTTTGGTATCCCATCGTGGTTGTAATAAAATTTCTTGTACTAATGCCATAGTAGCGGTATAGTTTTTTGCTAGTGTTGTACCGTAAATTGAAATAGCTTCATCACTTGCTGTTGCTTTTATAGAAGCACCAAGACTCTCAATAGCATTTTCTAGTTGCTCCGGTGTTTTATTTGCGGTTCCTTTGGTCATAAGCTCGGCAAGCATGTTTGAAACTCCAATTTTTTCTGAATTTTCTAGCAATAAGCCTCCTTTAATTTGCAATTGAAATTGTACTAGAGGCACTTCGTAATTTTCGATACCTAATACAGACATACCAGAAGGCAATTTATCTTTCCAAACTACAGGCAAAATCACATCTGGACTAGCGCCGTATGCTGGTTCAATGCTTCGGTCAAATTTTGAAGGAGTTTTTTCGTAAGTTGCCGCTATACTTGCATCAAAAGCGTCTTCTTTGCCTTCAATGATTTTTTCTTCAACTACATCGGCTAGTATCGACCCATCTAAAATTAAATTTTTTTCTCCTTTTGGAACAAAACTAGTTGCTACAAAAGGCTTGCCCTGAATGTATTTTTTAAACACACGCATTACATCATCACGGGTTACAGCTAATATATTTTTTACATCTTCATTAATGTATTCTGGTGTTCCAGCAAATATCTCGTATTGTGCAAGTTGAAATCCTTTTCCTAAAACACTTGATAAATTGTTATAAAAAGCAGTTTCTTGTCCTGCTTTAATTCTGTCTAAATCTTGTTGCGAAATACCTTCAGTTTCAAATTTTGTGAAAGCTTCGGTGACACCATTCATGACCTCATTTAAATTTGTTTTATCAAAAGCGGTAACACTAAGCATGTATTGTCCTGCTATTTCAGAGTTGTACTGAAAAACATCTGCTGCGTCAGTAACTTTTTTATCTTCTACTAAGGTTTTGTACAAAGGAGCTTTTTTACCTTTTGAAAGATAATTGGCAAGAACTTCTAGGGCATAGCTGTCTGGATGGTATTCATAAACTGATGGCCATGTAAGAGTAAGTTGTGGAAGTTTTGCAAAATTGTCTTCGTAGTACAGTTTTTTGGTAGCAGGTAAAACAACAGCTTGTTTTTCCATTTTTGGGATAGCGTCGCCACGTTTTATTTCGCCAAAATATTTTTCTACCCAAATTTTGGTTTGGTTTACATCAATATCTCCTGCAATTGTTAGTGTGACATTGTTAGGGACATACCAGCGTTTGTAAAAATTCTTAACATCATCTAATGTTGCGTTCTGTAAATCTTCAAGAGATCCTATTACATTCCAGTTGTAAGGATGAGTAGACGGATATAAATTTTTTGATATCACATAGAAATTATGACCATAAGGCCTGTTGTCATAACTTTGTCTTTTTTCATTTTTTACAACTTGTTTTTCTTTAGCAAGAACGGGTTCTGTTACGGTGTTGATAAAAAAACCAAGCTTATCTGCTTCAGCCCAAATCATTTTTTCAAGTGCATCTTTTGGTACAGTTTGAAAATAATTGGTTCTATCTCGGCTAGTAGATCCATTTGCACCCTCTCCACCTATGCGAGCACTCATTTTATCAAGCCCTCCTTTTCCTAAATTTTCAGATTCAAGGAAAAGTAAATGCTCAAATAAATGTGCAAAACCAGTTCTTCCTTGTATTTCTCGTGCAGAACCCACATGACTAGTTAGTGCAACAGCCACAACAGGATCTGATCTGTCAATATGTAAAATGACTTGCAAGCCATTGTTTAAAGTAAATTTTTCAAAATCAACTTTAAATTCTTTTGAACCTTTTTTTTGGGAGTAGGAATTTATTGCACTAAGAAATACTAAGCAATACAGGAGCAACTTGTTTGTTTTCATAGAGAAAATTTAATTTTAAGATATTGTTTTTTGGAGTTTAAAAGTAAGAAATAAATGAGTACAATGATACGCAACTCCGTTTTATTACTATCTTTCTTTAAACAATTCTGAGGAGTAGTATTCCTGTTATTTTAAAAGTTTAAATCTGTATAACTTGATGGCTAAACTTCTTTTTATGGAAATAAATAGAGATTAAAACCTCAATAGTCCTGATTGATTTTCTAATAATGGAGTATCTTTGCATCACTATTTTAAATTTAAAGTAAAACATAATGAAAATAAATACAAAAAACGGAATTGATAAACTGATTTTTGGAATGAAACAAAATGATGTTACCGCTATTTACGGAAAACCAAACCGAAATTATAAAGACGAGGATGACAACATTATTTATGCATACAACTCTTTAAAAATGCGTTTGACTTTTTATGTTGAAGAAGATTTTAAATTAGGATACATCGTTGCATCAAGCCCAGAACTAGAGCTTTTTGGTAACAAAATCATCAATAAGAAAATTAGTGATGTTAAAAAAGATTTAGTTAGCAAGTCTATAACTAAATTTACTCAAGAGGAATTTGATACTTTTGAGAATTATTTTAACGAAGAAAACTGGATGATTTTTCAAACTGAGTTTGATGAGGTTGTAAAATTTGAATTGGGAGCAATTATCAATCAAAAAGATGAGTTTGATTGGAAATTCGGGAAAAAATAGATTTATAAAAAAACACCGATGAAATTTAAGATATCATCGGTGTTTTTTTTTGGTTTTAATTTATTTTACGGGTTCCTTTTCAAGCATTTCTAATTCAAAAATAAGCATGGTATTTGGCGGTATCACACCATTAGCTCCACGTTCACCATAAGCCAGATTTGAAGGTATAAAAACAACTGCTTTATCACCAAAACCCATGTTTTCAAGACCTTCAATAAAGCCAGGAATCATGCCGTCTTTTTTTCCTGCTACAAACGGGAATGCTCTGTATCCGTTTTGAGCCGCTCTTCTTTCATCATACTTACCGTAGGCTTTATTCACATTCTCATAACTGCTGTCAAATAAAGAACCATCTTCAAAATAGCCTGCGTAATTAAAATAGAATGTAGCTCCATTAGCAGGTTTTACACCTGTTCCATTTTCAACTATCTTGTAAGCTAATCCAGATGGAGTAGTAGTAGCTGTAGCTTTTATTGTAGATAGGTAAGTTTTCTTTACTTCTTTAACAGCCTCAATCTTTTTTTGATCTTCAGTTTTAAAATTAAAGTAGTCTGAAATTACTTTTACAGCATCAAATTTCTTTGCCAAAGCCCCTTTTCTAACCACGGTTACTTTTGTGATTACATCATCTTGCTCAATAGCGTTGACAATAGCCATACCAGAGATTACATGACCAAAAACAGTATGCTTGCCATCTAACCAAGGCGTTTCTTTATGTGTGATAAAAAATTGACTTCCATTTGTTGCAGGTCCAGAATTTGCCATGGATAAGATTCCTGGTTTATTATGCTTTAAATCAGTAATTTCATCTTTAAAAGCATATCCTGGACCACCTGATCCATTTCCAGAGGGATCACCACCTTGAATCATGAAATCTTTAATAATGCGGTGAAATTTTAACCCATCAAAAAAAGGTTTGCCTTTTAGGTTTTCGGGTTTTACAAATGTGTTTTTTCCTTCGGCAAGAGCAATAAAATTTGCAACTGTCACTGGTGTTTTTTGGTACGCAAGTTCTAATTCTATGTTTCCTTTATTAGTAGCAATAGTTACAAAGATACCTTCTGCTTCAGTTGGTTTTTTTACAACTGCCTTTGCTGTAGTACTTGGTTTTTTTACTGGTGTTATTTTTTTTCCAGTTTGAGCTTGGATAGTAATACATCCCAGAAGTAGTAAAAACAGATATTTAAATTTCATCTTCTATAATTTTATGGATATTAATTTTTTTCTAAAAGTTCAATTTCAAAAATGATATCGGCGTTTGGCGGTATAACTCCTCCTGCACCAGCAGCGCCATATCCCAAACGGGACGGAATAAAAATCACAGCCTTGTCTCCAAAAGATAATTGTTCTATTCCTTCAATGAAACCAGGAATCATGCCATCTTTTCTGCCTGCTTGAAAAGGAATAGGTTGATACCCATTTTGAGCTGCTCTGTTTTCATCGTATTTTCCAAATGCTTTTGAAACACTTTCTATACTTGCGTCAAAAAGCTCTCCATCTTCAAGAAATCCAGCATAATGTATAAATACTGGAGTGCCGTTAGATGGTTTTTTACCGCCGCTTTTTTTAGTAATTACATATTGTAAACCGGAAGGTGTTGTTGTAGCTTGTGCTTTCAATGCAGCAAAACTTGCTAACTTTTGCTCTCTTACTACTTTGTATTTTTCATTATATACGCGCTTATTTTCAGCTTCAATAGCGGCTTTTTTCTTTTGATTTTCAGACTCTACTGCAAAATAGTCGGTAAAAACTTTTACGGCATTAAATTTCTTAGCTGCTTCACCATTTCTAATGATCGTTACAGATTTGATGTAATCATCTTGTTGAATTTTATTGACAACTTCCATACCTTTTTCTACCACATGACCAAAAATAGTATGCTTCCCTTCTAACCAAGGGGTTGCAAGATGCGTGATAAAAAATTGGCTGCTATTGGTCATAGGTCCATTATTGGCCATAGCTAGAACGCCTCCTTTGTCAAATCGTAAGTCATTGAATTCATCCTTAAATTTATATCCTGTATCTCCTGATCCAGTTCCTAATGGGTCCCCAGTTTGTATCATAAAATCAGCAATGACTCTATGAAATTTTAAACCATCAAAAAAAGGTTTCTTTTTTAAATTCTCATTCGTTACAAATTCATTTTTTCCTTCGGCAAGTGCCACATAGTTTGCCACGGTGATGGGCGCTTTGTCAAAATCCAGTTGCACAATAATCTCCCCTTTGTTAGTTTCAATTTGAGCATACAATCCATCGGGTAAATTGGAATGATCGTTTTTACAAGAATACAATGAGGCTACTGCAAGAAGAGCAATTACTAGCTTGTTTTTCATTTCTAAATTAATTTTTATTGAGTTATAGTATCTTTTTGTTTAGTTGTTGGGGTTGATGCTTTTTTTGCAATAACGTCAGTTGTAGGTGCAACAGTTTGTAGAACTTCTTTTTTATACGCCACTTCGGGTTTAAAATCTCGCAATGTAACGGTACATATAATCGGTTGGTTGGTATTTATTTTTTTATCGTCACCATGATAGCCGTAAGCCATATTTGAGGGGAATAAAAAATTTACTTTCTCATTACGATGCATTAATTTGATTCCGTCACGTAAACCCATCATTATATTTTGTTTGTCAACATAATACACTTGTGGTTTTAGTTCTTCTTGAGAGTAAATCAAGGTTCCTTTTAAATCTTTAATTTCATAGTCAAACAAAGCAACGTCTCCTTTTTTAGGAGTGAGAGTATCAATTGTATTTCTTACTTCATAAGAATACCAATACCCTTTAGTAGAGGCTAAGTATACTACACTTGGATTGTTTTTGATAACGTTTTGTATTTGACTTTCCTCTGTTGCAACCAATTTTTTATTGCGCAGAATCGATTTTTTCATAAAACTCCCAGACGATTGAGAGATAGGTCTTCTAGCATCCTGATGCTGTTTGCACCCCGAAAGTACAAGAAATAAAAAGAATACAACTGCAAGTAGGTTGCTGTTTTTCATAGGTTTAGATGCTTATTTTTGTTAATAAATCTTCAAATTTCTTTTGGGTTTCTTCCATCGTAAGTTCTGATTTTCCTCCAGCTGCATTACGATGTCCACCGCCGTTAAAGTGTTCTCTTGCAAATTGATTAACATCAAAATCACCTTGTGAACGAAACGAAATTTTAATAATTTTTTCTTCTTTATTTTCTATAAAGATAGCTGCAAAATGTATTCCTTGTATGCTTAGACCATAATTTACAATTCCCTCAGTGTCTCCTTTTACATAATTAAAGGAGTTCAGCTCCTCTTGAGTAAGTGTTGTATAAGCAGTCTTAAATTCTGGATATATAATCATGTTTTGAAGCGCTCTACCTAATATTTGGAGTCTTCCATAAGAACTATTGTCAAATAGTAAACTCGGGATTTCTGTATTTTGTACGCCTAAATCAATTAGTTCCGCAACAATTCTATGTGTTGTTCCAGTGGTTTTAGGAAATTTAAACGAACCAGAATCAGTAAGTATTCCCGTATAGATACAAGTACCTATTGTGAAATCGATGTCATCCTTTTTACCTAATGCGGTAATAAAATTATAAAGCATTTCACAAGTTGATCCAAATGATGTATCTGAGTAGGTAACAGCGGCGTAGTCATCTGGATTTTGATGATGATCAATCATGATAAATGGAGATTGAAGCTGTGCTAACACATTTTCCATTTCTCCAGTTCTGTGCAAAGCATTAAAATCTAATGTAAAAATTAGTTCAGCTTCTTGTAAAAGTGCTGTGCAGTTTTCTCTATCCTTCTCGTAAATTTTAATTTTGTCAGCTCCCGGCATCCAAGCTAGAAAATCAGGAAACTCATTAGGAGAAATTACAGTAGGGTAGTGGTGGTTTTTTAGTAAAAAATGATAAAGTCCTAATGTAGAACCCATCGCATCACCATCTGGACCTCGGTGCGGGATTATTGCAATTTTTTTAGGCGTTGATAACAACTCTTGTACGGCTTGAATGTCTTGTATTTTCATAGAATGCGAAATTACATTTTTTTAATCTAATGTTGAAATCATTTCTACAAATTACCAAATTATACACCTCTTAGTAACTGTATTTTTTTCAAGCAAAATGCATATAACGTATATTTTAGTCCTGTTTTTAATTGAGATGTGTAAATCCCCGTAGAACCTGAACAAAAATAGGCCATACTACAGGCAATACATAATAATAAACCAGCCTCAATCCCAAAAAGTTCTATCCCCATTAAGGTACAAGCTATAGGTGTATCTGTAGCGCCAGATAATAAGGCAACAAATCCCATCCCTGCAAGCAAGCTTATGGGTAAGGGTATAAAAAGGGATAATGTGCTACCTAATGTGGCACCTATAAAAAATAACGGAGTTACTTCTCCGCCCTTAAAACCACTTCCTAATGTTATTCCGGTTATAATTATTTTTAATAAAAAATCTTTTGGCAAACTAGGTGTTGTAAAGGATTCTGCAATTACGGGTAGTCCTAGTCCTGTATAGCGTGTCATATCAAAACAGTAAAAAAGGATAACAAGAAACGTGCCTCCCACAAGTGGTCTCAAAGGAGCAAATGGAAAAGTAACGCTAAACAATCGATTCCAGTAATGAGCACTTTTTGAATAAAGCATTGCGGTCAAGCCAAAAAGAAGTCCGGCAACTAAAACCCATAAAACTGTTTTAAATGTGATATTTGGGATTTCAAAAATATAGTAAGTGCCATGTTCTATTTCCCAAAGGTCTACCGTGTAATCCGCTATAAAGGCTACTAAAAATACAGATAAGATGCTTTTTAGTGTTATTCTTTTAAAACAAACAATTTCTAATGCAAAAAAAGCGCCTGCTAGAGGTGTCCCAAAAACCGATGCAAATCCCGCACTAATTCCTAGAAGTATTAATATTTGAGATTCCGTATTTGAGATTTTTTTTATTTTATTGAATTGATATGCTATTGCTCCTCCCATTTGAACTGCAGTACCTTCTCTACCTGCAGATCCTCCCAAAAGATGAGTCATTAATGTGCCCAAAAAAACTAAAAATCCCATTCGTAAAGGAACTCTTGTTTCAGGATTTTCATAAGCAATCAATAGTAGGTTGTTTCCTTTGTTGCTTTCGTTGCCTAGGTAGTGGTATAATAATCCTATAACGAGTCCGCCCAAAGGAAGCAACCAAAACAATTTTTTATAAAGCGTGAATAGTTGTGTAACCCAATCAAGACTAAACAAAAGCAGGGCAGAGGCAGATCCCGAGAATATCCCAATAAGGGTACAAATGAGGGACCACAATATTAGGGATACTATTTTTTGTTGATATTTAGAAAAATCCATTCATTTAAAAGTTACAGCCTACAAAAGTATCATTTAAAGCTATATTTTTATTTTTTGTTACCAATATGTTTAATTTTTAATTAGGTACTTTTCAAATCATTGAAAAGTCTAACATAAACAGCATCTCTTAATTCATTTTATCTGCATCTTTGTCTTCATGTCTAAAATTAGATATTTAGGAGCGAACCAAAAAATGATCTTTTGTCAAATTTCATTCAATAGTTAAAAGTTCCACCCTGTTAATATACTATTTCAACTCATTTGTAGTTATAAATGAAAGTTAAAAAATGGCTTGATTTTTGAAAGTGAATGTTAGGTTTTATATTTTTAAAACTTGTTAAAACCTATAAAATGAATGTACCGCAAATTATGAAAAGGATTTTATACACAATGATACTACTTGGTTCATTTTACAGTGGTTTTGCTCAATCTGAATTCAATTCAAAGTTCAAAGCAATTCCTCCTAAAAATAATGCGCCAAAGATAAACAAAACAATTCCACCTAAAATTGATATTCCCCCAATCAATTCACCTACGCCAAATGTTAAACCACCCGTAACAAATCCAAATCTTACAAGTATTCCCGAAACGAAGCCAGTAAAACCTATTTCGATGATACCATCTAGTGAGTTTATAAATCCAGGTGATGTTTACAGAGATAAATTGAACAAGAAAGAAGATAATTCAGAAGGAGTTGTATACCGAAGAAACCAAAATTTGGGAAATTACACTACGGGATCTGTTTCTGCAAAAGTTATGTATCGGGATGCTGCTTATGTAGATGGTGATTTAATACGAGTAATGTTAAATGATAAAGTAATTCAAAACCAAGTTTATTTAGACAGTAATTTTAAAGGTTTTGAAATTGTTTTAGAAAAAGGGTTTAATAAAATTGACTTTGTAGCTTTAAATCAAGGAAGTTCAGGGCCAAACACAGCAGAATTTAAAGTTTATGATGATAAAGGAGCATTGATATCAGCAAGTCAATGGAATTTAGGGACTGGTTTTAAAGCTACAATAATCCTCATTAAAGAATAAAAGTATCACAAGACACAAAAAAACCTCAATCGATTGATTGAGGTTTTTTTTATAAGTAAGTAATCTAAATTGAGTTTATAAAACGTTTATTTTACTTTATTAAGTACTGCTTTGAAAGCTTCTGGGTGGTTCATAGCTAAATCTGCAAGAACTTTACGGTTCAATTCGATTCCGTTAGCTTTAACTTTACCCATGAATTGTGAATAAGACATTCCTTCTAATCTAGCTCCAGCGTTGATACGTTGAATCCATAAAGAACGGAAATTTCTTTTGTTCACTTTTCTATCACGGTAAGCGTAGCACATTGCTTTCTCTACCGCATTCTTAGCAACTGTCCAAACGTTTTTACGTCTACCAAAGAAACCTTTGGCTTGCTTCATTATTTTTTTTCTTCTTGCTCTTTTAGCAACTGAATTTACCGATCTTGGCATAATTTTTATTGTTTTTTTGTAGCAGGCGTCCTGAATTGAATCAAAGGAACTTAAAAGCCATACTCCAAGGTTATTTTAAATTGTTTTAACCTAAAGACTATTCGTCAAAAGTTTTTAAAGTCGATGATCGAAAGTCTTTAAGACTTTTGACTTTGCAACTTTAAGACTTAATTAAATAATTCTTAATTGTTGTTTGATGCTTTTCATATCTGTTTTGTGAACTAGCGCTGAGTGAGTCAAAGCTAATTTACGTTTTTTAGACTTTTTAGTCAAGATGTGACTTTTAAAAGCATGCTTTCTTTTAATCTTTCCAGAACCAGTAACTTTAAAACGTTTCTTGGCGCTAGATTTGGTTTTCATTTTAGGCATTTTTTCCTAGTGTTTTAATTTATTCTTACTTACTTATTTTATTTAGTCGTAAAGTTTTTAAAGTCTTAAAGTCGAAAGCTGAATACTTTTGACTTTAATACTTTTGACTTTAATACTTATTTTTTCTTCTTAGGAGCAATAAACATGATCATTCTTTTTCCTTCAAGAACAGGCATAGCCTCTACTTTTCCAAATTCTTCAAGATCTGTTGCTAATCTCAATAATAAAATCTGACCTTGATCTTTATAAATGATAGAACGCCCTTTAAAGAATACAAATGCTTTTAGCTTTGCGCCTTCTTTTAAGAATTTTTCTGCGTTTTTTCTTTTAAATTCATAATCATGCTCATCAGTTTGAGGACCAAAACGAATTTCTTTCACAACAACTTGTGTAGATTTCGCTTTTAAAACCTTATCACGTTTCTTTTGTTCGTAAACAAATTTCTTGTAATCCATGATTTTACAAACCGGTGGTTCAGCGTTTGGAGAAATTTCAACTAAATCCAATTCAAACTGATCTGCTAACCTTAGGGCTTCTGCAAGTTTAAAAACACCTGGTTCAATGTTTTCACCTACAAGCCTTACTTCTTGTACACCACGAATAAGGTTGTTTATTCTGTGGGCATCTTTTTTTTCTACGCGAGGTTGGTAACCTCTGTTGCTTCTTATTGCTATGACTTTATAATTTAAGTTAAACTGTAAATACTTTCAATGTTTTGCTAATTTCTTCGTTTACAATAGCTGCAAATTCTTCTATTGTAACTGTGATATTACCTTTTCCTTCTTGGCCGTGACGGCGTATAGAAATGGTCCCGTTTTTCTCTTCTTCCTCACCTACAATCAACATAAACGGTGTTTTTTGCATTTCGGCATCTCTAATTTTCTTACCGATGGTCTCGTTTCTATTATCAATGAGGGCGCGAATTTCGTGATTTTCTAGCAAATCTAAAACTTTTTTCGCATATATTTCATATTTCTCGCTCAAAGACAATATTATAGCTTGTTCTGGCATTAGCCAAAGCGGGAAATTTCCTGCAGTATGTTCTAATAATATCGCAATAAAACGCTCCATAGAACCAAAAGGTGCTCTGTGAATCATTACCGGACGGTGCAATTCATTATCAGAACCTTTGTAAGTCAAATCAAAACGCTCTGGTAGGTTGTAGTCTACTTGAATGGTTCCTAATTGCCATTGTCTTCCAAGGGCATCCTTAACCATGAAATCTAACTTTGGACCGTAAAATGCAGCTTCGCCATATTCTACTACAGTATTTAAACCTTTATCTGCAGCGGCATTGATGATTGCGTTTTCTGCTTTTTCCCAATTTTCATCGGTACCTATATATTTATCTCTATTTTCCTTATCTCTTAACGAAATTTGGGCTGTAAAGTTTTCAAATCCTAATGAACCAAATACATAAAGTACTAAGTCAATTACTTTTTTGAACTCCTCGTCTAATTGTTCTGGAGTACAAAAAATGTGAGCATCATCTTGTGTAAATCCTCGCACGCGAGTTAAACCATGTAATTCTCCACTTTGTTCGTAACGATATACAGTTCCAAATTCAGCATAACGTTTTGGTAAATCTTTGTATGACCATGGACGAACATTGTATATTTCGCAGTGATGAGGACAGTTCATCGGTTTCAATAAAAACTCTTCGCCTTCAGCTGGTGTGTTAATCGGTTGGAAACTATCAGCTCCATATTTTGCATAATGACCAGAAGTTACATACAGTTCTTTTTGACCAATATGTGGAGTTACAACTTGCTCGTAACCTGCTTTTTTCTGGGCTTTTTTCAAAAATTGCTCTAATCTGTCTCTTAAGGCAGCTCCTTTAGGCAACCATAATGGTAAACCTTGACCTACTTTTTGAGAAAAGGCAAATAACTCAAGTTCTTTTCCTAGTTTTCTGTGGTCACGACGTTTTGCTTCTTCTAGTAATTCTAAGTATTCAGTTAATTCTTTTTGCTTTGGGAACGATGTTCCATAAACGCGCGTTAACTGTTTGTTTTTCTCATCACCTCTCCAATAAGCACCAGCAACGCTCATTACTTTCATTGCTTTGATGATACCAGTATTTGGTATATGACCACCACGACACAAATCAGTAAAGGTATCGTGATCACAAAACGTAATCGTTCCGTCTTCAAGATTAGTGATCAACTCGGTTTTGTAAACGTTGTCTTTGTATAATTCTAAAGCATCTGCCTTAGAAACGGGACGTAATTTAAATTCGTGCTTTCCTTTTGAAATTTCAAGAACACGGTCTTCAATTTTTTTGAAATCAGCATCTGTGATTTTATGATCTTCAAAATCTACATCGTAATAAAAACCATTTGAGATTGCGGGTCCTAGCGTTAATTTAATTCCAGGATACATTTCCTCAAGAACTTGTGCCATTACGTGTGAAGTAGAATGCCAGAATGCTTTTTTACCATCAGCGTCATTCCAAGTAAATAATGTAAGGCTACCATCCGTGGTTAGTGGGGTTGTTGTTTCAATTGTACTACC
Organism: Flavobacterium sp. I-STPP5a; assembly: GCF_009764685.1. Lineage (GTDB taxonomy): Bacteria > Bacteroidota > Bacteroidia > Flavobacteriales > Flavobacteriaceae > Flavobacterium. The sequence goes on along the minus strand of NZ_VHLM01000061.1, from coordinate 27,783 downwards.
ATTAAAAGAGGCTGAAATTACATTTCTAGCAAATCCTTCACTGATGCTTTTTGCAACATCCATTGGAGTTACTCCTGGAGCAAACTCTCTAACTGACCCATCGGGTAAAGTAATCTTAATCATTGTTTGTTATTTTAAGAATGCAAATATAGTCCATTACAAAAATACAAACAATAGTTGTGTATGTATTGTTTTATAAATAATTGTTTAGTTGAAGTTGAAGCAAGTGAAATTTGCTTGGATTATTTCTAATTTATTTTAAAGGTGATAATTTTAGATACTAATTTGATTTTTTTACAAGTCAATTTTTTTTAATTCGCTGTAATTTTTGCTTAATCTGGATAAGAAAGTGCCATAAACTAACTTGTAAAAGCACCAAATAAGACCCATAAAAAATAAACCAAAAACCAGTGTTGCAATAATACTTGAAGGGTCTAAAATGTCAACTTTTGTATTTGATCCATCTTTATAGCCTTCGTTAAAAGCTTGTAAACCAATATAAGTGCCTGTTAATCCACCAAAAATGATATTCCAAAAAATGTAGTACGTAACTACTTTTCTTGTTTTTAATATCTTTTTAATTAAATCTTTGGCCGAATTTAAGGTTGAAATAGATTTGTAATTTTTGTAAAACAGGATTATAAAACCAAAAATCACAACGTAATTAATGAGTTCTAGGGTTTTTATTATGGGGTGAGCAATTACAAAAGCATCATATTCTTTGCTACTGATGAAAATAGATATCCCATTTAAAATTAAAAATTCTAAAATGCTAACAATTAGTATCCACTTCACTAATGAAGATGATTTTTTGTGAATCATCACATAAATGTCGTTTGTAGAGACTTGTTCAAAAGTATTTCCTTCTTTTTGCCAGTCCTTTTTGAGTAAATCCAGTTCTTTCATGCTTCTAATGGATTTAATATTTTTTTTAATTTCCCTTTTATTCTATTCATTTTTACTCTTGCGTTAACTTCGCTAATTCCCAATGTTTCGGATATTTCTTGGTAGTCTTTGTCTTCAAGATACATGAAGATTAATGCTTTTTCAATATCATTCAATTGATAAACCGCTTTGTACATTAATTTTAATTGTTCTTCCTCTTCATAGTCATATTCTACATCATTAAGAAAATGTTGCCTGCCTTCAAACTCTACAGTACTGATAGAACGTTTTGTTTTACGATATAGGGTGATGGCTGTATTTAAGGCTACGCGATAAGCCCAAGTAGAAAATTTGCTCTCTCCTCTAAACTTAGGGAAAGCTTTCCATAATTGAATCGTAATTTCTTGAAACAAATCTTTGTGTGCATCATCACCATTGGTATACAATCTACAAATCTTGTGGATTATATTTTGGTTTTCTTGCAAAAGTTGCACAAAAGTCTGTTCTAGGTTTTCACTCATAATTACGTTAGTGGAGAGTTAATGGTTTTTGTTACACAAAATTTGTTTTTTGTTGTCAAATTTTATTTAAGCAATATTGATAAATATTATTCAAGTTTCTATTATTTGTTTTTCTCTGTACATTTGTCACATGTTACTATCGGTTATTATTCTTAATTACAATGTTCGGTACTTTCTAGAGCTTTGTTTAATCAGTGTTCAAAAAGCAATTGAAGGTATTGACGCAGAGATAATTGTGGTTGATAATAATTCTGTCGATGATAGTTGTGCAATGGTGTTGCAACGATTTCCAACGGTGAAGTTAATTCAAAACAAATCGAATGTAGGTTTTCCAAAAGGGAATAATGTAGGTGTCGACCATGCTTCAGGAGAGTATGTCTGTATTCTAAATCCAGACACGGTTGTGGCTGAAGATACTTTTTTAAAAATTCTAGAATTTGCTAATCAAAAAGATCATTTAGGGATTGTAGGTTGTAAGCTTATTGATGGTGCTGGTGGTTTTCTTCCGGAGAGTAAGCGCGGTGTTCCAACTCCATTTGTGGCTTTTACAAAGATTGCGGGTCTGTATAAACTTTTCCCTAAATCTAAAATCTTAGGCAAGTACTATGCAAACCATTTACAGGAAGAGCAAACTGGGAAAGTGGATGTTTTAGTGGGTGCTTTTATGCTTTTAAAACGAAAGTTGTATTTAGAATTAGGAGGATTTGACGAAGCTTGTTTCATGTATTCTGATGATATTGATTTGTCTTACATGGCACTAAAAGCGGGATATAACAATTATTACTTTGGTGCAACTACTATCATTCATTACAAAGGAGAAAGTACTTATAAAGATGGCTTGTACATGAGGCGATTTTCAGAGGCGATGCATTTTTTTTATAACAAGCATTTTAGTAATACAAAATCTATTTTTCGAATAAAAGAGTGGTTGTTTGCTATTTTTATGAAAATTGGTGTCTCTGTTTTTACCGCATACAAGACTTTACAAGGTAATTCCTTGTTTCAGAAAACAAAAGAAACAATTTCTCCTAAATATATTTTGTTTTCCAATGATCAAAGTTTACTTCAAAAAATGGAAAGCTCGTTACAAAAAAAAGTAAAATTTCATGATTTAAAAACAGAAAAAATGCTACTTTCGTCAATAGTGAAAGAGGAAACTAATGTTGAAATCATTCTTGACAATGAATTTATATCTTTTAAGGACTGTATCTCCATTCAGGAATCTTCAAAGAAAGAGGGGTTTAACCAACGAATAACTTTTAAAATTAAGCCAAAAGCTACCGATTTTTTAATAGGAAGTAATAATAGTACATCACGTGGCGAAGTGGTTAAAATGACGTAAAAAATTATATTTAATGTAATTTATATTTGAAATATTTAGTAATTTCGCAAACTGAAAATCAATATCACCTTTTAGGTTAATAATATGGCAAGATATGAATTAAAACTTCCAAAAATGGGAGAAAGCGTTGCAGAAGCAACTATTACCAACTGGTTAAAAGAAGTTGGGGACAAGATTGAAGCTGATGAAGCGGTACTAGAGATTGCTACTGATAAAGTAGATAGTGAGGTGCCAAGTGAGGTTTCGGGAGTTCTTGTAGAGCAACTTTTTGGAAAAGATGATTTGGTACAAGTAGGTCAAACCATTGCCATCATTGAAACAGAAGGTACTGATGGTGTAAGTACTGAAGCGGCAGTTGTTACACCTGTGGCGGCTACTTCAATTGAAAAAGAAGTTGAGACTGTAAAAAATACCATTGCTGCGCCAGTAGATTTTTCTAATTCAGAAAAATTCTTATCGCCGCTTGTTAAAAATATTGCAAAAGAAGAAGGTGTTTCACTTACAGAACTTGAATCTATTGCTGGTACAGGGAAAGAGGGTAGAGTTACTAAAAATGATATCCTTGAGTATGTGAAAAGTAGAGGCAACCAGTCAGTAGTTGCTGCACCGGCTCCAGTTGTAGAAAAAGTTATTCCTGCTGCTGCGCCTGTAGCTCAAAAAGCGGTACCAGTTTCTGTAAACGGTGGTGATGAAGTTATTGAAATGGATCGTATGCGAAAGTTGATTTCGGGTTATATGGTAGCTTCAGTTCAAACATCAGCGCATGTACAATCTTTTATAGAGGTTGATGTTACGAATATTGTAAAATGGAGAGAGAAAAATAAAAACGTATTTGAAAAACGCGAGGGTGAAAAGCTTACTTATACTCCTATATTTATGGAGGCTGTAGCCAAAGCTTTAAAAGATTTTCCAGGTATGAATATTTCTGTTGATGGCGATTACATCATCAAGAAAAAGAATATAAACTTAGGAATGGCTGCTGCCTTACCAAACGGTAACTTGATTGTTCCGGTCATTAAAAATGCTGATCAGTTAAATTTAGTAGGAATGGCAAAAGCGGTAAACGATTTAGGGAACCGTGCAAAAATGGGTAAATTAAAACCAGATGATACTCAAGGTGGTACCTATACAGTTACGAATGTAGGGACTTTTGGAAGTGTTTTTGGTACACCAATTATAAACCAGCCACAAGTAGGTATTCTTGCCCTTGGAGCTATTCGTAAAGTACCTGCTGTTATTGAAACCCCTGAAGGAGACTTTATAGGAATTCGTCAAAAAATGTTCTTATCACACAGCTATGATCATAGAGTAGTTGATGGTGCATTAGGAGGTAGTTTTGTAAAACGTGTAGCTGAATATTTAGAGGCTTTTGATGCTGATAGAGCTGTTTAAATTACTTAAATCATAATTGAAACCCCTGATTGATATAAAAGTCTATCAGGGGTTTTATTTTTTATTCTGCTTTTATTAGTCATTGTTTAGCTTTGGAATTAACTCCAAATTTTTATATTTGCCACATTCAAAAACAAAAAATGGAACTAAAACTCAATAAGCCAATTTGCTTTTTCGATCTTGAAACTACTGGAATTGATATTGGAAAAGACCGAATTGTAGAAATTTCAATATTCAAAGTTTTTCCCAACGGGAACAAGGAAAGCAAAACGTGGTTGGTAAATCCTACTATTCCTATTCCGGCACAAACTACAGCGGTTCACGGAATTACTGATGAAAAAGTAGCTAATGAGCCAACTTTTAAAGAACTGGCAACGCAGGTGTATAATATGATAAAAGACAGTGATTTAGCTGGATTTAATTCGGATCGTTTTGATATTCCTTTATTAGCCGAAGAATTACTTCGTGCAGGAGTAGATTTTGACATGAAAAATAGAGTTTCAGTTGATGTTCAAACTGTTTTTCATAAAATGGAAGAGCGTACTCTAAGTGCTGCATTGAAGTTTTATTGTGGTAAAAATCTTGAAAATGCCCATTCAGCTGAAGCAGATACCATGGCTACCTATGAGATTTTAAAAGCGCAATTAGACCGTTATCCAGAATTGGAAAATGATATGAAATCGTTATCTGAATTTACAACTCGCAAGAAAATTGCTGATTTTGCAGGAATGATAGCATTTGACAAGGATAATGAAGAGATTTTTACCTTTGGAAAACATAAAGGTGTCAAAGTAGAAAAGGTGTTAGAAGCAGAGCCAGGCTATTTTAGTTGGATTCAAAATGCTGACTTTCCTTTGTATACCAAGAAAGTTTTAACGGCGATTAAACTTCGAAAACTGAATAATAAATTAAGCTAATTTTTGAATCTTTCAATCATTAAATTTTTTAATTAAGAAATGAAAATAATCTGTATCGGTAGAAATTATACCAATCATATCGCAGAGTTGCATAATGAAAAGCCATCTGAGCCTGTTGTTTTTTTAAAACCAGACTCGGCTATTTTATTAAAACAACATCCTTTTGTTATTCCTGAATTTTCAAATGATGTGCATCATGAAATCGAGTTGATTGTTAAAATTAGTAAGGTTGGTAAATACATTGAACCTAAGTTTGCTCATAAATACTATGATGAAATAAGTGTAGGAATTGATTTTACAGCACGTGATTTGCAAGAGAAATTAAAGTCAAAAGGATTGCCATGGGAAAAAGCAAAGGCGTTTGATGGTTCAGCTGTTTTAGGGGATTTTTTACCTAAAAGTCAATTTTCTTCATTAGAAAATATTACATTTGAACTTCTTAAAAATGGAAATTCAGTTCAAAAAGGAGATTCAAGCTTGATGCTTTGGAAGATTGATGAATTGGTGTCTTACGTTTCGCAGTTTTTTACGCTTAAAATTGGCGACGTAATTTTTACAGGAACTCCAGAAGGAGTAGCGGCTGTAAATCAAGATGACGTTTTAGAGGGATTTTTAGAAGGACAACAACTATTTAGAATACAAGTAAAATAATGGCTATACATTACAACCTATCAAAAGTGTACGCACTTTCAGATAATGACCCAGAATTTGTCAATGAAATATTGACTTTGTTTGTTACAGAGGTTCCTGAGGATTTACTACAAATTAAAGAAGGAATAAAGAAGAAAGATCACAAGCATGCTTATGCATATGCACACAAGATAAAGCCAACTCTGGATTTAATGGGGATGAATGTTGCTTTTGAAGAAATTTTACAAATTGAAGCTTGGACAAAAGCCGAAGGAAAAAAGAAGGATATAAAAGAGACTTTTAAAAGTGTTAAAAACCAAGTCAATGATGCGGTGAAAGAAATTAAAAAAGATTTTGATGTATAAAATATTATTATAAAAAAAGTGACCTTTTCGGGTCACTTTTTTTATAAACAATATCTGTAAAGTTGTATTTTTATTTTGGAACAATAAGATGATAAATAGTTATTGGTTCTTAAAATCCAATACGATAATTAAATAATAAAAATTTACTAATGAAAGCAACTATAGTTACAATAGGTGACGAAATATTAATTGGTCAAATTACAGACACTAATTCGGGATTTATAGCTAAGGCTCTAGATAGAATTGGAATCGAAACAATAGAAATGTTATCTATAAGTGATGATAAAAACCATATTTTACAAACCTTGTCAAGATTGCAAAATACTGTTGATTTTGTGGTGCTTACGGGAGGGTTAGGGCCTACAAAAGATGATATTACAAAGAAAACGTTTTGTGATTACTTTGAAGATGAATTGATAGTCAATCAAGATGTTGAAAAGCATGTTGTAGCGCTTATTGAACGGGTTATGAATAGGCCGGCATCTCAAATAAATAAAGATCAGGCTTTAGTCCCGTCAAAATGTATAGTGTTGCATAATGAAGTAGGTACGGCTCCCGGCATGTGGATTAGAAAAGAAAATACAGTTTACATTTCGCTTCCAGGAGTTCCTTATGAAATGAAATATTTGGTTGAAAATCAGCTGATTCCTAAGATTGTGCAAGAATATAAACGTCCTTACATTATCCACAAAACTATTTTGACATATGGACAAGGTGAAAGTGTAGTGGCTGAGCGTATTGAAGCATGGGAAAATGGATTGCCTGCTTTTATAAAATTAGCCTACTTGCCAGCGCCGGGAAGAGTCCGTTTACGATTGACGGCACGTGGAACTGATAAAGAAATTCTTGAAGCTGCTATTCAAGAAAATGTAAATTCAGTAACTGAGATTATCAAGGATATTATTGTAGGTTTTGATGATGATGAAACGCTGGAAGTAGTTCTGGGATCACTACTTACAAAGCACAATAAAACAATTGCAACAGCCGAAAGTTGCACTGGTGGTAAAATTGCACAGGTGTTAACTGCTGTTGCTGGAGCGTCAAAATATTTTAAAGGTGGTGTGGTTACTTATGATACACAAGCAAAAATAGATCTACTTGGAGTTTCTAAGCACGACATAGAAGCTCATTCGGTGGTGAGTAAAGAAGTAGTCTCTGTTATGGCTTCAAGTGTAAAAGCCATAATGAAAACAGATTATGCAATTGCTACAACTGGAAACGCTGGACCTCTAAAAGGAGATTCGAATGCCGAAATTGGAGCTGTTTTTATAGCAATTGCTACGCCAAGTGAAATAATTGTTGAGGAATTTAATTTTGGCCAACCCCGTGAAAAAGTGATAGATAGGGCTGTAATAAAAAGTTTAGAGCTAGTGTATAAAGAAATTTTGAAAATTGTGTAAAATTATTGTTGGTTAATAGGTTTATTTTTCTTTTCTTTGCACCCTGATTTTGATTAACGATAAAAGATAAGTATAATGTCAAGAGTTTGTGACCTTACAGGTAAAAGAGCGATGGTAGGAAATAACGTTTCTCACGCTATGAACAAAACTAAGAGAAAATTTTCTGTGAACTTAGTTAAAAAGCGTTTTTATCTTCCAGAAGAAGATAGATGGATTACTCTAAGAGTAGCTGCATCTACGATAAAAACAATTAATAAAAATGGAATTGCTGCTGTTTTGAAAAAAGCTCAGTCAGAAGGATTTATTAAATAATCCGTTCCACAATAAATATATAGCAAGATGGCAAAGAAAGGTAATAGAATCCAAGTAATTTTAGAATGTACAGAACACAAAACAACTGGTGTTGCAGGTACTTCAAGATACATCACTACTAAGAACAAAAAAAATACTCCGGATAGATTAGAGATTAAAAAATTTAATCCAATCTTGAAGCGTGTAACTGTTCACAAAGAAATTAAGTAATAATTACAAATTTTATAAGGTTAAAATGTTTACGTTTCAAACCTAATTAAAATTTAAATAACATTTGAATCATGGCAAAGAAAACCGTAGCATCGTTACAAACATCTTCTAAGAGATTATCAAAAGCCATCAAAATGGTGAAATCTCCAAAAACAGGTGCATATACATTCGTAGAATCTATTATGACTCCTGAGGCTGTTGATGAATTCTTGAAAAAGAAATAATTAACAGAGATACTATATAGAAAAGCTACTTTCATTCGGAAGTAGCTTTTTTATTTTCTATATTTACCCCGAAAAAAAACCAAGTGTTTTTTAAGACTTATAGTTCATTTTATACCCTACTTACAATGAGTTTTTTTAAAAAAATATTTTCATCAGAGAAAAAAGAGATACTAGACAAAGGTTTAGAAAAGTCAAAAACAAATTTCTTTTCAAAGCTTACTAAGGCTGTCGCAGGAAAGTCTAAAGTTGATGATGAAGTCCTGGATAATCTAGAAGAAATTCTTGTTGCCTCTGATGTGGGAGTAAGTACTACGTTGAAAATCATTACTAGAATTGAAAAAAGAGTAGCATCAGATAAGTATTTAGGTATCTCAGAGTTGAACCAAATTTTGAGGGAAGAAATTGCTGGCTTACTTTCTGAAACTAATACTGGTGAGTCATCTGAGTTTGTTGTTCCAGCAGACAAAAAACCATACGTAATTATGGTGGTAGGTGTAAATGGAGTAGGGAAAACTACGACTATTGGTAAATTAGCATATCAATTCAAAAAGCAAGGATATAATGTAGTTTTGGGTGCTGCAGATACGTTTCGTGCCGCTGCGATAGATCAATTGCAAATTTGGGCTGATCGTGTAGGAGTTCCAATTGTGAGACAAGAGATGGGAAGTGATCCGGCTTCGGTGGCTTTTGATACTTTGCAATCAGCGGTGGCTCAAAAAGCAGATATTGTAATTATTGATACCGCTGGACGTTTACACAATAAAATCAATTTGATGAATGAATTGTCTAAGGTGAAGCGTGTGATGCAAAAAGTGGTTGCCGATGCACCACATGATGTTTTATTAGTTCTTGATGGATCTACGGGGCAAAATGCATTTGAACAAGCAAAACAATTTACAGCAGCTACCGAGGTGAGTTGTTTAGCTGTTACTAAGCTTGATGGAACTGCAAAAGGCGGCGTTGTTATTGGAATTTCTGATCAGTTTCAAATTCCTGTGAAATACATCGGTGTAGGCGAGGGCATTGAAGATCTTCAAGTGTTTAATAAATTGGAGTTTGTAGATAGTTTTTTTAAATAATAGCTAGTTTGTTATGAATTTTTCTTTCTTGAAAAATATTTCTCCCATGTATCTTTATTTAGTTAGTATTATTTCTTTTGTTTTAGCAAATGTTACCAGAGAAATAAATGTGACATTGTATTATGCATTACTTTTATTGGGTTTAGTGTTTTTTGTATTGGGTCTTTTAAGGAGGATGCAATCTAAATAATTAGAATAAAGCACTAATTTTTTGCCATAAAACTGCATCAAAGTCGGATAGTCCAAAAGTGGGATTGTCAGGATTTGCAACTTCGCCCATACGTATCACAACCATTTTTTTACTAGGTACGATATATATTTTTTGATCGTTTTTGCCTAGTGCACTATACATGTCTGCAGGAGCTGAGGGGATAAGACTTCCTGGAAATGTGAGCGATACTTGTGGTAATTTGTACGATGTTTTCCCGTTTAACCACCACATGTATCCATATGAAAGATTTGTGTTTTGTGATGTGTTTGTGGCTTGATTCATAAAAGTTTCACTGACAATTCTTGTTTCGTCCCATTTTCCTTTGTTTAATGCTAGGAGTCCAAATCGAGCCATGTTTCTTGTTGTACTCCAGTAAACGCTGAGTCCATCAGAATTAATCCAGCTGCCACCAGTCATTCCTATTCGGTCTCTAAGTTTTGTATTGAAATAATTACTCCACGTTTGTCCGCTTGTTCTAGCAATTACATCTTGAAGTTTTACATAAACGTTGTGGTATGCCCATCTAGAGCCTGCATCAGCAACATATTGTAAATTTGCGGGTGACACATCAGATCCTAAGGTTTCGTTTAGTCCAGAGTCCATACAAAGTAAGTTTTTGCAGGTGATAAGGTTTTCTTTGGCTAATGGCGCGCTCGTCCATCCTGTTCCTAAGTAATCCGAAACTTTATTATTGATGTTAATTAAGCCTTCATCTTGAGCGATTCCAGTTACTGTTGTTGTGAGTGTTTTGCCAGCACTAGCCCAATACCATAAGGAATTTGCGGTATGACCATTAAAATAGTTTTCTAAAACTATTTTTCCGTCTACTAAAATTATAAATGATTTGGTGTTTTTAAGTTCTAAATAATCTAGTAAAGGTTGCACTGCAGCTGTTTTCCATCCTAAGCTTGCTACTGTTTTTGTTTCCCAAGTTGTGCTGTTCATGGGTGGAAAGTAAATTTTATCCTGAGTTGTGACTGGAGTAGTGGCTTCTGTAGGTTCTGAACTGCAACTCATTAGTAGGAGAACAAATGCAATAAAAGTTGTTGTCTTTGTCATTTTGGGGCGGTTTTTGCTAATAGGATGTTAAAGATAGCAATTAGTTTAATGGAAGGATAACTATTTTTTTTGTTTGCATTTTTTAAGAGTAACTTTGTAAATAAATAAGTGCTTTGTGATTTGTTACGCTACTAGCCCTGATTGCAGTGTAAATCCTTTTTTACCGCTTTTTTTGCGGGAAAAAAGATTGTAACGAAAAGCAGGAAATAGCTCCGAAAAAAAAATATTTTATGAAAAAAACGGTTTGTATTATTGTCGCTTTTTTAGCATTAGTTTCTTGTTCGCAAAAAGTTGTGCCGGCTGATTTAGCTAAAATAAATGGGTATTGGGAGGTGGAGAAAGTAGTTTTTGATTCGATAGATGATAAGGAATACCGCATGAATGAGGTTTACGATTATTTTAAGATTGTAAAAGATAAAGGGATTAGAAAAAAAGTGATGCCACAACTTGATGGTACTTTTTTAGTGAATGATGTAGAGGAAAAAGTAGCTGTACGTTATGAGGATAACCGTGTTTTTATAGACTACACAACGCCTTATATGAAATGGAGTGAGGAAATTATAGCCTTAACAAATGAAGAGCTGGTGCTGTTGAATAAAGACAAAATGGAATACCACTATAAAAGAGCAACAGCAATAAACTTGATGGGTGATGGCAAAGAGATTAAATAACCAAAGTACGATAGGGGATGTTTTGAAACAAATAATCCAAGTGAATAAGTTGCAACCTGGCATGGATCAAATTGATGTGAAAGATGCTTGGAAAAATCTTATGGGGAATGGTGTAAATAGCTATACGAATAATGTAGTTTTGAAAGGAAGTACGCTGTATGTGGAGTTGACTTCATCTGTATTACGAGAGGAATTAAGTCACGGAAAGTCTAAAATTGTTAAAATGATCAATGAGGAATTAAGACGCGATGTGGTGAAAGATGTAGTTTTGAGATAGTGTAAATTAACAGTGTTTTGTTTTCAATGAGATTGCAAATAAAAAGTCCCGTTTCAATTTGAAACGGGACTTTTTGTTTTTATGAGTCACTGTTACCTGTGACTGAAAACTGAATACTAGAATTGCTCTCTTCCAGCAAAATGGAAAGCACCTTCGATAGCTGCATTTTCATCGCTATCAGAACCGTGAACTGCATTTTCTCCGATAGAAGTTGCGTATGCTTTACGGATAGTTCCTTCAGCAGCTTCAGCTGGGTTTGTAGCTCCAATTAAAGTTCTGAAATCTTCAACTGCATTGTCTTTTTCTAAAATAGCAGCAACAATAGGTCCTCTTGACATGAATTCAACTAATTCACCGTAAAAAGGCCTTGCAGCGTGAACAGCATAAAATGCTTGAGCATCAGCAACAGTAAGTTGTGTTAATTTTAAAGAAACGATTTTGAAACCTGCATTAGTAATCATAGCAAGTATGTTTCCGATGTGTCCATTAGCAACAGCATCAGGCTTGATCATTGTAAATGTTCTATTAGTAGCCATTTTTTTGTTTTTTTAAGTTTTTCGAATTGGCTGCAAAAGTAAACTTTTTTATGTGTTTATTTTAATAAATCACCAATTAAAAGGAGTTTGTTTAAGATTAATCAGGCCTTTTTTTTAAATTAAACCTTAAATATTAATTGATGTTTATAAAATAGTCTTAAAATCAAAGACCAAATAGTTACATAGATCAAAGCTCCGGCTAAGGATGCCGTCATAGGATTATTAAAAACGGGTGCAATCCAAAAATGATACAAATAATTTTGAAGATTAATTTGTTCAGAAGGAGTTTCTGGATTTTGAAATTGAATCATTTCTAATGCTTGTGGAATTATTTCAGAAAAGAAGAATACAATCATTGGATTTACTCCCCAAACAAGAAATAGTTTTGTCCAATTTTTATAGTTAGTAACATCAATTACATAATAGAAAATAGTTAACGAAAGTATTGCTATACCAGATGTGTATAAAACAAAAGAGCTCGTCCAAAGTGATTTATTTAAAGGAAATGTGATGCTCCATAAAAGCCCAAGAATAATAAGAATAATTCCAGTAATTCCCATTTTTTTAACAATTTCCAGTTTAGGTAATGGACGATTGAGTAATTGACCTATAAGCAATCCTATTATTCCTGAGGCTATTGCAGGAATTGTACTTAGAATTCCTTCTGGATCCCACGTTTTTGTAACTGCCCACACATGATTTTTTAAAAAGACGCTGTCCATCCAAGATGCCAAATTAGTTTCTTTATCAAGATTTGCTAATCCAATTTCTGGGACCGGAATCAATGTCATTACTGCCCAATATCCTATTAAAATTGTTGATGCTACTATGATTTGCGTTTTAAGCGTTGTTTTTAGATATAAAAGCGATATAACAAAATATACAATTCCGATGCGCTGTAAAACTCCCGGTAGCCTGACGTCTTGATAAGCCTCAATTCCACTATGTGCTAAACATAAAAATGTAACAAAAATACCAATAGCTAAATACGTTTTTACTTTTGCATTGAAACTGCCCATGAGTGCATAACCCACGCTAATTGTGATGATTATGCGTCCTATTAATAAGGGAATACCGTCTAGTCCAAAAAGTTGTATTTTTCCAAAGAAATTGAAAAACATTCCTAAACAAAACATTCGTAAGGAGCGAATTAGTATTTTATTAAAGGTTGTGTTATCAAAATTTTTTGTAGGCATTGCAAATGAAACCGCTACGCCCATTATAAAAATAAAAAAGGGAAAAACTAAATCTGTAGGAGTACAACCATTCCAATCTGAGTGTAATAAAGGAGGATAAACAGTTGCCCAGCTTCCTGGATTATTGACAATAGTCATCAATAAAATAGTAAATCCTCTAAATACATCCAGCGAAATTAGGCGTTCTTTTGTCATTTATTTATGGTTTTTCTTAAGGAAGTTTAATTATGTCAAAATTAGATTGCAATGGTTTTAGCATTTGTATCAATTGCGGAATTAAATTCTCACCATATTCAAGGTAAAATTCTGAAAAATTATTTTGTCTTTCCTGTAAACTTTGATTTGGGAAAAGTTCGTTTTGTAAATCAGTAATGCGCTGTAAAATATCACCCAAAGTTCTTTTTTGAGCTCTTAGTAAACGTTTTTCTAGGTTTTCTAATCCTTTTATTTGTTTGGCCTCCTGAGCTTTTAGGGCTCCCATAAAAGATTGATCAGTTTTTGTGGCACGTTGATGAAGCGAATCAAATTGTTGTTTTAATTGGTCTTTTAAATCTTTTAAATCAATTTGAATCTCTGATAATTCTCTGGTTTTATTGTCTTTTAAATTTTTTTGTTTTGAAAACAAGTTAGTCCAACTCAAGTTTAACTGATCTGCTTTTTTGGTTTGTTTTTCGGTTGCTAATAAAACAGAATTCCTTAGCAGAAGCATAGGGAAAGTAATTTTTGAAGCAGCAAAAAAAGATTTGAGTTCTAACCAATAGGCAATTTCTCCGCCTCCGCCAATATAGCAAAGATTTGGTAAAATTACTTCTTGATATAACGGTCTCATAATCACATTTGGACTGAATTGTTCTGGATGATTTTCTAAAAGGGATAGAATTTCTGTTTCAGAAAATTCTAGTTTAGTGTGGTTTACTTTGTATTTATCGTTATCAAAGATGATGCGTTCCCGGATGTTATTTTCAATATAAAACAGATTTATTTCTCTAGGATTCACCTGAATGGTGTACTCTTTTAATTTTTCAGCAGTTTCGAGCACTAATTTATGAGAAGTTTGCTGCAGTAATTCTTCTTTGATGTATGGAATAAAGCTGCGTTTTAGGTCAGAATTATCGGCATCGATTATTACCAATCCAAAATTTCCAAATAGTGCATTGGCTAAAAACCGAGTGGCATCGGCGAGATTATCGTGTTTGAGATAGGAATCTTCAAATAATTTTTTGAGTGTATTAGCATTTATACTGGAACCTAATTCAAGCGCATATACTTCAAGGAAATCAGCTAGACCTTCAGTAGATAATCGGCCAACAGGTCCAGTGCTTTCTTTGTTCCAGCGGAATTTTTTGCCTTTAAAATTAAAATAATTGATTTCTTCAAAATCATGATCCTCAGTGGCCATCCAGTAAATGGGAACAAAATTATAGGAAGGATATTTCGATTTTAATTCTGTTGTTAAATTAATTGTCGAAATGATTTTGTATAAGAAGTACAAGGGTCCGCTGAATAAATTCAGTTGATGACCAGTTGTGATAGTGAATGTATTTGAATTATTTAAAGATTCAATATTTTGCTTTGTCAAAACGGAAGTTTCAACATTTAAATATTGTTTTTGTAAAGTAGAAACTAAAATGGATCTGTTGCTATTGTCGAAATTATTTTGCTTTTCAAGAATTTGCTCTTCAAAGTTTTCAAAATTTGGAAATCTATTGTACAGAGTATGTAAATTGTTTTTTTGATCTAAATAATCGTTCATCAAAGCAGAGAAATATCCTGAATTTTGATAGCTGATACAGTCGGTTGGCATGTTGTTTTTATTTGTTGCTAAAATATCAAAAAATATTATAGGACATGATAAAAAACTTATCTTTAAAAGGGGAACTTATTTTGAATTCATGAATTTTTATTTGAATCGGTTACTATGAAGTTGCTTTTTATATGTTAAGCTTTGTAAATGGTGGAAATTGATTCATCAGATAAGATTAAAATAATAAAGCAACTCAATTTGAGTTGCTTTATGTGTATTAGTACATTTGTAAAAATAAGCCCGTAAATATTAAATTTATTTTTGCGGGCTTATGTTTTTTTTATTTTTTAAGCAGTAAAGTTTAAAAAAATAATCATAGTAAAAAGTAAAGCTTAATACTTTTTAATCACCTTTTTTGATTTTTATATGCTAAACATTTTAAAATATAAAAGGACTCCATCCTGGATTGCCCCCAAAGCGTAAAATTAAAATTTGTAAAAGGCTTAGTCCTTCAGCTTCTTGAGCTGAAGGTGAATATTCCAAAATTTTAGACTCTTGAGGCGGATATAGATATTGATTTGGTTTTGTTGAGTTTGTACCGAACCCCGTATTTGATTTCATTAAGAATCCATATTCGGAGCATTTAATAGCAACCCATTCTGCTTTTTCTCTATCAAAAGCAAGACAATCTTTTGAGTCATTATTAGTTTGTTGAGCAAAAGAATTTATCCAAATTATGATACTAGTTGTTAAGATTATTTTTTTCATAATTTTTTATTTAAGATTATAATTTATTGAAATGGATATACAGTCATTCTAAAAGTGCTATTAAATCCAGTCAATGTAAACGCTGGATAAGGTAGTCCACCTTGTTTAATAAAATACAAACCATTTGGATTCATTAATTGGTCATCTAGTTTTTTTAGAAAAGCAGGCGCTGCAATTACAGGCGCAGTAGATAGTGTGCTAGTTTTCCATTGTAAAGGATTTAGGATAACAACTTTATTTGTAGCGTCTTCTTTAACAGTGAAATAATGGTAATATCTGGCAATAGTTGCTCCTGTAGCATTTCCAAAACGATATTCAATATAGTTACTACCATCAGGATTATTAAACCAAGGCTGTATTCTAGTTAGTTGAGCTCCGGCTGGTAAACTTAATTTAAGTTCGGTCAAAATGGTATTGAATAATAATGAATTAGTTGAGGCAGTATTTGTTAAGTTGTAAATATATGCATATACATTATTCGGATTTCCTGCTAATAACTTTTTATAATCATCAGTTAATACCAATGGTTTATTGCTATACTTGATGGTTGCAGTAACATTGTTTGTTCCTGCAGCAGTAAAGGCCCCGCTCACACTATCATAAGTAAAGTCGGTTAGGTTTTGATTACCAACTTTTACAGGCGGACTTACAATAATACCAGTTGCTGTGTAAGCGATTCCTATATTACTTGTAATATTAGAACCAGTTTCTATAGAATTCGCAGTTGCATACCTAGTGGCTCCAGTGAAATTAAAATCAAATTGACTTGTTTTAGAACCATCATTAGTTTCTAACAATCGAAATAAGGGTCTTGTTGATGCTCCAACAACATTTGGAATCATTGCAATGTTTTTAGGCAAATCTGCCCAATCTTGTGCTGTTGCTTTTACAAAACGTAATTCCTGAAAACTTCTGTTAGTTTTAAAAATGATTTGCCCATTGTCTTGTCCGTAATACAAAAATTGGAAGTCGCCTTTATATCCTTTTCCACGTAAAGATGCAACTGGAAAATTATTTGAATCCGATAAAAGATGTATTCTGTTTTTTGTTGTAAAAACAAGACTTACGGTACTGCCTAGTTCAATACCGTATTCACTTTTATATATTGCTGTATCATTATCAAAGTCTGATGCCATCTCCACTGAGCCACTTTTAAACTTGAATAAGTGGGTAAAGCCACCTAATTGGGTAGTGTCTGTAAAATAAACTGCTTTCCATCCAAATTCAGATGATTCTAATAAATCATTCAGTTCTTTTTTTTGCACATTTAATCTTTCTGTAGGCGTTTGATTAAAAATGGGATCTACATCTTCCTTGTTGTCACATGAAGCCAATTGCATTGCTAGTGCGGCAATGAATAGGTATTTGAGTATGTTTTTTAATTTCATGATATTTAATTTATTTTAAATATGAATTATAGAATATTTTTTTTAAAATAATTATTCCTTTAGCTAATTAGCCATTAATTACTGCTAAAGTATTTTTTTCAGCTTGATCTCTAAGTTTATAAAAATCAATGTTGTAAGCATCTTTAAAGTATTTTACTATGACAGCTTCCTTTGCCTTTATGTCAGCTTTTGCTTTTACACTTGTTATTCCTGCTAAGATAGCATCGTATTCAGCTTTTGAATTTACTAACATAGTAGAGGCCATTTCTGCAAAATCTTCATTTATGTTTGATCTGGCATAATCAGTAATAAAACCTTCTTCTCTTGCTACTGTTGTTGAAGTAGCATACCAGTTTGATGTGTATCCAGTAGGTGTAATTTTTGATAATGTTTTTTCATCAAAAGGTTTATATTGATTCAGGATATGAATGTATTCATGTTGAATAGTATGAACAAAACGTTTTACATTATCGCGATTTTTCTTATCTACCAAATCTGTTTCAAATAAAGTAATTCTTTGACCACCTTCTGCTAACCCAAGTGTAATAGTCCCAGTGGTATTTAAATTTCGACCACCAACCAGCACAAATTCTCTAGGTGCAATTTTTTTTACAAAATCAACACCTCCAATAGTTGAATAACTTTCCAACCAAATTTTTTGCACTATTTCTAATGCTGGTTGCACTTGTCCTTGTATGGGTGGATATAAAAAACGATTGTTGTCTACCACATTTTGGTTCCATTTGTATTGTACTTTAATATTGTACGTGTTTACATAGTTAGTTTCAATCCATTTGTCTAATGTAGACATAGTAGGTATTGAAACGTCTAACTGGCTTTCTTTTAAGGCTTCTTCGCCAGAACATGCGCTTAATAATACTATAGCAGAGAAAAGGATTATTTTCTTATATTGAGTTTTTAATTTCATCTTGTTGACCTTATAAATTAATTAATTAACGAGGGTTTTTTTCTAAACCAGTGTTAGAAACATGTAATGGAATTTGTATTGCCTTACGTTTGTCATCCTTCAATAAAACATTATCTGGTTGATTGTAAGATTTGTGTGTGATTTTTAAACCAAAACGTTTAATATCAATCCATCTTAATCCTTCATGTATAAATTCTCTTCTTCGTAGCTCAGCTATCGCTTTTATGTAAGATTTTTGGACAGAAGTCAAATTATAAAAAGGAGTATATTCATCATCTACAGCTGGATATTTAGTAACTATCTTTAATTCTGTAACTTTATCGGTCGATGCATTGTATCCTTTGATACGTTTTGAAATAAAATATTCTAATTCCTCGTTAACGGTAGCTATTTGATTGGTCATCACGTGGGCTTCTATTCTATTTAAATAGTATTCATCATTACTTAGTAATACTATTGCATCATAAGGCTGTCCTATTCCCGCATTAGCATTAGTAATTCTAAAATATTCAGTGAATTTAGGAACAAAAATTGTTATTTGTCCATTGTATGATAATGGTCTGTATAGCCATTCTTTGTTGAATAAATTGGCGCCATTTCCGAACAAAATATCTCTGTCTGCACCAGTTAATTGGAATCTATTAGAATAAAAACTTCTAGAGTATACAGATGATACTGATGCTATTAATAGGTTTGTAGATTCACTTTCTTGTGAGTATTTTCTTTGGCCTGTATTAAAATCTACATCTAGATAGGATTGATAATCTCTTAATTGCCCTTCTGGCTTGTTTCCTAACTCATCAGATACTTCAATAACTTTATTCCAATCTCCTTTTATCAAATAAAATCGGCTAGCAAAAGCTTTTGCAGCTGCTTTATTAAAATGAAATTTAGGTAACTTGTAGTCGCTGTTAACATATTTTAGTCCTTCTTCAAGGTCTTTTTCAATAAAATTGAAAACTTCTGCAACAGTATTACGAGAGTATTTCTTAACAAGAACCTCTTCTGGCTCTAGTACATATGGAATACCTAAATCAGTCTTAGCAGTTGCAGGATTATATCTTTGCGACCAAAAAGTAACTAACATAAAGTGTGAATATGCTCTAGCCAATAAAGCTTCTCCTTTTTGAGCATTTAAGTTGGCTGGATTTCCTAGTTTTTTTATTGCGTCTAAAGCTTGATTAGCATGTGCAATTGCCGAATAACATGCGTCCCAGTAATCAGAAGGAGAATCCTGTTGGATATCTTCTTGCATTTCCCAGTTATAGTTTTGACTATTTTTATTTGTAGTCAATGTAAGATCCCCACTATCAAAAACATTGTCAGTCATTGTTTCCGCAAACTCCATGTAATTTGCATTTGGATAGGCATTTACCAGTAGTTCAGAAATTTTTTCTGGAGTATTAAGTTGAGTTCTGTTGTCAGGAATCTCCGAGAGGAAATCGTCACAACTGCTGCTAACTGTAAGTACAATTAGTAATAAAGTGGTTATTTTAAAAGTTCTCATATTTATTTTATTAAAATGATACGTTGATAGCGAATGTATATTGACTTGTTATTGGAAGTGAAACTCCTCCTGATCTGAAGAATTCTGGATCCTGGCCATTTAATTTTTTGTCAGAATAGATTAAAAGTGGATTGGTGCTAATTGCTTTTAAATTAAAGGTATTAAGTCCTAGTTTTTTCTTTAAATCTTTTGGAAATTCATAAGAGATTGATACGTTTTTCAATCTTACAAATGATCCGTCAGCAACTCTTTCATCAGAGAAATTATAAGCATTATAAGCTCTTGTTAAATCTCTTGATTCGGCAGCATAATTTGCAATTAATCTTTTATCTGCAATAACGGGAATATTTGTCAATGCTTCGTCTCCTGGATTTATCCAGCGGTTTGTAAATTCTTTTGTAAATACTGTTAGATCATCATATTGATCAGAATAGATAGGGTTTAAACGCACTTTGTTACCGCCAGCAGCAACAACGAATACATTTAATGACCAGTTTTCATACGTAAATGTATTTGATAAACCAGCTGATTTGTTTGGTTCAATTGAACCTTCATATTTCAAGTACTTTGTAACATTTTCTGAATCTTGAAAGTTAGCTCCGGCAATATTGTCTTTCTCACCGTCAGCCATAATAAACGTAGGTAAACCTTGGTTATTTAATCCTGTAAATTGGTAAGAGTACAATGCATTTCTAGGATGTCCTACGGTGTTTCCTCCAGTTCCATCAACAAGTCCTAATACACTTGGATTATTTTGTAATTTTACAATTTTTTGATCATACACAGAGAAATTGAAAGTCGTTGACCATTTTAGTTTTGTATTGTTCAAGTTTTTAGTCGTCAAAGATAATTCAATACCTTTTGTTTCCATATCAGCATTGTTTCCTTGCTTGATTTTTTGCCCTCCAATACCTGAAGTTGTAACAAAATCTACTAAATCAAAAGCTTTACGGCTATAAACATCGGCGGTAAATTGAACGCGATTGTCAAATAAGCCTAAATCCAAACCAATGTTAGTTTCAAATTGTTTTTCCCATGTTAAATTACCATTTTGTAATTCATCGATATTTAAACCGGATTCTCTATCTCCTAAATTTAAACGATTAGTGATGAAACTTTTATAAATAGCTAATGAGTTAGTTGCGGGACCTGCTGTGGCAGTCAAACCGTAAGAACCTCTTAAATTTAGGTTAGTAATTGTATTTGCGTTTTTCATGAAGTCTTCCTCCATAATATTCCATTTTCCACTTACGGTATAGGTAGGTAACCATCTAGAAGAACCGCTTCTTCCTTGTCTATTAGATCCATCATAACGTCCTGTAAATGATCCAGTATAACGACGATCATATGTATAACCAATTTTCCCGAAGAAACCAACGGTTCTTTCTCTTTCTTCATTAAATCCAAAATAAGATTCTCCACCATTAATTAATTTTTCTAAAAGGCGAGGGTCTGTGAAAGCAGTTAAACCTTTTTCATATTGTAAACCAAAAGCAGTAAAGTTATCACTACTCCTGTCAACAGATCTTAATTCCTGACCAAATAATCCTTCTAATTCATGCTTTTCTTGGAATGTGTTTTTATAGCTAAAACTATTTCTAATATTATAAGAAGTCAATTCATTAGAGAATTTTCTTAAAATACCACCATTTGGGAGTACAGCCACTTTTGGAGCAGTTAAATTTTCTGGATCTTGGTATAAAAATATATTTTGATCTCTTACTATTGTAGTTTCTTGTGCGTTATATGCCCCTATAATATTTGAGTTTTCTAGTATATTATGTTCTCTAGTAGTGTTTGCATAACGCGCATTAGCCGTAAGATTGTACGTTAAATTTGAATTGATTTTATACGCTAAGTCAGCTTGAAAGCGGATGTCTTTAACTTTGATTTCCATGTAGTTATTCTCAAGTTCATTAAGAATGTTTATAGGAGCCCAGTTATTTCTATAATACTCTAGATTACCATTATCATCATAAGGTCTTAAAGCTCTATTTGTATTTAGTACATAATTAAATGGATTGATATCAAAATCTCTGGTGGTACTGCCACTTACCCCATCTTTAAGACTGTCATAACTTCCAGGAGCTCCCTGATCTCTTACAGATGCTTGTGTTGAAAGTGTTAAATTAAGTTTGTCATTGATAAAGAAAGTGTTCTTTATGTTAGAGGTAAGTTGGCTTACATTGTCTGCCAAAGTCCATCCTGGATCTGAATAATAACCTAAAGAAGCATAAAATGTATTGTTTTTACCACCACCTGAAAAACTTAAAGAATGATTTTGAGTAATGGAAGGTCTAAACAAGGTTTTAAACCAATCGGTATTAGCTAGTTCATATTTTCTTAAAAATGTATTTCTACTTGGAGTATCATTTTTTACGCCAAATGCACCTGAAGTTTGCTCATACGTATTTATTGCATTTGCAAGAATATTGTAGACTCCTCCATAACGACCTTGGGAAGTTGCAGGTAGATCTAGAAAACCTTTACCTTCAATTTCTTTGAGGACACTCATGGTTTCCTGAGAATTCAAAATGTCATATTGATTATATGTTGGGACGTTTCTCACCGTTTGTTCGAGTGAATAAGTAACACTTAATGGAGATTCTTTTCTACCTTGTTTAGTTGTAACAACAACTACGCCATTCAAAGATCTCGAACCATAAATTGATGTAGCAGAAGCATCTTTCAAAATTTCAATACTTAAAACATCATTTGCATTTAAACCAGCTATTGATGAACTTAATAACGTCTCTGAATTTCCAGAGGCTAAATCAGCAAAAGACAGGTTTACGATGTCTTCTTGTACAATACCATCAATTACCCATAAAGGTTTTGTATCACCAAAGATAGAAGAAGAGCCACGTACAGTAATTTTAGGAGCGGCACCAAAAGATCCGGTAACATTTTGTACGGTCACACCAGCTGCTTTTCCTTCAATCATTCGGCTGATATCAACTACTCCTTCAACTAATAATTCCTTATTAGTAATTTTACTTACAGCGCCTGTAAATGTTCTTTTGGATGTTTTTTCGTATCCAGTAGTTACAACTACTTCTTTAAGTTTTTCGCCCACTTCTTTAAGTGTAATTATAGATGGTAAATTTCTAATAATTAACTCTTTTGTTTCCATTCCTATGAAGGAGATGATAAGAGTGGTGCTGTTTTCAGGTGCCGATATAGCAAATCTACCATCAAAATCTGTAAGCACTGTGATTTTGGTTCCTTTGACTAAAATGGTTGCGCCAGGTAAAGGATTTTGATTTTCATCGACAACTTTTCCTTTTATGATTTGGTTATTTTGATTTATTACACTTGGTATATCAATGTCGATAGAACTATTTTTTTGCGGTTTGTTTTGTAATATGATTTGATTACTTACTTCAAAAAATTCGATTTCAAGTGGTCGTAAAATGTTATTAAGAATGGTTGAAAGTGATTCATTTGTAGCTTGATAGTTAACTTTAGAATTAAGTTGGCTAATTCTAGAGTTGTATGAAAATTTTATATTAGCTGACTTTTCAAGTTTCTTAATTACTTTATTTAAGTCCATGTTATTTAGACTAACGGAGACCTTAGTGTCTAATTTTTTTTGTCCTTTAACACTATTTGCGAGGGTGATTGTTGAAAACACAAATGCAAACAGGATTTGATATAATGTTATTTTCATGATTCGATAGAGTAATCGTTGTTTAACAACAGGTTTTTTCATAATTTTGGTTGGGTTTTATTAGTACTTATTACGGGTATTTTAAACTCTTTTAATTACTTTTTACAGAAAGTAATTTGGTTTTTTTAATCGGTGTCAAAATGTTACAGCATGTTGGCACCTTTTTTTTTAAAATCTAAATTTTTACATAGGCATAATTTTAATTACAACCATCGGTTGTTATGATAATTTGATTTTCATTCATTTCGTAGCTGGTGTTTTTTCCTAATGCATTGCATATAATCTTAAGTTTTTCTAGTAATGGTTCGTCGCTAAGCGATGTGGTAAGAAAGCAATCTTTAAGTTTTTGCTTTGGATAGTCTATCTTAACTTGATAAGCTTGTTCAATAGTGTTGAAAATTTGATTAACTGGAATGTCATTAAATTCAAAACTTAGTTGTTCAATATTTGTACTATATTGGAATAAAAATTTGTCTTTAATTATGTCAGTAACTTTGTCAAATGTTGCACTCTTTTTAGTAAAACGAACCGCTTCATTAGGTAATAAAGTGATTTCTTCATTTTCGTTAATACTATTTTTTTGTGTCTTCACTTTTACTTTACCAGTTCTAACCAATACTTCAATGTTGGGTTGGTTTTCGAAAGCGCTGATTCTGAAGCTTGTCCCGACAACTTTTGTGATAATTTCATTAGCATAAACAAAGAAGGGTTTCTTAGGGTTTTTACTAATTTCAAAAAAACCTTCACCCGATAAATAAACTTTTCTTTCATTTCTAGCAAAATGTATTGGATACCTTAGTTTACTATTGGGTTGTAGCAATACTGAACTTTTATCAGATAATATTATTATTTGAGGTTTGTTAGTATTGTTAATTTGTACAATGATGCCGTCATGAATGTTTTTTGTTAAAACATTATCATTTTTTGAAGCAGTATTTATAAGATGCAAGTTGTAAAAGCTGTATCCTAGAAAAATGAAAACTAAAAGGGCTGCTGCTAATTGTGTCCATTTAATATGTGGTATGTTGAAGGTGCTTTTGTTCATTTTTTGCTCCTCTTTTACTTCAATTTTGTCCCATATAGAAAGTAGTGCACATTGTAGCTCTTCTTGCGTCACTTTTTGTACATTAGTTTTTAATGCTAAAATCCATAGCCTAGATTCTTCTACTAATTTTGCTCGCTTTGGATTTTCTAAAGTCCATTCTTCCCAGTTTTCATTGTCTTGGTTGTTGTGTACCCATAACTTGAATGATTCGTCCATTAAAAAATCATCAATCTCAGTATAAAAGTCTCTTTTTTGCATTTGCGAAGGGGAGTTATAAACACATAAAGGACAATTGTTTTAAAATATACTCATTAAATTGTGAAAATTTTTAAAAAAAGATTATGTTTTCGAGAATTTCTTGTAATCGAATGATTTTTTAATGGGGGGGCAAATGACTAAAATTTTAATGGAATCAGGTCAATATTGAAGAAACAAAAATTGAACTTGTTGAACTTAAATTAATGCGTAAAGGATTAGTTATAGCTTATTTTATTTCTGGTTTTTAATATTGAAATTATTATTTGATTAATTTGTACGCAAGTAAAATTTAATTTTTACTGAATATAATTAAAGTAAGCATATTAATTTATACACTATAAAAGCAAGGTATTTTGGCAGGTCAAGAAATTGTGAAAATTAATATAAAGTTTTGAACCTCATTGTAAATTAGTTTTTTTTAAAATATAAGTTTATGTTATGTCTCCTTAGCGCTAATTTTTAAATAGATAAAAAGGGTAAAATAAATATAAATGCACTCCAATCTTTACGAAGTTTGAGCAGTGATCTGTGAAGTAAATTGCTAGTAGATTGATAGTTTATGTTTAAAATTTCTGCTATTTGATCAATGCTTAGCCCTTGATTATATCTAAGGAATAAAACTTCTTTTTGCTTTGAAGGTAGCTGATTTATTAATTTGTTTAGTTGACTTATTCTGTCTCTACTAGTCTCATCTATTATTAATTCATGTTCAACAGAAAAATCAAAAAGAAAATCTAGTGCTTTTGTCGATGTTGACTTACTAAATATTTTATCACGTTCTTGCTGTCTAGCAATTCTTTTACGAACACTAGATAAGAGATAAATTTTGGGTGAAATATTTTCATTTAGGGACTGTTTGTATAGCCAAACATCCACAAACACGTCTTGAATGCAATCTTTGACTTTATCCTTGTTTGATGAAAAGGAACACCCATACAAAACTAATTGGTTGAAATATTTTTCAAACAAATTTGAAAAAGCTTTTTCATTCCCATTAATTAATTGTTTCCATAATAATGAATCGTCAATTACTTTGATATGTTCGGAAGATTTTATCAATTTACCTGGTGTTTGATATTAAATTTTTGTTAATATTTTGTAATAGTACGATTAATATCAAAAACATACAAATTAAACCATTTATTTATGTTTATATTTTTAAAAACTCTTTTTTTTTTGTTAGTAAAACACTAATAATACTAATTTATTGCTGTTTTGTTAATGGTATCTTAAGTAATTCTTGTATGATATATTTTGAAAACACAGTTTAGCGTAAACAATTATTTATACTTTAACTTTTTTATTGTTACTATTGATTAATTTTTTTTTTTTTAATCTTAAATTAATTTTTATAAATGTGCATTTGAAATCTGAAAATTGTCAGAAAAAAATAAAATATTTGCTTTTTGGGAAATGATAGAAAGTATAATTGAGTTTTCTGATTTTTATAATTTGGAACGGTAGCTGTTTTGGTCTTTCTTTAGTTGTCTTTTCTGAGTTTGGATGCGACACGGGCATAGTTACAATCGTTAGCTGCTTTTTCTATTGCTTTTTTATCTCGTCAGCTAGGTTGAGCGTTTTTTGGTCATTAGGGTGATAAATTTTTACGCAAATTTACGTACCGACCTTTATAAACTTTTCTTTCTGAACTTTTTCCTATTCAATTACGTTTGCTGGTGTCTCGTCATCCTTTAATTTGGCTGGCAACTGATTGCAATATAACTTATGTGGGTTTTGATCTGACTGCTACATCAACCTTTTCATTAGTTGCTTTTGTAGTAATCGAGAAAGGGAAGCAGTAGTTGTAGTGAGGAACAAGTTAGTTTTGATTTATTTATTTTTAAATTAAAAAACTAGCATTGTATTATTCATGGTCGGAAGAAATTCCGGCCATTTTTATTTCAAGTTTTAAATACTTTGTCGGAGTCTCCAGCAGTAAATACAATTAAAATAGCGGTTATCAAATCTCGTAGTTCCATAGCAGCGTGTCTTTTGGCGGTTTTGTATCATAGATCAATTGCTTTTTTATAAATTGAAAGCTGCATTGAGGCAATCATGGTCATTTAAACCATAACCTCAATTCCGTTTTTATTCATAGATACAAGATGGCTTAGATTAAGTTCTTGTTTTAAAAATCTAAAAAATACCTCAATATCCTATTTTTTACGGTAATAGTCTGAAATCTCTTTTGCAGAGAAATTAAATTCGTTAATAGGAAACCAAAATTCTTTATTTTTTTTTTGGTTTTTGACAACCACTAAACGAAATTCGGTTTATACTTTTTCTTGTCGATAATGTATTTTTTCGCGCTTGTTTAAGATAGGAGTTCCTGTAAAAAGCTTCACTTTACTATCTTTTAAAACTCCCCAATCATCCCATTTTAAAGGTTTTACTATTTCAAGAAAAGATTCAATCTCTTCAAACTTTCGGTTTTCTTTTGACCGAATGATGAATTTTACAGATTTTTAATCAATCCTGTCCTAAATAAAATTACATCATATAAAATCCGCCCATTTCATTGAGTTTACACCTTAGAAATGGTCATTTTTTAAAACAGAACCCCCTGTATGTTTTCTGGAGGAGGCTCTATGTGTTCTTCAAATGGCTTATCTAACCATTTTTGCAAGTCAATTTTAACGAAAAGATTCAATCGTATGAAAGCTACTAAATTGGATAAATACCAATCAAATTTTGATTGTGCTTTTAATGCTTTTAGAATGAGAATGGTAATTAAAGCCGTCCAAATTTGAATCATAACAGCATTTTCGGATGTTCCTATAAACGATTTTATATGAAGTAGCTGCTTTATATCTCTGAAAAAGATTTCTACCTGCCATCTGCTTTTATATAATTCCCCAATAGTGTTGGGAGACCAATAAAACTGGTTTGTAATAAGTTCAATAACTTGTCCATTTTCTTCATCCCACACCGCTACCCGTCTTAATTTCTTTGGATATTTATTTTTTGAAGGCTCATTTTTCAATTCAATCAATTCGTCTTTCATGATGTGCTCGTGACGATTTTCAGGTAATTCATTTTCTTTCACTGTAGTAAATTGTAAATTCTCTTTATGTCTAATTACAAAAAACACCTCGTTGCTGTCCCAAATATTCAAAAGGGAAAAGTCATTATAAAATCGGTCTGCAACAATCACACTGCCCTTTAAAAGGGGAATTTCGTAAGCTCCCTTATTATCAGCTGTTTTACCGTTGGTGATATTGATATATGCAGGCAAATTACCATCAAAA
>NZ_VHLM01000078.1 GCF_009764685.1 Flavobacterium sp. I-STPP5a | reverse complement strand
TGAATATTTTTATCGACTGAACAGGTCAATTTACAAAGATTCTATTTTTGATAATATATTCAAACGATTAGTCTCACATCCGCATCAGGGTTGGAAGCAAATCGTAGTCATTAAGTAAGTAACTCGATCGATTTAATAACCGCGTCTTGACTTACATATCCTTTAGATTTATTAAAAGTAAATTCACTAGGTTTAATACCTTTTTTATTTGAGCTTGGTCTTCGGTAATAACTACTTTGAACCATTCCTACTATAGTAATAATTTTGGTTTTACTAATCTTATGTTTACTATAAATACTATCTACTAAATCTTTCTTGGATCGGATGTCCCAAACTTTTTTTTTAAAAGTTCACGCCCAATTTCTAATTCGATTTCCTTGTTAGCTAATAATTTGCGTAGAATTCTGTTTTCTTCCTCAGCTTGCTTTAGCTCTTTACTACTAGTGTCATAAGTTACTTTTAAACCAGCTTCTCCCTGCTTCTCGTGTTTCTTCTTCCAGCTATACAAAGTGCCAGTGCTAACGCTGTATTTACGGCACGTTTCAACAACTCCTAATTCTTCTGAAAAGGATAGGATTTCTAGCTTTTCTTCTAAACTCCATTTCTTGTATTTCATATATCAAATGTACTATTTGAAATTTAAAATATCACTCCGAACTATTAAGGGGCTAAAATAATTATCAACTGCGTAACGAATTGCTGCAGCAATATCATTATCATGCTCATCTGCATTATTACAAATAACCAAAGGCATTATCTTAGTATGATGTGTAATTCCTTTTATTCCTATATCATTGGTTCTATCTGCTGCAATTATTCCTGAAACTAGTGTGCTGTGATTCTCTATTGTGTGCTCTTTTTTAATTGTATTTACTATTTCATTGTTTCCTTTTGCGACAAATACATCATCGTTAATAAAATGACGTTCATTAAATTCAAGATTTAAACATTCATTTTCAATGGAATTAAGTTGTAATTCTTGATCTTGTATATCCGTCAAAGTATTTTGATTTGATGCTAAGCTAGCCCTCATATAATCGATTAATGCGCCTAGATCTTTATCATTATCATCCCTTCTTCTCCTAAAACTTTTATCATTGATTTTGTGCTTTTGATACAAACTGTCCAACTGTTGGCTTGTATAATCTTCTTTTGGAAAATAGTGTTTTAAGGTGTCTTTGACCAATGGATATACTTGTATAAGATACTGCAAAGACCTTAACCAATTTTTATAAAATTTAGTTTCAGTATCAAACCTTAATTGGGCTCTTTGATATTCTTTGAATTGATTTAATTCATTCTTTGATAGTTGTGCCGCAGTTTTATCTTTAAATACGGGCGACCATTTTCTAATAATACGCACAAATTCATTGTTGCCCCATTTTATATAGTCTCCGTTACTATAACCTAGAAAATTCCACCCATTTACATCATCAATAAATCCATTACTATCATCGTCTATACCGTTATTTGCAATTTCTTTTGTGTTGATCCATATCTGATTTTGTAAATCTTCGTGTTTTAAATCAATTTTAGTATCAATAACAGCAACAATTATTTCCTTTGCTTTTGATACTTTTTTATTTTGTTTATACCATTTGTCTAAGGAAATACCTGGAATGCTGTCCTGCAGCTCATCTCTTTGAAACCAATTATTTAATGAACCATCTTGCTTTGTGGTGAGTAAATTACTGCTTGTCGTGTTCTCTTGAGAAAAACAGCTTACAAAATTTGCAATAAAAAGAAAACAAGTAAAATAATAAAGCGGCAATGATTTCATGATTAAGGTAATTTTAATGGTTCAAATGTATTAAAGTTGAACGATTCCTGTAAATAGAAATGTAAAGTTGTTACTGGAATTCCGTGAATTCCGCTATCTAAAATTCTATTGGCTTATTTTAAAACAGTTAAATTGCTCTAGTTTTACTCAATTCTTTGATAAAAAAGCTAGGCTTGATTTTATACTTTTTATAAAAAGCAGCCGAAAAGGCTTCAGCCGAATTAAAACCAAACTCACTTGCTAAGGAAGCTATGGTATAATTTTGCAAAACAGGTTGTGCTTGCAATTGCAAAACTGCTTCATTTACACGAAGCTCATTGATGTATTGTACAAACGTTTTTCCTTTTTGTTCATTAATAACTTTAGACAAATATTTAGTATTGGTGTTGAGTTGCAAAGCCAGTTTTTGAATAGAAATTATTTTTTCTATAAAGCCTTTATCGTTTTCAAACACTGTTAATTTCTCCAGTAATTCAAGTACAATTTCATTTGATAAACTTTGTTGTACTTGACTTTCTTTAGCATCAGGCGTGGTAAGCTGCGTTTCTAGAACAGTACTATTTTCTTCAATAGATCCGGCTGGATTCAGAATTGCTTCAAATCGATTTTGGTGTTGTTTTTTTAAGTAAAATTGGTAACCAATCAAGCCAGCAACGCCCACAACTAAAACTATAATCCATATATAAGAAGCAGACTGCTTTTTTTCCAAAGATTGTATTAAGGCTTCTTTCTCTGCAATTAAGTGCGGGGTATCGTATTCATCTCACAAAACTTTACTTAGTTGCTTGTAGTCACTTTGTAAAACGCTATCGATTTTTGTGAATGTGGTTAAATATTTCAATTGATTCTCTTTATCTCCCGTTTGTTTGTAATAATCAATTAAATAAAAGTAACCACCAACAAATTCGGGTATGATTGTTTTATTAATGACATACATTGAATCTACTTTTATATAATTTTTAATCGCATTTTCTTCATTACCCATACCCGCATAACACTTTCCTAAATAAAAATAAGATGCCAGTATGTTGCCATAGTTTTTATCTGATACTATTTTAGGTAATACCTTATTTATGCTATCTATAGCTGCTTTATAGTTTTTCTTTAATACTTGATTTGCACCTTCATTTAAAATAAAATATGAAATATAATAGTAGTCA
Source organism: Flavobacterium sp. I-STPP5a (assembly GCF_009764685.1). Taxonomy (GTDB): domain Bacteria; phylum Bacteroidota; class Bacteroidia; order Flavobacteriales; family Flavobacteriaceae; genus Flavobacterium. Next base: position 84,641 of record NZ_VHLM01000078.1, on the reverse strand, counting down.
TTGGTAACTCTCGACTCTTCGTAACCCAATTTATTATAAAAACTCGTAGAATCTAAATTGTTTAATGATTTGTGAGCATCAGCTAAAGCGAACAAAACATTATGGTATTCAATTGCATAATTAGGAGACCTAACATCTTTCCCTTTATAATAATTAAAACATTCTCTGTAAAGCACAAGAGCTTCTTCCACTTGACCTAATTCTTCAGAGCGAAGCATACCTATCGAATGTTTTATATTAAAGTAAAAATCTAAATTGTTTTTTTTCGCTATCCTTTCAGCGATAAAAAAATTATCAAGTGCTTCAGCAAATCGAAACTGTTTTTTTAGTTCATATCCTTTTTTAGAATAGGACAAAGCTGGGAATTCTGTATCATTTATGTTTTTTGCGTAAGCAATTGAATAATCCAACAATTGAATTGCTTTAGCTCCCTCATACATGTGCGCTAATATGTAATAACCCCTAGATATATTTATGTGGCTATTGTTAGCGCGGGCTCTTTTTAAATATTCATTCGCATAATACAATTGTTTGACATCATTGCCTTTATTTTTAATGAAAGCATTTTTTAAATCCTCGTATACTGCAGATTTGTTAGAAGATTTACTTGTCTGAGACCATAAAAAGAAAGGAAACAGTACTAAAAGCACTATTTTTAAAAATTGCTGGTTAATCATTGTAGTTTGGTTTAGTGCAAAAAAAGATTATATAAATTGAAATGCAGTAAAAAACTACATTTCTATTTTAATTTTATTATGTTGATTTTCAATGTTTTAAAAATATAAATTATCGGAATTCACGGAATTCCGATAACAAGTATTTGCACATCCTCAACAACAATCCTAGTTTTGACCTCAGAAATGAAAAGCATTAAAAATAAAACGATAGCCAAAAAATATAAGCTTTATCAAAAAAAGGGAATAATTCAGCTGGTAGGTAACCCTTCAAAAAAAATACAGAGCATGGAGTTTATAAAGCTACGATCTCCATTAAAAAATGAGCATAAAAGTTCTCGAGAAACTTTTTTAAAAAAAGAATTTTAAAAATGAAAAAATGAATTTACAACCATTTTTAGATCAACTAAATAGTGCAAAAGTAAAAACTATAAAAGAAACAACTTTCACTGCACTTTTTGTGGTTATTGCTGCATCAGTTGAGATAATTTCTGATTGGGCCAATTTTATGGCTGGACTAATGGGAACACTACCTAACAATCACTCAAAAATGAAACTACCCAAAAACTTTTATTTATTCTTTGGAATTTTCTTTACCATAAACTTAATTTATTCCTTAATTGAGATCAGAGACACCTACGAATTATTCTCTTTCCCAGTTAATATTTGGGTATACAGAGGCTATAGATTGTTTATTGCTGTAGTGTTTATAATGATATATTTTAAAATGAGAGCCAACGATATGTCAAAACTAAATCAATAAGTATAAGTTCTGTCATCAAGAACCTTAAACCTACAAAATTTGTTTGAAAAATATACTTTTTAGTTCCTACTAGTTTACTGAAGTTTAAAAGCCCACAACTAATGAAATACTTTATTACTCAAACGTTACAAAATACAATTCTAATTGTGTTCATTTTACTTATACGAAATTTTTTTAAAGATGAAAAAAACATCGACATCTACAAACTATTGGACTTAGAACAAATCTATTTAATCCTCTTTTTTTCAGTAGCACTAGCAAGCTATGAAACATACAAAAAGAAGCAATCAGACTCAAAAAAGGAACTGAATCCATAAACATCATTTTAGATCTATCCTAAATGACCCTATAGACTTTGAAGTTAAATTATATCTTTTACATTAAAATTCATATAGAAATACTTCATTTTTCAAATCAAAAAGAATCCTAATAAAATCCTCATAAAAATACTATACATAAAATGATCACACTTCTACTGAAAATAATCATACTATACTGGAACCTAGTCGTGAATTTAATTACAGAAACTTTAGGTTAAATAACGAATTGGCATACTATTTGAAATAAAATTATAGCTATTTCAGTACAAAAAAAATGAAAAAATACATCTACTTTTTGATATGCTTCGCCATATTCACTACAACATCTTACGCCCAAAAAAAAGGTAAAACGGCTTTACCTGAAATTGAAAAAACAGTAAATACAAATCCCTGGCAAAATATAAAAACAATAAAATATTCTTGGTTAGAGACTATAGATAAAAAACAAATTGACTCCATTATGGGAACATCACTAATAATAACAAGTACAGAAAAACCAGTTAAAACATTCAAAAAGAAAAGCTAACCACAAAAAAAAGAGCCAACATTATGTTGGCTCTTTTCATATTTGTGTGTAAGTAATTACTATCCTTTTAAAGCTTCTGCTCCACCTACAATCTCTAAGATTTCATTGGTAATTGCAGCTTGACGTGCTTTATTATAAGTCAATTTCAATTGATTTCTCAATTCCGTTGCATTATCAGTTGCTTTGTGCATCGCTGTCATACGTGCTCCATGTTCAGAGGCAAATGAATCACGAATACCTTTATACAATTGAGTTTTTAATGATTTAGGAATCAAGGTCAAAACAATTTCTTCTTTTGAAGGCTCAAAAATATAATCACCTGCCGCAACAATAATATCTGTTTTCAGTGCTGCTAAAGGCAAGAACTGTTCAGTTTGAACAATTTGTGTAGCAGCATTTTTAAATTGATTGTAAATCAATTCAATCTTATCGTACTGCCCAGCAACAAATTTCTCCATTAACTCATCGGCAATTTTTGCCACATTGTCAAAAGTTAAATCATCAAAAACAGTACTATGATTTGCAACAACAGATAAAGTTTTGCTTAATACATCATTTCCTTTTTTACCTATTGCAAAAATATCTACTTGCTTTCCTGCATAAAATTCAGCACGGTTCTTAGCTTCTTTTATAACATTAGTATTAAAAGCTCCAGCTAAACCTCTATTAGAAGTTACTACAACAAGCAACACTTTTTTGATATCACGTTGTGTGGTATACTCACCACCAGCGTCACCCTCTAAAGTAGCAGAAAGATTTTGTAAAAGTTCTGTCAATTTTTCGGCATAAGGGCGCATAGCAGTGATTGCATCTTGTGCTTTCTTTAGCTTTGCTGCAGAAACCATTTTCATTGCCGATGTAATTTGCATCGTCGACGAAACGGAAGTAATTCTATTACGGATTTCCTTTAAATTTGCCATTGTTCTTTAAATATTAAGATTTAAGTATTAAGTATTAAGTCAAGGAAAAAACCTTAGAACTTAATACCTAATACTTAATACTTTTTTTAGTTATATTTCGCTGATAATTCTTTTGCAACAGTTTCAATTACATCTGTAATTTCATCAGTCAATTTTCCTGCTTTCAACGCATCAAGAGTTCCTCTATGTTTAGCATTTAAGAATTCTAAGAAATCTTTCTCGAATTCTCTAACTTTAGAAACAGGTACGTTTTTCAACAAGTTTTTTGATCCTGCATAAATAATAGCAACTTGATCTTCTACAGTATAAGGATCATTCAAACCTTGTTTCAAGATTTCAACGTTTCTTTTTCCTTTTTCGATTACGTTTAAAGTAACAGCATCCAAATCGGAACCAAATTTAGCAAACGCTTCCAATTCACGGAATTGTGCTTGGTCTAATTTTAAAGTACCAGCCACTTTTTTCATTGACTTAATTTGCGCATTTCCTCCAACACGAGATACTGAGATACCTACGTTGATCGCTGGACGAACTCCAGAGTTAAACAAATCTCCATCTAAGAAAATTTGACCGTCAGTAATCGAAATTACGTTTGTTGGGATGTATGCAGAAACGTCACCAGCTTGAGTTTCAATAATTGGTAAAGCAGTTAATGAACCGCCACCTTTTACAATTGATTTCAATGAATCTGGTAAATCATTCATGTTTTTAGCAATTCCATCATCAGCAATTACTTTACAAGCACGCTCTAATAAACGACTGTGTAAGTAAAAAACGTCTCCAGGATACGCCTCACGTCCCGGTGGTCTTCTCAATAAAAGAGAAACCTCACGGTAAGCAACAGCTTGTTTAGACAAATCATCATAAACGATCAACGCTGGACGACCTGAATCTCTGAAATATTCCCCAATAGCAGCACCTGCAAAAGGAGCATACACTTGCATAGGAGCTGGATCAGATGCATTTGCAGCAACGATCACTGTATACGCCATAGCACCTTTTTCTTCTAACATCTTAGCAATTCCTGCTACAGTAGAAGCTTTTTGTCCAATAGCTACGTAGATACAAAATACTGGTTTCCCAGCATCGTAAAATTCTTTCTGATTTAAGATAGTATCAATACAAACAGTTGATTTACCTGTTTGACGGTCACCAATAACTAGCTCACGTTGTCCACGTCCTACTGGGATCATTGCATCTACTGCTTTGATACCTGTTTGTAATGGCTCAGTAACTGGCTGACGGAAGATAACTCCAGGAGCTTTTCTTTCTAATGGCATTTCATATAAATCTCCACCGATTGGTCCTTTTCCATCAATAGGAAAACCTAGTGTATTTACAACACGACCTACCATTTGTTCTCCTACTTTAAGAGAAGCAATACGTTGTGTTCGTTTTGCAGTAGATCCTTCTTTGATTCCTGTAGATGGTCCTAAAAGTACCACACCCACATTGTCTTCTTCAAGGTTCAATACAATAGCTTCAAGTCCGTTTTCAAATTCAACTAACTCACCATATTGCACATTTGAAAGCCCGTAAATACGAGCAATACCGTCTCCAACTTGAAGTACAGTTCCTACTTCTTCTAGTGTAGCACCAGATTCAAAACCTTCTACTTGCTTTCTTAATATTGCTGAAATTTCAGCAGGTTTAATTTCCGCCATCTTAATTTATAATTTAGACACTTAATGTGTAATAAAAATTAGTTACTTAATTCTCTTTTTAAAACTTGTAATCTGTTAGCAACAGCAGCATTGTACTGCTTATCACCTATTCTAATAATAAAACCTCCAATAATAGCAGGATCTACCGTATTTATAATTGTAATTTTCTTATCAGACAAAGTAGCTACTTTAGCTAAAACTTTGGCTTCTAAAACTTCATCCATGGGAACAGCAGTAGTAACAGTTGCTACTTCAACTCCGTTCATTGTGTCAAACAAACCATTGTACTCTAATGCAATAGCACCTAGGATTTCAAATCTTTTGTTTTCAAATAACAAATGAAATAAACTTTTACTCACAGGATTTGCATCAGCAAAAACCTCTAGTAAAGCACTTTGTTTTTGATCTACTTTTAAAGTTGGATTTTCAATAAAGTTTTTCAATTCTAGATTTTCTGTAACAGTCAACGCAATAGTTTTCATATCAGCATTGACAGCATCAGCCACACCTTTTGACTGCGCGATTTCTAAAATTGCTTTCGCATAACGAATTGCTGCTCTAGTTCCTGACATAATGTTAGTTTAATTTTACGTCTCCTAACATGTTCTCAACTAGTTTAGTTTGAGCTTCTTTGTTAGATAATTCGCTTTTTAATAATTTCTCTGCAATGTCCAAAGATAAAGTAGAAACATGAGATTTCAATTCAGCCATTGCCGCATTTTTTTCTGCTGCAATAGCTACTTTTGCTTGCTCAATCATACGAGCTCCCTCTGCTTGCGCATCAGCTTTTGAATCAGCAATCATTTTCTCTCTCATTTCACGTGCTTCTTTTAACATAGCATCACGCTCTAAACGTGCTTCTTGTAAAATACGCTCATTTTCTGCAGTTAAATTTTGCATTTCCAAACGGGCAGTTTCAGCTGCAGCTAAAGCAGAGTTGATTGAATCTTCTCTTCCTTTTACTGCGCTCAAAATTGGTTTCCAAGCAAATTTCCCTAATAGGATAAAGAAAACTATAAAGATGATAGAGGTCCAAAAAATTAAACTCTCTGGTGCTGTAAAATTCATATATTTATATTTAAAAAGTTTGTTTTAGAAATAAAAACTTCCTGATACCAACCGTATCAGGAAGTTTTAAGCTTTAATTATGCGTTTGTAATTAACGCAACAACTACTGCGAAAAGTGCAACACCTTCAATAAGTGCAGCAGCAATAATCATAGCAGTCTGGATTTTTCCAGCAGCCTCAGGTTGACGAGCAATAGCGTCCATTGCAGAACCACCAATTTTTCCAATACCTAGACCTGCACCAATAACAGCTAATCCAGCTCCGATTCCAGCTAATACCATAATACTAAATTTAATATAGTTAATAATTAATAAAACACAAATTAATGGTGGTCGTGCTCCTCAACAGCCTGACCAATAAACAATGCAGTTAACAACGTGAAGATATATGCCTGCAACGCCGCAACCAACATTTCAAGTACACTCATGAACACTACGAAAGCTCCAGATATAGGTGCAACCGCTACTGTCTTGAATATAAAAATCAATGAGACCAAACTCAAGATGATAATGTGCCCTGCAGTGATGTTAGCAAATAAACGAATCATCAATGCGAAAGGTTTTGTCAACATACCAATAATTTCTACTGGTATCATAATAGGATATAATGCTTTAGGTACTGGTGGCAACAAAATGTGTTTCCAGTAATCTTTGCTTCCGCTAAAAGTAGTTACAATAAAAGTAATCAACGCCAATACAAATGTAAAGAAGATGTTACCTGTAAGGTTAGCACTAAATGGGAAAAAAGGAATTAGACCAATTAAGTTGTTAATCCAGATAAAGAAAAATATGGTTAACAAATACGGCATGTATTTGGCATATTTTTTAGTTCCAATATTAGGAATTGCAATTTCGTCTCTAACAAAAATAACTAATGGCTCTAGGAAACCTGCGATACCTTTTGGCGCTTTTGGGTTTTTCTTGTATGATCTTGCTACTGCAAAAAACAAGAAAAATAAAACCAAAGCCGACATTAACATAGAGAAGACATTTTTTGTAATCGAAAAATCAAGTGGTCTTGCATCAAATGCGAAAGCACCATTTTTTCTTTGATCTTCTGTTAAACTTTCAAATTTATCAGCATAAAAAATAACTTCATTGAAACGAACTAATTTTTGACCGTTTATATCAATTACATGATGACCTTCGTTATCGTGGTGAAATTGCTCCGAAGAGAAAACCTCTAAACCATTATTAGTCCACAAAATAACTGGAAGGTAAAACGAAATCGGGTGACCATCCCAATCAGCAATATGGAATTCATGCGAATCACCAATGTGATCATTAATCAATTCTGTGGCGTTGAATTCTTTTTCAGCAGAATGACCTGTTTCTCCGTGTGCTTCTGCAGCAGGAGTAGTGTTTTCAGTGTGATTTTGAAGACTATCCGCGCTTTCATTTGCGAAAGTAACCAATGGCATACACGCTAGAAAAGTTACTAACAGGAATTGAAGTGATTTTTTTGAAATTACCATTATTAATTGAGTATCTGATTTAACGTTTTTAAAATTTTTTGCAAAGGTACATATTTAATTGAAAATTGAAAATTATAATGATGATTTTAAAAAATGAATTTTACAATCGTCTTGCATTATTTTCAAGCAACTTATCTTTTATTTATCAATCGTACTGAAAATACAGTTTCAAAAAACAAAAATAGGAAATACGGTATAAAGAATGCAGCGATATCTAAATTAGTTTCTCTACCCTTTGTTTGTATCAGTGGAATTAAAAAAACAACCGAAGCCATCATTTTAAAAAACGTAATCCCCATAAAAGCAAACCCCGTGTATTCTGGTATTTTTGAATGAACAAAAAGTAGTATTATATATAGGAGTAATGACGATACAAATTGAAATAAATAAATACTCCAAGTTGTGTAAAAAAAATCGTGTTGAGATCCTAAAGCCGTTGTTGCATATTGCTGTGCAAAATACAATAGTAAGGTAAAGGGTATGCAATATTTTAAAAATGTAATTAATTTGCTCATTTATTATTTTTATTAATGTTGTTCACCTGACGTATGACATTATATAGCCCAACAAAAACAGAAAATAAAGATAGGCCAATGGTAAACCAAGGGGTTGTTCCATGAGTATATTTTCCGTCCAGCCATATTCCTAAATAAGTGAATAAAAAAATGACAATTCCCATTTGAAAAGGGATTCCCATAAATAAAAGCCACTTATTAACATTACTGTTTTTTGGTTCCTTTTTCACTGTCATTTGGTGTTTGACTTATATTTATCATTTTCATGGTACAGGTAGCCGTAAAATCAGCTCCTGGTTCTACAGAAAGTTTCCCTACAAGTACTTCACCATTTATGCGTGCCGTTGCTTTAATGTTTAAAAGTTCGGTTACTTGAATTTTACCTTCAAATTTTCCTTCTATATCGGCATTTTTACAAATTATATCTCCTTTTACACTACCCAAGGGACCGATAACAATTTTACCCTCTGAATGAAAATTGCCAATTAAATTTCCATCTAGTCTAAAATCAGCCTTAGAGGATATATCTCCTGTAATTGTTGTAGCTTCTACAATTCTATTTGTTTTGCCTAAAAGATCAGTGTAAGGTTTTTGCTTTTTATCAAACATAGTTTATTTTTTTAGACCCAGATACGCCTCCAGATTTTTTTTTATTTGAATTACTTTGTAATTATCATTGCTAATCACAATGGCATTTGGCACATTTTCAATTGGTTTTAATGCTTGTATTTTTGTTGTGATGTTTCTTGCAAATGTACTAGAATTAAATCCGTGGATTGTGATGAAATTTTCTTTTTCATTATACACATCAAATGACAAAGACAATTCAGTTAGATCATTTTCTTTTATAAATTTGGTTAATTTATCTGTTAAGAGTTTAGTGGCTTCGGCATCTTTTTTCCCTATGGTGTACAATACTTTCCACTTACCGCTTTCTGTTGTCTTGAAATCTATTTTTTCTAAAAATGGAATTTGCTCTTTTAAGGTAAGCACTGCACCCTTACCTTCTTCGCTATTTGGATAATTATCAGCAACATCTTGCAATGCATTTTTAAAGGCCGTTACTCCTCTTAGTTTACCTATGGTATTGGCCTTAAGCAATTCAAATTTTGACACTATTGCATCCCCTGAAAATTGTGTAATTAATGGGTCTATGTTTTCTAATACTGTTACGTAGTCTTCATTCTGGAAAATTCTATACCATTTGTTATACGTTGTTTCTGGAGTTTCTTCTACAGTTACTGAACTTGAGCTGGTATTGCTTATAATTTGAGCATAGCGAGAATTAGGGAATTGAGTCTCTATTTTTTGTTTTATAGCGGCTGCTTTACTCACATCGGTAATTTGGTATAATTTATACAAATTGTAAAGTGATGGCAATACTAGTTTTTCCTCAGGATTGTTTAAAAGTAATTGCTCTAACTTGGCTATTGCCAATTGATTTTCTTTGAATTTTTCCTTGTAGATTATTCCTAACTGATAGTAGGCCTCATTTCGGTCTTTATTTAACTTATCCAAGTCGGCTTGTTCAGTAGGTAATTTCTTGATGTAAAAATCAGTAGTAAACTGCTCCGCAACGGCTGTTGTTGTTTCTCCTGCTGCGCTTGTAAGTGGCGAATTAGTATCATCGTTTGCCAAACTAGAATTTGAGGTAGCTTTTAGGATTCTCCAATTGCCTGTGGCTTCTCTATCTCCCCAATTTTTTTTAAATTCTACTTTTCCAAAAGCTACTGTGGTAGGATTGTAAAAATAAAAGGTGCTGAGTGCTTGTTGTGAAATAGGTGCGTTCCCTGATGGCGGAAGCATTGCGTTTCTTCCTCCAGGGGGTACCGGGCTTAAATTTTCAGCTGGATCTATTGAATTAATTGATGTATTTGCAGCTAAATTTTCAGCAATGCGTTTGTTTTTTTCTTCAAGTATTCGTTTTTGTTCTTCTTTTTCTTTGAGTACCGCAATGTGTTTTTCATAATATGCAATTCTATCTGTTGTACTCATGGCTACAACCCGCAGGATACTGTCATTTCTATTGGCAATGGTTTCGTATAAAATAACCTCATCAAGATCCGTTCTAATTTTCTTGATTTTTGCAAACTCTCTAGTCTTATCATTAAGTTTTACCAACGTACTATCATAATACTTGGCTGCAATAGGATATTTTGTATTTCTAAAATACATATTCCCCAGATTTCTATAGTTTGAAGCTACGAGATAAGCATCTTTAGAATTTGATTTTAAGGATTCATTATACAACGCAACTGCTTGTTCTTGTTTGTTTTGCTTGTCCTGAAATAAGGCCATTTGATGAAAGATCAAATCCTTAAATGGACGGTTTTCTCGATCATTTATTAATTTGTTAAAGGTTTTAGTGAACAATGCCACATCTCCTTTTTGATAATCAAAAAGCGTTGCTTTTTTTGCTTGAGCTTGAATGACAAACTTGCGCTCCGCTTTTCTGTTCATGTCAATGACTGATTGGTAGATTACAACGGCACTATCTTTATGTCCTAACTCTTGATATAACTGCCCTAAAATAAAACGGTATCTTGCTCTTTCTTGATTAATTCTTGTGAAATCTATGGCTAATTTTAATTTGGCCACAGCACTATCTTTTTGTTCTTGATTTAAAAAAGAAGAAGCCAAAAGGGCATTTGCATCTGCGAAAACTTGTTTTTTTACTTCGTGATCCTTTAGTAATTTGCTAATATTCTTGATAACGAGTGGGTCATTACCCAAACGCATATTGGTTTTTTCACGCCAAATCTTAGCTTCGTAAATTTTACTACTATTGGGGTATTTGTAAAGGATGTAATTGAATGCATCAAGAGCTGGTATAAACCTTTGGTCATAATATCTGGCTTTTCCTAGCATGAGATATGCCTCATCAATTTGCATGTTTTTTTCTCGGCCGTTAATGTTCATAGAGTGTTTTTGAATGGCTTTAGTCGCTTTGGTTTCGGCCAATTCAAAATCAGGGTTTTTAGCTTTGTTTGAAGCTGAAAATTCCTCTGAAATTTGCATTTTTTCTATGGGTAGAATATTCCAAAAATTATCATCGCTGTTGTCGTTGACGGTTTTTATTCCTTTGTCTAAGGCTATTTGTCCGTTGTAAAGGATGTTGTATTCTGTACTTAAGGCATGGGAATTTCTAGAAATGAAGGTATCTTTTTTTGTAGAACAGGCTACAAAAAAAGTAAGAAGCAACCCGAGAGATAATGTTTTAAATATATTGATTTTCAATGGAAAACGTTTTTATCAATTAACTAAAAAATACACCTTTTAGTATATTACTGGTAAAAATACATTTCTTTTTGATAACGTGAAAATTATGATGCTTTATTTGGTTAATGTGAGTGCGTAAGGGATTGCAGCGGCATCCTTTATTTTTTTTCTTTAAAAAAATAAAGATAGAGCGAAAAGCCCGACCCGAGGTCTCGTTTTACTGAACGAGACTGAGGGTTACGGTTACGCCCAAAAGAAAACGCTAATTCATTTAGTAGATATTCTCCTGGGAGCCTCTCATAAGCGAATTAGCGTTGTCTATTTTATAGAACTGTTGTGCTGAATTTATACGGCAAAAAACTGCTCTAATTCTTGTAAGGTTTCTGGTGATGTTTGAATGTCTTTGACCACGTTTCCTTTGTGCATGGCAACAATCCTGTCACTAACCTCAACGGTATGTTGCAAATCATGGCTTGACACAAGCACGGTTACGTTAGGATCATCGGCTAGATCTTTGATGATTTTTTTTAATCGGAATTGCGTGGTTGGATCTAAATTCGCAAACGGTTCGTCAAGAATCACTACTTCGGGATTGCCAATAAGAGTGGCAATGATACCAACTTTTTTCTGGTTTCCTTTTGATAAATCGCGTAAATATTTTTTGTTTTTAAGGATTTCGCCGTTGAAAAACTCTTCATGTTTGGCTAGTAAAACATCAACATCGGCTTTGTTTTGACCGCGTAAATCGCCAATGAAATAAAAATATTCTTCGGGAGTTAGGTATCCTATCAAGAAGCTTTCGTCTAGGAACGATGCTGTAAAAGGTTTCCAGGATTCGCAGGTATTGACTTGTACGCCATGGTTAATGATGTTTCCTGTTGAGGGCTGGATTAAATCTAAAAGCAAACTGAAAAAGGTGGTTTTTCCAGCGCCGTTGTTACCTACTAAGCCAAAGCTTTCCCCTTTTTTTATCTCTAAAGAATCTATTTTTAATACGGTTGTTCCGTTATATGTTTTTGATAAGTTGTTTACTTGTATCATTTTTTGAAGTTTTATAGGTTGGTTTGTTGTTGCTTGAATTGCTTAATCTATTTTTTAAACCATTAAGGGATTAAGAAAATTAAGAGTTGATTGCTCAGCATTATTTTATAATTGTTGATAGTGTTTTTTTTAAACCATTAAGGGATTAAGAAAATTAAGCACCATCGCATTAAATTATCTTTATGAATCTTATCCTTTTTGTTTGTATGCTGCTATGGTAGCGTATTTCTCTGATTTATAAGTTTTTTCAATCAATGAAAATGCTTTTTCTTTGAATGCAAAACCTATTACACCTAGGGCTGCTACTAGCGCTAAACCTATAGTTGGACTGCCATATTTAGATCCAAGCCAATACAATAATACAGGTAATCCTAGTTGTGGTATGGAGATGAGCATGGTTTTTACATTGAAGGCTTTTTTATCTCCAAAAGCGCCTTTTCCTGAACTTAAATCAATAGGTGTTTTAGTGTACGCTCCTCCTAATAATACAAGATGTGAGTTGACACCAATGTTATAAATGGCTCCTACAATTATGGTTAAGTAGACTTGTATTCCAAAATAAAGATAGAACGAAGCAATAACTGTTGTGACTATAGTAGCGATTACCATCAACCACCATTTTGAACTCAAATAGCCTTTGTACGGAATATTTTGTGTCATCATGAGCTGGTAATACGAGCTATCCCAACTCGGCACAAATTGTCCGAAAGTAATTAAGAATCCACCTGAAACTATAATCCCGCCCAAAATTTGCATTGAAGGATTGCTGTACATAGGAATTCCATTACTGAAAAACAGTAAGCCGTAAACAAGAAACATAACGCTAAGTCCAACCGTAGTTTTAGAACGTTTGTTTCTTTTAATCAATTTGATGTCATTTTTCAAGAAAGTTCCGATGGATCCAAACTGGTTCAACCAAGTTAGGTCTTCTGTTTTGGCCTCATCGTGTTTGCTAGATAAACCTGCGTCTAGGTACAAGTTATTTTTGAAATATTGAAAAGTAACATAATACAAAACAACTAGTGCAACAACTGGTATTAAAAATGCCCAATAGGTATTGAAAAGTGCATTAAAAAACGGAGCTACATAAGCTGTAATATCAAATATGCCATAGTAATGCAATCCTCCTAAAACGGCTGTTGTTCCTAAAAATACGGCAAATAAATTATCTTTATTGCTCAACAATATATTGATAAAATTGTTACCATATAACAAAGAATAAACAGCCAAGAACCACAGTACCACTGAGGCTGGATCATATCCTTCTATAAGTAATACTATACTAAAGGGAATTAAAAAGAAGGCATGAATAATGTTGAAAAAAGACAAAATAGTTTTCCCTAGCGAGAAATGGACAATAGTTGATTTATTGATGGGGAAAATCAACAAAGGGCGAATATTGAGCACTGGAATTTTTTGAAGCATCAAGCGGATAATTAAATCCATGATTACATAGTAAAATAGGAATTGATTTACCGCTACCACAGGATCTAGCTTCATTTTCTTCAGGATATAAAATGCTCCTACCCCTACTCCTAGGAAAATTAAAATGAAATAAGCGGCTAAAAAGCCCATCAGGATTTTTAGTGCCAAATTAGATGCGAAGGAAGCTGACCTAGTGAAAGCTTTCCACTCGAGATAAAGGAATTTTGAAATCATATTTTGGTTTTTTGGTTTGCTAGTAAGTAGATCGAAATAAAAAAATGTTACAATTTTTCGTATTTATATTCTGGATAGGTTTGTTCTAGGTAGGTTTGTGTTTTGGATGGGATTATTTTAAAAATGATGAAAAGGGCTTTGTCCTTCATTCATTTTTAACTGTATAAAAATTGGTTTGCGGCGTGTATGTCATGCTGAGGAACGAAGCATCTCAACTATGAATAGCAAACAAATCATCAAGAAATCCCATGTCAGGATTTATGGTTTTTATTAATGCTATTTTCTTATCTCTCTTCCAGCCTTTAATTTCTTTTTCCCTTGCAATTGCAACTTGAATCCAAGTAAACTTCTCGAAGTATAACAAATGAAAAACCTTGTATTTACTTGTAAATGAGTCTGAATTCAAGGAATCTTTATGCTGCTGTAGCCTTACTTTTAAATTATTTGTCACGCCCGTGTACAAGACTGTTTTAGCTTTGTTAGTTAACATGTATAAATAAATAGGTATGATAACCTTCTTGATATTCAATCATGGCTTTCTCTTTTAAAATAAATTGCTAGTTTGTAGAGATGCTTCGTACCTCAGCATCATGGGTAATCTCAGTAAATTAGTACTTTAAGACCCTAATATATAGGTTGGCCAACTGCACTGTGAGCAACTTGTTAAGATGCTTCGTACCTCAGCATGACAAATTTGGAGAAATCTATTCTTACAAAAACCTACGTTAATTTCAATTTTTTTACGATTTTAAAATGTTCACTAGCCAACATTAATTGAAAGAAAGAGTATACAAATGGACTACATAATAATATACAACCTACTAAATTTTGCAAAAAAGAACTAGTAGCATCAAAATGCTTCAATGGATCTCTATAGATGTTAAACTGTAAGCAAAATAAAAAAACGACCCAACCTCTGAAAAGAAACAATCTTCCGTACATAGTTTTAATTGTAGATCTCCAAATCAAGAACATACTTATACTGGTACATACCATCAAAAGGGTATAAACTCCTTGTAAAGCTAAACTAATGGCTTTAAAGGTTTCTTTTTGAAATGTATTTGAAACTATAACAGCTAATAGAGACCCGAAAACAAGAACTGAAAAAAATACATGTAAAGCCTCTCTTTTAGAATAAGCGACTAATTTGTCTACTACAAATCGAGGTGCTTTAAAGAAAGCTCCTAACCAAGCATAACTTGAAGAAATTATTAGTGCACTTTTCCATTTCTCAAAAACTGATTTACAGACATTGTCAAATGAAATTTCTTCATGACTCATTCTTTCTTCAATTTCTGATGCTATGTGGTCAATTATTTCTAGCTTCACATCTTGATAAACAAGACCATTTAAAACTAAAGTTCCTTCTATTTGGGCTATTTGTTCGGTGGTTAATTTCATCTTGAAAAAATTAAAATTCTAAACTAGGCTTAGGGTTCACTAAACTCTGCATGTTTCTGATGAAATCCTCGAGTTCTGAGAGTCGGTTTACGGTTTCCTTCTCGCCTGCTTCGGTTAGTTTGTAATACTTGCGCATGCGGTTGTCTACTTTTTCAATTTCAACATCCAGAATACCTTCCGCTTCAAGTTTGTGTAGGGCGGGATACAAAGCGCCTTCAGTAATATTCAACTCGCCCGCAGTAATCGCTTTTACTTTCTGAGTGATTTCATAGCCGTACATCTTGCCATTTTCTTCCAGCAATTTCATGATAATCGTATTCAGACTTCCTTTGTACAATTGTGAGTTTTTCATTTTCATTTTCTTTTGGAAAAACAAATATACATAAGATTCTTATACATAACACTTCTAGGTATGTAAATTTTCAATTACTTTAATTTAACTTACCTATTGACTTTAGTATCTTTGTAAAAAAAATTATCACATGTCGTCTTTTTTAAAACTTATTATAAAAGAAGTAAAACGCGAAACCAAAGATGCGGTTTCTTTACTTTTTAATGTACCACAAGAATTAAAAGCTAATTATGCTTTTATTGCTGGTCAATATTTGAACTTAAAACTAACCCTTGACGGTCAAGAAATTCGCAGAGCCTACTCTATTTGTTCTTCGCCTGATAGTGATGAACTTCGAATCGCTGTTAAAGCCGTTCCTAATGGTTTGTTTTCCCAATTTGCCAACACCAAACTCCAAGCGGGTGACGTTCTTGAAGTAGGAACTCCCGAAGGAAAATTTACATTTGAACCTCAGGCTGATCGCCAACGCAACTACGCGGCTTTTGCAGCAGGAAGTGGAATTACTCCGGTGATGTCGATCTTAAAATCGGTTTTACACAACGAGCCCAACAGCACTTTTGTTTTAGTTTATGGTAACAAATCACCTGAAGAAACTATTTTTCACCAGGAATTACACGATTTACAATTGCAATACGTAGGACGCCTTTTTGTGCATTATGTGTACAGTAAAGTTCAAGTAGAGCCTTCTTTATTTGGCCGAATTGAAAAATCAAGCGTAAATTTTGTTTTAAACACAAAACACAAAGAACTTGAGTTTTCTAAATTTTACTTGTGCGGACCAGAGGAAATGATCAATACCGTTTCTGGAGTTTTAAAAGAGCACAATGTAAAAGAATCAAATATTAAATTTGAATTGTTTGCTTCTTCAACCAAAGAAAATAAGATAGAAAAATCATTGGGCGGTCATTCAAAAATTACCGTTTTAGTAGATGACGAAGAGACTACTTTTGAAATGTCGCAAAAACAAACCGTTCTAGATGCCGCATTAAAACAAGGAATTGATGCTCCATATTCTTGCCAAGGCGGAATTTGCAGCAGTTGTCTGGCTCGTGTTACCTCTGGAACTGCTGAGATGTCTAAGAATTCTATCCTTACGGATAAAGAAATAGCCGATGGTTTGATACTTACCTGTCAAGCGCATCCTACCTCTGAGACTCTTTATGTAGATTATGATGATGTTTAAGAAGTAACTATCCATTATTAAAAATTCCAAATTCCAACGTTTAAAGCTGGCATTTGGAATTTTTGTTATTTATAAATTCTGGTTATCTCATTTACAAGAAAGCATTCCACAAAAACAGGTTTTTTTGACGCTTATTTTCTTCCTTATCTTCCCCATACGTAAACCAATCTTTTGTTTTTTCTTCGATCAAGGTTTTTAACCCTATTAAATCGTACGTTTTTTTAGCTGTAATGGACTTGATCGCGGCGTTATCATTGATTTTTAAATCTACTTTAGTTGCAATGTACGAGGTGTATAATCTAGGAATTGATAGACCTAAAATAAGTCCTGGCAATCCGTTTATAGAACATGGACCTCCAGAAATGGTGATATCATTTGTATAAAATGCAAAAACATATACATCATCCATTATTTTACCAACTGCTTTTCTACAATTATAGCCAGCAATTTCTCTGTGTTCATTAGTAATCTTCCACTGAATGTTAGGAATACTATCTACAACAACAAAATTGGTTTCTGCAATTTGCTTTTGCATGTTCATTTTTCGAGCTGTAAAATCAAAAAACCAACTGTTCTCTTCGTCTGCGTCTTTTTCGTGTTTCGGGATTCTAGTTTTGGGACTCCAACGGTCGAATTTAAAAATACTTTTATTGTCCTCAAAAGTATAGGTGAAATAGGAAATTTTTAAGTCAGACATGTTTTCTTTCATTTGCTCATCCCAACTGTCATTGCTCATTGTTTTTTTCAGATTGGTGCTTACTTCATATTCAACTACAGCCTTATCTACAAATTGCTGAGCAAATAATCCTGAAGTGCAAACAAAAGCTGCGAGATAAAATAGGATTGATTTCATAGGATTAGATTTTATACTTTTTGATGTTTTCATTTTAGTTGCTGTGCTTAAAAACGTTATTCAACGCATGATTCTACTTAACAAACATGTTTGTCTATTTTTTTTCTAGGCCATTTTTGTTTTTAAAATTCCATGTAAAACCAATCATAGCATAACGGCGAAGTCTATCATTACGCTCCTCACCTATGGTGTTTTCATAGACAAATCTATTAATGCCAATGTTTTGATTCAAAATATCTCGTACCATAACATAAGCGGTAAATTCATCATTTTTGAATGTTCTTTGCAACCTAGCATTCCATAATTGGTTTGTAAGATTGGTTTGAAAATCTACTGTTTTTTGACGAGAGTATAAATTATAATCAGTAGATATTTTCCATTTTTCTCTAAAGTAAACCGCAACATCTAATCCTAAATTATTGGTATTAAAAGATTTCACCTCATTGTTTTGAGAGGTAGCATTTCGGCTATTTGAAAAACTATTGTTTAAAGTAATATCATATTTCTTCTCTTTAGATTTATTCAAATAAATAGAGAATGACGAATTCAAAGTATTCGAATTATTGATTTTGTTATTGATACTATTTACAGATCTATTGAAATTAGCTGATGGACTTAAATTGACATTCAAATCAAATTTTTTGATCCTAAAACCATATCCCATATAGAAATTTCCTGAGAAATTTCCGTTTGTGTTGATTGGTGTGGTGACGGTCTTTGCACTTTCAGGATCAATATCTCTATTGAAAGAAATCAAATTTGAAGTCGTTCTAAAAGAAACACTTTGATACCAATTCGTTTCGGTCAAAATATCATAACTATTATTAGACACATTTATGCTATTTGTAAACGATTGTTTCAAATCTGGATTTCCTACTATTTGGTTAAAGAAATCTTGATTGTTACGCAATGGTTGTAATTGGTCAATTGTAGGCTGTCTTGTAGCTCCTTGATACGTCACACGCAAATTGCTGTTGCTTTTGTATTTATACGAAAAATTAGCCGATGGGAAAAAATTAGTAAAACTGCGTTTGTATTCTTTATTCAAAGTTAAATCTTGTAAATTAAAGGAAGTAAAGCCAAAACCACTACCAAAACTGTAATTGATTTTTTTGGTATTGTAATTTAATTTTATAACCGGTTTATGGGTTGTAATATTTTGTTCAAACTGATTCGAAAGTGACTCTACTACTACATCATATTTGCCTGTAATATCAGAGAAGTCGTAGGTGATAAAATTACTATCGCCGCTGTTATTTGCAATTTGATAAGATAATTGCAATGCGAATTTTTTTCCTAAAGGTTCTGTATACGTAGTGTTTCCTGTAAGATTCTGAGTGCTTTTTTCGCCTATTTTGTTTTGGTCCACTTCATTACTAAACGCAAAAACACCACCTTCATAACTTTCGTTGGCCGATTTTAAAAAATTATTAGCATTGGTATTAAGAGTATTCCAATTGGTATTTATAGACAATGTCCTACGGGCTTTAGCAAATTTATGCTTGAATAAAGCTCCAGCTGAAAGCGCTACTTTATCAGATTTAGTAGTAAACAAACGCTCTTGATTGTTTCGTATCAAACCATCGCTACCGGTTGTATTCCCGGTTGTAAACTCATCACTTTCTGTATTATAAAAATTAGTTTTCGCTGTAATTTTTAAAGTATTTACAGAGTCAATTTTTACATCATAAACCGCATTTAATTTAAAGTTATCTCTGTTAACATGGCTTACGGTTGATCTATTCTCGTTCAATTGTGTGTCACCTACCTGAGTCTGTGTATTTCTAGAATTATTGTTTTGGTAGCTTTGTCTGTTATATTTTGGTGAAAAATTAAAATTATGATTTTCACCCCATTTGTTGCTGTATTGCACACCTGCATTGGTATTCTTTATAAATCCATTTTGAGTATCTACATACTGTTCCTGATCTGTATCGCCACCAGTCCATTCGTAGTTTACGTTTCCATCATCATCCATACTCATGTTTACATTACCTGATCCGCCTCCAAATTTGTCACTATCCTCCCAGTCCAACCCATCTTGGCCTGTATTTCCATTTAATAAAAATGCAGAGAGCTTTCTTTTTCCTTTGAAACTGCTCGCCATAACATTGCTATTGTATCTGGAATCTGCATCGGTAAAGGGTTGGTTCGAACCATCTATTTTACCAAAATATCCTTTCTTTTTGTCCTCTTTCAATCGCAGATTAATTGTTTTTTTTGTGTCACCATCGTCTATTCCTGTGAACTCTGCTTGATCACTTTTTTTATTAAAAACTTGTACCTCTTTAATAGCATCCGCACGTAAATTTTTAACAGCCATTCCTGGATCATCTCCAAAAAATTCTTCGCCATCTACCAATACTTTTTCAACGGTTTCTCCCATGGCTTTAATCGTACCGTTTTTGTCAACTTGTATTCCTGGTAATTTTTTTAGTAATTCCTCCACATTTGCGTTGGCATCCACTTTAAAATCACTAGCTCTATAACTAGTGGTATCTCCTTTAATCTTGATAGAACCCGTTTTAATGACCACTTCACGGAGCAACTCCATTTTACTCATTAAGTTAATGTTACCCATATCCATGTCTTTATCAGTAATGGTAATATCCTCTAAATAATCTGCATATTGATTGTGAGCAGTCATCAGGATGTACTTTCCTGGCTTTATATTTTGTAGCAAGAACTTACCGTCCTTGTTGGATCGTGTAAATTGAAATAGGACAGAGTCTACCGGAGTTAATAATGCTACAACTGAATTGTAAATTGGAGTTTTTTCATTACCATCCATTATCACTCCAGAAAGTTTGGTTTTTTGAGAAAATACTGAAAAGCAGAAATAAAAGAAAATTACAAGTGTTACAACAATTTTTTGCATAAAGGGTATCTGATTTTGTGAAAGGAACGATTCAAGATTCTTCTAAAAAGTTTGATTATCAAATGAATATTTTCTTCTAACCAAAACAGATTGAAACAAACTGAATTTTTCAAAATCAAAAATAGTATTATTCTTACTGCAAAAATAATGCGTTTTTGTTATATTAATGTTAAATTTATTCTTACATAAAAAGTCCATGCGTTTAAAAACTACAATTGTAATTCACAAAGCACTTCTAAAGATTGAAATCACTTTTGGGAAACCATCGTGTTAAAAACGAAAACTTATCTGAAATGGGTGGTTTTTGATGGGTGTTTTGCTTTAAAATTCTAAATGGTTGTCCAAAATACCATTAATTTTTAAAACAATAGCTTCTGGGGAAATGGTGCGCATGGCCTTTTCATAACCCACTACTTTTTTGTTTCCATAAACCGAAGTTGGTAATTTAGGAAACAGATTCCTATCTGATACCAAAGTATTCTCTAAAGACTGGTTAAAAGGTGAGAATCCCGCATAAGGATGTGTTGCGCCCCAAAGTGTAATGACTTTTACACCAAGCATAGCCGCAATATGCGCATTTCCAGAGTCCATAGAAAGCATTACATTTAGGTTACTGATGAGTTGTAATTCCTGCTGAAACTTAATTTTTCCTGCAACTACAATCACATTTTCTTTATTCAATGCAAGTGAATATAAGAGTTCTATTTCCATTTTTCCTCCGCCAAAAAGCAAAATGGTTTGGGTTGTATCCAATGCTAATTGATTAATTACTTCCTGCATTAAATCCTGCGGATAAACTTTAGAATCGTACTGTGCAAAAGGAGCAATACCTATCAGTTTTTGATTTTTTTTCCCAATTAATTCTAAGATTTCAGGACTCAAAACTGCTTTTTCAGGAAACTCAGGTTCCGTAATATAAACGGTAAAACCTAGTTGCTCAAAAACTTTTACGTGTCGTTCAAACATAGTAGGCAGTTGCTGAAATATTTTGTTTTTGGGTTGGGTCAATGCTTTTTTTGCTGCTCTTCCCTTATCTACTGCTGCTGTTTTTTTTCCGCTCATGGCAAAAAATACACGAACAAATTTAGAGCGCAATATACTGTGCAAATCTGCAACGGCGTCGATTTTTAAACCTTTTAAGTCTTTAAACAAACGCAACAACCCTACAAATCCTTTGTGCCGATCTATTTCATCAAAAGCAAAAAAAGAAAGATTGGGAATTCCCTCAAAAAAAGGTTTGAAAAACGGTCTTGAAATAACCGTAATTTTAATTTGTGGATACTGTTTTACAAAAGCCCGTAAAACAGGAACAGTCATAGCGACGTCTCCCATTGCAGAGAGTCTCATGACGGCTATATGTTTGATAGTAGTTGACAAATATTTGTTGTTTAAAAACCATTAAGCCATTAGGAAAATTAAGAAAATTTAATGAATCCTAACAGCTTTATGGTTCAAAATACTTTTTTACTTTTTATTTTGGTACAAAACAGGATTCAATTCATCATCATTGTACATCTTCATTTGTTTGTACACTTTCATGAATTTATCTCCCTTTTCAATATCAGTAAGTAAATCATCAATTGCTGTTGACAAATCAGTGCGCTGCTCTAACAACACATTCAATTTAGCTTGGCATTTGTCGCGGTGGTCTTGCGATGCTTCTGCACGGGTAGCCTCCTCTTGCATGTGGTAGATTTTTAATGCTAAGATAGACAAACGGTCAAACGCCCAAGCAGGACTTTCGGAGTTGATTTTGGCATGATCTTTAACCATCACTTGACTGTATTTTTGAAGAAAATAACTGTCTATATATTCCACCATATCCGTACGCTCTTGATTAGAAGCATCAATTCTTCTTTTCAATGATAAAGCAGCAACTGGATCAATGTTTGGATCGCGTACAATATCCTCAAAATGCCATTGAACGGTGTCAATCCAGTTTTTGTGATACAACAAATGTTCAAATTTATCCTTTGGGAAAGGATTGTTTATAGGTTGATCAACGTTATCAAACTGGTGATAATCCTTGATGCTTTGCTCGAATACGGAGTAGGCTATTTTTGAAAACATATCTTTAAATATTAAAACACAAAGATACTTTTTATACTTTTATACCATAAAAAATAAGTACTAAGTTTAATTCGAAAAAAAAAACCATGCAAATTCATTATTTATCAGAGGAAAACAGTGTCCTTAATCACTTTTTAGGGCAAATTCGAAATGTTACTGTACACAACGACAGCATGCGTTTCCGAAGAAATATTGAACGTATTGGTGAAATAATGGCATACGAGTTAAGTAAAAATTTAGAGTATACTAATATTGAAATCCAAACACCTCTAGGAATAAAAAAAACTACTGAAATAGCAGATCAACTTGTTTTATGTTCAGTACTTAGAGCAGGTTTACCATTGCATTTAGGTTTTTTAAATTACTTTGATCAGGCCGAAAACGGTTTTGTATCCGCTTACCGACACCACCCAAACAATGATGAAGAATTTGATATTTTGGTGCAATACCAAGCCATTACTGACCTCAATGGAAAAAATTTAATTCTAGTAGATCCTATGCTTGCTACAGGACAATCGCTAGTAGCTGTTTTCAATAAACTAATGGAAAATAGTACACCAAAAGAAATTCACATTGCCGTGGTTATTGCCGCTCCAGAGGGCATTGCTTACCTGCAAGAACAATTGCCTGATACTTGTCACTTATGGGTTGCCTCACTCGATGAAAAGCTAAATGAGAAAAGCTATATCGTTCCTGGACTAGGAGATGCAGGCGATTTGGCCTACGGGATTAAATTATAATTGCGTAAAAAAAGCAAACATACTGCAAGCAATCATCACATAAACTACAATTTCTTGTTTTAATTTTTCTTGTGGCAACTCAATATGACTGGTTGCCATGATGGCTAATGGTGCAAAGGTAAAAATCAGTAAATCATTACTTTTATCATCTGAGATAAGATAAATGATAACTCCTAAAAAGAATGAAGCAATCACTTTTTTATAGGATGTGTGTAGTATTTGAGGTCTACTGGACAAACTAGCAAACATAGAGATTATAAAAAACAAAGCAATAGTTGCAAAAATAGACATTGCCCCGTTTTGATAATTATTCGTGAAATAATCTAGTGAAAAGTTAACACGAAGGCTATTTTGGATATAAGAGAAACTATCAACTTGAAAGAGCGTTGTGAATAATAGAAAGATAATTCCGGTAACAAAAAAAGCAATAAAAGGTAAAATCCAGTTTCTATAGTCTCTGGCTACGTGAAAAATAATAGAAATAAATACCAAACCTATAAAAAGGATACTCCAAAAATGAAACAAACTAGCTAAGAAAATCCATAACGAAGCATCAAATATTTTCTCTTTGGATGCTTTTAAAGAATGTAATGAGATTAATCTGCGTAGGGCTAAAAGCAGAAAAAAATTTGCAATAATGAGATTAATATTGTCAAAAATACTTGGGAAAAATAACAAGAACAATAAAAAGAAAAATATCGTAAAAGTGCTGTCTTTACTCAAGCCATTTCTTTTGGCAATAAAATCAGTTAAAAACACCGAAGCAACTATAAAACAAAAAGATATCCCTTTTTTAAACATTAAAAAATAAGATGTCATCCAAGAAGTTTCTTGGAATTGTACTGCTAAAAAGAAAACCAGCAAAAAAATTACAACAACTGAAAAATTTAATGGTGTAGATTTTCTAAAAACACTTGTTATCATAAGGATATTTTATACTTTTGTGTTTGTAAATATAATACTTGTTTAAAAAGTAAAGCCTGCTTGTTAATAAAGATTATTTTATTTTAAAAAACATTCGTTAGTATCGTGTTTACAAAACAATTACTTAAATCAATTTATATATTATGAAAGCATTTTTCGAAGGAATACAATACTTATTTGTAGACATTTTATTTGCTCCTCTAGATTTTTTACGTTCTTTAGAGCTTAGCTCATGGTTTGTTGCTAATACCATCAACTGGATTTTCATGATTATTTGTGCATCTGCAATGGTATACTGGATCAAACAATTGCAAATCTTTAATGATGCAGGAACAGAAAATCAAGATACTACGGCTCACTCTTTCTTAAAATAAGAACCCTCAACCCCAAGTGGGATTGAGAGCTCTTTTTATTATTTAAGATCATTTCCAATGTCTTTTCTAAAAAACATCTTATCAAAATGTAGCTTGTCTATGTTTTGGTAAGATTTTTTTATGGCCTCTTGAAAATCATTTCCGTAGGACGTAATGGCTAGCACTCTACCCCCATTTGAAACAATAGCTCCTTGGTCAAGTTTAGTTCCAGCATGAAATACAATAGCATCTTGAACGTTTTCTAGTCCCGTAATTACTTTTCCTTTTTCAAAATCTTCTGGATAACCTCCAGATACTAGCATTACGGTAGTAGCACTTCTTGGATCAATTTCTAAGTTGATTTCGTCTAGTTTTTCATTGGCTACAGCCAAAAATAATTCGACCAAATCAGTTTGTAATCTTGGGATTACTACTTCAGTCTCTGGATCTCCCATTCTTACATTGTATTCAATAACAATAGGTTCATTATTAACATTGATTAAACCTATGAAAACAAAACCTTTGTAGGCAATTCCATCTTTTTGAAAACCATCAATTGTAGGTTTTACAATGCGAGTTTCTATTTTTTCCATCAAAACAGCATCTACATAAGGAACTGGAGAAACAGCTCCCATACCGCCTGTATTAAGTCCTGTATCGCCTTCGCCAATGCGTTTGTAATCCTTAGCAGTTGGCAATATTTTATAACTTTTTCCGTCTGTGAGTACAAAACAGCTCAGTTCTATTCCGTCCAAAAATTCTTCGATAACAACTTTTGAACTGGCTACACCAAATTTTTGATGTACGAGCATGTTTCTTAATTCTTCTTTGGCTTCAGCCAAATCCTGAATGATCAAAACGCCTTTACCAGCGGCCAAACCATCTGCTTTTAACACATACGGAGGTTGCAATGTTTCTAAGAATTCACATCCTTGTTCTACGGTTTCGGCTGTAAAACTATCATAAGCAGCCGTTGGAATGTTGTGTTTGATTAAAAATTCCTTTGCAAATTCCTTACTCCCTTCTAGCTGAGCGCCTATTTTTGAAGGACCAATAACAGGAATATGACGTAAAGCTGGATCATTTAAAAAGAAATCATAAATCCCCTTTACCAATGGATCCTCAGGACCTACAACCACCATGCCTACATTCTCTTGAATGGCAAATGTTTTTATGGCTTCAAAATCGGTTGGACTCATAGCAAGATTGGTTGCAATGGCTGCGGTTCCTGCATTTCCAGGAGCTACAAAAAGTTTTTCGCATAATGGGCTTTGAACCATTTTCCAAGCAAATGCGTGCTCTCTTCCGCCAGAACCGAGTAGTAAAATTGTCATGTGTGTTGTTTTTAGTTGTCGTGCAAAAATAATTGGTTTTGAACTCAAAAAACAATTAAATAGTAAAAACTTCCCCAAAGCGACTAATAAGTAAGACATAAATACTATTTTTGACTACTCAATACTTCCTAAAAATGTTTCGATTATTTGATATAGCACTGCAATGGAACGGGTTTCCCATTCGTAAAGCAAAGCAGGAATTACTAAAAATAATTGCAGATACACCGCAAGAACATGAGCAATTTATTGAGAGAAAGAAACGAGAAATTGTTCAGTATCATTTAGAAAACAATCCGTTTTACAATGAACTTGTAGGTACAAAAAATTATAAAAATTGGGACAATTTACCCGTTTTGACCAAACAAAATTTACAAAAAGCACTTCAAGAAAGACTTTCTAGTGGATATACTTTAAAAAACTGCTACACAAACAAAACGTCTGGCTCAAGCGGTACTCCATTTATATTTGCAAAAGACAATTATTCTCATGCTTTGACTTGGGCTTCAAACATGTACCGTTTTGGTTGGTATGGCATTGATTTTAATACTTCATACCAAGCCCGGTTTTATGGCATCCCGATGGATTTTATTGGAAATAAAAAAGAAAGGTTCAAAGATTTCTTGAGTCATCGATACCGGTTTTCTGTATTTGATTTGTCAGATGTTGTTTTAGAAAGGATTTTGAAAACCTTTAGCCAAAAAAAATTTGATTACATCAATGGGTATACCAGCGCTATTGTTTTGTTTGCCAAATTTTTACAGCAAAACAATATTGTACTAACCACTGTTTGTCCTAGTTTAAAGGTATGTATGGTTACCTCTGAAATGCTTTTTGATGACGATAAAATTTTATTAGAAAAACAACTTGGAGTTCCTATTATCAATGAATACGGTGCCTCTGAGCTAGACTTAATTGCGTTTCAAAATCCTGAAGGTTTGTGGCAGGTAAACTCTGAAACCTTATTTGTTGAAATTTTAGACGAAAATAATAAAGCAGTTCCTTATGGTAAAGCTGGCCGTGTTGTCATCACCTCTTTGTACAATAAAGCGCATCCGTTTATACGGTACGATATTGGAGATATTGGCATTTTGGATAAAAAAAGCACCTTACAAAAACCCATTTTACAACAATTGATAGGGCGCTCCAATGATGTGGTTGTTTTACCAAGCGGAAAAAAATCAGCTGGTCTTACATTTTATTACGTGACTAAAAGTATCATTGAAGATGATGGAAATGTAAAAGAATTTACCATAAAACAAACTAAATTAGATTGTTTTGAAATTGATTATGTAAGTGAAAAAGAACTAGTTAACAATCAAATTAAAAAAATTGAAGCTGCCATTTCTTTATATCTTGAACATAATTTGAGCATTATATTCGTCCGAAAAAATATCTTAGATAGAACCAATAGAGGCAAACTAAAACAGTTTAAATCTATGCTATAATTTTTTTGTGTAACGCGGCTTGACCAAAAGTTGCGTAAACAGGAACACTAACATGCACAATAATGCCCGTATGATGTTGTATCCATGAAAAGAACGATATACTGCAAAATTATGTTTGAGTAAAGCCATTTTACCAGCTGAAATAGAGTTGGCCCTTACTCTATAAAATGCTAAACTTTCGGGTACGGGCTGCACTTTTTTTATAGGTTTTAGGATGGTAATCCACATCATCCAGTCTTGTCTTTTTCTAGAATGAGAAATAGGAATTTTTCCGTAGAAAGAAACATCATAAATCCCAGTGAGATTGCCTATGTAATTGCAAAAAAACAGTTGCATATACGTAAGTTGCTGTGGCGCCTCGACACCTTTGTGTAATAATGTTCCTGCTTCATTCATACATTCGTAAAAAGAAAAAGTAAATGGTAATTTATGCTGCTGCATGAATTGCAATTGTAGTTCAAGCTTATTGGGTTTCCATTTATCATCTGAATCTAGGAAGGCAATATAGTTACCAGTGGCTTTTGATAAAGCTGTATTTCTAGCAACGCCTGTTCCTGAGTTTGTAGGGAGTTTAAAAATACATATTCGGCTGTCTTGATTTGCAATTACTGTAGCAATAGATACAGTGCTATCATTAGAACAATCATCAACTAGAATCAATTCCCAATTTGTGTGTGTTTGTTGCTGTACTGACAGAATAGCTTCAAGAATGTACTTCTCTGAATTGTAGCAGGGCATTAGGATAGATACTAAATTGTTTTTCATATCAATATGCTTTTTTATCGCCCCGAATCGTATTGTAAATGGTCAAAAAAATGATTTTAATATCTAATAAAATAGACCAATTTTCCATATAAAAGATATCATATTTCACCCTGTTGATAATGTCCTTATCAGTCTCCACTTCTCCTCTAAACCCCTTTGTTTGAGCGAGTCCAGTAATACCCGGTTTTATAAAATGACGCACCATAAATTTATCCACAGTAAGCGCGTACATCTGGGTATGACTTACCATGTGAGGTCTAGGACCTACTACTGACATTTCGCCCAGTAAAACATTAAAAAATTGTGGTAATTCATCAATACTTGTTTTTCTTATAAAACGACCTACCCTAGTAACTCTAATATCGTTTTTTGATACTTGATTCAAATGGGCTTCATCATTAAGTTCCATAGATCTAAACTTATAACAAAAGAATTCTTTGTAATTCAATCCATTTCTTTTTTGGATAAAAAGCAAAGGCCCTTTTGACTCCAATTTAATGAATATAGCCAGTATGGGTGTCAACCATGAGAGCACTCCTGCAATTATGATCAATGAAAAAACAATATCAAAAACACGCTTAATCACCTTGTTCAAAGTATCATCAAGTAGAATGTTACGCAGTGATATTACAGGAATATAATTGTAATATTCAAAGGTGAAATTCCGGGAAAGAATTTGTTTTTCGCTAGGAATAAACTTTAATGTCTTCAAATTATTATCAGCAAAAAAAACAATTTCATTGATTTGATTTTGGTTTAAATCACTCATAGAACAATACAATTCATCTATTTGATGTTCTATTACATACTCAAAACTTTCCTTGAGGGTTTTAGACTTGTTTTTTTCAAGCTCAAAAACACGCTCCAGCTTGTACCCGTAATCCGGGTTCTCTGTAAAAAAATGTTGTAAAGGCTCAGTACTTTTTTCATTACCAATTAAAATTACTCTTCTAAAGTTTCCACCATACAATAGCCTATACTTTTTTAGAAAGTAATAAATAGCCAGCTTGACAATTAAAATGATAATTAACGACAGTAGCGTAAAATACCCAATGCTTTCAAAACTGGAATTATAGGAGTCGTAAAAGGCTAAGGCAAGACAAAAAAGAGAAAATACAACTCCTTGTTTTAAGGCACAATTTAGTATAGAAATCACTTTAGTGTACCTGTAAACTTCATAAAATCCCAAGTTTGCCGCAATTATAAACCAGCTTAAACTTATTAATAATGGATAAAAAAGTGTCTTTACAGGAAAATCAGTCATATACCACAACAAGACATTGATTATCAACAAATCAATGGCAAATGAAAAGGGACGTATATAACCAGAATATCTTCCTGTTTTGGTTTTCACTGTATTACAAATTATAATGGCATGTAATCATACTTGCTTTGGTACTATTTAAAAAAATGAAATGTTCTTAAAGCCATTCGATTTGAATATAGCATGAAAAGAAACCAAATTTTTAAAATATATACTTAGAAAAATCCTTGTGCTCTTCTTTTGAAAGTTCTTCCTTAGATAAAGATTTAAAATACTCGTAGGTGATTTTCATTCCTTCGGCACGGCCTACTTTTGCCTCCCAACCAAGCAATTCTTTGGCTTTAGTAATATCAGGTTGACGCTGTAATGGATCGTTTATCGGTAACGGATGGTACACCACTTTTTGATTGGTACCTGTGAGTTTAATGATTTCTTCGGCAAAATCTTTAATGGTAATTTCGTCTGGGTTTCCAATATTTACAGGCAAAACATAATCCGAATGCAACAATCTAAAAATACCTTCTACCTGATCATCAACGTAGCAAAAAGAACGGGTTTGCATACCATCGCCAAAAATGGTTAAGTCCTCGCCACGAATAGCTTGACCTATAAAAGCTGGAATAACACGTCCGTCATTGAGGCGCATTCTTGGTCCGTATGTATTGAAAATTCGAACAATTCTTGTTTCTACGCCATGAAAAGTGTGGTATGCCATGGTTATAGATTCCTGAAAACGTTTGGCTTCGTCATACACTCCTCTTGGTCCTATGGTATTTACGTTGCCATAATATTCCTCGGTTTGTGGGTGTACCAATGGATCTCCATACACTTCAGAAGTGGATGCAATAAGAATTCGTGCTTTTTTAACTCTGGCCAATCCCAATAAATTATGAGTACCAAGGGAACCAACTTTCAAGGTTTGTATAGGAATTTTTAAATAATCAATAGGACTTGCAGGCGATGCAAAGTGTAAAATATAGTCTAAATTTCCAGGAATGTGTACAAACTTGGTGATGTCATGATGGTAAAATTCAAACTGCTCCAATTTGAAAAGATGCTCAATATTTTTTAAATCTCCCGTAATGAGATTATCCATCCCAATAACATGGTAGCCTTCTTTTATGAAACGGTCACAAAGATGTGATCCTAAAAATCCTGCGGCTCCGGTGATAAGTATTCTTTTCATTATTTAAAAAAATTTGATTTTCGTTTGTACAAAAATATAGTTTGTTCTCAAAAAAAGGCTTGATTTAATCAAAATAACTATACAAGACCCAACTTTATTTTAAAAGTATAAATTGATTGTGGCAGATTATTGATTTTACAATAATTCATCGTTTTATTCTCGGGTGCCAACCAGAGAGGAAAAAGGATCATCAAGAACAACACTATTCGTTTTGTGGAGAAATTTTCCTGTACAATAAGTCAACCTCAATGTATTTGTTTTTATTACCAAGATTAAAATCAAGCATTCCCATCAATTCAAACCCTTTGTCTTGAAGATAATTATTCATCGTATTAAAGGAAGGCTGACTTGAATATAACTCCTCTAAGTTTGCTTCGATGATTATATAACCAATAGCCTTTATAGTTTCATCGGCTCCTTTTAAAACCTCAAGTTCATACCCTTGAACATCTAATTTAAGTAATGATAAATTTGTTTTGTCCACAGGTAATGCCAAAGAATCTAACTTCTTTATTTGGACTCTTATTTGCTCTAACTCATTATCTTTTCGTGTAAAATGAATGTTATCTTGACTAATTTCGAGAACAGAACTTGTATGTCCAAATTTATTTTTATTGAATAGAATTGTCCCATCCTCATTTCCCAAAGCGATATTATAGGTTTTTATGTTTGGGTTACTGCCGAATTTTTTTTTAATTATTGGATACAAATCTGGCAATGGCTCAAAAGTATGTATTTGCGCTTGCGGGTATAAATGTGCTGCTACTTTGGTAAATTGACCTGAATTAGCGCCCACATCAATTATAGTGGTTAATTCCGGTACCATTTTTTTTAAATTTGAAACTACTTCAAAAGATGCAAAAGAAAAAAGTTTTCCTTGAACTAGTTGTAAAACCCATCTGGATTTTGCAACGATAAACAATTGCTTGATCAGTATAGAATACTTCATTGTAATGTAATTATCTTTTGTTAAAAAAATCTTATTTTTAGTGGTGCAAGATAAAATAAAACCCATACAATATGAGCTTTATTAGTAGTATTTAATTAGCATTTTAGAATTAAAAAAAACGACTTCTTAAATGAATTATCTATTATTTTCAACCCAATTTAATTTTTTCGAATAAATATCAAAATAGTAATTCGGTTCCACATAATAAGTTTTTCGGCTAAAAAAAATTAGCACCGCAACTCTAGACAACTAGTCTGTTTAGCTTATTTAAAGCGATTTTTTTTATTAATAAGGTCCTTTTCAAACTGGGCTAAAACATGTTCTAAAGCAAGATTATTAATTACGTATTGCCTCGCCTTCAAGCCCATTTCTTTTGCTTTCTCAGGCTCTGATTTCAATTGAAAAAGTACATTCTTAATCTGCTCCACAGAATTTTCAGAAAAGTAAAACCCTGCTTGCGAATATTTAAACGTTTCCTTTATCTCAGAACTAGCATGACCTGTAATTATTGATGGCTTTGCACTAGCCATCATGCCTAAAATTTTTGAAGGCATTACCAGATCTTTAAACTCTGGTTTTTGAAATAACACATGCGTATCAGCATGGCATAATAAATTACTTAATTCTGTGTACTGTACTGGAGCCCAATAGGTAAAATTATCTCTTCCTTGTAATCTTCGTACCACTTCTTCTCGTTTTGCTCCCTCTCCTACTAGATAAAAATGAAAATCTGGATGCGCTTGCATCGCTGTTACAAATTCAATATAAAAGTCCCAATCTTGCTTTTCGCCAATGTTACCCGAGTAAAGAATGTTAAATGTATCTGGTCCAAAAATAGAATTAACCGATTTCTTATTAGGATCAATTACGGAATAGTCAATCCAATTAGGAAAAAAAACAGGAATAAGAGTTGATTTTTCTGCTAATTTGGACATCATTCCTTTACTAATAGTACTAGTATAATCGGCTCGGTTAATGATCCATCTTTCAATTGAAAATAATATTTTTTTATACCACTTATTTTTAGAATCTATTAAGGAATTACAAGCAGCATCAAATTCGAAATCTTGTATGTGCACCCACAATAATCCTCCATTAAAACATTTTATAAACCAACCCAAAATTATCGAAAGTGTAAACGGCATGATCACGATAATAACATCCGCTTTTTTTACTTTAAAAGCATTTACCAAGGAGCCCATAAAAAAATGAAGCATTTGCAAAACACGTTTGAAAAAATTAGGCTTTGCAGGTGTATATTGCTTGAACCTATATACTTTGACATTATTTATGGTTTCCATGAAAAACAACGAACTATTCACATAATTTTCATGTATTTGCCATTGCGGATAATACGGTACTCCAGAAATTACACTTACCTCATGTTTTGAGGCTAAAAATTCAGCCATACCAGTCGTATATAAACCTATACCACTATCCTCTGGAAAATAATTATGCCCAATAATTGTTATTTTCATAAGTGCCATTTACCTTCTCAAGGTTTCTAAAATTATTTCTTCAATAGTATTAATAAACCTAGTTTCGGTAAAGGTTTCTCTAGCAAATACGCCATTTGCAATCGCTTTTTTTTGTAATTGATCCCAGTTATCAATAGTGTACTTCAATTGTTTATACAAATCATCTTCACTTTTTTCATTACAAAAAACAGCATTTAAATCTGAACAGATATCCGGAATTCCTGCATGTTTTGTCGTCACAATAAAAGCATTGAAGGCCATTGCCTCGAGGATACTAATAGGTTGTCCTTCCATGCTGAAAAAAGTTGGTAAACAAAAAACATTACCCCAAATCAACAAATCTTGCTTAGCCGTACCCGTTACCGTCCCTAAATAGGAAATAGAATCTAAGCTCAAAAATAAATCATCCAGATTGTTGCCTTCAATTGTATTACCAGCAATTCTAACTTCGAGAGACAAACCTTCATTTTGAAATCTTTGCAGTACTTTAAGCAATATATTTATGCCTTTTTCCTCCAGTAAATTACTTAAAAAAAATAGCTTCACTTTTGAAAAATCTTTACGCTCATGTAACACTTGCTCTGAGACTACTAGTTGATCCTCAACAAAATTATAGACTTCATAAACAGACTCATTTACGATGAAAGGAGTTAAGTTATCCCTAAGAGACTTACTAAGAACGATTCCCGCATCAAACGAAGCAAGTATTTTAAAAAAGAGTTTCTTTTTGAATCCTTTTAAGGAGCTATATTCTTTTTTGAGATGGTTACTGTGCACATGTACTACTAATTTTTTTTGTAAAATTTTTGCCAAGAAAATAAAAGGTGCATATTTTAAAACTCCAAAAAAAGTAATGCCTATAGTAATATAGACTACTTGAGCACTCCAAATTTTGTACAACTGTAAATAGGTTTTAAGAAAAGACAATTTATCGATCGAAAATTGTCCAATACTACTGTTTACAGCATCTGATACTTCTGTATTTATTTGTGAAAAATGCCAATTTTTTTTAGAAAATCCATTTGCAACCACTTGATTAGACAAGCTAATTCCTTTTGGTGGTCCCGGAAAAGGTCCTATTATTAACAACTTTTTTCTCATCGTAGAATACTTTTCTTATACTTAGAAGTATAAAGTTGCATACCAATAACAAACGAGTACAGGATAATGCCGTTTTGCCGTTCTAAAACACTTTCAAAAAGAAATGTAAGCATAAAAAATAGCAGCAAAATTACTGCTTCAATATTTTGTTTTTTTATAAAGTCTAGCAAAATATAAACCAATGATAAAACATAAAGTACAATACCAAAAATACCAGTGGCAAGTCCTATTTGTAAATATTGATTGTGGGAATTATAATTTTCTTTTGCTAAAACAGTATAGCCAGCTGTTGCCAGTTCATGGCTTAACACTTTTTGAACATCTCCTACACCAACACCCAAATAATTTGAATTCTCAATTGCTTTTTGACTTGTATTCCATAGAATATACCTAATACCAGAGGAAGTTTCCTTATTATTTATAACTTTACTGCTATCAAAAACTTCTAAAAAACGGCCTCTAATCTCAGCGACACAAAGCGACAAAAGGAATAAAGTACTGAAAATAAATACTAATTTAAGAGTCTGTTTCGTGTCTCTTGTACACACTACAAATACACCAGCAAGTACAAAAAACGCTGCGATCACACCTTTTCGAGCCAGAATTAATAGTCCACAAATTAAAATTATAAACAAAATGGCATTCGCTATTTTACTTTTAAATCCTTCCATTAGAAGAAAAAATAAAGCTACCGCAAAAAATAGCGAAAGGTAAATAGGATGCTCATTAAAACCCCAAAATTCGTGAGTTATATAGGAATAACAGTAAAATAAATCATGTTTCTGACTAAAATAACCCAGTTGAAATAAGTAAAAAAATACCAAACAAGAGTATACACTAGCGGCAATAATAAAAGTTTTTTTGAAAATTTGGTTGAATTGTATTCGTGCTGCATGCGTAAGTAAAAAATACGCTAGCGGAATTACAACAATGGGAATGCAACGGACCAAAACGGTGATTCCTTTTTGAACATTTTCAGAAAACAAAAGGCTAACAGCATAGATAAGAAAGAATGTACTAGCTAGAGCGAGAATTTTTAAATTAAATTTTTGCTTTATTTTATTTTTACGAATGTAAACCAGACTCCAAATAAAAAACACAAACACAGTTATAGGTTTTATTTTAAAAGGTAGTAATACATACAAGCCACAAAAAAAAGCTACATAGGGCGTCAGATTTTTAAGAGTCACGTCTTTCAACACACTTTTCATATTTTAGTCATAGTTTTAGATTCTGTTTTGTACGGTAATTTAACAGCTTTAACAATAACATAGAACCCATAAAGCACCATGGAATAATAAATAAACCGATGTGAAGACCGCAGGTTGTACTCAAAACTATGAACAACATATAAAACCAAAAGTAAAAATTGCAACGCTGCCCAAAAGTACTTTTTATATAGCACTTGATTTTTTATGAAATAATCCATTGCCGCAAAATAGTACCCCAATGCAACATAATACAAGTAACTAAAAATCGGATATTTTGCCATTTCTCCAATAGCGGTGTAAGGAGCAATCTCATTTATCCTTAATTTAGAAGCGATTGCATACCAATTTGTCAATCGTCCTGGCAAAGGACTCAAAGTTGTAATTAAGTTTGCTACAGAAGCATTTTTATATAAATGGATGGTTTCTGAAGTAGCATAAAATCCAAAAATAAAAGTATAATAAATATTCATTACTGTATACTTGAACAAAATCTCTGGTTTGGAAATTGTGACTTTTAGATATGGAATTAGACCATGCATATTCGACTCTAAACGGAGTGAGATGTTATAACCAAAAAATACGACCACAAACGGAATGAAAAGTAAAAAAAATAACTTCGCCTGCTGCTGTGTCAAAAATAAAGCATAACTCAAACCAAACGCTACCAAGTAAATAGTGGCTGCCCTACTGCCCACACCTATCCCAATAGTCATGGCAATAAAGAAAGCCATTACAGCAATCGATTTATTAGTTCTATAAAGGATACCAGACAGAAGACATAAAACAATCAATAAATTTTGGTACATGATCTTAAAAATAGAGTTTTCTTTAGGAATATAATCAACTCTATAAAACAATAAAGATCCATAATCAATGTAAATCAAGACCAAACAAACTGCAGCTATTACTATAATCACAGCACGTATTTGAGTAGTATTTAGCTTTATATTTTGAACATTAATAAGCTTAATGCGTTGTTTTGCTAAAACAAAATATGATTTATTACAAAAACCATATAAAAAAACACCTACTACAAAAAGAGCAAGCATTTTTACATACACTAAAAACGTTCGATTGAACTTATTTTTACCAATAAAATCAAAATCAAAAAAATTGAATTTCTCATATTTTGGATAAAAATTATGATATAAAAACGTGGCCGCTAGTACGGCAATAAAGAACAAAACAAAAACATCAACAGGTGATAGCAAAAATATTTTTCGCTTCCAATAGAACGTGCCTATCAGCAAGAATAGGAAAAATAAACTTACCATCATTTCAAAATATTAATAAATTATAGATCTTCAAGGGCTTTAATAGTAGCATTTGCATTGTAAAAATTAGCAGTATGACCCACAATATACATATACAAATCGCCCTCTTTTTCATCCATCACAGCAATTTGTGGACTTGATTCAGGACCTTTAAAAACTTTCATGGAGTATGTTGGTGTTTTGTATGCCGTAATACTTTCTGCATTCGTAGCTTCATACCATCCAGCAGCATTTTTACCGATAAAAACTTTTCCCGTAAATCTATTCAAAACAACCACAGTGTATTCATTATCTTGCACCTGGTACAATTCCATCTGGTACTTTTGTTTATTTACAATTTCTTTTAAACTGAACGAATCCGTTTTCTTTTCCTCTTCTTTGCAGGAAACTACTAGCACTAAAACAAGTACTAAATAAATAATATTTTTCATTTTTGTCTTTTTAAATTCAATTTTTTGCACAAATATAGTAGCAATTTTTAATTTTTATCACTGAATTTACTATAATCACAACCACCTTACTACATTTATCTGATTCGTTTACAGTACGATTAAAAAAACGTTTTTCTTTTAAATGCAAAATAAAAAAGAACCACGACCATGAATACATCTACACCTATACGAAGTACAATTAAATTTGCAAAAGATATTTGATTTAAAACATAAAGCAGCATCACCACGCAAACATATAGCAAACATGAAAACAATAGTGCATAATTGTATTCTTTCAAAGCACCAAATGCTACTAAGGAACAACTTCCCATAACAATCGAGCAACTTATTACAGGAATAAGTACCACTAACAATTCTAATAAACTAGCATATTTTGCCATTTGAGTCCCACCAAAAAAAGTCATGAATTCAACTGAAAAATAAAAAATAATTCCTGCAAAAAACAATGAACTACAAAAAGTAAAGAGCATTAATTTTTGTAGAAACACTTTACTCCTG
The DNA here is from genome assembly GCF_009764685.1 of Flavobacterium sp. I-STPP5a. Taxonomy (GTDB): domain Bacteria; phylum Bacteroidota; class Bacteroidia; order Flavobacteriales; family Flavobacteriaceae; genus Flavobacterium. The sequence goes on along the minus strand of NZ_VHLM01000078.1, from coordinate 47,087 downwards.
GTCCTAACAATGGAAGGAAAAACTGCCTGTTGAATAACTTCAAATGGAAAAACAAAAGCAAACAATATTTTAGAAGCAATATCAAAACCAGATACTAAACTTTTTGAACAGAAATATCCAATTAAAAAAATAGTTCCAAAGTTCAAAAAAAGTGTAGAAAATCGTCCTAAAAAAAACAAATATCCCTCCTTAAAATAGTGTTTTAAAACTGCAAAAGGAACAAGTATAAATTCAAATTTGGCGATCTTAACCAAAAAATAAAAACCTAAGCCGCCCCAAACAAGATTAGTAACCACCAAAATCAACACATATATGATAAGGTCATGCGTGTTATTTACAAACAAGAGCGTAAGCACAACAAGCAATGTTCGCGAAACAACACTTACAATTGCAATGGGTTTCATTTTTTCTATTCCTTGAAAATACCAAATTGGGAATAAAATCTCGCCAATTCCCATACCAAGCATTAAAAAAATTAAGTGAATATGCTTTGCAATTTCAGCATTCAAAGAAAATAATCCCACGAGAATAAACCCAATGATAAACAAAAGAGTTTTAATGGTTAAAACAGTTGAAATAATCTCATTTATTTTCGTTTTGTTCTCTTTGTTTTCAACAATGTATTTTGCAACGTACATATCAAAACCAAAATTAACAAGTATCAAAAAATACTGTGTAAATGAATCTACCCAAGTCAAAATACCGTAGCCTTGTTCTCCTAAGGTACGCACTAGATAAACCAACAAGAGATACTTGGAGACTATATTAGCAAACTTCACAACTCCAAAATAAAAGAAATTCTGTGCAATTTGAGTGCTAAATGACCGGTATAATTTTTTCAACATGTAAAATCAAGTTAGTTTGTTCACCGTTACAGTGCCTTATCCCATGTTTTAATAGTAATGTTAAATGCTTTTTTAATTTTACTTTTATCTAAAACACTATATTTTGGTCGTTGGGCGGGTGTGGGATAACTGCTGCTCGGAATTGGGTTCAAGGCAATACTTACGCTATTTACCTCAAATATTTTTTGAGCAAATTCAAACCAACTGCATTGTCCTTCGTTACTGAAATGGTATACTCCAAACCTATTCTTCTCTGGGTTTTCAACAGTATATAATATAATATGCACCACTACTTCTGCTAGATCTACGGCGTTTGTAGGCGTTCCTATTTGATCATTAACTACTGATAATTGCTCTCTTTCTGTAGCTAATCGAAGCATTGACTTCTTAAAATTAGATCCAAATTGCGAATAAACCCATGATGTCCTCACAATAAAATAGTCTTTCAAACACTCTTGAATGGCAATTTCACCATCTAATTTTGATTGTCCGTAAATGCTTTGTGGATTTGGAAAAGAAACTTCTGTATATGGCGTTTGACTCTGACCGTCAAAAATGAAATCAGTAGAAATATGAATTAATATTGTTTTGAAAGTGGCACAAGCTTTAGCTAAATTCTTAGCACCACTTGCGTTGATAGCAAATGCTTGTTCCACTTGACTTTCGGCTTGATCCACTGCCGTATAAGCGGCAGTATTAACACAAAAATCAGGCTTAATTTCCTTAAAAACAGCTTCAATTGATGATGATTCAGTAATATCAAGGGATTTTGAATCACAAAAAACAAAATCAATTTGAGGATAGTTATCTGCAATAAATTGAATAGACTGCCCTACTTGTCCATTTGCACCGGTAACAAGAACTACCAAGCGCATTTTGCATTCTCTAAAGTAGGTAATAGTAGGTCTTTTTCAGATATAAGTAATTCATCTGTTAGAAACTGCCAATCAATGTTTAGGCTAGAATCATTGTACTTAATTCCAGCTTCGGAATCTTTGTTATAAAAATTATCGCACTTATAAAAAAAAGTAGCGGTTTCGCTCAAAACTAAAAATCCATGTGCAAAACCTCTTGGTATAAAAAACTGTTTTTGATTATCACCAGAAAGCACAACCGAAACATAGTGTCCAAATGTTGCAGAATTAGGTCTAATATCGACAGCAACATCTAGTACTTCTCCCTGTAAAACCCTTACTAACTTTGCTTGAGCATGAATCCCTGTTTGATAATGGAGACCTCTCAAAACACCTTTTGTCGAAAAAGATTGATTATCTTGTACAAATTGAATGTCCTGACTAATCCCGTTTTTAAAAGTATTTGCATTATAACTTTCCATAAAATATCCTCTTTCGTCAGAAATTATTGAAGGATCTATAATAAAGCAGCCGTCTAATTTGGTCTGAATAAATTTCATAATTTTTTTAAATAATGTCTAATAAATGAGTGTCATAAACCCTTTTTACTATGGGTTGTGCAATAGATCTCAATTGTTTGCATATTGCCAGCATAAGTAGATGCAAGCGTGATCCTGTTCATGCTTATATTATTCCTTACATACCGATAGTATTATGAGGCTCTTAGTTCTGCTTTTATATATTGCTTTTTGTAAAAAGCTGTAAATAGCCGGATAGCAATAAAAAGGAATATAAATAGTAAAGGCAAAATCAATTTTAATTTACCATTGATAAGCCCCGAGCTTTCCATATTTAATACGGCACTAATATCCTTAACAATTTTATTTGATGACAACAACGAAACTTTCAAAATACCGTTTTCCTTTATTAGTAGTTCTTTAGTTTTAATCACATCATTCAACTGTGTATTTTCGTTATAATACACTAGACTATTGCTTTTTTGATTTTTGCCAGTAGCCGACTCCGAAACAGCACTTAAAATACCATCTATTTGACCAACGATTCCATCATTAATTTTGATTTTGTTTCGAATATTCTGGACAGAAACCTGCTGAACTTGCTTATAATACTCGCTTGAATTCAAATAATTTAAAATGGGTTGAATAGTAATTTTACTATTTGCCTTTCCTTTTGTTACAAACGTTATGGTATGAAAATCATAGTTTTTACTAGTTGTTGTCTCTTTTACAATTGCTTTTAAATCGCCATCTTCAGCCATCAATTTCAATAATTCGAAATTTTGTTCGCTGTTATTGATAAAATTGTAAACATCTACAACAGGTTCTATAGTAATTTTGGTTATTTTATCAGCCTGCTTTATACCTAGTGCTTTCAAAAAAAGAGTGTCACGCTCCCTAAACTTTGCACTTAATAGATCAATCTTTGAATACAAATAATCTGTACTACCAAAGTTTGGAGCCACCGTAACCTCACTTTTATAAATTTTATTGCTGTAATCTAGATATACTCCTAGTCCAACACCTATTATAAAAAGAATAAGAATAATGCGAGCATTTTTGACAAAAAAATGAATACATCTGAACAAATAAGTGCTAAAATTATCTAATAAAGCACCTATTTTTTTCGAGATATGAGTAAAGTCAATTTCTTGTTCTTCAGTAGTATTGGGTACATTTGTACTCATTTATAAGTTTTATTTTACGTTGAAAATTTGTTCCAATATTTTAATTGTAATCAAGTAAGTAGGTTTTACACCTGTTGTACCTAATCCTCCAGAGGCAAGAGTACTTCCTGTTTCAAGCGGATTATCTGAGGCATAATAGGCATAACGTACTTTGATGTCATGAGGAACACTTCTTCTAATTTTTGAGGCAGATTGAATGGCCTTTTGATAATAAGAACCTTCCATTTCAAGACCAATAATTCCCCAAGTAGACTCGTGGAAAAACTTTAATAAATCTCTGTTCTGTAATGAAGTTCCCAAAACAGTTACCATTGGTCCCGCAAAAACAGCAATGTCATTTCCTTCAAACATCTCAGCCGTTAGTTCGTTTTCAAAAAAATAATTGTCTGCAGTTCCTTCATTTATATGCGCATTTGGAATCATGATATCTCCTTTTCCTCCCTCTAAAATTCCTGCTTTACCCATAATAGAAACCGATTCTACGTTTAATAAAGTGTCTTTCTTAAAAGGTTTCAACAACTCGTCAATTGTCTCATAGGCTTGCTCCCCAAAAGCATAATCCATCACTATTAAAACTGGTTTTTTATCATCAGTCTTGGCACTAGGAAATGATGTTTTAGCCCAATTGATTTTAGCTGTATCAAAAATTTGTACATCAATATTAGTTCCTGAGGAATCTGGCAAAGAAATCATTCCTTGTTTCAATGCAACTGCAGTAACTTGATTGCGTACCTCATCAGCTCCTGATCTACTTAGCTCTTCATAAATAAAGAAATCCGATTTGTCTTTGAACTTTGTTTTTAAAACTTCAGTTGCAAAAATCGAATTCATCACACTGTGCATATTAGCACTGATTACATGAATTGGTCGGTCTAAAAGTTGATTTTCTTTTAAAACCTCTTTAATATTGGTAGCCCAAACTTCGCCATGAATGTGGTGTCCCAAACGTTCTCTTAAAATAGGACTAAAAGTGATTGTTCTCTTATTATCATCAACTATTTCTTCAATAGCTAATTTTCCTAACCAATAAATCACATGTAAAAAACGGTCTGGTGCAGCTGCTGAACCAAAGGCATCATAAATATCCAAAACCTCAGCAAAAGTTCTACCTAATATGTTAGCTGCATGCGAGATGGCTTTTTCTTTCTCTACTTGCGTAAGCTTTTTCTTTTGAGAAACTGCCTGTTCTAGTTTGTACCAGTCACGAGAAACCTCACCAGCATCATCCAGTAAAACACGGTTCCTGATTTTGTGCGATTCAATAAATATGAAGGTCAAGTGCGTTAAAATATCGTAAATATCTGATCGCCCTCTTGTAATTTCGACATTCATTTGCTCCTCATCAATTCGGTAGCAATTACGACGTCTTTTTGGAGGAACAATAGCTTGAAAATGCGATTTAGAGTAACCTTCGTCTGAAGTAAGATTGATAAAACGGCATTCTTCAATTCCTACCGGAAGTCGTTCAATTACGTATAAAAGTCCGTTCAATTCTACTTTCTCTTCGGCAATATTACCATAAATTTCTGGTCGTAAAGCAAGTAACGCCTCGCGAAGTGTATCACCAGATACTCCCATTGGCTTGTAAAATCCTCTATTAAAAAGGTGGCGCATGGTAATGTACATTTTTTCAATTGCTGCCGATGATTCTTGTGCTCTTGAGCGCGATATATTTTTTGTTTCTTTCATTTTCTACTTATTTTCTAACCTGCAAAGGTATGACATTTATTCTCTTTTTAACAAATCCACTATCTTTCTATCATTCGAAAGTCTTGGAATTTTGTTTTGACCCCCTAATTTCCCAATCGATTTCATGTATTCTTGAAAACCGTTTTTAACTACTTTGGTAACCACCACTTTTTGCAACACCTTGCCCACAATCAAATCATCATAATACATGTTTTGTTTTCGCATGGCATTGTCCAGCGCTTCCGCAAAATTCTCTAAATTTTCTGGTTCTCCGGATCCTTCGGAATCAAATTCTATAAACCATTCGTGATACGGTAATCCCTCGGCTGGCGTGATTTGTGGGGCTACTGTAAATTCATTAATTCTGATTGATGTTCCAGTAATAGCTTCTTGCAAAGCACTTTCTACTTCCTTACCAATAACATGTTCTCCAAAAGCCGATATGTAATGTTTGATTCTGCCAGATACAATGACGCGATACGGTTTTAAACTCGTAAACTGAACGGTATCACCAATATTATACCCCCAAAGTCCTGCATTGGTTGAAATAATTAAAACATAATTTAGACTCAATTCAACTTCGCCAATGGTGTATCGTCTTGGTCCCGAACCATCGGGATCGGTATAAAATTCGTCACTTTTGATAAACTCATAAAAAATTCCGGAGTTCAATAGTAGCAGCATTCCTTTTTCCTTTTGAGAATCTTGATACGCAAAAAATCCTTCCGAAGCTGGAAATAATTCAATGCTGTCTACTTTTCGACCTATTAAATTCTCAAACTTCGCCCGATACGGTTCATAATTCACACCGCCGTAAATGAACAAATTAAAGTTTTTAAAAATTTCGCCCACAGGCTTCCCTCCTTTTTGATGCAACTTCTCAAAATACATTTGCACCCAAGAAGGTATACCTGAAATCACAGCCATATTCTCGTGAAACGTTTCCTCTACAATGGCATTTACTTTGGTTTCCCAATCTTCAATACAATTGGTTTCCCAAGATGGCATTCTATTTTTTTGAAGGTATTTTGGAACAAAATGTGCTACAATTCCGGATAAGCGCCCTAATTTTATTCCGTTTTTTTCTTCTAAGATCGGGCTTCCTTGCAAGAAAATCATTTTACCATCTACAAAATCTGCATTTCCGGTTTCATGAATGTAATGCAAGATCGCGTTGCGAGCAGCCTCAATATGATACGGCATTGATTCCTTAGTCAACGGAATATACTTTGCTCCGGATGTTGTTCCTGATGTCTTAGCAAAATACAAAGGTTTCCCTTTCCATAGAATATCTGCTTCGCCTTGTACCACTCGGTCAACATAAGGTTTTAACGCCTCATAATCTCGAATAGGTACTTGCTTTGCAAAGTCTTTTTCGGTTTTTATACTTTCAAAATGATGGTCTTTTCCAAACTGAGTAGTGCTTGCTTGAGCAATTAACTGTTGCAATACTTTTTGCTGTGTAGCAACTGGTTCTGCTGCCCATTTTTGCGTTTTCTGGTATATTTTATGTGCAAATAATTTTGCAGCAAATGATTTTATTGACATTATGTAAGTGCTTCTTTTTAAAGATTTTTAGTTTGACTTTTTAGTTTTAGAACCTGATGATTTTGCTTTTTGGTCCTCAAGTGCAACTTGTTCTCGTAACTCCAACTCCGCATCAGTAGCGGACAAGTCTATTTCTTTATCTGAAGTAGTTGCCGATTCTAAAATGGAATCCTTGTTGAATTTTGCGTATTCTAATTTTCCAGTCAATACCTTTTTTATTCCGTTCAAATAATCCTCATTTTGTTTAATAGCCTTAGACAAAGAATCTGATTTTAAAGCAAGTTCTATGGCTTCTCTTTTTAATTTTGACGACGAATAGCCTGGTATAAACTCTCTTAAAGGAGTAAATGCAATTATAAAAGTAGTAACAATTATAATAAGTATTGCCCCTACACTCGCTACTACAAATACATTCATTAAAGTAAGTTTCAAGGAAAAAGTTTCTTCAAAAGTATCCTCGTTTAAGATAATTAAACGCCTCTTATTGAATAAATTTTCCTTTATAAATTTACGTTTTAGTCTTTTCTTGGACATAGAATTTGTTTATCAAACAAATATAACAATAATTGTTATTGCTTGTATTTACTAGTTTTTACAAGCCGTTAAAATAAAAATACCACATTTAGTAAATTTTTAACGGTGATTGAATCAAAAAAAACTGAACAAAAAAAATTTAGGATGCATATTTCTATTTACCTTTGTAACTTATATTTAAATATTAGAGATATGAACTTTTTAAACATAACTTTAGGTTTCATGCCGGGTGGTTCAGAATGGATTTTAATCATTGCTGTTGTTTTACTCCTTTTTGGTGGTAAAAAGATACCGGAATTAATGAAAGGTCTTGGTGGTGGGATCAAGGAATTTAAGAATGCTGCAAAAGAAGACAGCCAGACTTTAAGTAAAAAAGAAGAAACAAAAGAGTAATCTTTTTTTAAAAAACAATATTTTAGAAAGCCCTAGTTCTTAATTCATTTTAAGAACTAGGGCTTTTTTATTTTACAAAACCATCGTCAACTGAATTCGCTTTCTATCCTCATCTACTTCGGTTACTTTTACAGTAACATGCTGGTGTAACTTGACCACTTCGTTGACATCGCTTACAAAACCGGCTTTGAGTTGAGAAATGTGTACCAAACCACTTTCTTTAATACCCAAGTCTACAAAACAACCAAAATTAGTAATGTTATTAACAATTCCGTTCAAAATCATTCCAGTCCTAACATCTTTAATGGTTTTTACATTCGGATCAAATTCGAAAACTTTTGCAGCTTTTCTAGGGTCTAAACCGGGTTTTTCTAATTCTTTAATAATGTCTTTTAAAGTCAATAAACCTATTTCAGCCGTAATGTAATTTTCTGGTTTAATTAAGGCTGTTTTCTCTTTGTTAGCAATCAAATCAGTGACTTTCAGCTTCAAATCTTTGGCCATTTTTTCCACAATTGAATAAGCTTCGGGGTGAACGGCTGAGTTATCCAATGGATTTTTCCCGTCTTTAATTCGAATAAAAGCAGCCCCTTGCTGAAAAGCTTTTTCGCCCAAACGAGGTACTTTTTTGAGTTGTTTTCGATCCTCAAAAGGACCATTTTCTGAACGGTAATTCACAATATTTTCGGCTAGCTTCTCGCCTATTCCACTCACATAACTCAACAAATGTTTACTCGCAGTGTTGATGTTTACTCCAACTGAATTCACGCAACGAACCACAGTAGTATCCAGTTCTTCTTTCAATTTACTTTGATCCACATCGTGCTGGTATTGGCCTACGCCAATGGCTTTTGGATCAATTTTTACCAACTCGGCCAAAGGATCACTCAATCGGCGACCGATAGAAACTGAGCCTCTCACGGTTACATCATAATTTGGGAATTCTTCACGAGCAATTTTGGAAGCGGAATACACCGAAGCACCCGCCTCTGAAACAATGAAAACCTGAACCGTTCTATCAAAAGCAATTTTTTTAATAAAGAATTCGGTTTCGCGCGATGCTGTTCCGTTACCTATTGAAATAGCATCAATATTATAGGCGTTTACCATCGATTTTATCTTTTTCATGGCCATAGCGGTTTCGTTTTGTGGCGCGTGCGGATAAATGGTTTCATTGTAAATTAAATCGCCTTTTTCGTCTAAGCATACTACTTTACAACCTGAACGAAATCCTGGGTCGATGGCTAAAATTCTTTTTTCACCCAACGGTGGCGCAAGCAATAACTGCCCTAAATTGGTAGCAAAAACCTGAATCGAATTGGCATCAGCCTTGGCTTTCGCTTCTTGCAAAGCTTCGTTTGAAATAGCAGGATTTAGCAATCGTTTGTAGCTGTCTTCAATGGCTAATTGTACGTGTGGCGTGGCTGGACTGTCTCCTTTTAAAACCAATTCGTCAATAATATCATAGGCTTCATCAAGATCTACTTCTACTTTAAACTTGATAAAACCCTCATTTTCGGCACGAAGCATTGCTAATAATCTATGCGAAGGTGCTTTTGTTAACGGTTCAGACCAATCAAAATATTGGTTGAATTTTTGAGCGCCTTCTTCGTCTTTTTTGGTTTTTACTACTTTGGTCGTGATGGTTGCTTTGCGCTCATACAAACGACGCAACTGTTTACGAACAAAAATATTTTCGTTGATCCATTCGGCAATAATATCCCTTGCACCCTGCAAAGCAGCATCTTCATTATGGACACTATCGTTCAAATATTTCGTTGCTAGGAAATCAATATCCTCTTTGTTTTGAGCCATGATGATTTTCGCTAATGGTTCTAAACCATTTTCTCGAGCCACATCAGCTTTGGTTTTTTTCTTCTTTTTGAAAGGCAAATACAAATCTTCTAATTCTTGTAAATCAAAACTTTGTTGTATTTTTTTGTCTAATTCTGGCGTTAATCCGTTTTGCTCTTCAATTGATTTTACGATCCCTTCTTTGCGTTTTACAATCGCTTCGTATTCTTTTTGAAGCTTGGCAATGTGTTCAATTTGTACTTCATCTAGATTTCCAGTAGTATCTTTTCGATAACGGGAAATAAACGGAATCGTACAATCTTCTTGTAAAAGTTGAACTGTTTTTTGAATGTTTATGGCTACTGTAGCAACCTGTTTTTTTATGAAATCTATATTTGTCATTGTCTCTATTTTCTAAATGCTAAAATAATATCTTTGACTTTAATTTAAATCAAATGACTGTTTTATTCTGTTTCTTTTTTATGATTAACCTAATCGCTTTTGTGAGCATAGGTTATGATAAATTTTTAGCTACAAATCACAAAAAAAGAATACCTGAACGTACTCTTTTGAGTTTTGTATTTCTAGGCGGAACATTTGGTTCCGGAATTGCAATGCTACTTTTTAGACATAAAACAGCCAAAAAAAGCTATTTATGGAAGTTTTGGTTACTTGCTACTTTACAAATTGCACTGCTCTATCTATGTTTTAACTTTGGAATTTTAAGTGATAAAACATTAATTTAGTCAATAGAAAATAAAAAAAGCCCAGTGAAAAACCGAGCTTGATGTAATTATAAAGCTGCGAAGCAGCCAAAATTTTATGGACAGGCTATTTTATTGACACGATTTTGGTGTCTGCCACCTTCAAAATCAGTAGTAATAAAAGCTTCAACCATTTCTAATACTTGTGGAATTGAAGTGAAACGAGCAGGAATACTAATAATATTAGCATCATTATGTTGGCGCGCTAAAACTGCAATTTCTTTAGTCCAACACAAAGCTGCACGAACTTGAGCATGTTTATTAACAGTCATTGCAATTCCGTTTCCGCTTCCGCAAATTACAATTCCTAAATCAGCTTTACCTTCTGTAACATCAGTAGCTACTGGATGTCCAAAATCAGGATAATCAACACTATCAACTGAATCAGTTCCATAATTGGTTATTTGATGTCCTTTTGCGATAAGCATTTCAACAATTGCCTTTTTGTAATCTGGTCCGGCGTGATCGTTTCCTATTGAAATTTTCATTTTGTATGTTTTAAGTTGTGTGTTGCAAATTTAGAGAAACTATTCTACTATTAAGGAGTAAATACAGCTAAGTTTATTGAGGAAAATTGATTCTTATTAACATTATTACGTGTTAAAAAACATTTTTATTTAAAGTATTAATTATAAGGTAGTTAGTAGTTATTAACAATATCAAATTAATTGTAAATAACTGTAAATCAATATGACAATTAAAATTATAAATTATAAATTTTACGTTGTTAATACCAAAATGCAAATGCTTGATATTCAGATAACTTTAAGTTAACATAAAATGTTGATAACTTGAGATAGAAAATAAGAACTATTTTTTGGTAAAATGAAAAAAATAACTAATCCAAAACTGACTTATTAATTCCTAATTTAGTTTGCTGAATTTTTAGAAAAGTTATCAATACTCAAAAGTACTTTATTAACTAATTTTAAAAAATTACTTATTTACAAATACATTTCATTTGTAATTATCAACCGTTGTTAATTAAAAATAGAAACTATTTTAAAATCAATAGATTAATCTAATATAAGTATGTTGATAAGTCTAAATAACATCTTAAAACTGATTTTCAATATCATTTTTAAAAAATTTATTGCCATTATTAACACACTATAATAACAACCAAGAAGGATTTAAAATTTAATTTTTCTTTTTGTTTATTTAAATATATGTTCACAACTTTGAAAAAAGAAAATTCAAAAATTTTTAAAATTGATCTCAAACGATTTTCAAATTGTTGTTCAAGTGATCCAAAAGAGCTTGCACTTTTTCAAAATCGTTTTGATGAATTTTGAGTTTGATTCCGCCGTATGCAAAACTGCCAAACGGATCGACTGCTATGAGATTTTCGTTTTCGAAAAAAAAAGCAATTGCTTCTTGCTCTAATAAATGTTTGATGACCACAATTTCGTGTGCGTAATTGAATATAGCAATCGTTTTAAATGCTTCCATTGGTATAGTTTTTATAAAGATACAACTATTACGTAAAGTTATATTTTATTTAAATCTAGCGCTATTTTAGTGATAACACTTTAGTATTTCGTAATTTTAGACTTTTAAGAACAAGATTTATGAGTAAAAGATTAAGAAAGCCGATAAAGAAAGGGAAAGATTTCACGGATAAAATATTAAAAATACTATCGCAAAGTGCTAATAAAGCATTCAATTATAAACAAATAGGAGCAAAGTTGGAGCTTGATGATACAGAGAGTAGAAATCAAATAATAAAAGATTTAAAGATTTTAGCCTCACAAAATAAGATTATTGAGTCGGAACCAGGTAAATTTTTGGTAAAAGCTGCTAGTCAAGATTATTACGAAGGTAAAATAGACATGACGGGTCGTAAAACAGCCTTTTTTGTTTGTCCAGATCTTGAGGATGATGTTTTTATTCCTACCGCAAACTTGAATCATGCTTTAGATAAAGATATTGTTAAAGTTTACGTGTACAACCGTAGAAAAGGAAAACGTCCTGAAGGTGAAGTTATTGAAGTCATAGAACGACACAAAACAGATTTTGTAGGCGTAATTGATATCCAAGCTAATTTTGCTTTTGTCTCTACTGCGAATCCAAAAATGTATACTGATATTTTTATTCCAAAGGATAAAATAGGAGAGGCGGAGCAAGGTGATGTAGTTTTGGTACATATTGAAGATTGGCCAAAACGTGCTGATAGTCCGTTTGGGACCGTTGTTAAAGTTTTAGGTAAACCAGGTGAACATGATACGGAGATTCATGCTATTTTGGCTGAATACGGTTTACCATCAGAGTTTCCTATTGAAGTTGAAACTTATGCACAAAAAATAGATACTTCGATTACGGAAGAAGAAATTGCCAATCGTCGTGATATGCGTGATACATTGACTTTTACCATAGATCCAAAAGATGCTAAAGATTTTGATGATGCTTTGTCTTTCAAAGAATTAGAAAATGGAAATTTCGAAATTGGAATTCACATTGCCGATGTATCTTATTATTTAGAAGAAGGAACCATCCTTGATGATGAAGCTTATCAACGTGCCACATCGGTTTATTTAGTGGATAGAGTAGTACCTATGTTACCTGAGGTGTTGTCAAACTTTGCGTGTTCCTTACGTCCGCATGAAGAGAAATATACGTTTTCGGCCATATTTGAAATTACTGATAAAGCGCAAGTGGTAAACCAGTGGTTTGGTCGAACGGTAATTTTCTCGGATCAACGTTTTGCTTACGAAGAAGCGCAACACATCATAGAAACGAAACAAGATGTTATTCCTGTAGAAATTTCGATCACTGGAGCATCATATCAAGTTCCTGCAGAAATTGTTGCAGCAACGCTTAAAATGGATGAAATAGCTAAGATTTTTAGAAAAAAGAGAATGGCTGATGGTGCCATCTCTTTTGACAAAGTCGAAGTAAAATTCAATTTAGACGATGCGGGTGAACCACAAGGAGTTTACTTTAAAGTTTCAAAAGATGCCAATCATTTGATTGAAGAGTTTATGCTTTTGGCAAATAAAAAAGTAGCAGAATACATTGGTAAACAAAAGAAAACCTTTATTTATAGAATCCATGATGAGCCTAATGAAGATAAATTAATAGCCATGCAAACCGTAATTGCTAAGTTTGGTTACAAAATTGATTTCAGAAACAAAGGGGATATTTCGAAATCTTTGAATCAATTAATGGCTGATGTTAATGGTAAAAAAGAGCAAAATTTAATTGATACACTGGCTATTAGAAGTATGAGTAAAGCCAAATATTCTACAGATAACATTGGTCATTACGGACTTGCTTTTGATTATTATTCTCATTTTACATCGCCAATACGTCGTTATCCAGATGTTATGGTGCACCGTTTGTTACAGTTTTACCTTGATGGAGGAAAATCAGTAGATGAAGAAACGTATGAAACCAAATGTTTACATTCCTCAACTATGGAAGGTTTGGCAACCAATGCGGAACGTGATTCTATCAAATACATGCAAGTAAAATACATGCAAGATCATCAGGATCAAGAGTTTTTGGGTGTGATTTCGGGTGTGACAGAATGGGGAATTTATGTTGAAATTATCGAAAATAAGTGCGAAGGAATGGTTCGTATTCGAGACATACGTGATGATTATTACACTTTCGATGAAAAACAATATGCATTAACAGGAGCAACTTCTGGTAAGATATTGCAATTAGGAGATGAAATTTTCGTTAAAGTTAAAAATGCCGATTTAGTTAAAAAACAATTGGATTTTAATTTTTTAAGAAGAGTTAGCGAACCTATAAAGTAAAAAAAATGAAATTAAAGATTCAGGAATACCAAAAAAGTAATTTTAGAAATTGGACTAAAAAAATAGTGCTACTTGCATTTGTAATTTTAAGTCAAATTACGAATGCTCAAGTATCTAGAAATCTAGGTGATTTTGATGAAGTTAAAGTTTTTGATAAGATTAAAGTTGTATTAATTCCAGCTTCGGAAAACAAGATTGTTATTACAGGTGATCGATCTGAAGAATTAGAGACGGTAAATAAAAACGGAATTTTAAAAATAAGGATGCCGTTCCCAAAATTACTTTCTGGTAATGACATCACTGTAAAATTGTATTTTAATAAAATTGAAGAAATTTCAGTAAGTGAAGGTGCTTATGTTTCTAGTGAATATGATTTTAAACAGACCAGTTTAGCCGTAAATGCAACATCTGGTGGCGAAGTTATTTTAGATTTAAACGTACAAAAAGTCAATGTAAAAGTCAATGCTGGTGGAATTGTTACCTTAACTGGAAAAGCAACAAATCAGGACATTATAATTACATCTGGAGGTACTTTAAGCTCCAAAGAATTAATTACTACACAAACCGCCATAAGTGTCTCTGCAGGTGGTGAAGCAGATGTTTATGCTACCACGCTCGTAGATGCAAAAGTTCGTGCCGGAGGTTCTATTTTTATTTATGGTAAACCCAAACAAATTAACAAAGAAGTTTTCATAGGTGGTAAAATTCAAGAAAAATAGATAATCCTTGGTATATTTACAGGCAACAAATTTTAATTTTGAATGATAAACGATATTTTAGCTGGTATTCCTTGGGGAATATTTCTTAGTTTTATGATAGGCCCTGTTTTTTTTATACTACTTGAAACCAGTATTATAAAAGGATTCAGAGCCGCTTTAGTTTTTGATTTAGGTGTTGTATTAGGAGATATTTTTTTTATTGCTATTGCGTATTTAGGAAGTTACAGATTAATACAAAGTATCAAAGACCAACCGGCATTATTCATTTTTGGTGGTGTTATTATGTTAGCGTACGGCATTATTTCTTTTGTTCAATTAAAAAAAGAACAAAAAATAAATACCGATATTATTGACAAAGAAATTGTCAAAAAAAATTACATAAGTCTTTTTGTTAAAGGCTTTTTACTCAACTTTATCAACATAGGCGTTCTAGGTTTTTGGGTTGCCATTATTATATCTGTGGGACCAAAACTGGAGATGCAAACTTCTAGAATGATAACGTTTTTTATTTCTGTAATACTAAGTTATTTAATCATTGATTGTTTTAAAATATTGTTAGCCAAACAATTAAAAACTAAACTTACACCAGTAAATATTCTTAAAATTAAAAAAGGAATAAGTGTAGTAATGATGGTTTTTGGGATAGTATTAATCACGCAAGGTTGGTTTCCCGAAGAAAAAGAATTGGTTAAAAAAGCATTTGAAAAAATAGAGAATAAGTAATTTTAAGTTCTTTTTAATTAACAAAGCCTTGATTCTAATACATTAGTGTCAGGGCTTTTTTATTTGAACATATAAGTCATTTAAGGTTTATATATCAATAGGCTATTTATTATTCTTTTTGGTTCACTCTTAATTTTCTTAATACCTTAATGGTTTAAAAAAAAATAATTTTTCAAACTATAAACCATAAAAAAAACTCAAGTTTGATTGAAGTTAAGTGGTTTATATCCATAAACTTAGGTACGTTTTCGGACCTTCCTTTGACCTTATGTTTTTAAAATAAATCACAAAAAAAACCTCAAGTGTCCTTAAAGGTTTTAGAGGCATCTCTCGAAGTTTCGGGACGGATTCGAACCATTATTTTACTTTATTTTTTCTAAAAGTAAATCACAAAAAAACCCTCAAGTTTCCTTGAAGGTTTTAGAGGCATCGTCCGGATTCGAACCGGAGTAGGAGCTTTTGCAGAGCCCAGCCTAGCCGCTCGGCCACGACGCCAATATTTAATTGGTTTGCAAATGTACTATAAAATTTCTTAAATGCAAGTTTCAATTTCTAAATAAAACATATAATTCTATTACAAAGTAATTTTCTTTATTTAGAATGACAGAAATTAATTTCTATATTCTTCCATTTCAATAGTAACTGCTTCAACGTCACCACCAATAGGAGGATTTAGTTTTGAAACCTGAACCACAATTCTTGATATGGCTGCGATTTCATTAAAAATACGATTTACAATTCTATGCGCCACATGCTCCAGTAAATCTGATCGTATGTCCATTTCTTCCATTACAATGCGGTTTAACAGCACATAATCTACTGTATCTTTTAAATCGTCAGATATACTTGATTTACGTAAATCTGTTTTTACTTCTAGATTAACGAGATAGTCTGATCCTATTTTTCCCTCCTCGATCAAGCAACCGTGATAAGAGAACGTTCTGATATTTTTAAGTTTTATTATTCCCATTTTTGATTGTTAGTTTTATGTATAAAGATACTGCTGAAATCCCAGCTATTAATTGGTTTCAATGTAAACATTAAACTCAAACCTTAAAGTTTTTTTTATCTTTGCTAAAATAAAACAAAAAGATGTCAACTGAAGAAAAATCACTCCATTTTATAGAACAAATCATTGAAGACAGTTTAACAAACGGTTTTCCTCAAGATAAATTACGTTTCCGTTTTCCACCAGAACCTAATGGTTATTTGCACATTGGTCATGCCAAATCTATTTGCTTGAATTTTGGATTAGGTCTAAAGTATAATGCTCCAGTTAATCTACGTTTTGATGATACTAATCCAGCCAAAGAAGAGCAGGAGTATGTTGATGCTATCAAAGAAGACTTAGATTGGTTGGGCTTTAACTGGGCTGAAGAACGTTACGCATCTGATTACTTTCAGCAATTGTATGATTGGGCAGTAATTATGATTAAAAATGGAAAGGCGTATGTAGACAGTCAGTCTTCTGAAGAAATGGCTGCTCAAAAAGGAACACCTACGCAACCTGGTGTTGATGGACCTTATAGAAATCGTTCAGTTGAGGAGAATTTAACTTTATTTGAAGGTATGAAAAATGGAGATTTTCCGGAAGGAAGTCATGTTTTGCGTGCCAAAATTGATATGGCTTCTACTAATATGTTGATGCGTGATCCATTGATGTATAGAGTCTTACATCGTCATCATCATAGAACAGGTAATGATTGGAAAATCTATCCTATGTATGATTATGCTCATGGAGAAAGCGATTTTATAGAACAAATTTCACATTCAATTTGTACTCTAGAATTTGTAATGCACCGTGAGTTGTACAATTGGTTTTTAGATCAAATTTATGACGATACGAAAGTGCGTCCAAATCAATATGAATTTGCTCGTTTGAACTTGAATTATACTGTAATGAGTAAGCGTAAATTACTCCAATTGGTTCAAGAAAATTTTGTAAACGGTTGGGATGATCCTAGAATGCCAACTATTTCTGGTTTACGCAGACGAGGTTATACTGCTAATTCTATTCGTAAATTTTGCGAAATTATCGGAGTTGCTAAACGCGAAAATATCATCGATTATTCGTTGTTAGAATTTTGCTTACGCGAAGATTTAAATAAAACTGCGCCACGTGTAATGGCTGTTTTAGACCCAATAAAGTTGGTTATTACCAACTATCCGGAAGGTAAAGAAGAGTGGCTGGATGCTGAGAATAATCAAGAAGATGAAAGTGCTGGTTTCAGAAAAGTACCTTTTTCAAAGACTTTGTTTATTGAAAGAGAAGACTTTTTAGAAGATGCTCCTGCTAAATTTTTTAGATTAAGTATTGGTCGTGAAGTACGTTTAAAAAATGCCTATATAATTAAAGGTGAATCCGTTGTAAGAGATGATTCAGGAGAAATTATTGAAATACATGCTACCTATGATGCAGATAGTAAGAGTGGAAGTGGAAGTGAAGCTAGCCAACGTAAAGTTGCGGGTACCTTGCATTGGGTTTCAGTTGCTCATGCTTTAGAAACTGAAGTTCGTTTGTATGACAGATTGTTTTTAGACCAAGCACCTGACAGTCATAAGGATAAAAACTTCTTAGATTTTATGAATCCGAATTCACTTCAGGTTGTAAAAGGATATGTAGAGCCCAGTTTAGCTACTGTGAAAGCGGGTGATAAATTTCAATTTCAGCGTTTAGGATATTTTAATGTTGATAAAGACTCTTCTGTTGAGACCATTATTTTCAACAAAACGGTTGGATTAAAAGATGCTTGGGAAGAAAAGGGCAAAAAAGAAGAAAATCTTTTGATGAACACTCAAAAAGATCTGAATAAGTACGTTAAGGAAAAAGATGAAACTGCCGCAGCTGCTCTTTTAATTCCTATTATTGAAAACATTAAGAGTGTTGATAACTATAGTTTGTTAGTTCAAACGGTTACCAAAAATATCAAAAATGATAACAATGCTTTGTTATTTGCTAATTTGATTGTTCAATATTCTGATAAAGTTGAAATTAATTCGTTTGATGCAGATATGGTTCAAAAATTTTATACTATGTCATTAAAAAGTCAATTGTCGTCGGTGCGAGTGGCTGCAATTCTGAATTTGAAAAATGATACTGATAATTTAGTTTTATTTGAAGCAATTTTATCAGAATTGAAAAATGTAGAAAAAAACGAAAAAGTGCTTGCTTTATTAAATTAGAAAATCACTTTTTTTATTATAGATATTATCAATACTAGAACTCCTTTAATCGGGAGTTTTCTTATTATTATTAATTTCTATTC
The DNA here is from genome assembly GCF_009764685.1 of Flavobacterium sp. I-STPP5a. Lineage (GTDB taxonomy): Bacteria > Bacteroidota > Bacteroidia > Flavobacteriales > Flavobacteriaceae > Flavobacterium. Next base: position 28,489 of record NZ_VHLM01000078.1, on the reverse strand, counting down.
TAATTTAAACAATTATTATTTTTATTTATTAAAATTGACGTTTATATTTTAATTTTAAGACGTTAATTTTATTTAGTCATCAATTTGTATGTTTTTAAAAATTTCGTTCAATCAAGAGGTTATAATTAGTTTTTGACGTAAAAACAGTTACTTTTTGTACATATTTGTTCCAATAGGCTGTACGAATTTCGAAAATGTACTTTTTTTGTTTTTCCACGTGAAAATTATTTTTTAAAAAGCTAAAATAATTTTGGTTACCATTTTATTAAAAAAATGAAAGAGTAGGTGAGGAGTTCATTTTTTATTTTAGTTTCAAAAATAATGATGGCACAAAAAAAAGAGGCACTTGGCCTCTTTAATTTTTTATTCTGCTTTATCCTGAATTTCGGAATGATCAGTTGAACTGTGGTTTTCTATTTTATGATCTTTCGATCTGTGATCTTTTTCATTTCTTTTTTTCATTAGTTCACCAACTTGGTTGGAAGCTGAAAATGATGCAATCATATTATTCAACATATCGCTTCCTGCTTGTGGTGAATTTGGTAATAAAATTAAATTCGAATTTGTATCGGCACCTATGGCTTGCAATGTATCATAATGTTGCGTTACTACTATTAAAGCCGATGCTTCTTGTGAATTTATACCAACTCTATTCAATACATCCACACTTTCCACAAGACCTTTTGCAATTTCTCTTCGTTGGTTAGCAATACCTTGTCCTTGTAATCGCTTACTTTCTGCTTCAGCTTCGGCTTTTGCAACAATTCTAATACGTGATGCTTCAGCTTCAAATTCTGCCACGGTTTTTTCTCTATCAGCTGCATTAATACGGTTCATTGCATTTTTAACTTGTATATCTGGATCAATATCAGTGACTAAAGTGTTTATGATTGTGTAACCATAAGTTGTCATAGCCTCATTTAATTCTCTTTTTACGGCAATAGCAATATCATCTTTTCTTTCAAAAACATCGTCTAGTTTTAATTTTGGTACTTCGGCACGTACTACATCAAATACATAAGACGTAATTTGATCGTGTGGATATTCTAATTTGTAAAAGGCATCATAAACGGTTTCTTTGATAACCATAAATTGTACCGAAACTTTTAGTTTTACAAATACGTTATCTTTAGTTTTCGTTTCAATGATAACATCTAATTGTTGGATTTTTAAATTTACTCTTCCGGCAATTCTGTCTATAATAGGAATTTTGAGTTGTAATCCGGACTGTCTAATGCTTAAGAATTTTCCAAAGCGTTCTATTACTACAGCCGTTTGTTGTTTTACCGTAAAAAATGAGGATAACAAAATGAATAGTCCAAAGACCAAAATTACAATTAATGCAATGTTCATAATAATTTGATTTAGTTTAATTATAAATTTACAAATTATACTTTACAAATTATCGTATTTATCTTTCTTTATTTTGCATAAAAAAACGCCTTAAATTTGAGGCGTTTTATATGTTTTTACAAATTTTCTATTGCTTTCTGAATTCTTGAAATAGTTTCTTCTTTTCCAATTACTTCCACAATATCAAAAAGGTGTGGGCCTTTTAAGGCGCCAACTAAACTTAAACGAAATGGTTGCATAACTTTGCCCATCCCAATTTCGTTTTTCGTCATCCAGTCTTTTACTATGGTTTCAATATTCGCAGATGTGAAATCGGTAATTTCCTCCACTACAGATATTAATTCTTGCATTAGTGCAGGAGTTTCAGCTTTCCAGTTTTTGCTTGCTTTTTCATCATAACTGGTTGGAGTTACAAAGAAGAAATCACTCATTTCCCGAAATTCTGTTACAAAATGGGCACGTTCTTTAATCAAGGAAACTATTTTAGTAAGCTTTGTTTCTTCGACATCAAAACCTTTTTCAAGCAAAATAGGGGAGAAGGCTCTTGCTAAAGTAGCATCCTCTTGTTTGATTAAATACTGGTGATTGAACCATTTATTTTTTTCAGGATCAAATTTTGCTCCAGATTTGTGAACCCTATTTAAGTCAAATGCTGTAACTAGTTCTTCTAATGTGAATAATTCTTTATCTGTTCCGTCGTTCCAACCTAGTAAAGCTAAAAAGTTTAAGACCGCTTCTGGGAAAAATCCTTTCTCTCTATAACCTGATGAAACTCCTTCTTCTGTTTTCCAATCTAATGGAAATACAGGGAATCCCATTTTATCTCCATCACGTTTTGATAATTTTCCGTTACCAATAGGTTTCATGATTAGCGGTAAATGTGCAAATTCCGGTGCTTCCCAACCAAATGCTCTGTACAATAAAACGTGTAAAGGCATTGAAGGCAACCATTCTTCACCACGAATAACATGCGAAGTTTCCATTAAGTGATCATCTACTATATTAGCCAAATGATACGTTGGCATGCCGTCACTTTTAAACAATACTTTATCGTCTAAAAGATTCGTTTCAAATTTTACATCACCACGAATAATATCATGTAAATGCAAAGTTTCATTCACTGGTGTTTTAAAACGTATTACATAATGTTCTCCAGCAGCAATTCTTTTTGCAGCTTCTTCAGTAGAAATTACTAGAGAAGTATCTAATTTTTCTCTGTTAGTATGATTGTACATAAACGTTTTTCCTTGTTCTTCTTCTAATTTTCTAGCCGCATCTAAGGCTTCTGCGGTATCAAATGCATAATACGCATCGCCTGAATTGATTAATTCAGCTGCATATTTTTGGTATATATCTTTTCTTTCGCTTTGACGGTAAGGTCCAAATTTTTCGTTTTTACCAATCGTTTCATTAGGAGCAATTCCTAACCATTCTAATGCTTCCATGATATATTCTTCGGCACCAGGAACAAATCTATTTTGGTCTGTATCTTCAATTCGTAAAAAGAAAACACCATTGTTTTTCTTCGCAAACAAATAATTGAATAATGCGGTACGAACTCCGCCAATATGTAAAGGTCCAGTTGGACTTGGTGCAAAACGCACACGAACTTGTTTAGACATCGATTTTTTTTATTGCAAAGATACAATTCTATACATTTATTACGCTTTTCTTATTTTGGTATATTTATTTAACTTAAATTGATATTCTGCATCAATTAAAATTATTAGTTTTATAGGTTAAATAAATACCAATATTATGCTTAAAAGTCAGCATGTTATTTACGATAAACTAGAAGCTTTTATTAAAAAGTATTATACCAATGAACTCATTAAAGGATCACTTTTCTTTATTGGTTTAGGTCTAATTTATTTTTTACTTACCCTTTTTATTGAATACTTTTTATGGCTTAAACCTAGTTATAGAACGTTTTTATTTGTTCTATTTATAATTGTAGAAGCTTATTTGTTCTTTCGTTTTATTTTGATTCCAATTTTTAAGCTTTTTAAATTAAAATCGGGTATTGATTATAAAGTAGCTTCAGCTATAATTGGAACCCACTTTTCTGAAGTTCAAGATAAATTGATCAATTTTTTACAGCTATCTCAAGATCAATCTTCAGTATCTTCGGAACTAGTTTTAGCTTCTATTGAGCAAAAATCCAATACACTTTCTCCAATTCCTTTTGGGAATGCTATTAATTTTAAAGCAAATTCTAAGTTTTATCCTTTAGCGTTAGCTCCTATAATTTTGGTCTTTCTTATTTATTTCACGGGAAACAGTGCTGTTATTTCTCAAAGTTTAAATCGTGTTGTTAATTTTAGTTCCCCTTTTCAGCCACCAGCGCCATTTAAATTTATTATTCTCAACAAATATTTACAAGTAGAGCAAGGTTCTGATTTTACTTTACGTTTGAAAACAGTTGGTAAAGTAATGCCTGAAAACATTATCGTTTTTTTAAATAATGAAAGTTATTTTATGGAACAGGATGCCCAAGGAGAGTTTTCATTTAAAATTACAAAACCTATTCAGTCTTTATTGTTTCACGTGGAGGCTAACGGAGTTTTATCCCCAGATTATGAATTGAATGTAATTGAAGTTCCTTCTATTGCCGACTTTGAAATGTATTTACAATTTCCGGGTTATCTAAATAAAAATTCTGAAATTATCAAAGGCACAGGTAATGCTATGGTTCCTGAAGGTACAGTGGTTACATGGAAATTGAACACATCTAAAACACAATCTGTAGCTTTTATTGAAGATAATCAAAAATCTATTTTCGTTAAATCTAATAATACTTTCCAATTAGCTAAACGAATTTCTAGAAATCTGGATTATCAAATTACTACTTCTAATAATGCTGTTACTAATTTTGAGAAACTCAATTATGAAATTAACACAATAGCAGATCAGTTTCCATCTATCATGGTATCTAAGGCTCCGGATAGTCTCAATGTTAGTGCGAATTTTGTTATTGGTCAAGTCTCTGATGATTATGGACTTTCGAAACTACAAATTGTTTATTATGATCGTAAGAATCCATCGCAGGTTAAACGTGGAACTATTGCTGTTAAGAAAGCATCGTTTGATCAGTTTGTCTTTGCTTTTCCTAGCAATTTACCTGTTATTGAATGTGTAGATTATGAATATTATTTTGAAGTTTTTGATACTGATGCTTTGCATAATTTCAAAAGTTCAAAGTCTTCTATTTTCTCAAATAGGGTAGTAACTGAAGAGGAAAAAGTAGCTGAAGTTTTAGAGTCGCAGTCCCGTAATGTTTCTGGACTTTCTAAATCTTTAAAGCAACAAGATAAACAATTTTCGTCTTTAGATAAATTGCAACAACTAGGCAAAGAAAAGGATAATCTGGATTTTAAAGACCAACAAAAATTGGATGATTTTATGCAACGTCAATCGAAACAGGATGGTGCTATGAAAGATTTTACAAGAAAAATGAATGAAAACCTTTCTCAATTTAAAACGGAAAAGAAAGATCCTTTTAAAGAAGAGCTTCAAAAACGTTTAGAGAAAGCCGAGAAAGATTTAGATAAAAATGATAAGTTATTAGACGAATTAAAATCCTTAACGGAGAAAATGCAGAATGATCAATTGTTTTCTAAGTTAGAAAAATTTAAACAAAACAGTAAGAATCAAGTTAAGAGTTTGGAACAATTAGTTGAGCTTACAAAAAAATATTATGTAGAAAAGAAAGCGGAACAACTACAAGAGCAACTTTCAAAATTAGCTAATAAGCAAGAGAATTTATATAATGATGATAAACTCAATAAAACCGAAAACCAGAAAGAGATTAACGATGAATTTAATTCTTTAAAGAAAGAACTGGATGCATTGTCTAAAGAGAATAAAGATTTAAAAGCACCTTTATCTTTACCAAATTCAGATTCTAAAAATAAAGATGTTGATGAGGAATTGAATAAAGCTATTTCTGAATTATCAAAAAATAACAAAGTAAAAGCTAAATCAAATCAAAAGAACGCATCTAAAAAGATGAAACAAATGGCGCAAGAAATGGCGCAAGAAATGGAGTCTGCTGAACAAGAACAAATGCAGGAGGACGTTGCTATGTTGAGACAAATTTTAGATAATTTGCTATCATTTTCATTGACTCAAGAAGACCTAATGTATCAGTTTAAAAAGTTTAAACCAGGTTCACCTGCGTTTAATAAAAACATTAAAATCCAGCAAGATTTGAAACAACAGTTCAAATATGCCGATGATAGTTTGTTTGCAATATCACTTAGAAATCCAAGATTTACAGATGACATTACGAAAGAAATTGGAGCTGTGTCGTATAATTTAGATAAGTCACTTAGTAATTTTACCGATGCTCAAATTTCAAAAGGGCTATCTCATCAACAGTACACAGTTTCGAGCGCTAATAAATTAGCTGATTTTTTAAGTTCTATTTTAAGCAGTATGCAATCACAGATGTCGGGTATGGGTAAAGGTAAGCCTAAACCCGGAAGTAATGAAGGAATGCAACTTCCAGATATTATTAAAAAGATGGATGGCTTAGCCGATAAAATGAAGCAAGGTCAAAAGAGTGGTAACACCCCTAAACCGGGTAGTAGTGGAAAATCATCTCAATCTGGATCAAAAGGTGAAACTGGTGAGGGAGAAGCTCAAGATATTATGGATATTTATAAAGAACAACGCCAGTTGAGAGAGTCGCTACAAAATGAACTTAACAATAAAGGCATTGGAGCTAAAGCTCAGAATGCTTTAGAGCAAATGAAAGCTTTAGAAAAGCAGTTGCTTAATAAGGGTTTTAATAATGAAAATATGCAACGTGTTTTGAATATTAAACAAGAACTACTCAAGCTTAAGACAGCTATTCAAGAACAAGGTGAAGATACAAAAAGACAATCAGATACAAATCAAAAAGAATTTAAGGGTAGTTCAAATAGGGTTCCAGCTGCTTTATTAGAATATTTAAATAGTAAAGAGATTTTAAATAGACAATCCCTACCTTTGCGCTCTAATTTTAACACTAAAGTTCAAGTTTATTTTAAAAGCAAATGATCAATTTTAATTACGAATCCACGTTCATATTAGACAATGAAGATAGTTATGCTACATGGTTGTCTGCTGTAATAGTTTCAGAAAATAAAAAGGAAGGAGAAATAAATTATATTTTTTGTGATGATGAATACCTTCACAAAATTAATCTTGAGTACCTTAATCACGATACTCTTACAGATATCATTAGTTTTGATTACTCTATAGGTAATGAATTAAATGGAGATATTTTCATTTCCATTGAACGTGTTCAAGATAATTCTAATGACTTCGAGGTAAGTTTTGATCAAGAATTAAAAAGAGTCTTAGCGCACGGTATACTTCATTATTGCGGTTATAAAGACAAGAGTGATTCTGAATCATTATTAATGAGAAAGAAAGAAGATGAAAAGATAGTTATGTTTCACGTGGAACACTAATCTTTTATTTATTCTATTTCGTTCCACGTGGAACACAATTTTTTAGTAGTATTTTATTGTTCCACGTGAAACATAATATAGTATCAACTGTTATATAGTTCCACGTGGAACACAATATATTTTAAATTGTTAATTAGTTCCACGTGGAACATATACTGAATTTTTAAATTCAATCCGTAAGGATTAAAATTTTATATAGATGTTTTATCAAGAATATGATGTTATTGTAGTGGGAGCTGGTCATGCTGGTTCTGAGGCTGCGGCTGCCGCTGCTAATTTAGGTTCGAAGACACTTTTGGTTACCATGAGTTTGCAGAACATTGCTCAAATGTCTTGCAACCCTGCAATGGGTGGAATTGCAAAAGGGCAAATTGTTAGAGAGATTGATGCCCTCGGTGGGTATTCAGGAATTGTTTCAGACAAGACGGCAATTCAGTTCAAGATGCTCAATAAATCAAAAGGACCTGCTATGTGGTCTCCAAGAGTTCAAAGTGACCGAATGCGTTTTGCTGAGGAATGGAGGTTGATGCTGGAAGGAACTCCAAATCTTGATTTTTACCAAGAAATGGTTAGTGGGTTGATTATCGAGAATGGAGTAGTCAAAGGGATCAAAACTTCATTAGGCTTGGAGATTCGTTCAAAATCTGTGGTGCTTACAAATGGTACCTTTTTAAATGGATTGATTCATATTGGTGATAAGCAATTTGGTGGAGGTCGTGCAGGGGAGAGTGCTTCTTATGGAATTACTGAAGATCTCGTTGCTGTTGGTTTTGAATCTGGCCGAATGAAAACTGGAACGCCACCGCGTGTTGATGGACGATCACTTGATTATTCTAAAATGAATGAAGAGAAGGGTGATGCCAAGCCGGATAAGTTTTCTTATTCTGATTTCACTAAACCTTTGGCTTTCCAAAAATCATGTCACATGACGTATACTTCTCTTGATGTTCATGACATCCTTAGAGAAGGTTTTGATCGTTCTCCAATGTTCAACGGTCGTATCAAAAGTTTAGGCCCGAGGTATTGTCCGTCTATTGAAGATAAAATTAATCGTTTTGCAGATAAAGAAAGACATCAACTTTTTGTTGAGCCTGAAGGTTGGAATACCTGTGAGGTGTATGTGAATGGTTTTTCTACTTCTTTACCCGAGGATATTCAATTTAAAGCTTTGCGTTCTGTTGTGGGTTTTGAAAACGTAAAATTTTTTAGACCAGGTTATGCGATAGAATATGATTATTTTCCACCAACGCAATTGAAGCACACTCTTGAAACGAAATTAGTATCAGGTTTGTTTTTTGCTGGTCAAATAAACGGAACTACAGGATATGAAGAAGCAGCTGCTCAAGGATTGATGGCTGGAATAAATGCGCATTTAAAGATCAACGAAAAAGCTCCTTTGATTTTAAAAAGAGACGAAGCTTATATCGGGGTTTTAATAGATGACTTAATTACTAAAGGAACAGAGGAGCCATATAGAATGTTTACCTCACGTGCAGAGTACAGAACTTTATTGCGTCAGGACAATGCAGATTTTAGATTAACTCCAATGTCATTTGAAATTGGTCTTGCTTCTGAAGCTCGTTTGCGCAGAATGGAACATAAATTAAAAGAGTCTGAAAAGATGGTTGCCTTTTTTAAAGAGACTAGTGTTTCTGTATCTGAAGCTAATCCTATTTTAGAATCTAAAAAGACTGCATTGATTACGCAAGGGGATAAAATGTTTAAAGTTTTTTCTAGACCACAAATAGATTTAGAAGATATCTTAAAATTCGAAAAAGTGACTGTTTATATTGATGAGCACGATTTAGATCAAGAGATTTTAGAACAAGCGGAAATTCAAGTAAAGTATTCTGGTTATATTGAAAAGGAACGAAATAATGCAGATAAGTTATTGAGACTCGAAGATGTTAAGATTCCTGAGAATTTTGATTATGAAAAAATAAAGTCTATGTCTATTGAAGCCAAACAGAAATTATCCAAAATCAGACCGGTTACTATTTCACAAGCTTCCAGAATAAGTGGTGTATCTCCAAGTGATATTTCTGTATTGTTGATTTATATGGGGCGTTAAGTAAGTCTTCATTATTCAGTATATAGTCTTAGTTGACCTTCGATTTTTATTTATACTGTTATTGAATACTGAGTACTAAAATTGTTCCACGTGAAACTACGGCGTGAAGTCCTGCTGTTATTGATAATTTAGAATAATACATAATTCCAACCCTGAAAGCTTTGATAAACGCTTTCAGGGTTTAGTTTAAAAACAAAACATAAAGAAGATTTAATTAATGGACATTTTAAACAAAAAACATTTTTTAACCGTTAAAGACTATTCTGTTTCAAAAGAAACTTTTGAGTTGTATCATGACGAAGATTTGGACATGTTGATAACAACTCCGCAACCAAGTTTAGAAAATTTAGGAAAGTACTACGAAAGCGTAGATTATATTTCACATACTGACAGTAAGCGTTCGTTGTTTGAAAAAGCATATCACTTCGTAAAAGGCATTGCATTAAAAAACAAACTCGATTTGATTAATTCCTTTCAACCAGATAAAGGAAGGATTTTGGATATTGGAGCAGGAACAGGAGATTTTTTATCTGTTGCAAAACAAAACGGTTGGCAAACCATAGGAGTAGAGCCAAGTGAAAAAGCAAAAACGATAGCAAAAAATAAAGGTGTTGCTTTTGTTGAAAAAACAACAGCATTAGAAAATCATTCTTTTGATGTAATTACCATGTGGCATGTTCTAGAACATGTTCCTAATTTAGAAGAGCAAATTTTAGAACTGAGGCGATTACTTAAACCAAATGGAACTTTGATTGTAGCCGTTCCTAATTTTAAATCTTTTGATGCAAAACAGTACGGAACTTTTTGGGCAGCTTATGATGTGCCTATTCATTTTTGGCATTTTTCGAAAACAGCTATAGAAATGCTTTTCGAAAAAGAAAGAATGAAATTAGTAAAAGTACTTCCAATGAAATTTGATGCGTTTTATGTGAGCTTGCTTTCAGAAAAATACAAAACTGGAAAAATGAATTATTTTTCGGCAATTTGTACAGGACTCAAATCAAATTGGTATGGAAAGAGAAAATCTGAGTACTCATCGCACATTTATGTGCTTAAAAACGACCAAAAATCAATTTAAGCGCTTTTAAGGCCCTATTTAGAGTTTAAATACTGTATAATATCGCTTTTTTTTAATTTTTAATTTAAAAGCGATTGTGTGGGTCGTTTTTAATAGGCTAAAATTATTTTTTTAATTAGGTGCATAAGTAAATACTATAGCGATTAAAATGACTAATTTTTTAAGTTTTTGCTAATGCTGTCTATTTTTTTATATTTTTGTCACTGTTACTAAAATCATTTACAATCACAACAAAATTTAATAATTACCAATCTCAAATAATAAATAAAATTACTATGAATAAAAAAGCGTTAGTACTTGTTGCTTTAACAATTGCACTTGTATCTTGTAACAAACCAGCAGAAGCATCTAAGGAAGTAAAAACGGCTTATGTAGATACGTCTGAATTAATGAAACAATATACCGAAGCTAAAGATCTTGAAGCCAAATACAAATCTAAAGCAGAGGAGAAGGGAAGACAATTAGAAGTTGAAATTAATAGATTTAAGCAAGAAGCAGCAAACTTTCAATCACAAGCGCAAGCTAATGGTCAAGAATGGGCTCAGAAAAAAGGGGCTGAATTGCAAAAAAGAGAACAACAATTAGGTTATGCTCAACAAGCTTTATCACAAGAGTTACAAGCTGAAAGTGGTAAAGAAATGGATTCACTAGTAAGTGGTGTAAAGAAATTTATTAAAACATACGGTAAAGAAAAAGGTTACGCATATATATATGGAACTGGAGATGCTGCTTCTATCTTGTATGCTGAAGATAAATTTGATATTACAAAAGATATCATTAAAGCATTGAATGATAAATATAAAGCTCCTGCAAAAACGGAAGAAAAAGCAGAAGCTAAAAAATAATTAGCATCGAGATTCAAAAAATCGCCTTCATCTATTATTAGATTGAAGGTTTTTTTTTGCTTATTTTTTATAGCTATATTTTTTTTTAATTGGGAAAAGAATTCATTTTTAGTAAACCAAAGCGTACTGGTTTTTGATTCCTTGGTTTTAGCATTGAATCTTTTATATTTTGTAAATCTATCTATCAAGAGAAATTTTTATTTCATTTAATTACTTTGATTGATCTATTTACTCAATTTATCGGTTTACTAATAGATTGATTAAACTTAAAAATTTACTTTATTTACGAATTTAGAATAGTCAGCTTATTTTTAATTGAATTTTCGTTTACTATATTTGCTTTTTTATATACACGCCTAATGCAAACTATCTCTGAAGCAGCAGCTTACACACTTCGGTTTATCAATCAAACGCAACGTTCTATTTTTCTAACAGGAAAAGCTGGTACAGGAAAAACCACTTTACTTAAAGAAATCATTGCTACTACACATAAGAATACAGTGGTCGTTGCACCTACAGGCATTGCGGCCTTAAATGCTGGAGGGGTTACTATTCATTCCATGTTTCAATTGCCTTTTGGAGGTTTTATTCCAGATAATTCGGCGCCACAATTCTCTAATAGTACTAAGTTTGAAACGAAGGCTACTTTGCGTAGGCATTTTAAAATGAGTGGTTTGAAAAAATCGGTCATTCGTAATATGGAGCTGCTAATTATTGATGAAGTTAGTATGTTACGCGCTGATTTACTGGACGCTATAGATTTTATGATGCAAACAGTTCGTTCTAAAAACAGCCCTTTTGGAGGAGTTCAGGTTTTGTACATTGGGGATTTACTGCAATTGCCACCTGTTATACGGGATGAGGAATGGAGCACTTTAAGGAATTACTACAAAGGGAAATTTTTCTTTCATTCCCATGTTATTCAGCAGTTTCCACCATTGTATATTGAATTATCAAAAATCTTCCGACAGACAGATGATACTTTTATTTCAGTGTTGAACAATTTGAGAAACAATCAGATCACCGCTCTTGACATTCAAACCTTAAACCAATACGTACAACCTAATTTTGATTTAAAAGCTAACAAGGGTTACATCACTTTAACTACCCACAATCACAAAGCCGATACGATAAACGCACAAGCGCTTGAGGATCTTGAAGGGAAACTACAGGTATTTCAACCGGAAATCACGGGTGATTTTCCAGATAAAATTTTCCCCGTGGAACATGATTTGAAATTAAAAGTGGGTTCGCAAATTATGTTTGTCAAAAATGATTTGTCCTTTGATAAACATTATTTCAACGGGAAGATGGGTGTGGTACAATCTCTCGCGCCCAGAGAAATTGTAATTTCATTTCCTGAAGAAAACAAAACGATCGAGGTTGAAAAATACGAATGGCAAAACATACGGTACACCGTAAATGCCACAACAAAGGAAATAGAAGAGGAGGTTTTAGGCACTTTTGTGCATTACCCGATCAAATTAGCGTGGGCGATAACCGTTCATAAAAGTCAAGGACTTACTTTTGAGAAAGCAGCGCTTGATGTATTGCAAGTTTTTCTTCCTGGGCAGGCGTATGTAGCATTATCACGTTTACGTTCCTTAAATGGGCTTATTTTGCTTTCTCCGCTGCGTATGAATGGTATTTCAAACGATCAGGATGTAATGGACTATTCTTTGAACAAAGCTTCGGATACTGTTCTAGAAAACGCCTTGCACTTTGAAACTAAGAATTTCATTCATCAATACTTGGTTAACAGTTTTAATTGGAGTGATTTAGCGCAACAATGGCGCAACCACAAGTTTAGCTATACTGAAAATTCTGAAAGTACTGGCAAATCAAAACATGCGCTTTGGGCCAGAAAACAAATGGAAATTGTTGAGCAATTACTTGAACCTTCTGCAAAATTCATAAATCAATTAAATAAACTTTTTGCTCCAGAAACTGTAGATCTAAACCATGTAGCAACTCGAGTGCAAGCAGCATTTTCTTATTTTTTTAAGCCAATGGACGACTTGGTATTTGAAATCCTTTGGAAAATAGAAGAGATAAAGCGAATCAAGAAAGTAAAAGCCTATTACGAAGAGTTGGTTTTGCTAGAGGAATTTCAAACAAAAGCCGTACTTCGTTTAATGAAAGCCCAACTTTTAATTGAAACAGTGGTTGCAGGCGAAACCATTTCTAAAGAAAAATTAACTTCAGACGAAATCCAAAAATACATTAACAGAAAAACGGAAGCCATTCAAAAACAGTTCAAAGAATTGAATGTTACTTTAATTGAAGATGAGCAAGATGTGCAGCGTTATACTAAAAAGAAAAGTAAAACAGCTGTTGTAAAGAAATCGACCTATCAAGAAACGTATGAGCTGTGGGTAGAAAAGAAAAGCATACCAGAAATTGCAGCATTGCGAGTACTTACCGTAAATACTATCTACTCTCATTTTGTTAAGTTGATTCAAACCAAGGCGGTTTCTATTAAAGAGGTTTTATCAGAGCAAACACTTCAAGATCTTGAGCAAGCTTTTGCGGGATACAAAGAGGAATCTTTAAATGCTTTAATGGAAGAAAACGGCCAAAAATTTTCATGGGAAGAAGCGCGCATGTTTAAAGCGAGCTTGAATTAAGGTTTTTTGATTTAAGGCTAATAGTTTGATACTCTTTTGATTCTGAATTAATATCTTTAAAAAGAACGTTTATAAGTAGCCTAAAGTAAGTAATACGCCTTGAGGTAACCATAACATAGCCCAGGTAGAAGTGAAAATCCTTATGCGCCGGGTTTCGGCGTATAAGATTGTAACGGATAGCTGGAATTGCTTCTCAAAAAAATCCCCAGGAATAAAATTTTGGACGCTCTGAATTCACCTGCAAGAGCATTTATTTAACAAGAAAAATACCTTTTTAAATCTCCATTCATTTTATAGTATCATAAATACACGTAAAAATACGCAGTTACCGTTGTGATAATTGTTTTAGTTTTGAGTGCCCATAAACCAAATTAAATTTTTGGTGTGTTCTTAAATTAGGCGAAAGAGATTGATATATCAAACTGAAATTAGGAATGATTCAGTAAATAGTGGCCATCTAGCAGTCAACAAAAGGCAATATGATTTGCTAAATCGTTCGCTAGTTTGGTTCAAAAACTGTAATAGAAACTATCAATTAAACTAAAAATAACTATGACAACATTTACAAGAGCGAATGCATGGAACAAAGGAGGTACCTTTGAGAATTTAGATCTTTTGTGGTATGCAAAAGCAGTAGGCGTGATGAAATCAAAACCAATTAGTGATCCCACAAGTTGGTGGTTCTACGCTGCTATTCATGGAGAATATCTAACGAGTGATTTTGGTACAGGTACGGCACCATCTGGCTATCCTAACTGGACTAAAATCAATTCAATACCTACAACAGCTAATCTTGGTACATTACCTAATCAAAGTTTTATCAGTTTGTTTTGGAATCAATGTCAGCACGGTACGTGGTTTTTTCCTCCTTGGCATAGAGGGTATTTAGTAGCTCTTGAAAATCTTCTTAGGGATACCATAGTTGAATTAGGAGGACCAAGCGATTGGGCCTTACCGTATTGGAATTACATGAGTCAATCCCTAATTTTTGAAGAAAACTATATTCCGCCAGCATTTACTTCTTCAGAGTTGCCTGATGGAACCGCAAATCCTTTGTATGTACCAGAACGATATGGAGTTACGGGTAACCCTACGAACGGTATATTTTTAATAGTGGGAACGGGTTTGACTAATTCTATTAATGATGAATGTCAATGGGATACTTTATACAGTAGCGGTGCTGATTCACAGGAAGATCCACAAACGCCTCCTGACGAAGAAGGCATAACTATTTTTGGCGATCATTATGGTGGTGCACAAACAGGTTTTAGTCATAGCAATGGTGGTTTTGGAGATTTAGAAATGAATCCTCATAATTTTGTGCACGGTATGGTTGGAGGATTAAATTCAGAATTTTGGTCTTTTTCAGGTACTAATTTTACGGTGCAAGCAAACCAACCTTGGCAATCTACAGGAATAAATATTGTTCAAGGAAGTTCCACAGTTTTAGTGTCCTTTGTGAGTGGAGCTTGGACTGCAGATCCAAATGATAATGGCGGTAAACTATATGATGCTAATGGTTCTCCAGATATTGTTGTTCCAGTTAATCAACCGCTTTATCCAATGGTTAATGTAGCTATGGGAGCTCTAGTTGGGAGAGTAAATGACGGAACTCCTTTTTTAATAGGAGATGGGGCTATTGTACCAAATGTAAGTAGTGGTTTATTAGAAGTTTGCATAAATGACGATTTAACGGGTTCATATGGTGCAGGTTTAACAGATAATACCGGTGCTGTTACAATTAGTCTTACTAGCACTCCAAGTGAGGAATATGAAGGCCTAATGGCTGATCCAGGATTAGCAGGTTTAGACCCTATTTTCTTTCTACATCATGCCAATATTGATCGAATGTGGGCTGCTTGGAATGTAACAGGTAATAATAATAATCCAACAAATCCAAATTGGTTAGCAGGTCCTTCAGCGCAAGGAAATTCAAGATTTGCAATGCCACTGGACTCGGGTGGAAAACCATGGTACTACACACCTGATGATGTTAATAGCACTACTGATTTAAAGTATTATAATCAAGCTCTTTACTCGTATACTTATGATGATCTTTCCTTAACTTCATACAGTAAAGTACCTCCAGCTACCGCAGTTGAAAAATCCGTTTTGCGTTTATCTAAACTTGGAGTTACTGTAAATCCTAATGATCATCCTATGCCTTCAAAAAGTAATGCTGAGCTAGTTGGCGCAAGTAGCAATTCTATTAAATTGAATAGTGGTACAACCCAAGCAAGTGTAGCACTTGATACCAGTGCATGGAAATCGGTCTCTAGGAGCTTACTTAAAGCGTCTTTAAGCGCAATGCCTGATGAAGTTTATCTTTTATTAGAGAATGTAACAGGGACTAATAATGCTAATTTTTTATCCGTATTTGTAAACGGGACCTTAGTAAAAACAGTTTCACTTTTTGGTATTCGAATGGCATCCATGAAAAATACTGCTCACGGAGGTTCTGGTCTTACTTTTAAATTTAATATTACGAGTATTGTTGATGATTTGCATCTTGCAAATAACCTCACTTTGGAAGCGCTCCATGTCGAGATAAAAACATCAAATCCTTTGCCTAATAATAGTGAAATTACTGTAGGCAGGATAGGAATTTACCGTTCTGGCAAATAAACCAAAAAAGTAAAGTATGAAACTATCAAAATACAGTAAAATAAGCATCAACTTTATAATCATAAGCATCAGTTTACTTGTTTGGGTACTGCTATTAGTAAATCCTGGGAATATTATGACTATGGAACATTGTCATGTTTCTGCATCTGGTCCTTCCGCTGGATCCTTAAAAATGTTATTAGAAATGAATCCATTTTCCTCCCAGCTATTAGGCTGGGGGTTAATGGTTGTGGCTATGATGTTACCCAAATTAATCGTACCCATACAACTTATTCACATGCAAAGCTTGAAACGGAATCGTTTTTTAAATGCTTTGTTATTTGTTTTAGGTTATGTATTAATATGGATGGTAACAGGTGTATTCATGATTGCAATTATCATGATGTTAAATTTGTTATTTCCTATGTCTTATTTACCGGCATTGGGCTTTATGATTGTAGCTATAATTTGGCAATTCTCCCCTATAAAACAACAATGTTTGAACCGAGGTCACGAACATTGGACTCTTTCAGCCTTTGGATGGTCGGCAAAACGAGATGCATTTGTTTACGGAATTTACCATGGTTTATGGTGCGTAGGAGCAGGATGGGCCTTGATGTTGTTTCCTATGCTTTTGCCTACTGGTCATAATTTAGCCATGATTGCGGTTACAATTATAATGATTAGTGAACACATGGAACACCCGCAATTGCCCCGCTGGAACTTTAGTTTGCGTTTGAAATTGATAAAAATTATTATTGCTCAAAGTAGAATTAGACTACAGCAGCTAGTAACGGTATAACAAACAATATAATCTTGACTTGAGATGTATTAGGACAAAGAGTTAATTCAAGTTTAAAAAAAATCCCCTAAATAAATTTTACTATTTAGGGGATTTTATATCATTGATAAAATGTAATTTAAAGCGATTCTATTAAAATCCAAGCATCAGGATTGTGCGTATTGTTGATTTCTTTTTTTGCTTTTTCTGCTTCTGCAAATGTGGCATAACTTCCGTATAAAACTGGGTAATACCCATTTTTATTGTGAGCAATACGTCTGGCAGGAAACCCTAATTTTTTAAGATTTTGTAAACTCTCATCAGCATTATGTTGATCTCTATACACTCCAGCCATAATGTGGTATGGTAGGGTTACTTTTTCTGAAGGTTTTACAGTTAAAGTAACAGCTGGTATAGGATTTTCAATAATAAAAGTAGCTTCTTGAATCTTGTTTTGAACTTGTTTTTGTACTGCAGTTTTTACCAGTAACGTTTGGGATGCAACTTGATTTTCATACATAGGGTAACCCACGCTACCTACAAGTCCTAAACCTAATACAAACACAGCTGCATATTTTAAATATGGAGAAATAGTTCTAGGTTCAGTTGGGATAAAAGTAACCGTTTGTGTCTCATCTTCAGTAAGTAATACCTGCTCTTCTATGAGTCTTGTTACTTCTGGTGAAACAAACGAAACTAGACCAAAAGAACTGGTTAAGTAATTGGTTTGATCAAAAGGGGTGAAAACTATATTTTTGTCTTCATTCAAGCGTAAATCACCAATATTATCAAGGGTCAAATACGTGTTTTCTTCTAATGATTTTTTCCACTTGAATACTTCATATTGTATGGCGCCTACTGCATAATCATAAGATTTTTTCTCTGCTAGCGCAATATGATTGGCCAGCAAACCATCATTATTTTTCAAATTGGCATTAAAAGCAATTTTTTTGGTAGGCGGAGAAAAGGAATGAGAACCTTGCTCTAGTTTTGCAGATTGGATTTCAGTCAAAAATGCCCCAAAACCAGGTACAGTTACACATTGGTAACGATATAAAAGCTGAGCGATGTAAATTTCGATTTTCATAGTAGCAAAGTTATACAATGAAAATAGTTATCACAATTTTATTCACAATTTTTATTAACAATTTCCATAAAAATTTATACATTTCACCTTCAAATATTTAGCATGAACGAACAGGATTTATTTTATATTTTAGCTTTGCAACGTGTAGAGGGAGTAGGGGACATTATGGCCAAAAAATTACTATCACATTGTGGTTCTGCCGAAGAAGTGTTTAAATCAAAAACTTCGCAACTTGCTACCATTGATGGTGTTGGGGCAATGCTTTTAAAAAATATTAAAGATAAATCAGTATTTGAAAAGGCAAATCAAGAAGTAGCATTCCTAAAAGCCAATGCTATTAAGACAACCAGTTTTTTAGATCAAGATTATCCGGAACGACTCAAACATTGTTTTGACGGACCCTTATTATTGTTTCAGTCCGGAAATATCGATTTAAAAAATAAAAGAATCATAAGCATAGTAGGTACCCGACAAATCACGGCATACGGCATCGAATTTTGTAGAAAATTTATCTCAGATTTGGCTCCTCTTAATCCAATAATCGTGAGTGGTTTTGCCTATGGCGTTG
The DNA here is from genome assembly GCF_009764685.1 of Flavobacterium sp. I-STPP5a. GTDB lineage: Bacteria > Bacteroidota > Bacteroidia > Flavobacteriales > Flavobacteriaceae > Flavobacterium. The sequence goes on along the minus strand of NZ_VHLM01000078.1, from coordinate 10,016 downwards.
ATATCGTGGCCCATCAACTGGCTATAGAATTTCAGTTGCAAACCATAGGCGTTGTAGCCCATGGATTGAACCAAATTTATCCCAAAACGCATAAAAAATACGTAGCTGCAGTTGAGCAAAACGGAGGTTTTATGACCGAATTCTGGAGCACTACCAACCCAGACAAAGAAAACTTTGTGCGCAGAAACCGCATTGTTGCAGGCATGTCTGAGGCAACCATCGTTATTGAATCAGCAGATAGAGGTGGCTCCTTAATCACAGCCAATATGGCCAATGATTACAACCGAGACGTATTTGCAGTTCCCGGCCGTGTTACCGATAAATACAGCCAAGGCTGCAACAACCTCATTAAAACCCAAAAAGCAAATGTACTCACTAGCGCCGCTGATTTGGTGTATATCTTAAATTGGGATATTCAGCAGGATTCTAAACCCGTACAAAAGCAATTGTTTGTAACGCTTGATGATGACGAACAAAAAGTATACGATTACCTCCTAAAAACAGGAAAAGAATTGATGGACATTATTGCACTACACTGTGATTTCCCTATTTACAAAATATCAGGAATGCTCTTAAATATGGAGCTAAAAGGCGTTATAAGGCCATTACCCGGCAAATTATTCGAAGCAATATAAATCCTGACAATCGGTTGTTTTTTATTCAAATAGCGTCTTAAAAATGAGTCAAATCCTTTAAAGTTCATTTCAAAAGCCGTTTCATCGGAAATATTTGTGTGTTTTTCTAGGAGCAGTATATTTTTGCCCAGCACACGAGTTGTCCCGCTGTACGCTTCAATCTTTATTAAGATTCGGTTAAAAAAACGGACCTCAATAAAGGATTTTCACTTCCATCGGGGCTAGGGGAGAACGTTTTGTTAAGACCTAACAGGTTTTTAAAACCTGTTAGGTCTAGATACTTAAACAGTTCTAGGTTTTTAAAAAAAAAGACGCTTTTTTAATTAAGAAATAGCGTCTTTTAAAATTAATAAAAACTTTAATCAATTATTGAACAATCACCTTTTTAACAGTTGTAGCCGTATCGCTTGTAAGGTAAATATAATAAATACCAGCTGGTAATTGTTCTAAATTTGTAGTAGTGTGATTTCTAGTACTTGTGAAGGGAACCTTCATGAGCTTACCTAATGCATTATAAACTGCTATTTTATCGATAGCAACATTATCAAAGTACAATTCCCCTTTGGTTGGGTTAGGATACATATTTAGTTTTTCAAATACAATATCTGATGTAGATAAATTACCACAAGACTCTGCGAATGAAGCAGCAGGGTCTTTAGTAGATGACCAATTGGCATCAGCATAAGTTTTACTATCTACTTGAATACAAGTTAGATTAGGATTTAAGTAGAGTAGAATTTTAGAACCTGTTATCAAAGGGTTATTTGCATTTTTTAAATTCAAGCTTTCAAGCAAATTGTTATGACACAATAAGCTAGTAAGAACAGTGTTTTGAGAAACATCTAATGTTTTTAATTTATTAGCATGACAATAAAGTAATTGTATTAATTTATTGTTGGTAACATTGAGACTTGGGAGTTGATTAAAAGAACATACTAAAGTTACCAAATTTTGATTTTTTGTCACATCAATGCTTGTTAATTTATTTTGTGGACATCGCAGTGTTTTTAAAGTGCTTGAAACAGGTAAAAGCAAATTTGTAATCCTGTTTGCAGTACAATCTACCAATGTTAACTCATTATTTTGAGATAAATCTAAAGACGTTAATGAGCATGCAATTAGTTCTAATTGTTGTAAAGATTTGTTGTTTGAAACATTTAAAGCGGGCAATTCGCTATTCATGCTGCAATCTAAAGTTACAATATTTTTACAATTAGATATGTCCAGATTCTTTAAATTATTATATCTAAGATATAAGGTTCTCAAGTTGATTTGATTTGATAAATTTATACTTTGAATATTGTTGTTAGAACAAGATAACATGGAAAGTGCAGGATTTTTGGATAAATCAAGAACTTGTAATTGATTAGAAAAACATGTTAAACTATTTAAAGCCACAAAATCTTCAATTCCAGTTAGATCAGCAATTGCGCTAGAAGAAACACTTAATGATGTTATTGATGCTATATTTGAAGTCAACACTTTACCATCAGGAGCGCCTGAATCATGCCCTAATTCAATTAATTTTTTCTCAAAATTTACATCAGGGATTAAAGTATAAGCAGCACCAATTGTCGCCACATCAACCACAGAAACATTGTCAACTAAAATTTCAGAGTTCAGCGTACCTGTTGTCCAGATATCTACTTCAATAGATTCGCTAACGGTTGGGGTGTAGTCAAATTCTATTTTTCTCCATTCGGTGCTGGATGTTACAGCATCTGTTTTTTTGGTAATTTCTGTTTTAAAAGTACCTGGTTTGTGATACAATCTTAAGTCAATAGCCGAAAAAGTTCCCGTAACGAGTTTGTGATACATGGTAATGCGATACGTTTTACCAGCTACAACCGGAAAAAACTCACTGTTGATGTAATTAAAAGTACCACTTGTAATTTGCATTTTAATACTCGAACTTCCATTTTGAGCAGAAGTACTTTGGAATACTAATCCGTTAAAGAATCTAAACCAATTATTTGGTTGTGAGGAGGATGTCCAGTTTTCGAAGTTTCAATTGGGCACCAAATTGGTTTGGGCTTTCATGTAAATCGTCAAAAACAAAAACATCAAAAGTAATTTTGTTTTCATAAAAAAAAGTTTTGTTGGATTTTAGTACAAATGTATATTTTTATATCTAGACGATTTTTATTATTGTAATTTTAATTTTTTATCAAAATTTTTCCCCTTTTGGCCTTCGTTTTTTGCATTATGATAGTCTAAAAGTACTTTTGATCTTTATGATTCTTTTACAAATGTCATACTTGTTCTAATTGCTGTGTGCCTTTTATTAATCTTTTAGTTCATATAAGATAAAATTTTGACAAAAGTCTTTACTTAAAACTATTCAACAAATTAGTTCTTTATTAAGAGATAGGATAAATTGCGGATTGCTTTGTAATTTCAGTTGCTTTATTTGAAAAAAAATGCCCAAAAAAGTATTAAAATACAGGCTATGTTAACCTAAAATTTTTAAGTTAATTCGATGGGGCGCGAGCGCTAAGGTGCTGATCAAGGTGATATTTTTTTTAAATCCGATTTTTTATGATATAGCATCATTTTTACATAAAAATTTACCTATTAATAAAATTGTTGAAAAAAAACAGTAATCTAGAAAAACCAATACAATAATATTAAAAAAACATCAATTAAATTTTGCTCTGTTAACATAATCTATACATTTTAATTAAAGTATAGCTACTTATGGTAACCTACCATTAACATGTAAAAAGTTGTGCTGCATTAGTTTTGTGAAAAATAAATTTAAATTATTATGAGCAATCATTTTGACAGACGTTCTTTTATCAAAAAATCATTATTTGCTGCTGGTGGTGCCGCAATGATAACAATTCCTTTTGTAAGTTGTGATAATGATGAAGTAGAAACCAAAAATACAGAAAACGCTTCAAGAAAAAATTTCAATGAAGGAATTGCTAGTTTTGATCCTACTTCTTCTAGTGTAATAATCTGGACACGGTATACAACTAATTTTGCTGGTATTACGGAATTGTATTGGGAATTAAGTACCGATAGTAATTTTACTCAAATAATACGAACGGGATCAATTCAAACAGACGAATCTAAGGATTATACCGCTGCAATAGACATTCAAAATTTAAAATCAAATCTTAAACTGTATTACCGATTTTTTAATACTGCACAAAAAGAAGTCTCTGAAATAGGGGAAACAATTACGTTACCAAGTGCAGGAGATAACGTACCGCAAGTAAAAATGGCGGTTTGTTCTTGTGCTAATTTTGCTGCAGGACTTTTTAATGTTTATGAAGCAATGGCAAATTCTGATGTGGATGTAATTGTACATTTAGGAGATTATATTTATGAATACGGTGCGGGTCAATACGGTACCAATGCCAATACACTTGCTCTGGGAAGAACACATGTCCCTGCAAATGAAATTATTACTTTACAAGATTATAGAGCACGTTACAAGCAATATAGAAGAGACGCGAAATTAAAATTAGCGCATCAAAAAAAGCCGTTTATTGCGGTTTGGGATGACCACGAAATTGCAAACGACACCTACAAAGATGGTGCTGAAAACCATCAGCTAAATGAAGGAAGTTTTTCGGCAAGAAAACAATCCGCCTTAAAAGCTTACAGCGAATACATTCCGCTAAAAACAGGAGCAAACCCAAAAATATATCGCTCCTTTGAATTTGGAAATCTGGTGGCACTGCACATGCTAGATACGAGAGTAATTGCTAGAGATAAACAATTAGACTATGCAAATTATTTTACAGCAAGTGGGTTTAATGCGGCAGCGTTTCAAACCGATTTACTAAACCCTTCCAGAAAATTACTTGGAAATGAACAACTAAGCTGGTTAGCCAATAAAGTTGCAACAAGTACACAAAAGTGGCAAGTATTAGGGCAGCAAGTTTTAATGACTAAAATGCTAATTCCTGCTGATTTGCTACTTTCAATGTCGGCAATACTAGCAGAAATAGATGCTACAGGAAGTGCAAGACCACAAACGTTAGCTGCTTTTCAAACCACCTTAACGCAGCTTGTAACCATAAAAATGAGAATGTTACAAAACGATCCTACTCTTACTGCTACCGAAAAAGCGAGAATTAACATAACTTTGCCATATAACCTAGATGCATGGGATGGTTATCCTATAGAGAGAGAAACTTTATTTGCAGCTCTGGCAGGTAAAAAAGTGATTTCTTTGGCAGGAGATACCCATAACGGCTGGCAAGGTAGTTTAATAGAAGGTTTTAGTGGAACAAAGACACAAGTAGGTACAGAGTTTGCAACAGCATCAGTTACATCACCTGGGCTAGAAACCTACTTGGGTATAGGAGCAGGCGCATCTGCACAAATAGCCCAATTTCAAGAAGCATTTGCATTGCTAATTGATGATTTACATTATGCTGATGTGTCTAAAAGAGGCTATTTAAAAGTTACGTATACCCAAGGACAAGCCAGAGCCGATTGGTTTTATGTAACTTCTACCAGTACGGATTCCTATTCCTCTAACATGGAATTTACCAAAATAGTTAATTAAATCACTGCTAGTTATTTTATATACCACGTTGTCTAGTTTAGACAACGTGGTTTTTTTGTATACATAGTGTATCAAAATTATGTGAAAACATAAAGTATATAATGTTTGCAAACGGGCGCTTGCAGTGAGATTTTTATTAGATTTACTGCTTTAAATGAAGATTTATAAAAAGGGCGAAGTCAGGAGACTTCGCAGAGCGGGGGTGGCAATGGTAACCGAACTCACTATACACAATTACAAGTAGGGGAACCTAAAGTAATTTTAGATGATGCATTAGTAGATCCAATTGCAGTAGTAACAGATGCTAGAGGTCGTAAAACTTACAAAGCAATTTATCATGATAGCAAATTAACCAATAATGCCCCTTGGACAACTAACCAAAAATCCGAAATTATTGATAAATTTACAAATGGAAAAGGTGTTATTACGGATGCAAATGGTGCACAATATCTGGAATTCGAAGTAAAAAGTAGTGATGATTATTTGAAAAATTTTACAAATAATTTTCTTAGAAATGGAGATAAAGTCAGAATATATAGATCCGACATTTATAAGTCAATAAGTAACGGAGATGGGAAGAGTATAACAGAAACAATTAAAATCTTTAAATAAATTTAATATGAATATAGAATATATAACTAAAAAATTTGAAGGAATTTCACCTGAGGGTTTTAATGTTGTTATATCAAAAGAGAATTATATAAGTCTTGAAAAGATTAACAACACTATTTTAAATAAAATATATTGTGGAAACTTAAACGCTTTTTTTTTAACAAATATTTCATCAAGCATTATTTTTTTTGAAATAGAAAACATTCTGAATAATAAATACGAATTAGGACAAAATAATCCAACTATTGATATTCTTGGAAACAAATTTCTTTTTAAGCATGATTATCAAGAAATTTTGATTCAATTACCTGTAAGTTTAGATACTGAAGCTGGCATAGATAAAGCTTGTCAACTTATACAACAGTATATAGAACAAGAAGCTATTCCCTTTTTTAACTATTGGCAGGATATTCGCGATTTTTTGCCTTTTTTAGAAACAAAAAATAATGGTTTTATTGCAGATCTATTTTCGGGAGATGGTTTTTATAAAAAAGTAATTATTTGGAAACTATGTTCACATCCTGGATATAATGAATTAATAGAGGAAATGTTCGAGATATTTATGCAGGAACTAAAGGAATCTCCTAAGGACAAATTATTAAAAAAAGATTATGATAAGTATATCAAAATCATAAAAACATTAGAAAAGACAAAACCATTGTATGAATGGGATGAAAAATATTTAATACAAAAACCTTATATAAAATAGAATAAAAAGGGGAAAAATCCCGATCGCGCATTCTATGATAAAAAACAGGTGATGTTTTAAAAATTAACAGGCAAATTTATATGTGTTTATGTATGGAGTTTGTCTGTTAATTACAGAAAAAACGCGACCAATAATTTTACATTTTACATTGTTTAAAACTAGCATCGCATTTTTACCTTCTCCTTTTTTTCGTTCATAATACTCTTTGAGCTGTGGATCATGTTTCACTGCCACTAAAGCACACATTTGTAATATTGATTTTATCTTTTTATCTGCCATATGATTCACTTTGGTTCGTCCTTTAATACTCGAACCCCGATTACGCGGATATATCCCGATTTGACAAACCCGATAGCTCGGATATGATGAACATTCTCGATAGTGATAGCGTGGAATTACTTCGTCAGTTCGCTATCGCTCGGGTGCATTCCGTGCCCACAATCAAAGTCAAATAATACAAGTAAAAACAGAAAAGCAACAAGTAAAATTGTTGCTTTTTTATTTTGAAATTTCCAGCTGGCGATATGTCTCTGCAAACGATAGCGCGGAATTGCATTCCGTGCCCACAAAGTTCATCAACAATCTAAAATAAGTCCAACATTACGACATCTAAATCATTTTCTAAGCCCGCATAATTTCTAGCAGAACTAAAATAGTAATCTTCTTGTGAGCCAACTACTTTCTCTTTTACAGGATTGTTATGGATATAATTCACTTTTTGTTTTATGAACCAATTGGTTTCTATTATTTCAGCGTGATAGCCATCTTGCCATACTTTATAGCTTTGATTTCTCTTAAGATGCGCACACGCTTTTTCAAAATAGGCCAATAGCCACTCCCTGCGACTCTTTGGTTCCTCTTTAATCGTTTGAATAATTTTCTTGGAAGTGTATTTTTTAAAATCACGCATGACATCAGATAGAATAAAACCATTTGTGGCTTTGCACATTAAATGGATATGACTGTTCATAATGCAATACGCATAAATCTCAAGTCCTTTCTTCTCCTGACAATATTGCAAAGCATTAATAATATTATACTTTTGGTTGAGTCGAGTAAATATATCAACCCAACCTACTGTTGTAATGGTTATAAAATATGCCTGATCTGTAGTTGTTGCTTTATATTTTGTTGACATTTTTTTATTTAAAAAAACAATAAAAGCTACAAAAAAAACAAATAAATAGCTTGTATTTCTTTGTTTTGGAGTAGATTTGCTTTGTAGGCTAATCGTTGTGGGCACGGATTGCAAATCCGCGCTATCGGGGAAGATTTAATAAATCTGAAAAGCTATTAGAAGCATTGAAAGATGATTCAATATTCGAAACAATATTTAAAATAGCAGAGTAATTATGTATCAATTTCTAAAAAAAATCAAAGACGTATTAATATATCAATTCCATAATGATGATTTGATAACAATACAAGGCAATCAAACTATTTCTCATTTGACTTTATTAAGCAATGATTTAAAGTTACAAAACAAGCTGGATCACGTTACGGCTTATGATATTGTTATATATCAAAATAATATTTTTATTACAGAATCTAATTCATACGATTCATATCTTTTAAATTTAACAGACCATAAATTAATTATAATAAAAAAACTAGAATATACTTTAAATATAAAAGGGAATGATTTTAAAAACTATTATATCGCTTCTGCTTATATTGGGCGTATAAAATGTTTCATACTTATTAATCTTGAAACTAGTAAGATTTTAAAAAAGATGCCAATTACTTTAGGTCTCGGTTTTGTTGATTTTTTAATTTCAGATAATTTAATAATCTCTGCAAATTCTGATTCCTTAGGTTTATTTACACTTGACAACGAAAAAATATGGACTCATAACATCAATGATATTTTAATACAAGAGAAAAAAGGGACAATTAGAGCAATGAAAATCTATAATGACAATGTAATTATAGTTTCTGAATTAGGCTATATTAGTATTAATATAGCTACAGGCAAAATAAATTGGGCAACAGATGGTTATGCAGATGTTATAGAAGTGGTTGGCAATATCGGTTATGTAGGTACTAACCATTCTCTCAGTAAAATTAATTTAGATACAGGTTTGCGATCTGGTTATGGCTGGGAGTATAATGGCTTTCCAGATTTTGAGTATAATGGAGAAAAATACGGTGCAGTAGGTTATGGTGTTATATACCACGAAGGTTTACTTTGGTATGCGGTTTATGATTCTGGCCAAAGTTTTATAATTGCAATCAACCTTCACGATGGTTACTATGAATGGATTTTAAATGTAAAAGAAGCTAACAAAATTGATAATTTAAAATTTCATAACAATAGAATGTATATTCGAGATGTAGACAACAATTTATTTGTTTATGAGAATATATAATAAATAAGCCCGACCCGCCCCCCGCTCCGCAAAGTCTCATGACTTTGCGTTTTTTTTAATAGCCAGCTGCTCGAAGTATTCAAAAAAACGTACTTAAAGACTGTGGGTTGCTGCGCGAATGTCTCTGACTTCGCGCCATTTTAAATCCCCGATGGCTCGGATATGACGAGCATTCTCGATATTGATACCCGATAGCTCGGATATGACGAGTATTCTCGATATTGATAGCGCATTCTATGATAAAAAACAAGTGATGTTTTAAAAATTAACAGGCAAATTTATATGTGTTTATGTATGGAGTTTGTCTGTTAATTACAGAAAAAACGCGACCCGCTCCGCAAAGTCTCATGACTTTGCGTTTTTTTAAAAGTTCTTGAAAACCGTAAACACGTCAAAAGTCGCTCCAAAAGCCCCGCTCCCCAAAGTCTCATGACTTTTGCGTTTTTTTTAAAGTTCTTAAAAACCGTAAACATGTCAAAGTCTCCCGACTTTTAACGTAAAACCCGATAGCGCGGATTTGTAATCTGTGCCCAGAACGATGAGCACAAGCATAATCCGTAACCTCAAAACAAATTTACACGAAAACCAAAAAATAAAAGATATGTAATTGTTTTATTTGTAGCTTTTATTGTTTTTTTAAATAAAAAAATGTCAACAAAATATAAAGCAACAACTACAGATCAGGCATATTTTATAACCATTACAACAGTAGGTTGGGTTGATATATTTACTCGACTCAACCAAAAGTATAATATTATTAATGCTTTGCAATATTGTCAGGAGAAGAAAGGACTTGAGATTTATGCGTATTGCATTATGAACAGTCATATCCATTTAATGTGCAAAGCCACAAATGGTTTTATTCTATCTGATGTCATGCGTGATTTTAAAAAATACACTTCCAAGAAAATTATTCAAACGATTAAAGAGGAACCAGAGAGTCGCAGGGAGTGGCTTTTGGCCTATTTTGAACAAGCGTGTGCGCATCTTAAGAGAGACCAAAGCTATAAAGTATGGCAAGACGGCTATCACGCTGAAATAATAGAAACCAATTGGTTCATAAAACAAAAAGTGAATTATATCCATAACAATCCTGTAAAAGAGAAAGTAGTTAGCTCACCAGAGGATTACTATTTTAGTTCTGCTAGAAATTATGCGGGCTTAGA
>NZ_VHLM01000040.1 GCF_009764685.1 Flavobacterium sp. I-STPP5a | reverse complement strand
TAGGACGCATTACACCAATAGAGAAATGGAACCAGGACAAGCATCTAATTTTAATGAAAAAATTAACCGCATAAATAATAATCGAAATTTAGAATAATACTCTTGTTTTATAGGGGTCAAAACATGTTTACAATACTTTTAAACGCACTATTTTTTTCAAGTGTCAGCAAAAAATCTAAAAATATGTCTGCAATCAATCCTGTCCTAAATAAAATTACATCATATAAAATCCGCCCATTTCATTGAGTTTACACCTTAGAAATGGTCATTTTTTAAAACAGAACCCCCTGTATGTTTTCTGGAGGAGGCTCTATGTGT
>NZ_VHLM01000023.1 GCF_009764685.1 Flavobacterium sp. I-STPP5a | reverse complement strand
TAGAGTTACTTACTTAAAAAACACTTATATTTATAGTAAATACAAGGATATGGAAAGTATATTTCAGGGGGAGAATATTTTAGAGTTCATAAAGACATTCCCAGACGACCAAAGTTGCCGTGAATTTATAGCCAATGAGAAGTGGAAAGACGGCTATAGATGTAAACGTTGCGAGAATACGAAGTATGTTTATTTTGAAAAACACAATAAAAGAGAGTGTACCAAATGTAGATATAAAGAGAGTGCAACGGCAGGAACTCTTTTTCATAGAGTTAAATTTGGAATTCAAAAAGCATTTTGTATTGCCTTTGAAATGACTTGTACAACCAAATCAATATCCTCAACTCAAGCGGCAAAACGCTATGGAATAACTCAAAAGACTTCTTGGTTGTTTATGCAAAAAGTAAGACTTGCGATGAAGTCCTCAAAACAGTATCCAATGACAGGAAATGTACAAGTTGATGAATTTGTAGTTGGCGGAAAAGAAACAGGAAAACAAGGTAGAAGTTACGATAGCAAAAAGGCAAAAGTTGCTTGTGCTGTTGAGCTGACAGATGAAGGAAAGATAAAAAGAGGTTATGCAAATGTTATTGATGATTATTCTGCAAAGTCAATAAAACCATTATTTGACGAGCATATAAGTAAAGATGCGAATATTAAAACAGACCAATGGACAGCTTACAAAATAATAGCAAAGAGCTATAACATCGTCCAAGAAAAAAGCGTTCCTGGGAAAAACTTCAAAGAAATGCACACTATTATTCATCAGGTAAAAACTGCAATAAGAACGATTCAATCACACGTCAAAAAGGAACATCTCCAAAAATATTTAGATGAATATTTTTATCGACTGAACAGGTCAATTTACAAAGATTCTATTTTTGATAATATATTCAAACGATTAGTCTCACATCCGCATCAGGGTTGGAAGCAAATCGTAGTCATTAAGTAAGTAACTCGATAATTTTATAACTGTAGTCTTTTAATTAAATTAACGTATCACAACATGTCTTTTTCAAGTAATAATAAATTAATGGTATCTTTTATTTTATTGATGAATTCCTTATTGGGTTTTAGTCAATCAAGTAACTTTAAGGTAACGCTAGATGCCGGTCATGGTGCACATGATTTTGGTGCAGTTTATGAGGGTAGGATCGAAAAAAATATTGCATTAGCTGTTGTACTAAAAGTAGGTAAAATTTTAGAATCAACTCCGTATATGGAAGTCAATTATACGCGAAAAACAGATGTTTTTATTGATTTGATTGAAAGAGCCAATATCGCAAATAGATTTAATGCAAATATTTTTGTTTCCATACATTGTAACGCAAATAAAAATACCCTAGCTGACGGAACTGAAACCTATGTGATGGGTTTGAGTAAAGTGTCATCAAACTTAGAGGCGGCAAAGAAAGAGAACTCTGTAATAACTCTAGAAAAGGATTATAAACAAAAATATGAAGGTTTTGATCCTAACTCTCCTGAGACGATGATTGGTATGACTTTAATGCAAGAAGAATATTTAGATAACAGTATTTCACTTGCCAGTAAAGTGGAGGATGCGTTTGAAAATTTAGGAAAAAAAATACGTGGTGAAGGGGTGAAACAGGCTCCATTTATGGTTTTACATAAAGCTTATATGCCTCGTGTTTTAATTGAAATGGGATTTATTTCAAACACTATTGAAGGTAATATTTTAAACTCTGAAGAGGGACAAAACCAGATTGCAAAAGCTATTTCGGATGCAATTATTAGCTATAAAGCGGAATATTATGGGACTAATGAAATTGAAAACATACAAGAAGTATTACCCCAAGACAAAATAGAAAAGCCCCTTAATGAAATTATCGAAACGCCAACTACTTCTGTTTTACAATCAGAAGTTAATGTAGTTGAAGTTTTGCCTGGGATTAATGGTAGTGTCTTACCGGTTTTTAAAGTACAATTGATGGCTAGTTTGACCAACTTAGATCCAAGTTCAAAAACGTTTAAAGGTCTAGAGGCCATTTCTGTAATTACCGAAAATAAATATTATAAGTATTTATATGGAAATACAACAGACTATGAAATAGCCAAAAAAGATCTAAAAGTAGCAAAAGATAAAGGTTTTAGTTCTGCGTTTTTAATTGCTTACAAAAATGGTGAAAAAGTAAGTGTTCTAGATGCTCTTAAATAAATTCTCCAAAAAAGGAAGCTAATGATTTTAAATCTTTTATATTTTGCATAGTGTTTTAAAAATAAAAACAAAATGTGTCTTTTTTTTTCTAATGGCAAGCTTAGCTGTTTTCTCTCAATCTAAAGGTAAATTTATTATTATCCTTGATGCTGGTCATGGAGGTAAGGATCCTGGGAATTCCCATCATGGCTTTATAGAAAAAGAAATTGCACTAAAGACGACTATGCAACTCGAAAAGCAATTGAATGACGATAGGGATATAAAGGTAGTGCATACCCGCAAATCGGATGTTTTTATTGAACTCAGAGACCGACCACACAAGGCCAATTGTCTGCATGCGGATTTGTTTATTTCCATTCATTGTAATTCAGTAAAAGATTCCGCGCCATATGGTACAGAAACATTTGTTATGGGTATAACCCGCAGCAAAGAAAATTTAGAAATTGCAAAACAAGAAAATTCAGTTATACTTTTAGAAAAGGGTTATAGAAGAAGTTATAAAGGTTTTGATCCAAAGAATCCAGAGACATTAATAGGTTTGAAAATTATGCAAGAAGATTACCTAGACCGGAGTATTCAATTGGCATCAAAAATAGAAAGTAATTTTAAAAACAAACTCAATCGTAAATCTAGAGGTATCAAACAAACCCCATTGTGGGTATTGGATGCAGCATATATGCCTAGTGTTTTAATTGAACTGGGTTTTTTAAGTAATAAAAGTGAGGGGTTGTATCTCAACTCTGCGGAAGGGCAAAAAAACATGGCTAAAGCAATCGCATCGGCTATTATAGCCTATAAAAAGGAATATTTTGATACAAGTTCTTCAAATGACAATCGTGATTTGAAAGATATTTCAAAAAAGAAATCCATTGCCAAAGATAAAAATTCAACGGTTAAAGAGGCTTTGTCAGATAAAAATTCGAAAAAATCTAAGACGAATGTTGTTTTTAAAATACAATTTGCAGTAGGTAGTAAAAAGTTAGAATTAAAGCCTCATAATTTCAAAGGTTTAAAAGATGTTTCAGTTCAATCTAGTGCGCAAAATTTATTTACTTATTTCTATGGGGAATCAAATTCTTATGCTACTGCAACAGGAAATTTAAAAAAGGCACAATCAAAAGGATATACAACTGCTTATATAATAGCATTTCAGAACGGAAAAAAGATTAGTGTAAAAGAAGCGCTTAAATTATTATAACAAGTCAAATATTTTATATTAAATTTGTCAAAAATACTTGAATTTTGAAAATATCACGAGAAATTAAAACTGCAATTTTAGTAATTGCATCCATATTATTATTTATTTGGGGGTACAGTTTTTTAAAAGGGAGAGACTTATTTACGGACTATAAGACTTTTTTTGTAGAATATAAAAGTGTAGAAGGACTTGCGTCATCAGCACCAGTCACCCTTAACGGTTTGGTTATAGGTAAAGTTAATAGCATTAAAATTAATGAAAAAACAGGTTTTTTGCTAGTTGAAATGCAATTAAAAACTGATTTTCCAATATCTAAAACAAGTGTTGCATCTATTTACGAGCCAGGTCTTATAGGTGGAAAGCAAATTGCAATTGTGCCAAATTTTAATGATAATGAATTAGCTGTTGAAGGTCAGTTTTTACAAAGTGGCATTAAGCTTGGTTTAACCGATAAAGTTGGGGATCAATTAGCGCCACTGCAAGAAAAATTAGAAAAATTATTAGGCAATACGGATAAATTAATTTCTGGATTAAATAATGTTTTAGATCAAAAAGGTCAAGCTGATATCAAATTAACCCTTGCAGAACTGAGCAAAACTGTATCTGAATTCCATAAACTTTCCACTAATGTGAATGATTTATTGGCTACAAACAAAACACAAATAAATGGAGTTGTCACTAACTTAAATAAAGTTTCAGGAAATTTTTCAAAAATTTCAGATTCTTTAAATAAAGCTGACTTAGGTAAAACTGTTAAAAATCTTAATGCGACGCTAGGACGTGTTGATGGAATTATGCGTAACCTAGAATCTGGAAAAGGTACTATTGGTAAATTATTAAAGGATGAATCTTTTTATCAAAATATTAAAACATCTACTAAAGAGTTAGAATTGCTTCTCCAAGATATTAGGTTGTATCCTACTAGATATGTAAATATTTCAGTGTTTGGAAAGAAAAATAAACCTTATGTAGTACCACAAAACGATTCTATTAAAATAAAGTAAAAAACACATTAAAATGAGCTACTTAGACAATATTTTATTTGCCATAATACTGGCAATAGGTTTTGGATATTTTTTTGTAAGTATCAAAAAAATAAGAAGAAATATCAATTTGGGTACAGCTGTTGACCGCACCGATAATCCAAAAGCAAGATGGACAAATATGGCCATGATTGCACTAGGACAATCAAAAATGGTCAAGAGACCAATTGCAGGGATTTTACACATTATAGTCTATATTGGTTTCGTAATTATCAATATTGAGTTGTTAGAAATTATTATCGATGGGCTTTTTGGCACGCACAGAGTTTTTGCTTTTTTAGGAACTACTTATAATGTATTAATTGCTTCATTTGAGATACTGGCTGTCTTAGTTTTAGTGGCTGTATTTGCTTTTTGGAGCCGAAGAAACATTATTAAATTAAAGCGATTTGTAAGTTCAGATTTAAAAGGCTGGCCTAAAAGTGATGCGAATTACATTTTGTATTTTGAAGTGGTTTTAATGACATTATTTCTATTAATGAATGCTTCTGATTTACATTTACAAAATGTACCAGGAGGTTATGGACATTTTATAAAAGCAGGATCTTTTCCAGTAAGTCAGTTTATTGAGCCTGTTTTTAATGGACTTTCAAATGAATTGGTGATGTTATTGTCTGAAGGATTCTGGTGGGTTCATATTGTAGGGATTTTAATTTTTATGAATTATCTTTATTTTTCAAAGCACCTTCATATTTTATTGGCTTTCCCAAATACGTATTTTGCAAACTTGAATGAACAAGGGAAATTTGATAATTTACAGTCGGTTACCAATGAAGTGAAATTAATGATGGATCCAAATGCTGATCCTTTTGCTGCAGCTCCTGTTGATCCAAACGCTGTTCCAAGTAAATTCGGCGCTAGCGATGTGCAAGATTTAAACTGGGTTCAGTTGTTGAATGCTTACACTTGTACAGAATGCGGCAGATGTACTTCTTCATGTCCTGCAAATACTACCGGAAAAAAATTATCTCCAAGAAAAATCATGATGGATACAAGAGATCGTCTTGAGGAAGTAGGTAAAAATATAGATGCAAACAAAGGTGTTTTTGTGCCAGACAATAAGTCATTGTTAAATGATTATATTACAGCCGAGGAATTATGGGCTTGTACATCTTGCAACGCTTGTGTTGAAGAGTGCCCGGTAAATATTAGTCCATTATCTATAATTATGGATATGAGACGTTATTTAGTAATGGAACAGAGTGCCGCACCAATGCCATTAAATGCTATGATGACAAATATTGAAAATAACGGTGCACCATGGCAATACAATCAACAAGATAGATTAAATTGGAAAAATGAATAACCTGTCAATACAGTATTCATCGTTGTATTTTTAATAATACAAACATAAATTATCACCTAACCGAATTAATAAAATAGTATGTCAGAAAATTTAATAGTGCCAACTATGGCCGAAATGTTAGCTCAAGGAAAACAGCCAGAAGTTTTATTTTGGGTGGGCTGTGCAGGAAGTTTTGACGATAGAGCAAAAAAAATCACTAAAGCTTTTGTTCGAATTTTAAATAGATCCAATGTTTCTTTTGCTGTTTTAGGAACCGAAGAGAGTTGTACTGGAGATCCGGCTAAAAGAGCTGGAAACGAGTTTTTGTTTCAAATGCAAGCCATGATGAACATTGAAGTTTTGAATGCGTATGAAGCAAAAAAAATAGTTACTGCATGTCCGCATTGTTTTAATACTCTCAAAAATGAGTATCCAGAACTAGGAGGGCAATATGAAGTGATACATCATACAGAATTTTTAAAATCTCTACTTGACGATGGTAGGCTTACTATTGAAGGTGGTCAATTTAAAGGAAAGCGTATTACTTTTCACGATCCTTGTTATTTGGGTAGAGCCAATAACGTTTATGAAGCTCCTAGAGATTTGATCGCAAAACTTGATGCCGCTCTTGTTGAAATGAAGCGATCAAAAGCTAATGGACTTTGCTGTGGTGCTGGTGGAGCACAAATGTTCAAAGATGCTGAAAACGGAGATAAGGAAATCAATATAGAAAGAACCGAAGACGCTCTTGAAACTACTCCTGATATTATTGCTGCGGGTTGTCCATTTTGCAATACCATGATGACTGATGGTATTAAAAATAAAGAAAGAGAAAGTGATGTTAAAGTAATGGATATAGCTGAGCTTATTGCCAACGCACAAGATCTTTAAAAATGAGAAAAGTAATCATAGCACTTCTTTCAATTCTTAGTGCAAATGCTTATTCTCAAGACATGTATGACGTTATTGGCAAAGAAACCTGCGCTTGCTTAGGATCTAAAAAATTAGATTATAAAAAAATAGACAAGAAAGAGTTGCAAACTCAAGTAGGGTTGTGTATGATTCAAAGTTATACCAGTCACATAAATGAATTCAAGGAAGAGGATAAGATTCAGTTTGATGACAAAGATGGAATGCGAAAAATGGGCGAGAAAGTAGCGCTTAAAATGCTAGTCAACTGCCCAGAAATTATTTTAGAGTTAGGAAAATCTACTCAGAAAGATAATGGTGATGAAAGTGAAGATGAAATTGTCGCTGATGGACCAGCTGATGTGTTTATTGAAGGTCAAATTACCGCTATTAAGAAAGATCAATTTATTTCTTTACAACTTAAAGATAAAAACGGTAGAGTTTATAGTTTTTTGTTATTAGATTACTTTGAAACGGCGTCAATGCTGACTAACAATGAACTTAAAGCTAAAGATTCTGTTAAAGTGAGTTACACTGAAATTGAACTTTTTGATGTAGCAACAAATGAATTCAAGTATTTTAAAATTATTACTGATTTACAACGTAAATAGTTTTTAATGCTCTCAATTTTACAAACAAAAAAAATATGTACGTTCCTTTTGAAAATTTACCCGAAGATTCTAGAATTTGGATTTATCAATCTAATAGAAAATTCTCTGATATTGAATTTGCTGAAATAGAAACTTTATTACAGTCTTTCTTAGAGCAATGGGCAGCCCATGGAACGAGTTTAGAATCTTCGTATCTCTTAAAGTATAATAGGTTTGTAATTATTGCTGTAAATCAAGAAGTACAAGCAGCTACGGGTTGTTCTATAGATGCTTCTGTAGAGTTTATACAATCATTAGAACAAAAATATACGGTTGATTTATTAGATAAAATGAATGTGACTTTTAAGTTAGGAGACCACATTGCTCATAAAACGCTAATTGATTTTAAAAAAATGGTCAAAGATAAAGCGGTAACTGAAAATACAGTAGTGTTTAATAACCTGGTAAACACTATTGAAGAGTTTAATGAATCTTGGGAAGTTCCTGCCTTAGATAGTTGGCACAGTCGTTTTTTTTAAGAAAGGAATATTTTACTGAATTATAGTTTTTAGAAATAAATATTAAAAAATTTTGAATGCGGAAAGTAAGAACTGAAATTCTATATTGTTTCTTTTTTTTGATGGGTTTTAGTAACTTATTTTCTCAAAATCTTGATATAAAAGTTTTAAGAGCTATACACGTTGAACGCAATCAAAGTTTTGATTCTCAATTTAACAATATTACAAATAGTGCCTTACCAGTCAGTATTGCAACTCCAGTATTGATCTATTCTATTGGGTTAATAAAGAAAGATAGTACACTAAAACATAAAGCTATTTTTATCGGCGAAACATTTCTTGTCAATGCTTTTATTACAAAAGCGCTCAAAGTAGCCGCTAATAGAGCCCGCCCTTTTGATACTTATTCTGATATTGATCCTGTTGTATCATCAACAGGAAAATCTTTTCCTTCAGGACATACCTCTATTGCTTTTTCTACTGCAACTTCGTTAAGTATGGCGTATCCTGAATGGTATGTGATTGTGCCTTCTTTTTTATGGGCAAGTAGTGTAGGTTATTCTAGAATGCATTTAGGAGTTCATTATCCTAGTGATGTGGCGGTAGGTGCGCTTATTGGTGCTGGATCTGCTTTTGCTACTTTTAAGATTAATAAATGGTTGAATAAGAAAAAGTATAAAAAAATAGAAGGTGTAAAATAAAGAGACCTTTAATTCATAAATCTTATTTAATTTTTTTTGGCGAACATTTCGTTTTTCATTTTTTTAAACTTCTTCTCTTTTTTTTTTCGTTTAAGTTACTCTAATGAATGGTAATTAACATTAATTTCAGCAAACTCAATTCAAATTTACTTACTTTCGTAGTATTAAATAGTCTTCATGAAAATTGCAATTGTTTGTTATCCTACCTTTGGAGGTAGTGGCGTAGTTGCCACAGAACTTGGTCTTGAACTAGCGAGACGTGGTCACGAAATTCATTTTATTACCTATAGACAACCAGTGCGCCTAGCATTACTAAGTCCAAATGTATATTACCATGAGGTTAATGTGCCTGAATATGCCTTATTTCACTATCAGCCTTATGAATTGGCGCTATCCAGTAAACTGGTCGATATGGTGAAACTGCATCAAATAGAGCTGTTGCATGTACATTACGCTATTCCGCATGCTTATGCAGGTTATATGGCAAAACAAATGCTCAAGGATGAGGGAATTAATATTCCGATGGTAACTACACTGCATGGAACTGATATAACTCTTGTAGGTAATCATCCTTTTTATAAACCTGCTGTAACTTTTAGTATCAATAAATCTGATTTTGTGACCTCAGTTTCTCATAGTTTAAAGGATGACACTTTAAAATTATTTAATATTAAAAATGAGATTGTGGTTATTCCTAATTTTATAGAATTAGATAAAAACAAAATGGATACTGCCATTCCATGTCAAAGATCAGTAATGGCAAAAGAAAACGAAAAAATAATCACCCATATTAGTAATTTTAGAAAAGTAAAACGAATTCCTGATGTGATTAAAGTTTTTTATAACATTCAAAAAGAGATTCCAGCAAAACTTATGATGGTGGGTGATGGTCCTGAAAAAGAAAAAGCGGAGCTTTTATGTCAAGAATTAGGAATTCAAGACAAGGTGATATTTTTTGGTAATAGTAATGAAATTGATAAGATTTTATGTCTTACAGATTTGTTTTTGTTGCCTTCACAAACGGAAAGTTTTGGACTTGCTGCACTTGAAGCAATGGCATGCAAGGTACCTGTTATTTCGAGTAATTCTGGTGGATTAGCCGAGGTTAATTTTGATGGAGTTTCGGGGTATTTAAGTGATGTGGGAAACACAGATGAAATGGCTTTAAATGCTTTGAAAATATTGAAGGACGAAAAAACGTTAGAATTGTTTAAAGAAAATGCCTTTGAGGTAGCCAAGCAGTTTGATATTAAAAATATTTTACCGTTGTACGAAGCCTTATATCAAAAAGCAATAAACAAATACAAGTAAAAATAGCTTTAATTATAATTTGATTTTTAAGAATGAAAAAAATAGTATTGGGTGCAATAGCGTTATGTTTGTTTTCTTGCGCCGCAGGGAAGCAAACAGCAGACTCGTCAAAAAAGCTTTATGAAGTATTGACAGAGCAGTCATACGGAGGTGCGTCAATTCGTTTTTTTGAAATTTTATCAGAGCCAAATGAAATAAAGATGCTTCAAAAGGATGAAAATCTTAAAAATAGTATTAAACCCTCGGATGTACAAAACTCAAATTTTGTGATTCTGAATATGGGTGAAAAATCAAGTGGTGGATACAGTATACACGTTGAGAGCGTACTAGAAACACCTACTCAAATTATAATTAAGGTAAAGGAAACTGCACCAGATACAGGTGCAATGGTTACACAAGCTATGACAAACCCTTTTTGTGTAGTGAAGATTAACTCAAAAAAAGAAATTATTTTTCAATAAAAAAAGAGGCTATTTACGAATAAATAGCCTCTTTATATGAATCTGCTGATTAAAATCTGTATCTGATACTTAACGCTAAATCTGGAGAAAAACTATCAGTTCTAAAATTATCATCATCTGAAAAGTATAATTCGGGTCTAATGTCAAGAGCTAATTGAATTGGAGCTTCTTTGAAATTATATTCAATACCTAAATCTCCAGCAACAAACGCATAAGTTCCGTTTACATCAAATCTGTTGTTATCCCAGCTTCCTAATCCACCACCTACACCAGCATACCAGTTGAAACCACCGTCAATATTCCAAACCCATTGGTAAATACCTGTAAGTTTAAAAGCATCAACATCATTACTATTTCTAAAACCTAAATCTAATTCTAAACGGTTGTTGTCACCAAGACCTCTTTGGTATGAAATTTCTCCACCAAAACCGTCGTTATCCCCTAAACGAAGACCTAAAGCATTCTTTGAAATATCTTGTGCTTGTGCTGTAAATGATAATGCTACTAACATAACAGCTGATAAAATAATCTTTTTCATTTTTATTTGTTTTATTGAGTAAGCAAATCTATTTTTGATTGTCCGTAATTACCCATAATTAAAAAAAAACCATTATATTTGATAAAAAAAGCAAATGAATTTATTCAGTTTTACAGCAAATTTTGGCAGTGAAGAATCTTGTAGGCTTCATTTTAAAGAAGAAAGAGACAAACAAGGTGTTCAATGTAAATGCGGAAGCAAAGAGCATTTTTGGATAAAAAGTGTTTGGAGTTATGAATGTAAGAAATGTAGAAGTAGAATTTCTTTACGAAGCGGAACAATAATGCAAAGTTCCAACTTATCATTTTTGATTTGGTACAAAACCATGTTTTTAATGACTGCAACTAAAAAAGGTTTTTCAAGTAAAGAAATTCAAAAACAACTTGGACTAAAGCGATACGAACCAGTTTGGGCAATGGTTCATAAATTGCGAAAAGCAATGGGTAATAGAGATGCACGTTATACTTTAGAAGGAATGATAGAATTTGACGAAGGATATTTCACTGTTGAATCATCAGAAATAGAGCAAGAAAAAGGTATTCGTGGTCGTGGCGCAGTGGGAAAATCTAACGTGGGAATTATGGCCGAATCAACTGTTTTAGAAGACATTGAAACTGGAGAGAAATCAAATCAATGTAGATATTTTAAAGCAAAAGTTTTGAAGGATCATACTTCTGAACAAATAAATGAAACGATTGTAGCATCTATCTCTGAAAAAAGTATTCTTTTTACAGACAAAAGCACTTCTTATATTGATATTGCTGACTATGTTGAAATACACATAAAAGAAAAATCAAATAAAGAAACTACAACAGAAACTTTAAGATGGGTTCACATAGCAATTAGCAATGCAAAACGCAATTTTCTTGGAAATTACCATAAAATAAAAGGCAAATATCTTCAATTGTATCTAAATGAGTTTGTTTATAAGCTTAATAGAAGATATTTTGAAGAAAAACTATTCGACAGGCTAGTAATTGCTGGTATTACAGGATTATGACGGAAAACGGACAATCAATTATTCTTCATTTTGAAATTTCAAATTTGTTAAAAAAATGTTAATATTTTTATTTTTTTATATTTTAGATATTCTTAAAAGTTTATTATTTAGATTTTGTAGCAATTAATGCAATTAATTCTGTGTGAAATAATTGTATGGAGGATTTTTTGATATTTAACTTTATTTACATTTTAAGTGTAAAACTTCGCTAAACTTCAGTTGTAGTTTTGGCAGATAGAATTTCTTAAGAATCATTTTTAGATTTTTATGAAGATTTACAAATCGATATTAACATTGGCATAATATAGAAAAAATAATATTAAGCCAGCCTTGCAAGGATGTTGTAAAGAGGAAGTAAAATTAATGGGGCGGAACAAATTAACTTAAACTAAATTCTTAAAGTTTTCGTCCATAAATGGGGTTGTTTATTACTCAAAAAGAAACTAATTTTAAAATGAAAAAAAATAAAATAACTATTGTATTAGCGACTACTATCGCTATAAGTTTATCATTTTTGTTTTCTTGTACTTCTGAAATTAATAAAGATGAGGAGATAATTTCTAGTAAATATCGACTTGATGAATTTTCCAAAAAAACAAGTTTAACAAACTTTGCAGCAAACCATGCAATTTATAATATTTCACTATCTAAACTTGAAGCAAATAAATATAAGGTAATTACTGAAAGTTATGATTTGTCAACTATAAATAAAACCTTAAAAAATAATTATTTTATAACATTGACAAAAAATTCTGTTGCATTAGAGACAAATGTAAATGGAAAGTTTTATAGATTTATAAAAAATGATATTAAAAACGAGGCTTCTTTTCAAGTTAAAGATCAAGTATTTTTACTAGATGATTTATTTTTTCAATCTATAAGTAAAGAAGATGATGATGTTTTGAACAAATTAGTTTCAATTTTTATTGAGCTTTATGATAATAATGCTAAACGCTTAAATTCTAATGCTACAAAAAAAGTTGCCAACTTAATAGCTGGGAAATCGGTAAGTTCTTGTTTAAAGTTTGAATCAGCTATAGGTGCGACAGCAACAGCCTCTAAATTGAGAGCTAGCATTGATACAAAAGAATATATCAGTGACGGTAATAGTGATTGTAAAGCTATTGGATCAGATACTTCGTGTGCTATAGATGGTCATGTTTGTGTTACAACTGTAACAATGGCCTGTTCTAGTTCGTGTAGTTGGTGGAACTAATTTAAATATAAAATATTATGGTAGAAATTCTTTTTATGATTCTTGTGGTTTTTTATTTTGTATTCTGGATTTACTCCTTGTATACGGTTATAAACTTAACAACAGTGTCTTCAGTAACTAAAATGCTTCTTATTCTTTCGCTAATTGTTTTACAACCATTGGGTGTATTAGCTTTTTGGTTGTACAAAATTTTAAGCAATAAAAAAGCTGTCGCAATTTAGAAAGATCATTATAATTTTTAAGTGTTCCTTAAAAACGAATAGTACATTATAAACCTAAAAAAAAATCTCTAATTGCTTAATTAGAGATTTTTTATTTGCGGTATATTTTATTAATGTGCTTCTAGCCAGTCTTTTCCGGTGCCAATTTCTACTTCCAGTGGCACAACAAGTTGAAAGGCGTTCTCCATTTCATGTTTAATCATAGGTTGTATTTTTTCTAGCTCTCCATTATGCACATCAAACACAAGTTCATCATGAACTTGTAATAACATTTTGCTTTTCCAGTTTTCACTTTTTAACCTTTTATGAATGTTGATCATTGCAATTTTGATAATATCGGCAGCACTTCCTTGAATAGGAGCGTTTACGGCATTTCGTTCTGCACCACTACGAACAATGGCGTTTTGAGAGTTGATATCTTTTAAATACCTACGACGTCCCAAAATGGTTTGTACATAACCATGATCTCTAGCAAAGTCTACTTGCTCTTGTATATACGTTTTTAATTTTGGATACGTTTGGTAATAAGCCTCAATCAATTCAGCACTTTCTTTACGGGTCAAACTAGTTTGATTGCTTAGTCCAAATGCTGATACACCATAAACAATTCCGAAATTTACGGTTTTGGCATGACTTCTTTGTTCGCGAGTTACCTCTTCAAGCGGAACGTTAAATACTTTTGATGCCGTAGATTTATGAATGTCTTCGTTGTTTTGAAACGCTTTTATCATATTTTCTTCTCCACACAAAGCTGCAATGACGCGCAATTCAATTTGTGAATAATCGGCAGATACTAGGGTGTGATTTTCATCTCTCGCAACAAATGCTTTCCTAATTTGGCGACCACGTTCCGTACGTATTGGGATGTTTTGTAAATTAGGGTTATTAGAACTCAATCGTCCAGTAGCTGCTACAGTTTGCATATAGTCTGTATGGATGCGTTTAGTAACGGCGTCAACTTGGTTTGGTAATGCATCTACATAGGTGTTTTGCAATTTCACTAACTGTCTCCACTCCAAGATGTCCTTTACTATTTGATTTTCTGGGGCAAGATAACTCAGTATTTCCTCACCGGTAGCATATTGCCCTGTTTTGGTTTTCTTTTGTTTAACTCCGCCAATTTTTAATTTGTCAAATAAAATATCTCCTAATTGTTTAGGTGATGCCAAATTGAATTTTTCACCTGCAGTTTCATAAATGCTTGCTTCTAAAATTTTGATATCCTCATCAAGTGTTTTAGAAAGCGACTTAAGGAAATCTACATCAACCCGAATACCTTCTTTTTCCATATCGGCAAGTACTTTTACCAATGGGATTTCAATTTCTTCAAAAAGTTTTTTAGTTTCAGTTTGTTCTAGTTCTTGGGTGAAAATATTTTTAAGTTGCCAAGTTACATCGGCATCTTCAACGGCGTAATCTTTTATTTCTTCGAGAGCTACGTCACGCATTGATTTTTGATTCTTCCCTTTTTTTCCAATCAAAGCCTCGATAGATTGTGGCGAATATTTTAAATAAGTTTCGGATAAGATATCCATGTTATGACGCATATCAGGATTAATAAGATAATGTGCAATCATGGTGTCAAATAACTTTCCTTTTACTTCTACCTTATAATTAGATAAAATTTTCAAGTCGTATTTTAAATTCTGACCAATTTTTTCAATGTTCTCATTTTCGAAAAATGGAATGAATTTATCTATCAAAGCTTGTGCTTCTTCTTGATTTTCTGGAAACGGAACATAAAATCCTTTCCCTTTTTCATACGAAAAAGAAATTCCCACTAGTTCTGCATGTAGTGCATCAAGCCCAGTAGTTTCGGTATCAAAACATACAGAGGTTTGTTTGTTTAAGTTGTTTAAAAGCAATTTTAGACCTAAATCACCTTGAATAATTTGATAGGAATGTTCAGTGTTTGTTAGCGTACTGTAAAATTGATTTCGATTCTCATCTGATGTAGCGTCTTGATCATTCGATCCAAAAAGATCAAATTGATCTTCATTTTTCGTAGACTTCTTATACAGTTTGGCATCTGTTTCGGCTCCGTTATTTTGTGCAAGCGGAGATGGATTTTTAAAAATAGCATCAAATTGCTCGGCCATTCTTCTAAACTCTAATTCATTGAATATGGCATCTGTTTTTTCTACATCAGGTTTAGAAAGCTCATAGTCATTTTCATTAAAGACAACAGGGCAATCCAGTAATATGGTCGCTAATGTTTTAGATAACAATCCTTTTTCTTTATTGGCTTCAATGTTCTCTTTCATTTTTCCTTTCAGCTTATCTGTATTTGCTAAAAGGTTTTCCATACTGCCAAATTCTTTCAAAAGTTTCTTTGCGGTCACTTCTCCTACGCCAGGCAAACCAGGAATGTTATCTGCAGTATCTCCCATCATGCCTAGAAAATCAATAACCTGTTCAGGTCTTTCAATTTCAAATTTTGCTAGTACTTCTGGGACACCCCAAATTTCAATACCATTACCCATTCGGGCTGGTTTGTACATAAAAATGTTTTCAGATACTAGTTGTGCAAAATCCTTATCGGGTGTTACCATAAAGACCTTGTAATTTTCTTTTTCAGCTTGCTTAGCAATTGTTCCTATTAAATCATCGGCTTCATAACCGCTTACTTCAATAATAGGTATGTGCATGGCCTTGAGTAATTCTTGAATGTAAGGAACCGCAATTTTTATCGCTTCTGGTGTAGCGTCTCTATTTGCTTTATACTCAGGAAAGAGGTCATTTCTTAAATCGCTTCCGCCTTTATCAAATGCTACAGCAAGGTGATCTGGTTTTTCACGTTTTATAACATCCATCAATGAATTCATAAAACCCATAATGGCTGATGTGTCCATACCTTTTGAGTTAATACGTGGGTTTTTGATAAAAGCATAATAGCCACGAAATATTAATGCATAGGCATCAAGTAAGAATAGACGTTTTTGTTGAGACATAATATATTATTTGAAAAGTTCAAAAGTACAAAACTTGAATGAGTATGAACCTTAGCTTTTTAATTTTTATGGATTTGTGTTTTATGAAATTGAAGTGATAATATTTAAAGTTAAATATCTTTTAAGATTAAATCACGAACTACATAAAGTAAGAAAAAATATCATTTATGAATAAAATCATGTATTTTATCGATTAAATATGTATTTAAACGATAATTTGTTTTATATTTACAACAGGTTTAAAATCAAAAGGAGTTGTAATTTTTAATATTTTAATACATTTTGTCATGAGAAAAAATTATTTTCCAAAAAGAGTGTCACAAGTTGTTTTATTCTTTTTCTTAATAATATCTGCAAATACTTTTGCACAAGTAGGTGTAGGTACAACAACACCTCATTCAAGTTCGGTTCTTGACGTTTCATCAACTACTCAAGGAATGCTTACGCCAAGGATGACTACCACACAACGTTTAGCAATTGCATCTCCAGCCGATGGATTAATGGTTTATGATACTGATCTTAAATCATTTTATCATTACAATCAAGGGATAACTTCATGGAACCAGGTCAGTAGTGCTACAACAGGACGATCAAAATTTAAACTCATTAAATCGAGCGATGTACTTGCAACAGTTTTAGCTGCTGAAAAAACCGCAGGATCAAATGCCAAATATGTATTGGACCCAAATACCTATTATGAAATAAATGGATCTGTAACTTTAGATCTACCAATAGATTTAAATGGGGCTTATATTTCAGGTGAGGATTCAGCAGATGATAAACTAATTAGGACTTCTGGTAACCTTTTTGATGGCGCTATAGGCGGAAGTATAAGGAACGTTACCATTCAGGTTACTGGCGGTGGTAAAGTTTTTAACCTAAGTGGCACAGCTGCCCAAACGCTAATTTTTAGAGATGCACTTGTACTTGGGTGTTCTAATGTAGGGTCAATATCAGGATTTGGTCTTGTATTTGTTAGCATAGTACAGTATGCTGGTAATACTACAGGAATTGTTTATGATAATATTTCTAGAGTGTTAATTAGTAATGCGGGATGGTTTGGAAATAATTTGGGAACATATGAGAAATTTACCGGTACTTTCTCCCTAATTGAAAAACAAGGAGGCTTTTCTGAGGTAAATCTTGCTGCTATTGGGGTTGATGTATCTGATCCTTCGCTAACAATCACTGGCGATGCAGTAATGGAAACGGTTGTTTTTACTGGCACCCTTTCTACAGGAAAGTATGTAAATGGATATACAACTGGCACTTATCCAGGATATAACTTCAACAACAGTTGGAATGTGCGTTGTGCGGGTATCCCAACTGAAACTGATGCTAGTGCAGTAGGTGAATTCTCTGTAGATTATGCTGTAGGCTCAGGTGCGGGGACTACCTTTAATACCTCAAACCCTAGTAACACAGTAAAAGTTCAGGGAGTTTCTACTTCATCTAATTTGTATCGATTCTCTACTGGGGCTCAAAACAATAGATTACAATATTTAGGAAAAAAGAAACGTTTTTTTCAAGTTACAGGGTCTATTTCTTTTCAAGTGACTAATCCTGGCACTTATATAATTTATGTTGCGCTCAATGGTACGCCAGTTTCTAAATATAAGATCTACGGACGCGGAACTGTTGCAAGTGATATTGTGGTATTACCATTAAATGCTTTGATTGAAATGAATACTAATGATTATGTTGAAATATATGCACAGCGTTATACGTCAACATTAACTTCAGATAATATTATTACTCCTAACATGACACTTGTAATAAAGTAATATTATTTCTTTTCAAACTTTTTCTTCAGCCCCAAAGTGTTATTTGGGGTTTTTTATGAATTGAAAGTATGATCAACCGTTAAATTTTATTTAATACAAGTCTTGTTTGCTTTTTTCTTTTGTTATTTTGCTTAAAAATTATTGGTGATGATCTTTCGTGTAGTTATATTGTGTTTGTTTCTTTTGGTTTTAGAAATCTACACGTTCCAAGTTTTTAAAACCATTATTAAAAATAAGTCTTTTTTATATAGTATTCAAATTGCAAGTGTTGCTTTATCAGTTTATATTGTTTACTCCTTAATGCAGTTTGATAGGAGTGTAGGTCAAACACAAAAAACAATGTTTACTATGGCCTTGTTGCTATTAGTTTACCTTCCTAAGTTTGTTTTTACAATACTACTTTTAGGAGAAGATTTGTATCGTTTGTGTGTAGGGACCTTAAATTATTTTTCTAATTATGATGAAAGCAAAGATTTTTTTAACTCAAGAAGAAAATTTATAAGTCAAATAGGATTGGGTCTTGCTGCTGTTCCTTTTTTATCACTTATATATGGTATTACAGTTGGTAAGTA
This sequence comes from Flavobacterium sp. I-STPP5a, assembly GCF_009764685.1. Taxonomy (GTDB): domain Bacteria; phylum Bacteroidota; class Bacteroidia; order Flavobacteriales; family Flavobacteriaceae; genus Flavobacterium. The sequence continues at coordinate 79,469 of NZ_VHLM01000023.1, read as the reverse complement.
CAATTATAAAGTAATCAAGCAGCGTATTTTTTTTCCGGATTTACCAGATGCTTTTGATGGATTTACAATTACACAAATATCAGATGTTCATAGTGGTAGTTTTGACAATCCAGATAAAATACAACACGCAATTGATTTGATCAATGAGCAAGGTTCTGATTTAATATTGTTTACGGGTGATATTGTAAATACGCATGCCAAAGAAATGCATCCTTGGATAGAAACGTTTAACAATATCAATAAACACGAGTACGGAAAATATGCTGTATTAGGGAATCATGATTATGGGGAATATGTAACTTGGAAAACCGAGCAAGAAAAAGAGGAGAACTTTGAGAATATAAAAAAGCTTTACGGACAAATAGACTTTAACTTATTGCTTAATGAGCATACTTTTATAAAGAAAGGCAATGATCAAATAGCTCTTGTAGGGGTAGAAAACTGGGGACACAATTTTAAACAAGCAGGAGATTTAGATAAGGCATCAGGCTTGTTAGAAAAACAAGATTTTAAAATATTAATGAGCCATGATCCTTCACATTGGAACAAAGTAGTTCAGCACGATAAAAGACATTTTCAACTTACGCTTTCTGGTCATACTCATGGCATGCAATTTGGTATTGAAATTCCAGGCTATTTCAAATGGAGTTTAGTGCAATATGTTTACGAACAATGGGCTGGTTTGTATGAAAACGTGGGACGCTATATTTATGTAAACAGAGGTTTTGGTTTTCATGCCTATCCTGGTAGAGTAGGAATCATGCCAGAAATAACAGTAATTGAACTAAAAAAAGCCCCTAATGTGGCATAATTCGTTAAAAATGTTACATTTGTATATTATCAATCTCTTGTATTACATTTAGAAAACTAAATATTAAGGTTTATGTCAAAATTTGGAGAACTTTTACATACTCAAGTGCCCGTATTAATTGATTTTTATACGGATTGGAATGAATCTTCGGTAGCCATGCATCCCGTTATTAGAGATGTAGCAGCTGCTCTTGGTGATAAAGCTAAGGTTATAAGGATAGACGTTGATAAAAACCAAGAATTAGCCAATGCACTTCGCATTAAAGGACTCCCAACATTGATGCTTTATAAGCAAGGCCAAATGATTTGGAGACAATCTGGAGAGCTCGATGCAAATACTCTTATTAGTATTGTTCAAGGACAGTATTAATTATCATTACCTATAACTTTCGTTTCATAGTTGTTATCTTGTAAATATTGTAAGGTTGCGGGTAACACGTATTTTAGTTTTTCAAAAGCTTTTATACTGTCATGAAAAACAATAATACTCCCTGGCTGCAAGTTCATAATTACATTGTTCAAGCATTCTTCATTGGTTATCTTTCCATCAAAATCGGCGCTTAAAACATCCCACATAAATATTTTATATCCCATTTTTAATAAAGCTCTAGACTGAGCTTTTTTTATTTTGCCGTAAGGCGGACGAAAAATTTTAGAATCAGAATTGTATTGCATATTCTTGTCTATTATTTCTTGACAAAGCTCCGTGTTGTCAATGTAGTTTTGCGTTGATGTCTTCCATCCGTTTAAATGATTGAAGGTATGATTCCCTACAGCATGGCCTTCACTTATAATTTTTTTAAATATTACGGGATATTTACGAATGTTATCACCTATACAAAAAAAGGTAGCTTTAAAATTGTATTTGTTCAATTCATCCAATATCCATGATGTCACTTCGGGTGTGGGACCATCATCAAAAGTGAGATAAACCACTTTTTTTGTGTTTGGAATGTCCCAAATCCATTTTGAGAACAGTGTCTTAATTAGTTTATTAGTTTTGACCCAGTACAATTTCATCTCAAAGAAAGTTAAAAAAAATAGCGACATGATTGCCGCTATTTTAAATGCTATTTTATTTATTCTCTATCACGTTCAAAACGTTCAAACATTTTTATGTAGGTATTAAATGTAGCTCTGTGCTTGTTGTAGAACTCTAAGTCATTATTCTCTTTCATTACTTTAAGCAAGCTTCTATAGCGCTCAATATCTGTAACAATAGGAATCACAATGCTTGACTGCTCACTAGCTTTTAAACCTCCATAATAATTAAGATTTTCACGGTATTTCTGGGTTAGTTTATCCAATAATTGTTGAGCTTTAGCTTTCTCACCTGTTTTATAATATCCATCTGCAAATGGCTCCACAAGGGAGTAGTAACCAAAGTATTCTATTGGAAGTTTAGTCATTGCGAGATCTATAACTTTCTTTGCCTTATCGGTTTTGCCTTCCTTAATGAGTTGGTTCATCAATCTAGAAAGGTATGATCTGTAGTTGATGCTGTTGCGTCTAGTTTCAGGATCATGATAAATTGTAGTACTTTCTCCGTTACCCCATTCCCATTTCATAACAATATCATACATTTTATCTGAATCCAATTGTCCCATGTCTAGTGGGCTAGCATCTTTAGGTAAAGTAGTTTTAACAGGAACCAGTTTGTATACCATTCCTTCTAGTTGAAGATACTCTTTCATCCAAATGTAATCTTCGTTATCAAATGCACCGCCACTAAAATAGATAGGGCGTTTCCAGTTGTTATTTGCAACTATATCTAGCATCATCAATCGGTTTTTGTACAAGGCATTTTTGCTAACATCAATGTCAATGTATGGAACTATTGAGTCAAAGTATTGCGCCGAAACAACTTTATTTTTGATAATTGTATTTTTATCAACTGGGATTCTGATTTTGTTTGTTGGATAAAAATGAATCGTTTGTCCGTTTTGCATTTCAACTGTTGATTTTGGATTTTTAATAAAATCAATCAAATCTTTAATGTCCCAACGGGTGTCTATTTTAGGGATAAATGCCACATAGTCTAATTTGTCACCCACGTATTGATCATGCGTAAATGAAATCGGCAAAGCATCTGATTCGTATGTTTTGGTTTTCATTTGATCAATATACCAATCGGTCATGAACAAACTAGTATTTACAATTTTAATGTCAGTTCTTACACCTTCAATTTCTTGGGCATACCACAAAGGGAAAGTGTCGTTATCCCCAATGGTGAATAAAATAGCATTAGGATCGCATGATGTTAAGTATGCTTTTGCCATAGCTACAGCAGTAGATTTGCCTGAACGGTCATGATCATCCCAGTTTTGAGATGCCATTAAAACGGGAGCTGCAAGTAAACAAGTACTAATCATTATTGGGCCAGCAATTTTTGGGGCTAAATATTTTTGAGCGCTCTCATATAATGCATATACACCAAAACCAATCCAGATAGCAAACACATAAAACGATCCTACAAGAGCATAATCTCGTTCTCGTGGTTCAAATGGTCTTTCGTTGAGGTATATTTTCAATGCAATTCCTGTAAAAAGAAATAAGGCAAGTAGAACGTAAAAACTTTTTAAATCTTTATTGGCGTGATACATTAAACCAATAAGTCCTAGAATAAAAGGTAAAAAGAAATATACGTTTCTACCTTTGTTGTTTGTCACATCTGAAGGTAAGTTTTCTTGACTTCCTAAATGTAATTCATCAATAAATGAAATACCACTCAACCAGTTTCCATCAAGATAATCATATCTTCCTTGAACATCGTTTTGTCTCCCTACAAAATTCCACATTAAATACCTCCAGTACATATAGCCAAATTGGTATTCAACCATAAAGCCTAAATTGTCTGCTGTGGTAGGTTTTTCAATTAATAAATAGTCGCCATAACTTTTTAAGAATTTAACATATCCTTCATTGTCAATTTGTTGTTGTGCATACGCTTGTCTAAACTCGTTTACAATTTTTTCTGTTTCACTCTTTAGTTGCGCTATTGCTTTGTTATAATCTTCTTCGCTTAATTGGCTAGGGTCAATGCCGTATTTTGCAAGATCTTCTTCATAAGGATAATCAGGATTTAGTCTAAACGCTGGAGGATTAGTAAAATTCATATAATTCTCAATATGCTCAGCGCTCCACATTCTTGGCAAGATGGTTTTATGATTGTTGTCGGAATTTTGATCTGCGTTTTTGAAATTGTTTACAATAACGTATTTACCAGTTTTGTAATCACGCTCATAATTTGGTGCTTTGTCCAAGTACGGATTGTCTTTGTCTAGACCAGCAAAATTTTCAGTGTATTGAGGACCGTAAAAAAGAGGATTCACGCCATACTGCTCTCTGTTATAATAGGCAAGAACTTCGCGAGCATCCGATGGTTTGTTTTCATTAATTACCGTATTTGCATTCGCACGAATAGGTAACATCATCCAAGTAGAAAAACCAATTAGGATGAAAAGTACACAAAGCAATAGAGTGTTATATGTAATTAGTTCTTTTTTCTTGGTGTATTGCAAACTAAAATAAAACAAAACAGCTATTAACAAGGCTACAAACAATGTCCCAGAGTCAAAGGGCAACCCTAAGCTATTAACCATAAACACTTCGGTTTTACCAAAGAAAGCCATGGTAAGTGGCAGTAGCAATTTAAAAATAAATAACAAAATAGAAATCACTACGACATTCGCAATGATAAAACTTTTAACAGTTACTTTTTCGTAATTTTTAAAGAAATATAAAAAACCAATTGCAGGAATGGTTAATAAAGCCATAAAGTGTACACCAAAAGAAAGTCCTACTACTAGTGAAATAATGAGTAACCATTTATTACCTCTTGGTTTATCCATGTCTTGTTCCCAACGCAAACCAAGCCAAAACAATAATGCAATTAAAAGTGAAGCCATTGCATACACTTCGGCCTCTACGGCATTGTACCAAAAACTATCTGAGAAAGTGTACGCTAATGCTCCTACAAATGAACTTCCTAAAATAACAACATCATTATTTTTGTTTAATGCAGTTGTAGATACAAATCGACCAACGATTTTTCTTAAAATCATTGATGAAGACCAGAACATAAATAAAATAGTAAAGGCACTTGAAAAAACAGATACCATATTGACCATCAATGCAATCTTAGTATTGTCTAAAGCAAACATGGCAAAAAAGGCTCCAATCATTTGGTATAAAGGAGCACCTGGTGGGTGACCAACTTCTAATTTTGCAGCTGTGGCTATGTATTCCCCGCAATCCCAAAAACTCATGGTGGGCTCAACGGTTAAAGTATAAGTGATCAATGCTATCCCAAAAGTAATCCAACCTATGATTGTATTCCATTTATTGAAATTGAATGCTGTTTTATCCATGTATAAGGTATTATATTATTTAAGTTACAAAGAAAATGTTTTTTTGTTTAACCCACATAGCATTAACATTATTTTCTGTAAAACTACATATAACTTATAAGCAATTTATAATCAGTATTTTGCACGCAAATCAGGATCTTTTTTTTAAAATAATTTATTTTTTTTCAATAAAAATGCAAAAAAAATTTGTGCAAACTAAAAAATAGTATAAATTTGCACTCGCTAAGCAATAATACAGCAAAGCAAATTTACTGGTCTATGGTGTAATGGTAACACAACTGTTTTTGGTGCAGTCTTTCTAGGTTCGAGTCCTAGTAGACCAACATAAAAAAAACCTCTCATTTGAGAGGTTTTTTTGTTTTACAGTATTTTTTTTTTTTTTTTTAAATCCTGAAGGTAAGAACTGGTCGTGATTCGTGATTTATCAAACCTTGGCTTATGCTGCTATTGAAAAAATGTGACAATCTCGTTCTTCCATGTGTGCAAATGCTTATGAGGTCAGCGCCTTGGGATTCAGCAAAATTAGTAATGCCCTTTTCAATATTGGTGTCATTGTGTACATGGGTTGAGTAGTTTTTTAAATCATATTTTTTAAGAAATTTTCGCATAATTTCATCACTCTTTTGGGTTGTTTTGAAGCTGTTTGGCGTGTTTATCATGACTAAAAGTAATTTTGCATTGGTTTCTTGGCTAAATTTCAATAAGCTCTTGAATGGTTTTTTTGTTTCTTTCGAAAAATCAGATGCAAATACTATCTTTTCTAATTGGAAGTCTTCGGGGTCTTTTTTTATTACTAAAACAGGGGCTTTGGACAAGCGAACTACTTTTTCGGTATTGGAGCCTATGAATAAGTGTTCCGTGTGAGCCCATAATGATTAAATCAATTTCGTTGGTTTCATTGAATGATAAAATTCCAGAAAACGCTTTTTCTAACTGGACGCTACTCTCTACTAGAATGTCTTGTAGGTAAGATTGTGATTTTAGGTCTTCAAGTCTTTCATTTGCCTTTCGAATAAATAAAATCACTTCAGGAATGCTTTTCCCACTCGAAACCGCATCGCTCATTTGGCTGGGAAGTTCTAATAAATGTAAGAGATAAATAGAAGCATTGTTTTTTTTAGCAAGAAGAGCTGCGGCTCTTAGTGCGTATTCAGCTTGTTCAGAAAAATCAGTTGGGACTAAAATATGTTTCATAATTATGAAAGTGTTAAATTATGGGAATCAACAAGTTGTTTTAACTTAATAATAAAGATAAGAATTATTTTTAAAGCAGTCAATTATTTTAATTTGTAAAAAAACACTATATTTGCACCGTTATTTATTAAAAACTAGATAATGAGGGGACGGATTGTCCCCTCTTTTTATAAAAATATGACATTTAAAGAAAATTTACATATAGTTTTGAGCGACTGCCTAGCAGAAAAGCCTTCGATTTTCCTAATTGACCTAGTGGTTACAGATGCTTTCAAAGTAATCATAGCCTTAGATGGTGATCATGGAGTAGCGCTTCAAGATTGTATTGATGTGAGTAAATTTATTGATAGCAAGCTAGATAGGGAAGAGCAAGACTATTCTCTTGAAGTAGCATCAGTAGGTGTAGGGTCAGCCTTAAAACAGGTAAGACAATACAAGAAAAATATTGGTAGAACCTTGATTGTTAAGGCAAATTCGGAAATTATTGAAGCGGAATTAATAGATGCTAATGATGATTTTGTAATTTTGTCTTGGAAAGCAAGAGAGCCAAAGAAAATAGGTAAGGGGAAAGAGACAGTTCAAAAGGAATTGAAAATTTCGTACGTAGATATAAAAGAAGCAATTGTTACAGTAACATTTTAATTAAAGAATTCGCATGGAAAATTTAGCATTAATCGATTCATTTTCAGAGTTTAAAGATGATAAACTCATTGATCGTGTAACGCTTATGGCAATTTTAGAAGATGTATTTAGAAATGCATTGAAGAAAAAGTACGGTTCAGATGATAATTTTGACATTATTATAAATCCTGATAAAGGAGATATGGAGATATGGCAGAGAAGAGTAATCGTTGCGGATGAAGATTTAGACTTTGATCACCTTGAAATTACGTTAACAGAAGCTAGGCAAATAGAGCCGGATTTTGAAATTGGTGAGGAAGTATCTGAAGAGGTGAAACTTATTGATTTAGGACGTAGAGCTATTCTTGCTTTGCGCCAAAACTTGATCTCAAAAATACATGAACACGACAATACGAATCTTTACAAGCAATTTAAAGATTTAATAGGAGATATTTATACAGCAGAGGTACACCATGTGCGTCCTAGGGTTGTGATACTTGTTGACGATGAAGGAAATGAAATTGTATTGCCTAAAGAAAAACAAATCCCATCTGATTTTTTCCGTAAGGGTGATAACGTTAGAGGGATTATAGAAAGCGTTGAATTGAAAGGGAATAAGCCGCAAATAATTATGTCTAGAACTTCAGAAAAGTTTCTTGAAAAATTATTTGAGCAAGAAATCCCTGAAGTTTTTGATGGTTTGATTTTGGTTAAAAAAGTGGTAAGAATTCCTGGCGAAAAGGCGAAGGTAGCTGTAGATTCTTATGATGATAGAATAGATCCTGTAGGTGCTTGTGTGGGAATGAAAGGATCTAGGATTCATGGAATTGTGCGTGAACTAGGAAATGAAAATATTGACGTTATTAATTATACTAGTAATATTCAGTTGTTAATTACACGTGCTTTAAGTCCAGCAAAAGTTTCTTCGATTAAAATTAATGAAGATACCAAAAGAGCCGAGGTTTTCTTGAAGCTTGAAGAAGTTTCTAAGGCTATTGGTCGTGGAGGACACAATATTAAATTAGCTGGTTTGTTAACGGGCTATGAATTAGACGTGATTCGTGAGGGTGATGTAGCAGGAGCTACTGCTGATGAAGATGACGTTGAGTTAACTGAATTCTCTGATGAAATTGAGGGTTGGGTTATTGAGGAATTCGCAAAAATTGGTCTGGATACTGCAAAAAGTATTTTGAGTCAAGATGTTGATGACTTAGTAAGAAGAACAGATCTAGAAGAGGAAACAATTTTAGATGTTATGAGAATATTAAAAGAGGAATTTGACAGTTAGTCAATGAGTCTTCAACTATAAACATGCCATTTTACAAGTAATCTAGCTCGGTAGGTATCGAATAGAAGTAAAGTGAGGAATAACAAAAAAGGTAAAAATAAAAAGGTTTTATGTCTGAAGAGAGAATTATTAGAATAAACAAAGTTTTAAGGGAATTGAATATTTCTTTGGAAAGAGCTGTGGATTATCTAAAAGATAAGGGAATTGCAATAGATGCAAATCCAAACGCAAAAATTTCTGACGATATATACAATGTTTTGTGCGGTCAATTTGCTGGTGACAAAGGGAATAAAGAAGCTTCTAAAGAAGTGGGAGAAGAGAAAAGAAAAGAGAAGGAAGCATTACGTTTAGAGAGAGAAAAAGAAATCGAGGATAAACGTAAACTTGATGAAGAGCGAGCAAAACAACAGGAAGTTATCAAAGCAAGAGCGGTAATATCTGGACCTGTTCAGGTAGGTAAGATTGATTTAAATCCAAAAAAAGCTGCGATTGTTCCCCTGGTAAAAGAGGTGCCAAAAGTAGAACTTGCTCCTAAAAGTGTTGAAGTTCCTGCTGCAAAGATTACACCAGCAGAAAATAAAATTGTCCCGAAAACTTTGGATAATAAAGCTACTTCAGATGTTAAAGAATCTAAGCCAGTAATTACTCCTAAAGAAATGGTAAAAGAAGCTGTGGCTGTAATACCCGAAGCCCCTAAAGCAGTTGAAAAAGTAGAGCCGGTTAAATCTGAAGAGGTGTCTGCTGATGAAACGATTACTACTCAATATCAAAAGTTATCTGGTACTACATTAACTGGTCAAATTATTGATTTATCGCAATTTAATAAGCCTAAAAAGAAAAAAGAAGAACCAAAGATTACGCCTAATAAACCAGGTGCTCCAGGTTCTGCGGCAGCTAATGCAAATAAGAATAAACGTAAAAGGATAGCTCCTAAACCAGGCGCGCCAAGGCCTCCTGCTGTTCCAGGTGCTCCTAATCCAAATAAAATAACTCCTAATACTGGTGGTGGAGGATTTAATGCAAATAGAAGTGCAAGACCTGGTTTCGTAAAAGGAAACAGACCTGCAATTGTTGCAAAAGTGGAGCCAACAGAAGAAGAAGTTAAAAATCAAATTAGAGAAACTTTAGAAAAACTGCAAGGTAAAGGTGGTAAATCTAAAGCTGCTAAATACAGAAGAGATAAAAGGGATACACACCGTCAGAAATCTGATGATGAGCAAAGAGCTTTAGATGAAGGAAGTAAAACTATTAAAGTTACTGAATTTGTTACTGTAGGTGAAATTGCAATCATGATGGATGTGCCAATTACCAAAGTTATTGGTACGTGTATGTCACTTGGAATCATGGTTACCATGAATCAACGTCTTGATGCAGAAACGTTGACTATTGTTGCTGATGAATTTGGTTATGAAGTTGAATTTATCACTGTTGATATCGAAGAAGCAATTCAGGTTGTTGAAGACAGAGAAGAAGATTTAGTTTTTAGAGCGCCAATCGTAACGGTAATGGGTCACGTCGATCACGGTAAGACATCGTTACTGGATTACATTCGTAAAGAAAACGTAATTGCAGGTGAATCTGGAGGAATTACACAACATATTGGTGCCTACGGAGTAACTTTGGATAACGGACAAAAAATTGCATTCTTAGATACACCTGGTCACGAAGCGTTTACTGCGATGCGTGCGCGTGGTGCTCAAGTTACCGATATTGCTATTATTGTGATTGCTGCTGATGATGATATCATGCCGCAAACTAAAGAGGCAATTAGCCATGCTCAAGCAGCTGGGGTTCCTATTATATTTGCTATCAATAAAATTGATAAGCCAAATGCTAATCCTGAGAAAGTAAAAGAAAGATTAGCAGGTATGAATTTACTTGTTGAAGATTGGGGTGGAAAAATTCAATCACATGATATTTCTGCGAAAGTAGGAACAGGTGTTAAAGAATTATTAGAAAAAGTATTGCTTGAAGCAGAACTTTTAGATTTAAAGTCAAATCCAAACAAAGCGGCACAAGGAACTGTTGTTGAGGCTTTCTTGGACAAAGGAAAAGGATATGTTTCTACAATTTTAGTTCAAAACGGAACGTTGAAAATTGGAGATTATATGTTGGCTGGTAAGCATCATGGTAAAATTAAAGCTATGCATGACGAAAGAGGGAACATTGTAACTGTTGCGGGTCCTTCGACTCCGGTTTCAGTTCTTGGTCTTGATGGAGCTGCAACAGCGGGTGATAAGTTCAATATTTTTGAAGATGAAAAAGAAGCGAAACAAATTGCTTCAAAACGTTCTCAATTGATGCGTGAGCAGTCAGTACGTACTCAGCGTCATATTACATTAGACGAAATTGGACGTAGAATAGCATTGGGTCAATTTAAAGAATTGAACATTATCCTTAAGGGAGATGTTGATGGATCTGTTGAAGCATTGTCTGATTCGTTCTCTAAATTATCTACTGAAGAAATACAAATCAATATCATCCATAAAGGTGTTGGAGCAATTACAGAAACTGACGTAATGTTGGCTTCTGCTTCAGATGCAATTATTATTGGATTTAATGTTCGTCCAGCTGGAAACGCAAGACAATTAGCAGATAAAGAAGAAATAGATATCCGTTATTACTCTATTATCTATGCGGCTATCGATGACTTGAAAGATGCAATGGAAGGAATGTTAGCTCCTGAAATGAAAGAAGAAATTCTTGGTACAGCTGAGATTAGAGAGATCTTCAAAATATCTAAAGTTGGTTCTATTGCCGGTAGTATGGTTATGGATGGTAAAATTGTTAAGAATGCCAAAATGCGTGTTATTCGTGATGGTGTAGTTGTGTTCACTGGAGAGTTATTAGCTCTTAAACGTTTTAAAGATGACGTTAGAGATGTAGCCAAAGGATACGATTGTGGTATTCAAATTAAAGGATATAATGATATCGAAGAGCGCGATGTTATTGAATCTTACCATGAAGTTGCGGTTAAAAAGAAATTGAAATAATTTTTTCTATTATAGTTTTAAAATCCCGACTCGTCGGGATTTTTTTATTTTAGTACTTTTTGTAAAATAGTATTTTGTAAATGTGGAGTGGAGATGTTGTTATTGATATATAATCATGCTAAGCTTTTTATTGACTGTTCTAATATTATATTCCTTGACGGATTTTGTTCCTTTTTATATAAAAAAAAGCCATTCTATCTGAATGGCTTTATTGGATATGGTAACTTGTTTTTATTCGTTTTTTATTTGGTTGGGCGAATCAAATTCAGATTTGGATACTTTTTTTTGATAGCTACAATGTGTCTTTCCGCTTCTATTCTTGATTTAAAATTCCCTATCCAAACTTTATAATTTGGAGCGAAAAACACTATGGTAGCTTCAACGTCATTAAATTGTTGTCTAAATTCATTTAATGTTAATTTAGCTTTCTCGTTATCACCACTGTAAATTTGAATTTTAAAACGGTCATTTACAGTGTTTGATTGATTTGTTTTTCTTTTTTCTGTAAGCAATTGCTCGAATTTTGAATCTTGTTTTATAGAAATATTGTGCTGTTGTGCCGTCGATTTCGAGTGAAAAATTGCTGTTGAAATAAGGGCGATAAGTGAAGCTTTCAGGCTTAAAATTCTCATAATGTGTATGTTTTTATGCAAAATTAATATTTAGTGTTTAATACCAAATCAAAAACGTTATTTAGAATAAATATAAATTGAAATTAAGGCTATTTTAGGGTTTTGAGAATAGTTCTTATATCGTATTTTTGTCCAATATTTTAAACAAAGGAGCAGTTCTTCTAAGTCTATTAGTAAAGACTGTGCCAATTTTTAGTAGATAATCATTATACTATATGAAAAAGGTGGGTAACCATAATTCGATCACAAGAAAATTATTTTTAGGCGTAGCCTTATCGTTAATTTTCTCTTTCACTTCATTTGCTCAAGAAGCTGCCGCTGTTGCTGCTCCTGATGCGGCCGCGGCTCCTGCTGCTGCTTCTGGTGGAGATGCTGCTAAAGGTAAAGAATTGTTTAATGCAAATTGTGCTGCATGTCACAAGTTAGATGCTAAAGCTACAGGACCTGCACTTAGAGGTATTGCTAGTAAGTATGAAATGGCATGGCTTTATAAGTGGGTAAAAAACAGTTCAGACTTGATTAAATCAGGTGATGCTCAAGCTGTTAAGGTTTTTGAAGAAAACAACAAGTCAGTAATGTCTGCTTTTCCTCAATTATCAAATGCTGATATTGATAACATTATAGCTTACACTTCTGAGCCAAAAGCTGAAGTAGCTGCTCCGCCTGCTGGTGGTGGTGCTGCGGTTCCTGGTGGTCCAGTTGCTGATAGCGGTATTTCTAACAATCTTATATTAGCTGCTCTTGCACTAGTATTAGTAGTGTTGGTAGTAATGTTAGTTTTGGTAAACAAAGTTCTGTCAAAAGTTGCAAAAGCAAACGGGATAGTAGTTGAACCAAAAGCTAAAACAACTCCAATTTGGCAAGCGTTTGCTAAAAATCAATTTTTGATTTTGGTAACGGTTATTTTCTTACTACTTACAAGTGCTTATTATGTGTATGGTTTCTTCATGCAAGTAGGTGTTGATCAGGGGTATGAGCCAATACAGCCAATACATTACTCGCACAGAATTCACGCTGGTGATAATGAAATAAACTGTAAATACTGTCACTCAGCTGCACGTGTAAGTAAAAATGGAGGTATTCCTTCTCTTAATATATGTATGAATTGTCATAAAAATATTGCTGAAGTTGCTGAGACAACTGCTACTCCAGAGTATAGTAAAGCTTTTTATGATGAGCAAATTCAGAAATTATATACTGCGGTTGGATGGGATCAAGCAACTCAAACATATACAGGGAAAACGCAGCCAGTAAAATGGGTTCGTATTCATAATCTTCCAGATTTTGTTTACTTTAATCACTCGCAACACGTAACTGTTGGAGGAATTGAATGTCAAACATGTCACGGTCCTGTTGAAGAATATGAAATTCAAAAACAGTTTGCTCCATTAACAATGGGATGGTGTATTGATTGTCATAGAAAAACTGAGGTTAAAATGGAGGGTAATGAATATTACACTAAAATCCATGAAGAGCTTTCTAAAAAATATGGTGTAGATAAGTTGACTGCTGCGCAAATGGGTGGTTTAGAGTGTGGTAAATGCCACTATTAATCAAATTATTAAGATTTTAATATTTATATATGTCATCAAACAAAAAATACTGGAAAAGTGTTGAGGAACTAGACCAAAATAGTTCTATTGTTGAGGCGCTAAGAAATAACGAATTTGTTGAAGAAATTCCTACTGATGAATTTTTAGGAAATAGTGATGCATTATCATCTTCTTCAACATCACGTCGTGATTTCTTAAAGTACGTTGGTTTTAGTACTGCTGCTGCTACTTTGGCAGCATGTGAGGGTCCTGTTAATAAATCAATACCATACGTTCTTCAACCTGAGCAAATTATTCCTGGAGTTGCGGATTATTACGCTACTTCAGTTTTTGACGGATTTGATTTTGCAAATCTTTTGGTGAAAACCAGAGAAGGACGTCCTATTAAGATTGATAATAATACTATTGCTGGAGCTAAATTTACAGCAAATGCAAGGATTCATGCTTCTATCTTATCGTTATATGATAGTATGCGTCTTAAAGAACCAAAGATTGAGGGGAAAGATTCAACTTGGTCAGCTGTTGATGCTAAGATTAAATCTAGTATTGCAGATGCAAAAGCTAAAGGAGGACAGGTTGTTCTTTTAACAAATACATTAGCAAGTCCTTCTACTGAAAGATTGATTTCTGAATTCGTTTCAAAAAATCCTAATTCTAAGCACATAATTTATGATGCGGTGTCAGAGTCTGAAGCTCTTGATGCAGTTGAATTAGTTTATGGTGAAAGAGCATTAGTGGATTATGATTTTTCTAAAGCTTCTTTGATTGTTTCTGTTGGTGCTGATTTCCTTGGAGATTGGCAAGGAGGAAGTTTTGATACTGGTTATGCCAAAGGTAGGATACCAAAAGCTGGAAAAATGTCACGTCATTTCCAATTAGAGTCTAATATGACTTTATCTGGTGCTGCTGCTGACAAGCGTTTGCCAATGTCTGTTTCAGCCCAAAAGCAAGCTTTAGTTCACATATATAATATTGTAACAGGTTCTGCTGTTTCAGTTAAACTTGAAGATAAATTTAAATCAGAAGTTACCAAAGCTGCACAGCAATTAAGAGCAGCAGGAAGTAAAGGTGTTTTAGTTTCTGGAATTCAAGATAAAAATGCTCAATTACTAGTTTTGGCTATTAATCAAGCTCTTGCTAGTGAGTCATTTGTTAACGCAGGTTTAAGACAAATTAGAAAAGGTTCAGCATCTAATGTATCTCAATTAGTAGCTGATATGAAAGCTGGTAAAGTTCATACTCTTATTATGAGTGGTGTGAATCCTGTATATACTTTATCAGATAGCGTAAGTTTTCAAGAAGGTTTAAAAAAGGTTAAAACATCTGTAGCATTCTCTTTGAAAGAAGATGAAACTGCTTTGTTGTCTACAGTAGCTGCTGCTGTTCCTCATTATTTAGAATCTTGGAATGATTTAAGTCTGATTAAAGGAACTTATTCTTTGACTCAGCCAACTATTCGTCCGCTTTTCAATACAAAACAATTTCAAGATGTTTTGTTATCATTAAACGGAACTGCAGGTTCTTTTTATGATTATATTAAAAATACTAGTTCTTCAATTATTTCAGGATCATCTTGGAATAAAGTATTACATGATGGTGTTTTTGTTTCTAGTGTGCCAACTTTAGGTTCGGGAAGTGCTGATTATTTAGCTGCTGCAAATGCATTAGCTGCTACTAAGTTGTCTCAAGGTCTTGAGTTAGTATTGTATACTAAAACAGGTTTAGGTGATGGTCAGCAAGCAAATAACCCATGGTTACAAGAGTTTCCAGATCCTATTACAAGAGTGTCTTGGGATAATTATGTAACTGTATCTAATGCTGATGCAGTTAAGTATGAGCTGTCTAATGAGATTGTTGCTAACGGAGGTTTAAACGGAAGTTATGCTACAATTACGACAGCCGATGGATTGAAACTTGAAAATGTACCTGTAATTGTGCAGCCTGGTCAAGCAGTTGGAACTGTTGGTTTAGCTTTAGGTTATGGTCGCAAAGCTGCTTTGAAAGAAGAAATGATGGTAGGTTTAAATGCTTACTCTTTATATAAAGGTTTCAATAATGTTCAATCTATTACCTTAGCGAAAGCTGACGGAGAACATGAATTTGCTTGTGTTCAAGGTCAAAAGACATTAATGGGTAGAGGTGATATTATTAAAGAAACTTCTCTTGAAATCTTCAACACAAAAGATGCTCATATTTGGAATGAACAACCGATGGTTTCTTTGGATCACAAAGAAGTAGAGGCAACTAAAGTAGATTTATGGGATTCATTTGATCGTTCAACAGGTCATCATTTTAATCTTTCAATTGATTTAAATGCTTGTACCGGTTGTGGAGCTTGTGTTATCGCTTGTCATGCTGAAAATAATGTTCCTGTCGTAGGTAAATCTGAAGTTAGAAGAAGTCGCGATATGCACTGGTTGCGTATTGATAGATACTATTCATCAGAAAGTACTTTTGAGGGAGATAATGAAAGAAAAGAAAATATTGCTGGTTTAACAAGTTCTTTGTCTACATTTAACGAAATGGAAAAAGCAGGAGATAATCCTCAAGTTTCTTTCCAGCCTGTTATGTGTCAGCACTGTAACCATGCACCTTGTGAAACTGTTTGTCCAGTTGCTGCAACTTCACACTCTCGTCAAGGTCAAAATCACATGGCTTATAACAGATGTGTTGGTACGCGTTATTGCGCTAACAACTGTCCTTATAAAGTACGTCGTTTTAACTGGTTCTTGTATAACAAAAACAGCGAATTTGATTATCATATGAATGATGATTTAGGTCGTATGGTTTTAAACCCAGATGTTAATGTTCGTTCAAGAGGTGTTATGGAGAAATGTTCTATGTGTATTCAAATGACACAAGCAACTATCCTTAAAGCTAAAAGAGAAGGAAGACCAATTGTTGATGGCGAATTCCAAACTGCATGTTCAAATGCATGTTCTACAGGAGCTATGATTTTTGGAGATGTAAATGATAAAGATGCTGAAGTTGCAAAACTTGCTGCTGATGATAGAATGTATCATTTATTAGAACATGTTGGAACTAAACCTAATGTGATTTATCATGTTAAAGTTAGAAATACTTAGTACAAAAAAAATTAATTAAGAATCAATATAAAGGATTATGTCGTCTCACTACGAAGCAACCATTAGAAAACCCTTAGTTATAGGTGATAAAACTTATCATGATGTAACTGTAGACGTAGCCGCACCCGTTGAAGGTAAGGCAAATAAACATTGGTGGATTGTATTTTCAATTGCATTAATAGCCTTCCTTTGGGGACTTGGGTGTATCGTATACACTGTATCTACAGGTATTGGTACATGGGGTTTAAACAAGACAGTAGGTTGGGCTTGGGATATTACTAACTTCGTTTGGTGGGTTGGTATTGGTCACGCTGGTACACTTATATCAGCTGTACTTTTGCTTTTCCGTCAAAGATGGAGAATGGCAATTAACCGTTCTGCTGAAGCAATGACTATTTTCTCTGTTATTCAGGCAGGTTTATTTCCAATCATTCACATGGGTCGCCCTTGGTTGGCTTACTGGGTTTTACCAATACCAAATCAATTTGGTTCATTATGGGTAAATTTTAATTCACCATTACTTTGGGACGTATTTGCGATCTCTACTTATTTATCTGTATCATTAGTTTTCTGGTGGACAGGTTTATTACCAGATTTCGCAATGCTTAGAGATCGTGCTGTAACTCCTTTTAACAAAAGAGTTTATTCAATTTTGAGTTTTGGTTGGAGTGGTAGAGCAAAAGATTGGCAACGTTTTGAGGAAGTTTCTCTTGTTCTTGCTGGTTT
Organism: Flavobacterium sp. I-STPP5a; assembly: GCF_009764685.1. Classification (GTDB taxonomy): domain Bacteria; phylum Bacteroidota; class Bacteroidia; order Flavobacteriales; family Flavobacteriaceae; genus Flavobacterium. The sequence continues at coordinate 62,196 of NZ_VHLM01000023.1, read as the reverse complement.
AGCTACACCTCTTGTGTTGTCAGTACACACTATTGTATCGATGGACTTTGCTACCTCGGTTATTCCAGGTTGGCATACCACTATATTTCCTCCATACTTCGTTGCGGGAGCCGTTTTCTCAGGATTTGCGATGGTAAATACTTTGCTTATTATTATGAGAAAAGTTTCTAATCTTGAAGCTTATATAACTGTTCAGCATATCGAATTGATGAATATTGTAATTATGATTACAGGTTCTATTGTTGGTGTTGCTTATATCACTGAGCTTTTCGTTGCATGGTATTCTGGAGTAGAGTACGAACAATATGCTTTCTTAAATAGAGCTACTGGACCTTACTGGTGGGCGTATTGGGCAATGATGACTTGTAATGTGTTTTCACCTCAGTTTATGTGGTTTAAAAAATTACGTACTAGTATTATGTTTTCATTCATAATATCAATTGTTGTAAATATTGGAATGTGGTTTGAAAGATTTGTAATTATTGTTACCTCTTTACATAGAGATTATTTACCATCTTCATGGACTATGTTTTCACCTACCTTTGTTGATATTGGTATCTTCATTGGTACAATTGGTTTTTTCTTTGTGTTGTTCCTACTTTATTCAAGAACTTTCCCGGTTATTGCACAAGCTGAAGTTAAAACAATTTTAAAAGCAACTGGAGATAATTACAAACGCGCAAGAGAAGCAAATAAAGATTCACATCATGAGTAATAAAGTAATATACGCCATTTATAATGACGATGATATTTTGATGGACGCAGTAAAGAAGACTAGAGCAGCTCATCATCATATTGAAGAAGTTTTTTGTCCATTTCCTGTTCACGGTTTGGATAAAGCTATGGGAATAGCCCCTACAAGATTAGCTATTTGTGCTTTCTTGTATGGATGTGTTGGAATTTCAGTAGCAACAGCTATGATGAATTATATTATGATTCAAGATTGGCCTCAAGATATTGGTGGTAAGCCTAGCTTCAGTTATATTGAAAATATGCCTGCATTTGTGCCAATTATGTTTGAGCTTACTGTATTTTTTGCAGCTCACTTGATGGTTATTACTTTTTATATGAGAAGTAAATTATGGCCTTTTAAAGAAGCTGAGAATCCAGATGTAAGAACTACAGATGACCATTTCTTAATGGAAGTTGCTGTACATGATAACGAAGAAGAATTAGTTTCTTTTTTTCAAAATACAGGTGCGGTTGAAGTTAAAGTAATAGATAAGCATTAATTATAGTTATGAAAAGCATATATAAAATAGCACTATTATTTGGTATCGTAATTTTAGTTTCATCTTGCCATGATAATAAGGCACCGAACTATCAGTATTTTCCAAATATGTATGAGTCTTTAGGTTATGAGACCTACTCAGAGTCGGATGCGTTTAAAAATGGTCAAGAAGCACAGTTACCTGCAAAAGGTTCGTTGAATAGAGGTTTTGTACCTTACGAGTATGAAAATACTACGGCTGGTTATGAATTGGCTAAAGCCAATTTGAAATCTCCCCTTGATTCTTTAGGTAGAGATCTTGAGAAAGGTAAAGCACTTTTTGAAATTTATTGTATTAGTTGTCATGGTGCATCTGGTAACGGTAAGGGTAAATTAGTTGAGCGTGAAAAATTTCTAGGAGTGCCTAGTTATAAAGATAGAGTTATTACTGAGGGTAGTGTATTTCATGTTATAACTTATGGTTTGAATTCAATGGGTTCGCATGCAAATCAGTTGAGTCCCCAAGAACGTTGGTTAGTTACTGACTATGTTCTGAAACTAAAAAGTGAATTATAATTGTTGAACAAACTGATCGTAATAGATATGTATACATTTTCAAGTAAATTAAAAACTATTTCTTTTGTCTTAATGGCCATTGGTTTATTAGGTATAGGTTATGGTTTTTACACTGCACCAAAAGATATTAAAGAAGTTGAAGAGCTTCTTACTGCTGATAGTCATGGTACACACGCTGTTCAAAAAGAACATGAAAGTTCTAATGAATCAAATGCTCATGAAGCGCATGGTTCAAGGGAGGAAAGTCATGCTGAAGCTAGTTCTTCTTCACAAGAACATGAAGTTTCTTCAGTTGACGAACACACTGAGCATTTAAATCATGTATTGCATCAATTGCAAAATAAGCCATGGTCTGCTTTGTATGTAGCTTGTATATTTTTTATGCTTGTGTCATTAGGTGTTTTAGTTTTTTACGCAATCCAACAAGTTGCACAGGCGGGTTGGTCCCCTGTTCTCTTCAGAGTTATGCAAGGTATTACATCTTATTTGCCTGTTGGAGCTGCTATTTTCTTTGTTTTGTTAATTTTGTGTGGTTTGCACTTTAATCATATGTTTATATGGTTGGACCCTGAAGTTGTTGCTACAGACAAATTAATTGCTAATAAAACAAGTTTTTTAAATTTCCCGTTTTGGATTGTTAGAGCGGCGATATTTTTGACAGGTTGGTCCCTATATCAATTTTATTCAAGAAAAAATTGTCTTGCACAAGATGAGGCATCAGATGATTTATTGTACAAGAAAAACTTCAAGCTTTCTGCAATGTTTCTTGTCTTTTTCATAGTTTCTGAGTCTATAATGTCATGGGATTGGATTATGTCAATTGATCCGCACTGGTTCAGTACTTTATTTGGTTGGTATGTTTTTGCAAGTTTCTTTGTTAGTGGTGTTACTACAATAGCTTTAATTACATTGTATTTAAAGTCAAGAGGTTATTTGGAGTTTGTAAATAACAGTCATATACACGATTTAGCTAAATTTATGTTTGGTTTAAGTGTTTTTTGGACATATTTATGGTTTTCACAATTCATGTTAATTTGGTATGCTAATATTCCTGAGGAGGTAACGTATTTTATAACTAGAATTCAGTTGTACAATCTTCCATTCTTTGGTGCAGTTGTCATGAATTTCTTATTTCCTTTGTTGATATTAATTAATACTGATTTCAAGAGAATATCTTGGGTAATTGTAATGGCGGGTGTTGTAATCTTGATGGGTCATTATTTAGACTTTTTCAATATGATTATGCCTGGAACAGTTGGAGATAGTTGGTTTATCGGCGTTTCGGAGATAGCTTCAATACTTTTCTTTCTTGGTTTATTTATATATGTGGTATTTACTGCCTTATCAAAATCACCATTGCTAGCAAAAAGAAATCCGTTTATTGAGGAAAGTAAACATTTTCATTATTAATTTTTAAAGAAAAAAACAGATGACAAGTTTGTTAGTAATTATAGTTTTAGTTTTATTAGCTGTTGCTTTATGGCAATTGACTAAAATCTTCGACCTAACGCAAGTTGGATCTACTTCGGTTAATACAGAAATCGCTACTGATAACGATAATAATGTACAAGGTTATTTGATGTTTGGTTTTTTAGGTTTTATCTATATTTTTACCATTTTTGGTTTAATTAAGTGGGGTCCTTTAGTACTTCATACGCCTGCTTCCGCGCACGGTGGTCAAGTTGATAATTTAATGAACATTACTTGGGTATTAATTTTTATCGTTCAAGCGATTACACAAGTTTTAGTACATTACTTTGCTTTTAAATATCGTGGTAAAGAAGGTCAAAAGGCTTTGTTTTTTGCTGATAATAATAAGTTAGAGGCTGTGTGGAGTATAATTCCTGCAGTAGTGTTAGCTGGTTTAATCTTGTATGGTTTATATGCTTGGACTAATATTATGTTTGTTGACGAAGATGAAGATACAGTTGTTATTGAACTTTATGCGCAACAATTTAATTGGAAGGCAAGATATTCAGGTGAAGATAATGTTCTTGGTAAAGCTAATGTTCGTTATATCGAGGGAGCAAATGCTGTAGGTATTGATTTAGCTGATCCTTATTCACAAGATGATGTTGTAGTTACTGAATTGCATATCCCTAAGGGAAAAAAGATTCTTTTTAAAATGCGATCTCAAGATGTTTTGCACTCTGCTTATATGCCACATTTTAGAGCTCAAATGAATTGCGTTCCAGGTATGGTGACACAATTTGCTTTCGAGCCTATTTATACTACGGCTGAGTATAGAGAATTGCCTTTTATGGTTGAGAAAGTAGCTAATATTAATGCTTTAAGAGCTAAGAAAAGTGAGGCGTTAGTTGCTAAAGGTGAAACGGCTCTTGATCCGTATACTTTTGATTATCTTCTATTATGTAATAAAATTTGTGGTGCATCACACTACAATATGCAAATGAAGATTATTGTTGATACTCCAGAAGATTATCAAGCATGGTTAAAAGATAAAGTAACTGTAGTAAATGAAGTTAAAGCTTCATTAGCTGCTCCTGCTGCAACAGGTGATGCAAAAGCAGTAGACAGTAGTAGTGCAAAAAAAGATGAAGTTGCTGCAATGGCAGCTAAATAATTATTAAGAAAATTTAAAGTATAAATATATGTCAGCAGAAGGTCACGATCACGCTATGGATCACGAACACGAACACCACCACAAAGACACTTTTATTACTAAATATATTTTTAGTATAGATCACAAAATGATTGCTAAACAATACCTGATAACAGGTATTATTATGGGTATCATTGGTGTTGGTATGTCGATGTTGTTTAGAATGCAACTAGCATGGCCAGAAGAATCTTTTAAAATATTCAATATTTTATTGGGTGATAAGTTTGCTCCTAATGGAGTCATGGCAAATGATATTTACCTTGCACTTGTTACAATACACGGAACCATAATGGTTTTCTTTGTACTAACTGCGGCGTTAAGTGGAACTTTTAGTAACCTTCTTATTCCACTTCAAATTGGTGCAAGAGATATGGCCTCAGGTTTTATGAATATGGTATCATACTGGTTATTTTTCCTTTCTAGTATCGTAATGATTTCGTCCTTATTTGTTGAAGCAGGTCCTGCTTCGTCTGGTTGGACAATTTATCCGCCATTAAGTGCTTTACCGCAAGCTATTCCTGGATCAGGTATGGGTATGACACTTTGGTTGGTTTCTATGGCATTGTTTATTGCTTCTTCTTTGATGGGGTCTTTAAATTATGTTGTTACGGTTATTAACTTAAGAACTAAGGGTATGACTATGACGAGGTTGCCTTTGACTATCTGGGCATTCTTTGTTACTGCGATTATTGGTATCGTTTCGTTTCCAGTACTTTTATCAGCTGCTTTATTGTTGATTTTTGATAGAAGTTTTGGTACTTCTTTCTTCTTATCGGATATTTATATAGCTGGTGAAGTATTACATTATCAAGGTGGTTCTCCTGTTTTATTTGAGCACTTGTTTTGGTTCCTAGGGCATCCTGAAGTTTATATCGTATTATTACCTGCTTTAGGTATTACATCTGAAGTTATTGCAACGAATTCACGTAAACCAATTTTTGGTTACAGAGCGATGATTATGTCAATTCTTGCAATTGCGTTCTTATCAACTATTGTTTGGGGTCACCACATGTTTATCTCAGGTATGAATCCGTTCTTAGGTTCAGTGTTTACTTTTACAACTCTTTTAATTGCAATTCCATCTGCGGTAAAAGCATTTAATTATATTACTACCTTATGGAAAGGTAACTTACAGCTTAATCCAGCTATGTTATTTTCAATAGGGTTGGTGTCAACTTTCATTACTGGTGGGTTAACGGGTATTATTCTTGGAGATAGTACGCTAGATATTAATGTTCACGATACTTACTTTGTAGTAGCTCACTTTCACTTAGTAATGGGTATTAGTGCTCTTTATGGAATGTTTGCTGGTATTTACCACTGGTTTCCAAGAATGTTTGGAAGAATGTTGAATAAGAATTTAGGTTATATTCACTTCTGGGTAACTGCTATTTGTGCTTATGGTGTATTTTTTCCAATGCATTTTATTGGTCTAGCAGGTTTGCCAAGACGTTATTATACGAATACTAACTTTCCTTTATTTGATGACTTACAAAACGTGAATGTTTTAATTACAACATTTGCTCTTATAGGTGGTGCGTTTCAATTGATTTTCTTATACAATTTCTTTAGTAGTATTTTCTACGGTAAGAAATCTGTTATGAACCCTTGGAAATCGAACACATTAGAATGGACGGCTCCCGTTGAGCACGTACACGGTAACTGGCCGGGTGAAATTCCTGAAGTTCACCGTTGGCCATATGACTACAGTAATCCAAATCATGAAGAGGATTTTGTACCACAAAATGTACCAATGAAACCTGGTGAACAGGTTCTTCATCACTAGAATTTAAGCCTCTACAATGTAGAGGCTTTTTTTTGTTCATTTTATTTGGTGAAGTCTTTTCTTGATGATCCTCTTTATTATCTTTGTACAATGAATGAAAATCTAGATCCTACTGCAAATAATTATAATATTGAAGATTTCGATATCGAAAGAAAGCTTCGTCCTTTATCCTTTGATGATTTTGCTGGACAAGATCAAGTTTTAGAAAATCTAAAGGTTTTCGTGCAAGCAGCCAACCAGAGAAATGAAGCTCTTGATCACACTCTTTTTCATGGTCCTCCGGGTCTTGGAAAAACCACTCTTGCCAATATACTTGCTAATGAATTACAAGTAGGAATAAAGATAACTTCTGGACCTGTACTTGATAAGCCTGGTGATCTTGCAGGTTTACTCACTAATCTTGAGGAACGCGATGTGCTTTTTATTGACGAAATTCACAGGCTTTCGCCTATTGTTGAGGAGTATTTGTACTCTGCAATGGAAGATTTCAAAATTGACATTATGATTGAATCTGGGCCCAATGCACGCACAGTACAGATCAATTTGAATCCTTTCACCCTTATTGGTGCAACCACCCGTTCTGGGCTGCTTACGGCGCCTATGAGAGCTAGATTTGGAATATCTTCTCGTCTTCAATATTACACTACCGAATTGCTGACTACTATTGTTGAGAGAAGTGCAGCGATTTTTAAAATGCCAATTTCTATCGAAGCAGCTATTGAAATTGCAGGTAGGAGTAGAGGTACACCCCGTATAGCCAATGCTTTGCTAAGACGTGTACGTGATTTTGCTCAAATAAAAGGAAATGGTTCTATTGATATTGAGATAGCTCGTTACGCATTGAAGGCATTGAATGTAGATGCTTTTGGTTTAGATGAAATGGATAATAAAATTTTGAATACCATTATTGATAAATTTAAAGGAGGTCCTGTTGGTTTGAGTACTCTTGCAACTGCAGTTTCAGAGAGTAGTGAAACTATTGAGGAGGTTTATGAACCTTTTTTAATTCAAGAAGGTTTCATTATGAGGACTCCCAGAGGTAGAGAGGTTACTGATAAAGCGTATAGGCATTTAGGTAAAATTAAAACGAATATTCAGGGTGGTTTATTTTAGAATTTTTTAAAAGTACAATTATTCAAACTAGATCGAATTATACAAATTTTATTAAGGACGAGGCTTCTAGACTTGGTTTCATGTCATGCGGTATTTCTAAAGCTCAGTTTCTAGAGACTGAAGCTCCACGTCTGGAAAAATGGCTTAATTTAAACCATCATGGAAAGATGTCTTACATGGAAAATAATTTTGATAAAAGATTAGATCCTACTCTTCTTGTTGAAGATTCAAAAAGTGTTGTCTCATTATTACTTAACTATTATCCTAATGAATTTCAAAACGAAGAGAGTTTTAAAATTTCGAAGTATGCCTATGGTTTAGACTACCATGACGTCATAAAAGGAAAATTGAGAGAGCTTATTCATTCTATTCAAACTAATATTGGTGCCGTTTCTGGACGTGCTTTTGTAGATTCAGCTCCTGTTTTAGATAAGGCTTGGGCAGCAAAAAGTGGTTTAGGGTGGATAGGTAAAAACAGTAACCTATTGACTAAAAAAGTAGGTTCCTTTTATTTCATTGCCGAGTTAATAATAGATTTAGAATTAGAGTATGATTCGCCCACTACAGACCATTGTGGTGCCTGCACTGCATGTATTGATAGTTGTCCTACTAATGCTATTGTTGCTCCTTATGTAGTTGATGGAAGTAAATGTATATCCTATTTTACAATTGAATTAAAAGTGAATATCCCGACGGAGTTTAAAGGAATGTTTAATGACTGGGCTTTTGGTTGTGATGTGTGTCAAGACGTTTGTCCTTGGAATAAATTTTCAAAGCCACACAGTGAACCTCTTTTTAATCCAAATCCAGATGTATTGGCGATGTCTAAAAAAGACTGGATAGAAATAACAGAAGAAACATTTAAAGTTGTTTTTAAAAATTCTCCTATTAAACGTACAAAGTTTGCAGGAATAAAAAGAAATATTGATTTTATACAGTAGAAACTATTTTTTTTTAGTTGTAGATTCTCTAGCAATCACTTTCGTTTCGAGTTCTATTGTTCTTGGTGTAAAAGGAATTTCTTTTTTGTGACAATTCATTTCTTCTAATAATAATTTAAAAGAAGCTACTCCCATTTCATGACTAGGTTGGTCAACTGTACTAAGTTTAGGGGTTAGCACTTGAGACATAAACCAATTACTGAAGCCTATAACGGCAACTTGTTCTGGAATTTTTATTCCAATATCATTAAAATAAGAAAGTACACCAACGGCAACAAGATCTGTGATGGCAAATATTCCCTCAACATCAGGATGGTCAATCATAATTTGTTTTGCGAAATCTATTCCTTCTTGAAAAGTTACTTTTTCACAAGTATATACTAAAGAAGGATCAAAGGGAATGTTGTTTATTTCTAATGCTTTTTTATAGCCAATAAAACGATCAATAGCATTTTGTGGGTTTAAGGGACCTCTGATGTGTGCAATTTTTCGGTATCCGTTGTCTATTAAATGTTGAACCGCATTTCTGGCCGCAATTTGATCGTTAATAATCACCTTTGAACTGTGAATCAACTTTGCAATTTTATCAAATTGTACAAACGGAATCTTACGTGCAATAATTTCCATAAGATGGCTGTCATCGTTTGATTCATTTGAGAGTGAAATAATTATTCCATCAACTCTTTTATTAATAAGCAAAGCAACTTGTTTTTTTTCTAATTCTAAAGATTCATTTGACTGCAGAATGATGACTAGATAACCATTTTTTTCAGCTTCAGCAACAATCCCGTTTATAACATTTGAAAAGAAATGATGAACAATTTCCGGAATTATTAAGCCAATGGTTTTTGATTCTTTTGTTCTTAGATTGACAGCAAAAGAATTTGGACTGTAGTTGAGTTCTTTTGCTAATGAAATGACCGCTTCTTTTGTCTTTAAACTAACGTCTGGGTAATCTTTTAATGCTTTAGAAACAGTGGTGATGGATATGCCCAATTTTTCTGCAATTTCTTTAAGAGTAGCTTCTTTCATTAAACAAATATGGGGAAATATTTTTTTATATCAAATCGAAAACGTTTTCGGTAATTCGAAAACGTTTTCGTTTGCGGTATTCGTTATTTTAGTTCTTTATAATTATACATTTGATAATTAAACCAAATAAAAGTTATTAACTAATTTATTTTAAGACCATGAAAAGATTTATTTTATTAATCAAGCAAATAGGGATTATTGTAGCATTACTACTATTTAATCTTTCTTTTGCGCAAAATTCGACCGTTGCAGGAGTTGTTTCGGATGTTAATGGAGCACCAATACTAGGTGTTAATATTTTAATTAAAGATTCCTCAAAGTCAGTTGTTACAGATATTGATGGAAAATATAATTTTTCAAATCTTAAAAATGGAACTTTTGATTTTATTGCTTCATACATTGGATATAAAAATGTTATGTTTAAAATTGAAGTAAATGGAAATGTGATTAAGAATATAACTTTAACCGAAGATAATAATGTGCTTGATGATGTTATTATTACAGGTGTAGTTAATCCTAGAACAAAAATTAAATCTAGTGTTTCTATTACTTCAATAAATACAAAAGAAATAGAGCAGTCTGCACCAAGATCTACTGCTGAGATTTTTAGAACAATTCCAGGAATACGCTCAGAATCATCTGGAGGAGAAGGAAATTCAAATATATCAGTTCGTGGTGTGCCAATATCATCTGGAGGTTCTAAATATTTGCAAATTCAAGAAGATGGCCTTCCGGTATTATTATTTGGAGATATTGCTTTTGCAACGGCTGATATCTTTACAAGATTTGATGGTAATGTGGCAAGAATTGAGGCTATTCGTGGAGGTTCAGCTTCAACATTATCTTCTAATTCTCCTGGAGGAATTATCAATTTCATTAGTAAAACTGGGAAAACTGAAGGAGGAACTATGAGTACTACTTTTGGACTAGATTATGAAAATTTCAGAACAGATATTGATTATGGGGCTAAAATAGGTGATGGATTGTATTTTCATGTAGGTGGTTTTTATAGAACAGGTGAAGGCGTTAGAAAAACGGGTTTTAATAGTAATAATGGTGGCCAAGTAAAATTCAATATTACAAAAGAGTTTGAAAAAGGATCAGTAACAGTTTATGCTAAATTTTTAAATGATAGAGCAGTAGCATATATGCCAATGCCTGTTCAGGTTTCTGGAACAAATGCTAATCCAAAGTGGACGAGCGTAGATGGATATGATGCTACTAGAGGATCAATGCAATCTATTTATTTAAACCATAATGTAGGGCTTGGGACAGATGGAAATGTAAGAAGAGAAAAAGTTGCAAATGGAATGCACCCTATTTCAAAATCTATAGGTGCTAGTGCTACTTTTGATTTAGATAATAACTGGAAAGTTTCTGATAATTTACGTTATTCTGCAAACAGTGGTGGTTTTATATCTCCATTTCCTGCTGAATTGGGTACAGCTACTGCTATTGCAAATTCTTTTGGTGCAGGCGCTACGCTAAGTTATGCAAATGATGGGACAGCTTTTAATATTCCAAATGGATTAGTTGCTAGAGTTCATATGTTTGATACACAATTGAACGACATGAGTAATTTTATGAATGATTTGAGATTGACAAAGAAAATAGATAATTTAGGTGTTACTTTTGGATTTTTCAAATCGATGCAAAATGTTTCAATGTCTTGGTTATGGAACTCTTACTTACAAGAAGTATCAGACAATAATCCGCGTTTAATTAATGTAAAGGATGTTAACGGAAATCTATTATCTGAAAACGGACTCTATGCTTATGGAACTCCTGCTTGGGGTAATTTAGCTAGAAATTACGATACGCAGTATAACGTATCTGCACCTTACGTAAATGTTTCATTTGATTTATCTAAAAACCTATCTTTTGAAGGTGGGGTACGATATGATAACGGAAAAGTTACTGGTTCTTTTACAGGCGGGACAGCAACAAGTTACGACATCAATAATGACGGAATATTATCAGCACCGGAGAACAATGTCTTTGCTGTGAATACTGCAAATGATACTCCAGTTAATTATACTTACGACTATTTTTCATACACGTTAGGAGGGAACTATTTGTTAAATGCGAAACAATCACTATTTGCTAGAGTTAGTAGAGGTGCATCTGCAAAGGCTGATAGAATTTTATTTAATGGCTTGGATTATTTAGATGGAGATAAAATCAACGCGTTGGATTTTTTAATGCAATCCGAAATTGGATACAAACAAAAAATTAATAAAGGATATGTTTATGCAACAGCTTTTGGTTCTAAAACTGATGAGCAAGCAGGTTATGAGGCTGGAGCAAATGTAATTAGACAAAATAATTACAAATCTTTAGGTTTAGAGCTTGAGTCAGCATATGATTTATCAGATAATTTAAACCTTAGAGGTTCAATGACGTATACTAAAGCGGAAATAACATCAGGTGCAGATAAAGGAAATGAGCCAAGAAGACAGCCTAAATTGATGTATGGTGTAATGCCAACGTTTAAATTTATGGATAAGAAAAATACTTTAGGTCTAAGTTTTATTGGTCAGACTAAAGCTTTTGCTCAAGACTCAAATCAACTTGTAATGAATGGTTTTGTAATTGTAAATGGTTTTGTAGAAGTTGGTTTGACAAAAGGTTTATCAGTGAATCTATCTGGTAATAATATTTTCAACTCATTAGCAATTACAGAGGCAGAAGAAGGAAATATAACTGAGAATACAGTAAACTATGTAAGAGCAAGGTCATTGACGGGAAGATCAATTTCTATGGCTTTGTCATATAGATTTTAATGAAATGTTTCATGATTAATTAGTGATTAGACAATTCCTGTATTTTTAAATATAGGAGTTGCTTTTTTTAATTTAAAAAAAGAATAGGAGCATGTTTAAAAAGGTAAAACTTAATTTTTGGCAAATATGGAACATGAATTTTGGGTTCTTTGGAATTCAATTCAGTTTTGGGTTGCAACAAAGTAACATGAGTGCAATTTATAAATATCTAGGAGCTGATGAAGGTAGCTTACCGATGTTGTGGCTTGCTGGTCCTATTACCGGTTTGATAATTCAGCCAATTGTTGGGGCGATTAGTGACGGCACTTGGTCACCAAAATTTGGTCGCCGAAAACCATTTTTCCTTATTGGAGCTTTAATCTCAAGTTTTGCATTGCTGGTAATGCCTTTTTCTAATTCTATTTTTATGGCAGCAAGTTTGCTGTGGATTTTAGATGCTGCAAATAATTTGGCCATGGAGCCATATCGTGCCTTTATAGCCGACAAATTAGATCAAAAACAACAATCATTAGGTTTTTTGATGCAAAGTTTCTTTACAGGATTAGGTATAACATTGGCTAATTTTACCCCTGCTATTTTAGTGGCTTTTGGAATTCTGGCAATTACGGATAAATTATCAAATGGGATCCCAACGTATACTTATTGGGCTTTTTTCATTGGAGCTTTTGCTGCTATTGTTTCGGTTTTGATTTCAGTTTTTACAACAAAAGAATATCCACCCACTGAAGAGGAGTTAGCAGTAATTAAAGAAAAGAAGAATCAAAATATTTTTAAAACGGTTTTAGTAGACATTGTAATGGCTTTCCGTACCATGCCCTTAACAATGAAACAATTAATACCGGTTAAATTCTTTACTTGGTACGCCATGTTTTGTTACTGGCAATACATCACATCCACACTTTCAATTTCTATTTTTAAGACTACAGACCAAGCATCAGAAGGGTTTTCTCAAGCTCAATTGTTGACTGGCAGTTTAAATGGAACCTATAATATCATTTGTTTTATGGTTGCTTTTTTACTGGTTCCTTTAGCTCTTAAAATCGGGGCAAAAGGAGTTCATTTTTTCGCTTTATTATTGGGCGGAATAGGTTTATTAAGTATTCCATTTTTAAACAATGTAGATGTTCTATTTGTAATGCACAATCCGTTTGGAGAAAACGTAGCCGTAACAACCATCTTTTTATACTCATTTGGTTTAGGGATTTCGTGGGCTTCTATGATGGCTATGCCTTATCAGCTTTTGGCTGGCTCTATTCCAAAAGATAAAACGGGTATTTATATGGGTATTTTCAACATGTTTATTGTTATACCAATGGCGATTCAAGTCTTGACCATGCAATACTTTGTATATGATTTATTAGGAAGGAATCCATTGAATGTGATTAAACTAGCAGGTGTCTTTTTAATTTTAGGTGCAGTTTTCACTCTTTTTATAACTGTTAAAAACCGAAAAGAAGCTATAGTATAATGGAAAATATAGATTATAAAAAAGCAATTGAACTATTACATAATGCTTCGTCTAAAGAAGGATTTTTAGCAAGTGCTCAAAACATTTCAAATTACAAAAGAGTTTGGGCTAGAGATGGAGTTATTTGTGGTTTAGCAGCATTAGCCTCTTCCGATGAAAATTTGATTGAGACCTTTGCTGATACATTAGAAACATTAGCAAAAAATCAGCATCATAACGGTACAATTCCTTCAAATGTAATGATAGATGGAGATAATGTAGAAGTGAGCTATGGAGGTTTAGCAGGTAGAGTTGATGCAGTAACATGGTTTATTATTGGTGTTTGTCAATTCGCTTTTTATAAAAAGGACCACGCATTCATTCAAAAATATGAGAGTAATATTCAAAAGTGTTTACAGCTTTTAGAAGCTTGGGAATTTAATAATAAACATTTGCTTTATGTGCCTCTTTCTGGTAATTGGGCTGATGAATACATAACAGATGGGTATGTGCTGTATGATCAATTATTGAGAGTATGGGCTCTTAAAAGTTATAATTATTTTTGCAAAAGTGATTTGATAGCAAGTAAAATTGAACAAATTACGCAACAGTTAGTAATTAATTTTTGTCCAAACTCAGTTGGAGAGAAATACCACGAAAGAGCATACAAGGAAGCTAATATTCAAAATTTCATGCCTTGTTCGTTTTCTCCAGCAGGTTATAAGATGCAGTTTGATGCTTTTGCTAATTCCTTAGTACTACTCTTAAAGATTGGAACTCCTACACTTCAAGAAGATGTAGTGTCGTATTCATTAGGGTTGAAAAACAAAATGCCATTAAAGTTGCTGCCTGCTTTCTGGCCGCCAATAAAAGAGAATGACCCTGACTGGAACTTGCTTAAAAATAATTATAAATACGAATTTAGGAACTTTCCAAACGAATTTCATAATGGCGGAAGTTGGTCTATGGTTAATGGTTTTTATGGACTCGCCTTGTTATCTTCTGCAAAAAAAGAAGAAGCTATAGAAATACTTCAAGCTATAAATGCTATTAATAAAATTGATAATTATAGTTTTTACGAAAATTTCAATAGTAAAACCCAATTGCCTAATGGAGTTTTATATTGCACATGGAGCGCAGCTGCAACTGTAATGTTGCATCAAAGTATTTACAGTGATTTTAAATATTTAGTTTAAAAAAATGAAAAAATCTATTGATATAATTTGTATTGGGGAAGTTGTAATTGATTTTATAGGTCATCAAATTGACACTTCAATTAATAGAACTAAAGATTTCCATCGATTTTTAGGTGGATCCCCTACAAATGTTGCTGTTAATGCAACAAGATTAGGCTTGAAATCAGCTTTAGTAGCCACTTGTGGTCAAGATGGATTAGGAGAGTATATCGTTCGTAAATTGAAGGCTAATAATGTCATTACTTCTTATGTTAAAAAAATTGATGATAAGCCAACTTCGGTGATATTTGTTTCTAAATCTACGGGAACCCCTGATTTTATTCCTTTTAGAGAAGCTGATTCTCAAATTTACCCGGATCAAATTACAGATGATTTACTCGAAAAAGCCAAAATTTTTCATACAACTTGTTTCGCATTAAGTAAAGAACCTGCTCGCACCACCATTCTTGAAAGCGCTAAAAGAGCAAAGCAATTGGGATTGAAAACAAGTATCGATATTAATTTTTCGGAACGAATTTGGAAGGATAGAGAGGAAGCTAAATCGGTGCTGAAAGAGTATTTAGCAACGGATCCATTAGTAAAACTAAGTGAGGATGATTGCTACAGGCTGTTTTCAGAAGCAAAAACCGAAGATTTTATTTTTGAATATTTTCATGACCTAGGTGCTTCCACAATTTGCTTGACAAAAGGAAAAGAAGGAGTGGTTTTGTCAGACAAAGAGTTTGGGCTTTTTCATCAGGAATCAATTCCAGTTCTAGAAATAAAAGATGCCACAGGTGCTGGTGATGCATTTTGGACAGGCTTTTTGTATGCGCAACTTTTGAATAAAAATTTTAATGATACTATTACGATAGCTCAAAAACTTGCAGTTCTTAAATTGCAAAATGTCGGCAGACTTCCTACTAATATTGATATTGGTTCGTTTATCGAATTAGAGTAGCTACCTGGCAAAAGATATTCTTACTACAATTTATATCCTTTTATGTTTATTTTTTATAACTTTATCATCCACTAAATGAATTGATTATGACAGTAAACCAAATTTTAAGCACAAAAGGGAAAGAGGTATTCTCTATACTATCAACCCATACAGTCTACGAAGCTCTGACCATTATGAGTGAAAAAAACATTGGAGCCATCCTCATTATTGAAGACACAGAGCTAAAAGGAGTTTTATCAGAGCGGGATTATGCTAGGAAAATTGTTTTAAAAGCAAAATCTTCAAAGAAAACATTTGTTCATGAAATTATGGAGACAAATGTGGTGACCGTAAAACCAACAGATAATTTGGATTTTTGTATGGAGTTAATGAGTACAAAAAGAGTACGTCACTTGCCCGTTTTAGAGAATGATATTGTAATAGGAATTATATCCATAAGCGATGTTGTAAAAGCAATAATAGAGTTGCAAAAAGATACTATACAGCATTTAAATACCTATATTACACAGTAAATAAATATTTTATAACATTGATATAGCTGCATTTATATGCGGCTATATTAGTTTACAAGATAATAAAAGAGCCCAAAATTTGAAAAGAATAGTATAAAAGCTGACTTTTTAAACCAAGTCTTCTATCTTTGTGTTATAGAATAAAAGCTAAAAAAATGGACAAAAATAACAAAAGAAGAGAAGCATTATTATACCACGCTAAGCCTACTCCAGGAAAAATTCAAGTTGTTCCAACCAAAAAATATGCTACGCAAAGAGATTTGTCACTAGCATATTCTCCAGGAGTTGCTGAGCCATGTTTAGAAATTGCAAAAGATATCAATAACGTTTACAAATATACTGCCAAAGGAAATCTAGTAGCCGTAATTACAAACGGTACTGCTGTTTTGGGTCTAGGGGATATAGGTCCCGAAGCTTCAAAACCAGTAATGGAAGGAAAAGGTTTGTTGTTTAAAATTTTTGCAGATATTGATGTTTTTGATATTGAAATAGGAACGAAAGATATTGAAGAGTTCATCCAAACGGTTAAGAATATTGCTCCTACTTTTGGAGGGATCAATCTTGAGGATATCAAAGCACCAGAATCTTTTGAAATAGAAAGGCGTTTGGTAGAGGAGTTAAATATTCCTGTAATGCATGATGATCAACACGGTACGGCTATCATTTCATCAGCGGCATTGTTGAACGCGCTTGAACTTGCTGATAAGAAAGCCGAAGAGGTTAAAATGGTGGTTTCAGGAGCAGGATCGGCGGCACTTGCTTGTGCTGATTTGTATGTTCTATTGGGTGTTAAGGTTGAGAATATTTTCATGTTCAACAGCAAAGGTTTGTTAACAAGTGACAACCCAAGTTTGTCTGAACTGCAATTAAAATATGCAAAAAATATCCCTTCAATGTCTCTTGCCGAGGCTTTAGTAGATGCTGATATTTTTCTAGGATTGTCTACAGGAGGATTAATGTCTCCAGAGATGCTGCTTACAATGGCTGATAATCCTATCGTTTTTGCTATGGCAAATCCGGATCCAGAAATTGATTATAATGTAGCTATTGCAACACGTAAAGATGTTATTATGGCAACAGGAAGATCAGATTTTCCTAACCAAGTTAATAACGTTTTAGGTTTTCCTTACATTTTTAGAGGTGCTCTAGACGTACGTGCTACCAAAATTAATGAAGCTATGAAAATGGCTGCTGTTAAAGCACTTGCTTTATTGACTAAGGAATCTGTTCCAGAACAAGTTAATGTGGCTTATGGAGCTACAAAACTTAATTTTGGTAGAGATTACATCATTCCAAAACCTTTTGATCCAAGATTAATATCTATTGTTGCACCGGCTGTAGCCAAAGCAGCTATGGAGTCTGGCGTAGCATTAAACCCTATTACAGATTGGAAAAAATACGAAGAAGAATTGAACGATCGTTTGGGTAACGATAACAAAATGGTTCGTTTGATTACCAATAGAGCCAAGATGGATCCAAAACGAATCGTTTTTGCCGAAGCAGATCATTTGGATGTTTTAAAAGCAGCTCAAATAGTACACGAAGAAGGTATTGGTTTCCCAATTTTACTAGGGAACAAAGAAATTATATTGGAACTAAAAGAAGAAATTGGCTTTGATGCTGATGTGCCTATTATTGATCCAAAAATTAAAGAGGAAGAGTCAAGAAGAAATAAATTTGCCTCAACGTACTGGTCTACAAGACAACGTCGCGGTATTTCACTTCTAGATGCTCAAAAACTCATGCGCGAAAGAAATTATTTTGCAGCCATGATGGTCAATGAAAATGAAGCCGATGCACTGGTAACAGGACATTCAAGAAGTTATCCATCTGTAGTGAAACCAATGTTGCAACTGATTGATAAAGCAGCTGGCGCTTCAATAATTGCTACAACAAATATGATGATGACGGCTCGTGGGCCAATGTTTTTATCAGATACCGCAATAAACATCAACCCATCAGCAGATGATTTAGCCAAAATTGCAATCATGACTGCTAAAACTGCTAGAATGTTTGGAGTAGAGCCAGTAATAGCTATGGTGTCGTTTTCTAATTTTGGATCTTCATCAAATGAGAATGCTTCAAAAGTGCGTGAAGCTGTAGCCTTTTTACATAAGAATTATCCGGACATGATCATTGATGGAGAAATTCAAGCCGACTTTGCTTTGAACCCTGAAATGTTAAAAGAGAAGTTTCCATTTTCAAAACTAGCTGGGAAAAAAGTAAATACGTTGGTTTTCCCAAATCTAGAATCGGCAAATATTACGTATAAACTATTGAAAGAACTTAATAAGGTGGATTCAATAGGACCGATTATGTTAGGAATGGGTAAGCCAGTACACATTTTTCAATTAGGAGCAAGCGTTGAGGAAATGGTAAATATGGCGGCAATTGCAGTGATTGACGCTCAAGAAAAAGCTAGCAAGAAATCCAAACAAGTTTAATTTAATGTATTGTAAACAAGTTGTATCGTAATTTTTGCTAAGAAATTTATGCGTGTACAAATTTTATTATATTTGGAACTATTTAATAAACATCATGATAGCACACTTACAAGGGAAACTCGTAGAAAAATCTCCAACACATATTGTTATTGATTGTGGGGGTGTAGGCTACCATATAAATATTTCCTTACATACATATTCATTGTTACCCAATACCGATTTTGTAAAAGTATATACGCATCTTCAAATTAAAGAAGATGCGCATACACTTTTTGGGTTTATGGAAAAATCTGAAAGAGAAATTTTCAGACTCTTATTATCTGTTTCAGGGATAGGTGCAAGCATTGCTAGAACAATGCTGTCCTCACTTGATCCCAAACAAATTACAAATGCTATAGGATCTGCAGATGTAGTAACTATTCAATCCATTAAGGGAATTGGTAGTAAAACAGCACAGAGGGTGATACTTGACCTCAAAGAAAAAGTATTAAAACTTTATGATTTAGATGAAGTTTCTATGTCTCAAAGCAATACAAATAGAGATGAAGCGTTATCAGCATTGGAAGTATTAGGTTTTGTACGAAAAAGTTCGGAAAAAGTTATCGAAAAAATCGTCAAAGAACATCCAGATGCTACCGTTGAAACTATTATCAAACAAGCTTTAAAAAACCTCTAAAAGGGATTTAAGAAACAGGAGTTATATGCATAAAAATTGTATTTTTTGGCTTGTTCTATTATGTGGTTACATAGTGCATGCGCAAGTTAAAGATGGAACTCAAGATACGGTAAGTAAGGGTTTCTCTAAGGGGAAATTACAGCTTAAAAACCCACCCAGTATACTTTCATCCTACACCTATGACCCAGCTATAGACAGGTATGTATACACAAGCTCCTTTGATGGACTTTCTATAAATTACCCTATTATATTAACTCCAAAAGAATACGAAAAGTTAGTTTTGAAAGAGTCAATGCGCAACTATTTCAAGAAAAAAGTGGACGCAATTGATGGTAAAAAAGAGGGGAGTCAACTAGCAAAGAAAGATCTATTACCTAGATATGTAATTAAATCAGGTTTGTTTGAATCTATTTTTGGTAGCAATACCATTGATGTAAAACCTACAGGATCTGTTGAAATGGATCTGGGTTTGCGTTATACAAAACAAGATAATCCTTCATTTTCTCCTAGAAACAGGTCTAATCTTTCCTTTGATTTTGATCAAAGAATCAGCATGAGTTTGATGGGTAAAGTGGGAACAAGACTTAATGTAAATGCTAATTATGATACTCAATCTACCTTTGCATTTCAAAATTTAATAAAACTAGATTACGCTCCTACAGAGGATGATATCATTCAAAAGATTGAAGTCGGAAATGTAAGCATGCCTCTAAATAGCTCTCTTATACGTGGTGCTCAAAGTTTATTTGGTTTCAAAACCCAATTGCAATTTGGTAAAACAACTTTTACAGGAGTATTTTCAGAACAAAAATCACAAACAAAAAGCGTAGTAGCGCAAGGCGGAGGTACCATTGAAAACTTTGAAATGTTTGCTTTGGATTATGACAGTGATCGGCACTTTTTTTTATCGCAATATTTTAGAGACAGGTATGATAAATCACTTGTAAATTATCCTTTTATTGATAGTAGAGTTCAAATTTCTAGAATTGAAGTTTGGGTTACTAACAGGCAAAATAGGGTGACTACAACCAATAATAATTTGAGGAATATTATTGCTCTTCAAGATTTAGGTGAAGCTCAGCTCTCTGGAATTCCAGATAATGACGTTGTTGTGCTAGACCCATCTACAGGAATCTTTAATACTCCGGCTAATACTCCCTCAAGTAATGCCAATAATGATTATGATCCAGCGCAAATTGCTGCAGGGACAGGATTATTAAATGCTAACATTAGAGAAATTGCAACTTCAAATTCGGGTTTTAATACCACCGTACGTGAAGGTCAAGATTACTCTAAGCTGGAAAATGCTCGAAAATTAAACCCAAATGAGTATACTTTTAATCCGCAACTCGGATTTATTTCTTTGCAACAACGTTTGGCAAATGATGAGGTTTTAGCAGTTGCTTATCAATATACCATTGGAGATCAAGTGTATCAAGTAGGGGAGTTTGGTAATGATGGTGTTGATGCCACTGTGGTTACAGGTAGTACACCCGCTACACAAGCGATTATTTCTCAAAGTTTGATATTGAAAATGCTGAAAAGTAATTTAACCAATGTTAAAAATCCCGTTTGGAACTTGATGATGAAAAACATCTATCAAATACAAGGTGGATATCAGTTGAAACAAGAAGATTTTAGATTTAATATTTTGTACACTGATCCTTCTCCGCTAAATTATATTACTGAAGTTACAGGAACTCCTTTCCCTTCAAATCCGGATCCAGATAAAAAAGTTGCCGAAACGCCATTATTGAAAGTATTTAACTTAGATAAATTAAATTTCAATAACGATCCTCAAGCCGGAGGTGATGGTTTTTTTGACTTTATTCCCAGTTTGACAATTGATGCGCAAAACGGCCGTATCATGTTTACAACCAAGGAACCTTTTGGGGAATTGTTATTTTCTAAATTGTCTAATACTTCTTCAGAAAATTACAAAAATCCTACGACTTATAACGAAAATCAGCGTAAATACGTGTTTCAAAGTATGTATCGCGATACGCAAGCGCGTGCATTGCAAGACAGTGATAAAAATAAGTTTTTGTTAAGAGGAAAGTACAAATCCAGCGGAGGTGATGGAATTCCTATTGGGGCTTTCAATGTTCCACAAGGATCAGTCGTGGTTACTGCCGCAGGCAGACGCTTGGTTGAAGGGGTAGATTACAGTGTAAATTATCAATTTGGGCGTGTACAAATTCTTGATCCTTCACTTCAAGCTTCAAACACTCCTATAGAAGTGTCTTTAGAAAATAATTCTGTTTTTGGACAACAAACCAGACGTTTTATAGGCTTAAACGTAGAGCATAAAATATCAGATAATTTTGTGGTAGGGGGAACATTTTTAAAGATGACCGAGAGACCTTTTACACAAAAATCAAGTTTTGGTCAAGAGTCTGTAAATAATACTGTTTTGGGTTTCAATACAAATTATTCTACAGAAGTTCCTTTCTTGACTCGTCTTGTTAATAAATTACCAAATTTAGATACTGATGTACCCTCTAATTTATCCATAAGAGGAGAAGTTGCATTTTTGAAGCCAGACACTCCAAAAGCAGATCAGTTTCAAGGAGAGTCTACTATTTATGTAGATGATTTTGAAGGTTCTCAATCTACAATTGACATGCGTTCACCGCAGGCATGGAGTTTGTCATCAACTCCAGAGAAAACGGCAACAAGTACCTATGACTTTAATGGTAGCGCAATTGATTTAAGCTATGGCTTCAAACGGGCAAAACTGGCGTGGTATACTATTGATCCTATTTTTTATACCCAAAAACCACCCGGAGTTTCTGATGCAGATTTGTCATTCAACAAAACAAGAAGAGTGTTTAGTAGGGAATTATATCCCTTAACGGATATTGCACAAGGGCAAACACAAGTAATAAGCACGCTGGATTTAACTTATTTTCCATCAGAAAGAGGACCTTACAATAACAATAGTAACATAGCAGTTAATCCCACTGAAAATTTTGGTGGAATTATGCGTTCATTGAATTCAACAAATTTTGAGCAAGGAAATGTGGAGTACATTCAGTTTTGGGTTTTAGATCCGTACGTAGGTAATGGTGCAGCGCCACAATCAAATACAGGAAAGATCTATTTTAACTTAGGTGAAATTTCCGAAGATATTCTAAAAGATGGAAGAAAACAATATGAAAATGGTCTTGGGCCAGGTCAAATTGTAGTGAATCCAAGACCACTTTGGGGAGATGTTCCGGCATCACAATCCTTGATCTATGCATTTGATACGAATGTTAATAACAGACAAAATCAGGATGTAGGTCTTGATGGTTTGTCAAATACTAATGAAGCGTCTGTTTACACAAATTTTGCATCAGAGCTTGATCCAGCAGCAGATGATTATTCTTTTTATTTGAATGCCAATGGTACAATCATAGACCGATATAAAAATTACAATGGTGTAGAGAATAATTCTCCAGTAGATATTAATACAGCAAACAGAGGTTCAAGTACTGTACCTGATGTTGAGGATATTAATAGAGACAATACCATGAATACTATTAATGCCTACTATGAGTACAGTGTTGATATGCGTCCGGGGATGGATGTTGGACAAAATTACATTACCGATATTCGCAACACACAAGTGACCTTGCCTAATGGTTCCACTACTGAGGCAAGATGGATACAGTTTAAAATACCAGTGTCACAGCCTAAAAATGTTATCGGTTCTATCTCTGATTTTAGATCCATTAGATTCATGAGAATGTTTATGACAGGTTTTATTGATGAGGTTACAGTGCGTTTTGGTGCGCTTGACCTTGTACGCGGAGAATGGAGACGCTATACGAATACACTTGATTTTAATGACCCAAACCCTGATGATCTCCGCACCAATCTAGATGTTTTGGCTGTTAATATTCAAGAAAATAACAAGCGATGCCCTATAAATTATGTAACTCCACCGGCAGTTCAACGAGAACAATTATTTAACAACAACACGGTAATCAATCAAAACGAGCAATCACTTGCTTTACGTGTTTCTGGAGATGGATTAGAGCCACAAGATTCTAGAGCAGTTTTTAAAAATGTAAGTATAGACATGAGACAATTTAATAAATTGAAAATGTTTTTACATGCTGAATCACTGCCTAACGAGGTGGCGCTGAACGACAATCAGATGGTAGGTTTTATCCGTTTCGGAAACGATTTTAATCAAAATTTTTATCAAATAGAGATTCCATTAAAAGTAACATTACCCCCTGGTGGCAGTACTTCAGATTGTGGACCTTTGAGTCCAGAACTTGTTTGGCCAGCCGAAAACGAAATAGACTTACCTCTTGAATTATTGACTAGAATGAAAATTTTAGCCATGAAAGTAAAGGTAAATTCGCTTCCGCAAGACGGGATTTATTACCCAGATACTGATGCGTCAATTCCAGATGGAGATAAAACTAGTACGCTTAAACTTGGGATTAAAGGTAATCCTAATTTTGGTTTGGTAAGAACACTTATGGTGGGAATAAAAAACAATGATCCTCTAAATGACATAAAAGGAGAGGTTTGGTTTAATGAATTACGTTTGGCCGATATGGATAACAAAGGCGGAATGGCTGCTGTTTTAAATATTGATACCAATTTAGCTGATTTTGCTACCGTATCTGCTTCTGGTAAAAAAACTACAATAGGTTTTGGTTCCTTAGAACAAGGACCAAACGAGAGAAGTAGAGAGGACATACAGCAATACAACATTGTTACTAATGTCAATGTAGGGAAACTATTGCCGAAAAAATGGGGTGTGAATTTGCCATTTAACTATTCTGTAGGGGAAGAAACAATCACTCCAGAATACGATCCGTTCAATCAAGATATTAAGTTGAAACAATTATTAGAAAACACAACAGATCAAAATCAAAAAGATAATATTACTAGTAGGGCTATTGATTACACTAAAAGAACAAGTATCAATTTTATAGGGGTTAAAAAAGATCGTCAACCAGAGCAAAAACAACGTATATATGATCCTGAAAACTTCACTTTTTCTCAGTCTTTTAATCAAGTGGAACGTCATGATTTTGAGATAGAAGATTATGTAGATCAACAAGCCAATTCGGCGGTGGATTATGCGTATACTTTTAAAACAAAACCTGTTGAACCCTTTTCAAAAACAAAGTTTTTAAAGAAAAATAATTATTGGAAATTGTTGAGCGATTTTAATTTTAATTATTTGCCCTCAACCATTTCTTTTAATACTAATATCAATAGACAATACAACCGTCAACAATTTCGTCAGGTTGAGGTAGAAGGAATTGGACTTGATCCTTTGTTTAGAAGGAATTTTGCATTTAATTATCAATATGGTTTTAATTACAACCTTACAAAATCATTAAAACTAAATTATACAGCTTCCTCTAGTAATATTGTGAAGAGCTATCTCAACGAAGACAATGAACCTATTGATAGTTTTACAATATGGGATAGTTACTGGGATATGGGTGATCCTAACCAACACATGCAACAGTTGGTTGTAAATTACGAATTGCCTATTAATAAAATTCCGATATTGAGTTTTATAAAAGCAACCTATTCTTATACGGGTGATTACAGCTGGTTGCGTACTTCCAATGCTTTATCAAAAATTCCAATAGGAGGACAGGATTATAATTTAGGAAATACCATTCAAAATGCAAGTTCAAGTAATTTGAATGCAAGCTTGACTATGGAAACGTTGTATAAATATTTAGGCATTTCAAAAACTAGTAAAAAAGCAGCTCCAAAGCCCAAAACAGGTCCGCCTAAACCGGGTGAGAAAATTGTAAATACAAATGTTGCTGCAGCCACAGCTAAAAACGGTGCTTTTGTAGATGGGTTGTTAGGAGTGCTTACTAGTGTCAAAAATATTCAGGTAAACTATACGCACAATAGTGGTACTGTTTTACCCGGGTATACACCGGGCGTTGGTTTTCTGGGGTCTTCTAGGCCTTCATTGGGCTTTGTTTTTGGAAGCCAAGATGACATACGTTTTGAAGCAGCAAAAAAGGGTTGGTTAACGAACTACCCAGACTTTAATCAAAATTATGCTCAAGTAGATAATAAAATTTTGAAGGCTACCGCAAATATTGATTTGTTTCCTGATATGAAAATAGATTTAACCTTTGACAGAGCATTGTCTCAAAATGATTCAGAGCAATACGATGTTTCAAACGGGATATACAATCCAAGATCGCCTTTTAGTACAGGAATTTTTTCTATCTCTACCGTATTGATCAAAACGTCTTTTTCGGCAAGTGATCAAAACGCTTCACAAGCATTTGATGATTTTAGAGAAAACAGACTTGTAGTAGCAAATAGATTAGCCACAGATTATTATGGTGCTACTGTGCCTAGATACAATGCTACGGCGTTACCGGCAGAAAACGCAGGCGTTCCTATTACAGATTTGGCTAATCCAGATAATTCTAAGAGAAGGCAGATTATAATAAACGATGGGTTTCCTGTGGGTTACGGAAAGAATAATCAATCCGTTTTGTTACCCGCTTTTCTTGCTGCTTATTCAGGCAATGATGCAGGAGGTGCTTCATTAGGTATTTTTAGGAGTTTCCCATTGCCTAATTGGTCTGTAAAATATAATGGATTAATGCGCTATTCTATGTTCAAGAAAAACTTTAAGCGCTTTTCATTGCTTCACAATTATAGAGCTTCCTATACTATCAATGCGTTTCGTTCTAATTTTGAATATGATAAAGATCCAAACGGTATTGATGCTAAAAGCGGTAATTTTCTTAATAAGACCATCATGTCAAATGTCAATTTAGTGGAGCAATTTAATCCTTTGCTTCGAATGGATTTTGAGCTTAAAAGTTCGCTCAAAGTACTTACTGAAGTTAAGAAAGACAGAGCACTATCAATGAGTTTTGACAACAATTTATTGACCGAGGTTAAGGGGGTTGAATATGTTGTTGGGCTTGGTTACAGGTTTAAAGATGTTGTTTTTTCATCGAGATTGGCTGATAATCCTACTGGAGTCATAAAAAGTGATATCAATCTCTCAGCAGATGTTACATATAGAAATAACGAAACGATAGTGCGTTATTTAGATTATAATAACAATCAGCTGGCAGGTGGACAAAATATTTGGACCGTAAAAGTTAAGGCTGACTATGCTTTTAGTAAAAATTTGACTGCCATTTTCTATTACGATCACTCTTTCTCAAAGGCTGTTATATCAACTGCTTTTCCACTTACCAACATCCGATCAGGATTTACGTTGCGTTATAATTTTGGAAATTAATTTTTAAATTCTAATCGGTAATTGAAGAGAAGATTGTTACATTTGTCAATAAATTCAAAAAAAAATAAAAACTAATAAATAATTACAATTTAAATGAACATACCTGCAAATTTAAAGTATACAAAAGACCACGAGTGGGTTAGTATAGAAGGCGATATCGCAACAATAGGAATCACTGATTTTGCTCAAAAAGAATTAGGTGATATTGTTTATGTAGAAGTTGAAACTTTAGATCAAACACTTGATAAAGATGAGGTTTTTGGTACTGTAGAGGCAGTAAAAACAGTTTCGGATTTATTTCTTCCTGTAGCGGGTGAAATCATTGCTTTTAATGAAGATCTAGAAAGTAATCCTGAAAGTGTAAACACAGATCCTTATGGAGCTGGATGGATGATTAAAGTTAAAGTGGCAAATATTGCTGATTTTGACACTTTATTATCAGAAGAAGCATATAAAGAATTAATAGGTGCTTAGAAAAATATTGCCATGGGCTTTAGTAATCTGGATAGTAACTGTAACTTTTTTTTGTTTGGTAACCTTTAGTAGTGTGCCCTTAGGAAGCGTTTCTAATTTGGATAAAATAGTACATGCATTTTTTTATTTGATATTTACAATTCTGTTTTACCTTTCTATTAAAAATAGCTTCTCAAATACGAGTAGTTTTAAAGCAATGACATTATCGTTTATTTGTTCGGTCTTGTACGGTGTTTTAATAGAAGTTGCTCAAGATAAATTTACAGCCACACGTCATGCCGATATTTATGACGTTTTAGCAAATACTACTGGAGCAACTATTGCGGTACTGCTAATTTTCTTTTCAAATAAAATACTATTATCAGAATCAAAAAAAATCTCACACTAGTGGGATTTTTTTTTGAAGTCTACTCGTCCTAATTTTTTTGTTCGCTATATTTCAAATTGTAATTTTTAAGTAGGCTTAGTGTAGAGATAAAATGTATTTTTGTAAACAAGATTTAGTAAAATCAATAATCAAGACGACTATGGATATTAGGCAATATTTAGATGCAACCTACTTAAAAACTCCAGATCAAGCTGGCCTTACTCTAGAGGATAATACCGCTGTTGTAAAAAAAAATGTGCAAGAAGCAATAGAGGAGGGGTTTAAACTAGTGATGATAAGACCAGATATGGTATCGTTAGCCAAAAAAATGATTATAGATGCTAATGCGGTCTTGCAAGTTGGTACTGTTATTGATTTTCCTAAGGGTGAATCCTGCGTTGAAGAAAAATTAGATGAAGCCCATATTGCTATTCAAAATGGTGCCGATGACTTGGATTTTGTGTGTAATTATAAAGCCTTTAAAAATGGTGAAATAGATCTTGTAAAGCAAGAAATATTTGAATGTACACAGCTTGGTTTGGATCATAATAAAGTAGTCAAGTGGATCATTGAAGTGGCCGCTTTAACAGATAAAGAG
Source organism: Flavobacterium sp. I-STPP5a (assembly GCF_009764685.1). Taxonomy (GTDB): domain Bacteria; phylum Bacteroidota; class Bacteroidia; order Flavobacteriales; family Flavobacteriaceae; genus Flavobacterium. Next base: position 34,223 of record NZ_VHLM01000023.1, on the reverse strand, counting down.
ATTATTCAAATTTCTAGTTTGATTAAAAATGTAGTAGTGACTGCTTTTAGTCAAGAACAATTTTCACGCGTTTTTGTAAAATCCTCCACAGGCTTTTATGAAACGGAGACAGGTGTTCCCAATGGTGCAACTTTACATACCATAAAAATCATGCTTGATAACGCTTCTCCTTTGCCTGTAAAAGCAGCTGGTGGTGTACGTACTCATGAAGAGGCGGTAACAATGATAAATCTTGGTGTAAAAAGAATAGGAACTTCAGGAGCAAAAATAATTTCCGACGGTCAAAAGGCCACAATAGGATACTAAATTGTACAAATTTTAAGGATGAACAAAGTATTAACGTCACTGCTATTTTTATTTTCTATTTTAAGCGCAACTGCACAAGACAACTCTAATAATGGAAACCTTCCCGTCAATACATCAGAACGTTTCCCTGTGTTTGCAGAATGCAATTCTAAACAATTCAAGGCGCTGGAAAATTGTTTTTACAACCAAGTGCAAACCTATATTACTTCCAGTTTTAACGTGCCTCAAGAGTTGGTTACTTCTAATTTTAAGGGAAGTATAAAAGTGCTTTTTGAAGTTGACTCAAACGGTATCTTTAAGGTGATTCATGTAGATGCTACTGATGAGAAACTTATTTTAGAAACAAAGCGTGTTTTTGGTAAAATACCCAAAATTCAACCTGCAACATATAATGGAAATGTCACTTATTCAAGATTTACGTATACAATTGCAATTCCGTTGGTAAACAACACCATTATTGAAGGTGACTCTTTGGCGAAAGCCAAACCAAGTTTCACGAAAGATAAGATTTTAACAGAACTTGACAGCATTGTTTATAAAAAATTCGATAATCCAGAATTAGAAAGTCAATTGAATATTCCATTTTCACATGGTTATTATGCGCAATTTGATGCAGCGTTAAATCAAATGGGGAGTAATAATCATACAGCTTCAAAGCCATTTACGTATGCCGAAGTGTCTAAATATTACAATCTCAAAACAGTGCAAGCGTCTCTAATGAAGAAAGCCTATAGCTGGTGGTCTCGAAAATTATGGAATGAGAATATGGTTGCCATTCAAGGAGAAGGATATTGGTTTACACTTAATCCTATTGTAGATTTACAATTAGGGAAGGCTAGTAAAAGCAGTGATGCGTACACTTATGTAAACACAAGAGGACTTAATTTTAGAGGAGCTTTGGGGAAAAATTTGCATTTCACAACCACGGTTTTTGAGAGTCAAGGTCGTTTTGCTCCTTATTATAATGCTTATGCGGCTTCTATAAAGCCGGCAGGTGGTAATCCCGCCATAATTCCTGGAATAGGAATTGCTAAGGATTTTAAAACAACAGGTTTTGATTTTCCTTCGGCAGATGCTAATTTAACATTTACACCAAGCAAGCATATTGATATGCAATTAGGCTATGGCCGAAATTTTATTGGAGATGGTTACAGGTCATTGCTAGAAAGTGATGGCGCTAGTCCATATCCGTATTTTAAATTGAATACAAATTTCTGGAAGATTAAGTATACCAATACGTATTTGTGGCTCAAAGATGTGCGTCCTGAGGTAACCTTGGAACGTACCTATGCAACTAAGTTTATGGCTAATCATTATTTGAGTTGGAACGTTTCAAACAAGTTGAATTTGGGTTTCTTTGAATCGGTGGTCTGGACAAATACAAATGATAGAGGGTTTGATGTGAGTTTTGTTAATCCATTAATTTTTTACAGATCAGTAGAATTTACCTCTTCGGCAAGGAGTGGCAACGCAATATTGGGTCTAACTTTTAAGTACAAATGGAATAACCAGATCAATTTCTATGGGCAGTTTATTCTAGATGAATTTTCATTAAATGATGTGAAGGAGAGGAATAATAGTTGGAAAAATAAATATGGGTATCAGTTGGGAGCAAAGTATTACAATGCTTTTGATGTAGAAAATTTAACAGTACAATTAGAATACAATCACGTGAGGCCATATGTTTACTCTCATAGCATGCCAATTACAAATTATGCACACAACAATCAAAGTTTAGGGCATCAGTGGGGAGCTAATTTTAGCGAGTTAATCCTTTTAGCTCGTTATCGAAAAGAACGATATTACGCTGATGCAAAATTTACAATGGGAACCAGAGGTTTCGATTTTGATACCACTGAGAACGGATTTAATTATGGCGGCAACATCTACAAAGATTACGATGAGAAAAGACCTTTTAATTCCGATGTAAAAGTAGGTCAAGGGAATAAAACAGCCGTATTTATGGCGGATCTTCAAGTAGGATATGTAGTGAATCCGTCTACAAACCTTAAGATATTTGGAAGTTATATTTACAGAACATTTGACCCAACTAAAAATACATTAACTGCACAAAATCAAGACACGAGTTGGCTTAGTTTAGGTGTTAGAACTGATGTTTTTAATTGGTATTTTGACTATTAATAGACATCCATTTATTTTTATACTTTTTTGTGAATTGTTTTTTTGTCAAATCCCTTTTGATAGCCTACTTTTGCATAAGTTTTTAGAAATAAAATAAATAGTAGCATTGAGCGCATCACAAAGTACATTTTCATTAAAATCAGTTTATATAGACTTCAGGGAAATCACAAAAGCACGATTAGCGGTTAGTGTCGTTTTTTCGTCTGTTGCGGGATTTATGTTGGGTATCTATGACTTTCAGTCTTTAGATTGGATGGTGTTGTTAAAACTGGCAATTGGTGGGTATTGTATGGTAGGTGCATCAAATGCATTCAATCAAATCATTGAGAAAGATCTTGATGCTTTGATGGATCGTACAAAAGACAGGCCTGTTCCAGCAGGAAGAATGACACAAACCACAGCACTAGTTATTGCTGCGTTATTGACTATAGTAGGACTTGTGTTGTTGTATACTATAAATGGAAAAACAGCAATGTTTGGGGCTGTCTCTATATTTTTATATACGAGCGTTTATACGCCATTAAAAACAGTAACTTCGTTATCTGTATTTGTAGGTGCATTTCCAGGAGCAATTCCTTTTATGTTGGGTTGGGTTGCGGCAACTGGAGAATTTGGTATTGAAGCTGGGACTTTATTTTTAATTCAGTTTTTTTGGCAATTTCCACATTTTTGGGCCATTGGATGGTTTTTATATGAAGATTATGAAAAAGCAGGTTTTTTTATGTTGCCAACAGGGAAAAAAGATAAAGGAACAGCATTGCAGGTTATTTTATATACCGTTTGGTTGATATTAGCATCTTTATTGCCAGCCTTTGGTTATACAGGTAGGTTGTATATAACTCCAATTGCTGCAGGAATTGTTCTGTTATTGGGTTTGTGGATGTTGTTTTATGGTGTTAAGCTTTACCAATTAAAAACAGCAAAAGCAGCAAGAACACTGATGTTAGTTAGTGTTTCATATATTACATTATTACAATTAGTATACATATTTGATAAATTTTTAAGATAGTTATGGAAATGACAATGACAGCCGAAGAGCAAAAAACCAGAACAAATAGATCTTATAAATTGATCCTTTTGTTCGCAATGGCAAGTATGACCATGATGTTTGCAGGACTCACAAGTGCTTTTGTAGTGAGTAAATCAAGAGCAGATTGGTTAAAAGACTTTCAACTGCCAGTTGCATTTTATTACAGTACTGCTGCTATTGTAGGTTGTAGTGTAACTTTTCATTTGGCTAAAAAAGCAATACAAAAAAACAATAATAGCGCCACAACAATGTATCTTTTGACTACATTGGGACTTGGTATTTTATTTGTAATTTTACAGTTTGTAGGTTTTGGACAAATAGTAGAAAGTGGGTATTATTTTACTGGAAGCGGGAGTTCAATTACTACTACATTTTTATATGTAGTAACGGTTGTGCACTTAATTCACCTTGCTGGTGGTGTTATTTCGCTGTTAATTATAATTTATAATCATTTTAAACAAAAATACAACTCATCTCAAACCCTTGGTATAGAACTAGGTGCAATGTACTGGCACTTTCTGGACTTATTGTGGGTTTATTTGTTTTTGTTTTTATATTTCTTTAAATAAGAAAAAAACGTAAATTTGGGAACTTTTTAACGAATAACTTTTATGGAAGCGACAGTTACTACTGCAAATAGTGAAGAAAAAACTTGGGGAGGCGGCAATGAGCCAATGGGAGCAAGTTATGGCAAATTAATGATGTGGTTTTTTATCGTATCAGATGCTTTAACGTTCTCTGGATTTCTAGCCGCGTATGGTTTTTCTAGATTTAAATTTATTGAGACATGGCCATTGGCTGATGAAGTGTTTACTCACTTTCCGTTCTTACACGGAGTTTCAGCGCCAATGTATTATGTGGCATTAATGACTTTTATTTTGATTTTCTCGTCGGTAACTATGGTTTTAGCCGTAGATGCTGGTCATCAAATGAAGAAAGACAAAGTGGTTTTGTACATGTTTTTAACCATCATTGGAGGTTTTATTTTTGTTGGTTCTCAAGCTTGGGAGTGGAAAAACTTTATCAAAGGAGAGTACGGGGCAATTGAAACAAAAGGAGGTAGTTTACTTCAGTTTGTTGATAAAGACGGAAAACGTGTAGCACTTGCTGATTTTGCAGTGACATTACCGGAAGAGCGTGAACAGCTTAAAAGAAACAAAGCTAAATGGTTTATGGAAGAGGGTGAATTACCATCTTACTCTGTGGCAGAGGTGCAAGCTGGTTTCAAAGCTCATCCAGATTTATTGGTTAGAACAGAAGTTGTAAATGCAAAAAAGCAAAAAACTATTCTTTCAAGAAAAGATTCAGAAGCTAGATTATCTCAAGCACATTATGTTGTAGAGGGTGCCAACTTAATTAGAAATGAATATGGTAGTAAGTTATTTGCTGATTTCTTCTTTTTTATTACAGGATTTCACGGATTTCACGTGCTCTCAGGAGTAATTATCAATATCATAATCTTTTTTAATGTACTATTAGGTACTTATGATAAAAGAAAAAGTTACGAAATGGTAGAAAAAGTAGGTCTATATTGGCACTTTGTAGATTTAGTTTGGGTATTTGTATTTACAGTTTTCTATCTAGTTTAATTTCTAAAAAAAATTATTATGTCACACGAACACGCATCAAACGTAGGTAGAATCTGGAAAGTATTCGGAATATTATCTGCTGTAACCATATTAGAAGTTATTTTGGGTATTTTTAAACCAGAATCGCTTCACATGAATAGTTTAATGGGTATGAACCTGCTAAATTGGATATTTTATTTGCTAACTATTTACAAAGCATATTATATCGTTTGGGCATTCATGCACATGGAAGGTGAAAAGAGCTCCTTAAGAAACGCAGTTGTTTTCCCGCTTATATTTCTGATATTATACATCCTTTTTATCTTTCTTACTGAAGGGGATTATATTTATGAGGTTTTTAAAAACTCCACTATTAAATGGAATTTTTAACAAGATATTAATTCAATAAAAGGGTACGCATTGCGTACCTTTTTTTATTTTTGTACTATATATTTAAAATGTGATGAAAAAAAATATTGTCCTATTTGTTCTCTTTATTTTGCCAATAGTTGCTTATTTGTTTTTTGCTTCGGGAGTTAATGGCTACACTAAATTACCTATTATTACTCCTAATACCGCTGATTTTGGTGCGTGGAAAACTTTAGATAGCAAACCTGTAACTTTAAATGGGAAAGTTACTATTTTGGGGTTTTGTGGTGCTGAATTACTTAAAAACAGAGGTAATCTTTTTAATTTAAATCAGAAAATTTATCAACGTTATCATGAATTTAAGGACGTGCAGTTTGTAATGGTTTGTCCTAATGGTACTGAAAATGATGCAAAAAAAGTCGTAGATGCTTTAGGTGCTTTTACAGATGTTGCTCAATGGAGATTTGTTTTTGCGTCACCTGAGGCTATAGCAGCTTATTATGCGCAATTAAAACTGGTAGAAAAACTGGATGATAAGTTGGGGACTCCAAAGGTTTACATCATTGATAAAAAAAGAAATTTACGTGGGCGTAAATTAGTAAAAGATGTAATGGAAGGATATAGTACGTTTCATCCGGCTGAATTAAGCAATGAAATGCTGGACGATTTTAAAGTTATTCTATATGAGTATAGAGCTGCACTCAAAAAAAATAACAATGCTACAAGAAAAATTTAATTGTTATGTTTAAAAATAAATCTTACATCGGTATTTCATTTATTATTTTGGTATTTGGTATTTATGCCATACCTAAGATTGTGGATCGTATTAAAAATGATAAAATTGTTCAAGGTGATAGACTTGATAATGTAAATCCCGTAGTTGCCGAAGAGGGAAAGCTTTTGAAAATAGGTGCTGCGCCTAAGTTTGAACTTAGAAATCAAGATAATATAAAAATTACAAACGAAACTTATCAGGGTAAAGTATATATTTTAGAATTCTTTTTCACTACTTGTCCTACTATTTGTCCGAAGATGAATGAAAGTATGTTGCTTATTGAAAAGAAGTTTTTTGGTAATCCTAACTTTGGTATTGCTTCTATAACTATTGACCCTGTTACGGATACTCCTGCGGCATTAAAGGTGCATTATGATTTGTTAGGAGTTCGGTCTAAAAATTGGAATTTTTTAACTGGTGATAAAGAGTATATTTTTAAATTGGCAAACAAAGGCTTTAACTTGTATGCTGGTGAGAACAAAAAAGTGGCCGGAGGGTTTGAACATTCTGGTTTATTTGCATTGATTGACAAAAACGGAAATATTCGTTGTCGTAATGATGAATTTGGTAATCCTATTTTATATTATGATGGACTCGATAAAAAAGGAGTTAGAAACCTACAACAAGATATTAATATTTTATTAGAAGAATAGATATGAAAAACAATTCCTTAGAACAAAAATTCAACAAATACATCATTGCGGTATCTATAGTAATCCCTGTAGTGGTAGCTATTTTATTTAAAATTAAACTAAAAGATTTTGGAATTGATGTAGCGCCTTTATCTTTTTTACCGCCTATTTATGCAACTACAAATGGTATTACAGCGGTTTTACTTGTAGCTGCTGTTGTAGCTATTAAAAACGGTAATAGAAAATGGCATCAGTATTTTATGACTACAGCAATTGCTTTATCGCTTGCTTTTTTAGTGATGTATGTTGCGTACCACATGACCAGTGACTCTACTGTTTTTGGTGATATTAACCATAATGGCTTATTAGAGGATTCAGAAAAAGGGAGTGTAGGATCTTTACGTATTGTGTACTTATTGATTTTGATAACACATATTATTTTATCTATTGCTATTATTCCTATGGTTTTGATTACTTATGTACGAGCAATAGGTCAAGATTTTGTTGCACACAAGAAGATTTCGAAAATTACTTTTCCAATATGGTTATATGTTGCAGTAACGGGTGTTGTTGTCTATTTCATGATTGCGCCTTATTATAGTTATTAATTTTACAGTTTGAAAGATGAAGTTAATTAATCCTTGTGGGAGTAAGTTTTGGTTTCTTTTTATAGCTTTTGTTTGGAGTGCAAGTATAAATGCTCAATGTGCTATGTGTAGAGCTGCGCTTACAAGTGGTGATAATACTACTCAAGCTGCTGCTGTAAATGATGGGATTGTATATCTAATGGTGATTCCATATTTACTAGTTGCAATTATTGGGTATTTAATCTATAAAATGAAGAAAAATAAGGCTTCGTGATTTATTGTTTCTATCAATGTTTATTTTAAACCATTGATAGAAACATTTATTTTTCCTTTAACTTTTACAAATGCTATAATAGCTTGATTGGTAAGTTGTATTTTTTGGAATTCTATTTCTTCCATTTTTCCATTTACAAATACGCCCTGCATGGGAGAGTAATTTTTTAGATAACCCAACATACTTTTTTGGCCTTCGTCAAGGTTTGGTTGAATAGAATACCTACAACTTTGTTTTATTTTTTTTAGAATCAATGTTTGAGCCAGCCAGTTTGCGGTTCGCATTAATTTGTTTTTTGTATCCAATGCATAGTCTAGTTCTTCAAAATAAATTTCTTTTGTTTTGTCATTATATTGAGGTATGCCAGATAAGTACAACATTCCATTTACACTCCCTAATACATCCAAGGCAATAATCATTTTTCCTTTTTTGTGCCAAATGTCTACGTTTTGTACTTGAATTTTTTTGGACCCCGATCCAAATTCTTGTCCTTTAAAATTCTTAGTCATTATTTTAGACGCTTCTTGATAGGAGGATATAGCAATAATGTTTGCATCGATATCATTAGGAATTTTTGTAACCGGTTTAAGAGTAATCTTAGAGGCATTAAACTTTGATTCAGGTTGTTTTCCTATAAAAGTTTCCATATTGCACTTCATTCCCATCTCAATAAGAAATGCGTCATTTTTTAAGCTTGCTGTAGTGGTGTAGATGTCTAAGGGTACTATTCGTAACCAGCTTTCATAAGTTTCATTCATTAAAAAAGGAGTGGTTATTTTTTCTAACGCACTCAAGACATTTGGTTTAAAATCCACTGATTTTCCTATGGCTTCATCAATTTTACGTTCAATTTTTGATTTAAATATTTTGATTGCAGGATTGATTAGATAGGTTACGGGTACATTTTTCCCAAAAACAATCATGGTAGGACTTTCGTTCCAATCAAGTGATTTTAATTCGGTTTTAGTGTTTAATTTCCAATTTGTTAAGGTAATATCACTAGATAAGGTCACAACGCCATCTAGATTAAATTCTCTTGTATCATAGAGTTCTATCCCCATTTTTTTGGTGCCAATTCTGTATTTTATTATAGCTTTTAAAGGTAGAATTGTCTTGATTTTTTCTCCTTTTTCGGATGTAATTGTTATTGGGGCTTGTTTCCAAACTTTCATTTCAATGTCATCGTCCTCAATGGTATTGTCCTCATAGATCAAACCAGTTAATACTTGATTAGTTTGATTCTCTATATCTTTTAACTTTACCGATATTGGTAGATTGATATAGGACGGAAGATTTTCATAAACCAATGGCACAGCATCGTCTGGTTCAGGTTTTAAAGCATTTATCTTGTTTGTAGTGGCGCAAGAGCCACATGAAATTATAGCTACAAAAACAAAAATGATTCGAAAGAAGGTGTACATTTAATTAATTTTAGAAAACAAAATTAGTAAAACAATTCTTTTTTTATGATTTTTTGTAACAAATGCTACGAACGAAAGTCTTATTGTTTAATTATTGATTTTGAAAGGCTATACTTTGGAGTTTCAGAGATTATAATTAAACTAAGTTAAATGTGTTTGATCCATAATTCAGGCAATTATTTAAAAAAATATGAAAAGAAATAGTTTTTTTAGTTTGTTCATTGTTCTTGTAGGAATGTCTGTTCACGGACAAGCCAAAAAATGGACCTTGCAAGAATGTGTAAACTACGCCATTCAAAACAATATCTCTATTAAGCAATCAGCTCTAGATACTAAAACGGCATTGATTGATAAGAGAGGTGCTATTGGTAATTTTTTACCATCATTGACTGCCAGTGCTTCTCACTCGTGGAACATTGGTTTAAACCAAGATATTACAACTGGTTTGTTGCAAAATCAAACCACACAATTTACTTCTGCGGGGGCAAATGTAGGAATTGATATTTACAAGGGTTTACAAAATCAAAACACCTTACGTAGGTCTAATTTATCCCTAGTTGCTGCCAAGTATCAGTTGTTAAAAATGCAGGAAGATGTGGCCTTAAACGTAGCGAATGCTTTTTTACAAGTGCTTTTTAACAAAGAAAACTTAAAAGTACAAAAGCAACAGCTTGGCATTAATGAAAAGCAATATCAACGTTCAGAAGAGTTAGTAAATGCAGGCTCCATACCAAGAGGTGATTTATTAGATATTAAAGCTACTATAGCAACAAACAATCAAAATATAATTGCTGCCGAGAATGCTTTGCTAATTTCTAAATTGAGTTTATCACAATTGTTGCAGCTTAAGGAATTTGAAAACTTTGATGTAGCAGACGATACTGATGTAAAGGATGAGAATAATATCATGATGCAAAATCCTAATGCCATTTATAATAAAGCATTAGAAGGAAGAACAGAATTGAAAATTGCCAAAACTAATTTAGAAATTGCTGAAAAAGATGTTGCTATTGCACGGGGTGCTTATCAACCCACTATTCAAGGTTTTTATAGCTTTAATTCTAGAGTAGCCTATAGTGATAGAGTAGTTGGAAAAACACAAAGTACTGAAGATCCTACCTCACAAATAGGATTTGTAGAAGGTACAAATCAAAATGTTTTGACTCCAAATTATTTACGAGTTTTAGGGAAACCGGCTCCATTTTTCAATCAGTTTAGCGATAATAAAGGGCACTCTTTTGGAATTCAAATGTCTGTTCCTATCTTTAATGGATTTTCTGTAAAAAACAATGTAGAGCGTTCTAGGGTAAATCTAGAACGATCAAAAATTGCGGTTGAACAACAAGACTTAGATTTACAAAGAAATGTTTACACGGCATTTGCTGATGCTAAAGGAGCTTTAAAATCATACGAATCGGCTGTAATTGCCGTTGAGGCAAGACAAAATGCTGTTGATTTTGCAAAGGAGCGTTTTAATGTGGGGCTAATGAACTCATTCGATTACAATCAAGCCCAAACATTGCTTACTAATGCACAATCTGAAGTATTGAGAACCAAATACGATTATATCTTTAAAATTAAAATATTAGAATTCTATTTTGGAATTCCTCTTATCAAAAACTAATTATTATGTCAAAAAAAACAGTTTATATCCTAATAGGTGGTGCAGTAGTAATTATTGCGGGTTTAATTGCTCTTTCTAAATCTGGGGTTATAGGTAAAAAAGATGTAGGTACCGAGGTAGAAACCGCACAAGTAATTCCATCTACAATAATTGAAACGGTATCTGCTACTGGAAAAATTCAACCAGAAATTGAAGTTAAAATATCATCTGAAGTTTCGGGAGAAATCATAGCTTTAAATGTAAAAGAAGGCCAAGTGGTGAAAAAGGGAGATTTACTAGTGAAGATCAATCCAGATTTATACACGTCTGGTTACAACAGATCGGTATCTAACTTATCCGGGACTAAAGCAAGTTTGAGTCAAGCAGATGCTTCTTTCAAAGAAGCAAAAGCAAATTACGATAGAAACAAAACGTTGTTTGATAAAGGAATTATTTCAAAGTCGGATTGGGACAAGGCTACTGCTTCGTTTGAAGTTGCCAAAGCAACAAAACAATCAGCTTATTACAACGTTCAAAGCGCTTCTGCAACAGTAAGCGAAGCTAAAGATAATCTAGGACGTACAACTATTTATGCGCCTGCTGATGGCACTATTTCTATGTTGAATGTAGAATTAGGAGAGCGTGTTTTAGGGACTCAACAAATGACTGGAACCGAAATTTTGAGAGTAGCCAACTTGAATAATATGGAAGTTGAAGTAGATGTTAATGAAAATGATATTGTAAAAATTAAAGTGGGAGATGAGGCTAATGTTGAAGTAGATGCTTATCTAAAAAAACAATTCAAAGGTGTTGTTACAAGTATCTCAAATTCTGCGAGTTCAGCATTAACTGCAGATCAGGTAACTAATTTTAAAGTTAAAGTAAGAATATTAAAAGAATCGTACGAAGATTTATTAGAAGGCAAACCAAATACCTACTCTCCTTTTAGACCAGGTATGACGGCTACCGTTGACATTATTACTGAAACAAGAAGCAATGTACTTGCGGTTCCTATTAGTTCAGTTGTAGTAAAATCAGATACTGCTGCCGTAAAAGAAATAAAAGTTGAAGATTCAGATGAGGAATCAAAAGAGGCTGCACCTAAAAGCGACAAGAAATTTGAGTGTGTTTTTGTTAAAGTAGGAGATAAAGCAAAAATTAGAATTATAAAAACGGGTATTCAAGATGATACTAATATCGAAATCTTAACCGGCTTGAAAAAAGGGGATGTCATTATAACAGGACCTTATGCTACGGTCACAAAAGAATTGAACTCAGGTGATAAAGTAGCAATTGCAACTGATAAAGATAAAAAGGACAAGGACAAGAAGTAATCTATTACACTTACCATTTTGAAATCACAATCATAAAATCTAATTTTGTGATTGTGATTTTTAATTTAAACAAAAACCAAATTGAGTTATATACTAAACATTGAAACCGCTACTAAGAATTGTTCTGTTTCATTAGCTAAAGATGGAGTAACAATCCTTTGTAAAGAAATTGCAGAAGAAGGATATTCACATGCAGAGCGACTACATGTTTTTATAGAAGAAATTTTTAAAGAATCAGGTTATAATCTCAAAGATTTATCTGCCGTTGCAGTTAGTCAAGGTCCAGGTTCTTATACTGGTTTGCGTATTGGTGTATCAGCTGCAAAAGGATTGTGTTTTGCATTAGATATTCCACTAATAGCTATAGATACGCTGGAAACTCTTGCGGCACAAGCCAAAATTAATAAGGGTCTAATCATTCCGATGATTGATGCTCGAAGAATGGAAGTTTACAGTGCTATATTTGACTCTAGACTTGAAAAAAAGCGTGAAGTTCAGGCTCAAATAATAGATGAGAATTCATTTGATGACCTTCAAGATGATTTGTATTTTGTGGGAGACTGTGCTGTAAAATGCAAAAACCTACTCAATAAAAGCAATCATTTTTTTCTAGAGACTTTAATTTTTCCTTCGGCTAACGAAATGAGTTTTCTTAGTTTTGAAAAATTCAAAATAAACGACATTGTTGATGTCGCTTATTTTGAACCCTATTATTTGAAAGACTTTATGATAACTACTCCTAAAAAAAAGTAAATTGTGCTAACTAGTTTTTGGTTGCAGTGTTTGATATGTATGATGATTCTTTAACAAACGGTTGCATAGTAATTCCAGCAATATCAAAGGCTTCTTTACATCCTTGAAGCGTTTCTGCACATACATTTCCAAAATCCTCATTTGTTGCCCATGGTCTAACAGCAAGTTGAATTGCATTGTCTGTTAATATTTTGACAGCAACTTCGGCTTCTGGTGTTTTTAAAACCTTAGGGTTGTTTTCCAAAACTGCAGTTATGATGTCTTTCGCAATTTTAATATTGGTGTCATAGGATATTGCAATAGTTAAGTCAGCTCTTCTAATTTTTTCCATAGAATAGTTAGTGATATTCCCATTTGATAAGGTACCGTTAGGAATAAAAATAGTTTGATTGTTTCCTGTGATTAATTTGGTAACAAAAATTTGTATTTCACTTACTGTTCCTGTTACACCTTGTGCTTCAATTGTGTCGTTTACACGAAATGGTTTGAAAAGGATAATTAACATTCCGCCTGCAAAATTTGAAAGAGATCCTTGTAATGACAGTCCCACGGCAAGTCCCATAGCTCCTAAAATTGCTACAAAAGAGGATGTTTCGATTCCTAATTTAGAGATAAAGGAGACAAACAGTATTACTCGTAAAACCCAAAGTAAAATATCAGCTAAAAACCGAGTTAGGGTAGGGTCTAAATCTCTCTTGACCATTAAGGTTCTAATAAATCGATTGATTAATCGGATGATGTATAATCCAGCGATTAGGATGATAAATGCCGAAATTAATTTGGGAGAATAATCAATTAATACCTGCGCAAAAGTATTGGCGTAACTAGTGATTTGATTTGGGTCTAAATTCATAATTGTAAAATAAAAAACCCTCTCAATAGGAGAAGGTTGGTTTTGTGGGTCAAAAATACAATTATTTTATTTTTTATTAAATTAATCCGCGTCTTCTTCAATTTTATTTACAACTTCTTTTGTTTCTGTTGTAGCAATTTCTTTTCCGTCGTCAGCTAAAGCTACGGCTTTCTCAGCAGTGTTTTCAATTGCTTTTTTTGCATCATCGGTACCGTCAGCAACTGCATCGCTCGTGTGATTCAGTTTTTCTTTTACAGTATCGGTAATGTTTTCTAAAGTTTCTTCGGCTTTATCAGCAAATTCGGCTACTTTTTCTTTTGCTTGTCCAGCAAACTCCTCTGCTTTATCCATAATAGGCGCTGCGTGTTCTTTGACTTTATCGATCGTTTCTTCAGCAAAATTTTCCGCTTTTTCAAGGTAAGGAGCTGCGGTTTCTTTGACTTGTTCTAGTTTATCTTCAATGAAATCTTCGGCTTTATCTAGATAAGGTGCTGCAGTGGCTTTTGCTTGCTCTAGTGTTGCTTCGGCTTTATTGGCCAGTTCAGCCGTCGTTTCTTTGGCAGAGCCAAATAAATTTTTAAAAAAAGTGGTTAGTCCCATGGTGTTTTTTATTTGATTAGTCCGACAATGTTAGTCAATTTTTTTTAATAATGGTTTATCCTATTATTAATAATTTATTGATAATCAGTTGGAAAACGAGTTTTGTTTGTTGAAAGTATTGATTTTACTCGTTTTGTGGGGTGTTGATTTTGGGAATAGCCAGGCCTTTTTATTTTAATTTGAATGTTAATTTGGATCGTGATAATACCTTTATTCTAGATGAAACACAAAAAAAGCGCTTCGATAGAAACGCTTTTTTAAAATAACTAAATTATACACTCTAGGGTGTAATTAATTGCTAAAGCAAGATGAAAAGTACTTATGCATTAACGGCTTCTACTTTGATACTTTCGTCGTTTAGCATGCTTTTTAACATGTTCTCGATACCGCTTTTTAAAGTAAAAGTTGATGATGGACAACCACTGCAGGCTCCTTGTAAAATTACTTTTACCAGTTTTTCCTCCTCGTTATAAGAGTCAAAAGCAATATTACCACCATCAGCCTGGACAGCTGGTTTTACATATTCTTCTAATATATTAATGATTTGTTGAGATGTGGTATCTAAATTATCAAACTCTTGTGCTTTTACAGTTTCACTAGCTGTGTTGCTTGCAATGTAGCTTTCATCAAGTACAATACCTCCGTTTTCAATATATTGTTTGATAAAACTTCTCAGTTCTAATGTAATTTCTTGCCATTCATTGATGTCATATTTAGTAATTGAAATATAATTTTCATCGATAAAAATTTCTTTTACGTAAGGAAATTTAAATAATTCCTTTGCTAATGGCGAAGCACTTGTTTGATCAATATTTTTAAATTCTACTGCATTTTTAGTTAGCATTTTGCTCACTACAAATTTTAAAGCAGCAGGATTTGGAGTAGTTTCTCCATACACATTTACAGGTTGCTTCTTTGTCGGAGTTTCACTTTTAGTGACAATTACTCCCCCGTCTTTTATGAATTGCTCAATTTGTTCTGCAACTGCTTCCTTTACGTCGTCCCATTCTACAATGCTAAATCTTTCGATTGCAATAAAATTACCAGAGATATACACGGTTTTTACAAAGGGTAAGTAAAATAATTTTTGAGCCAATGGCGAATCTTTAGCTTCGTCGATATTCTTAAACTCAAAATTTTCATTTTGTGTTATAAAATCTTCAAACTCAAATTTTAATATAGTTGGGTTTTGCGTTTCTTTTATGTTGATTTTGCTCATGATTTTTGAAATTTTTACAAATTTACTAAAGTTATTTTCTATGAATACCTATATTTGATTTTTTAAAGAAGAAATTAACTTTTGTTATCTAGTTTATGGTTTCAAGATTTGATTTTACGCTATTATAGCCAGTCAATTCATTTGGTTAATTAAATTTTTTTCAATGTATCAAAAAC
The DNA here is from genome assembly GCF_009764685.1 of Flavobacterium sp. I-STPP5a. Taxonomy (GTDB): domain Bacteria; phylum Bacteroidota; class Bacteroidia; order Flavobacteriales; family Flavobacteriaceae; genus Flavobacterium. Next base: position 18,581 of record NZ_VHLM01000023.1, on the reverse strand, counting down.
TTTCTGTTTTACTTGTTTTTTTCTTTTTTCAAAATTCTTTTGCTCAAGAGGGAATCCCTGTTTATTCCGATTATCTATCTGATAATTATTACCTTCTTCATCCTTCTATGGCAGGTGCTGCAAATTGTGCTAAAATAAGACTTACTGCTCGTAAACAATGGTTTGGTCAGGATGATGCTCCTGCTTTGCAAACACTCAGTTTTAATGGTAGAATAAGTGATAACGCCGGTGCGGGTATTATTGTTTTTAATGATAAAAATGGATTTCATTCTCAAAAAGGTGTTAAACTTACTTATGCTTATCATTTGATGTTTTCTAGAGACGAAGTAGATCTTAATCAACTGTCTTTTGGTATGAGTGCGGGTTTTATTCAAAGTCAACTGGATCAAACCTCTTTTTTAGAGCCTGGACAAAGTGATCCTTCTGTAGATGGAACGGTGATGCTTAAAGAAGCTTATTTTAATACCGATATTGGTTTGTCTTATAATTATCTTGATTTTTATGCCCATGCTACTGTAAAGAACGCCATCGAATCTAGAAGTGCAATTTATAGTGATTACGAAAATAGCAATCTAAGAAAGTACATGATCAGTGCAGGGTATAATTTTGGTAATCCAAAAGGGTTGCTTTTGGAGCCCTCTATTTTGTTTCAAATGGTTGAAAGTACAAAAGAAAAATCAATGGACTTCAATTTGAAAGTTTACAAAAACATTGATTTTGGTCGTGTGTGGGGTGGTCTTTCATACAGACGTAGTTTAGAAGGAGCACAGTTTAATGATAAAGGTGGCATTGGAACCCAAAAATTACAATATATTACTCCTATCGTGGGTGTGAATGTTAATAAATTTATGTTTGCTTATACTTATTCTCAAGTTTCGGGAGCCGTGCAGTTTGATAACGGTGGTTACCATCAAATTACCTTAGGGATTGATTTATTTTGTAAGCCAGCTAAATATTCATGTAATTGTCCAGCCATAAACTAATTTTTTATGATCATAAAATCGGTTCTAGGAAAAACTCCTGCTATACCTGAAGATTGCTACGTTGCAGAAAATGCAACCATTGTAGGCGATGTGAAATTTGGAAAAAATTGTAGTGTTTGGTTTAATACTGTAATTAGAGGTGATGTAAATTTTATTACCATCGGAGATAAGGTAAATATTCAAGATGGAGCCGTTATTCATTGTACCTATAAAAAGCATCCCACAATTATAGGGAATAATGTTTCTATAGGGCATAATGCTATTGTGCACGGTTGTATCATACACGACAACGTTTTAATAGGTATGGGCGCTATAGTTATGGATAAATGTGTTGTAGAGAGTAATTCTATTGTAGCTGCAGGTGCCGTGATTACTCAAAACACAGTTGTTACTTCAGGCTCTATTTGGGCTGGAGTTCCTGCCAAAAAAGTTAAAGATATTGATCAGTCTGATTTTGCTGGTGAAATTGAACGTATCTCTAATAATTATGTAATGTATTCAAGCTGGTTCAAAGAAGAGTAAATTACTTTAAAAATCTTTACTAATGGCGATAAAATCATTACCAATAATTTCTTGAAGCACTTTTGGGGTTGTGTTTGTGTAGAATATATTTTTAGTCTCCGAACTATCGCCAAAACCTACCTTTTCTTTTAGTACATTTTGTGTTTGTTTGGCTACAGCCTGACCTGAATCTATAATTTGAATGTGATCAGGGAGTATTTTTTTTATTTGCGGAATCAAATAGGGGTAATGGCTGCAACCTAGTACAAGATAATCAATGTTTTCTCTAATCATTGGTACAAGATAAGATTCTAGTAAAAGAGTCATTTCTGGGGAGTTTATCTGTCCGTTTTCTATCAATTGAACCAAGCCGTGTCCTACTTGTTCGATTATTTTTGTATCCTGATATTTTTCAGTGGTTTTGTTAAAGAGTTCACTATTGAGTGTGCCTTGTGTAGCTAAAATGCCTATGACTTGTGTTTTTGAATGCGTTACGGCAGGTTTTATAGCTGGTTCTATGCCTATAAAAGGAATAGTATATTTGGCCCTTAATTCTTGAATAGCGTTTGTGGTAGCGGTATTGCAAGCCACTACTATTAATTTACAACCCATATCTATTAAAAAATCAGTGTTCTTCATGCTCAAGGCAATAATATCTGATTTTGATTTTTGACCGTAGGGAGCATTTTTGCTATCGGCAAGATATATTGTTTTTTCATTTGGAAGTAAGGCATGTATAGCACACCATATTGAGGTGCCACCTATTCCTGAGTCAAAAATTCCTATCGGCTGATTGTTGTAGTCCATAGTAACAAAGTTATGTGCTTAAATTTAATATTGCAATACTGTATTGAAACAAAAAACTGCTCAAACATTAATAGTAGGAGCAGTTTTTATAATTTAAAGCTTGATTTTCTTAGAAACCTAAATCTTTTTTAACATCAGCAGTTAAGTTTGGTCCGTCAGCAAGTAATAAAGAAGATCCATCAACGATATATTGAAAACCTTTTGCTTTACCAATTTTTTGGATTGAAGCTCTTACTTTTTCCATAAGGGGTTTCATGATATCAGATTCTTTTTGTTGCAATTCTTTTTGAGCATTGTCTCTATAATCAACAATCCTTTTTTGCATGTCTTGTACTTCTTTTGAACGTTCACCGTTTATTGCTTCAGTTACTGTAGCAGCTTCTGCTTCGTACTTTTTTAATTTTCCTTGGTACTCTTCTACCATTTTTTTGTATTCAGCATCGTATGTACCGCTCAATTTGTCTAATTGTTTTTGACCATCTAATACTGCTGGCATTTTTGTCATAATTTCACTTACATCAACATGAGCTGTCTTTGCTTGTGCATTAACGGTTTGGTTTGCTCCTAACATTAATAGTGCAGCAATTAATAGAGTTTTGATTTGTTTCATCGGTTTTAAAATATTAAGTAATTAATTGTTATTTGTGTTTTTCTTTTGTAAATCTTCTTTTGCTTTTTTTTGAGCTTCGCGATCTTCAAGGATTTTTTTCTTTTTATCCTCTAAAGCTTTCTTTCGTTCTTCAAAAATTTTCTTTTTCTCTTCGGCTGAATTTATTTTTACTTCTTCCGTTTTTTGGGTCGTTTTAGTTGCTTCATTTGTGGCAGTTTTAGTTGCGTCATCTGAAGTTGGTTTTGCTAAAATCGTGCCATTTTTTTTAGCCAATCTTTCCTCTTGAATTCTTTTTTTGTTGTCCTCGAATTCTTTTTTCTTTTGCTCTTGCAATGCTTTGCGCTCTTCAAAAGCTTTGTCTCGAGCTGTCTTTTTCTCTTCTAGAACTTTTTGTCTTTCTTGAACAAGTTCGTTATCAGCATCGGTATCTTCTTTGCTTTCCCTTGCCTCAGCATCTTTGAGTTGCTTTTTTGTGAGTTGCTCTCTTTTTTCGGCACGTGTAAGAACTCTTAAAACTTGATCGCTAATATCGAATTTTTTTGCGGCAAATAGCATAGTTAGGTCCGAAGATTTATCAAAAATAAAATCATATTTTAATCGGTCTGCAATATCTTGAACTGCTGTAAAAACTTGGTCTTGTATTGGTTTTATCAGTGTTTCTTTTTGTGCTATTAAATCACCGTTAGGACCAAATCTTTTTTGCTGGTATTCTAAATTTTCATTTTCAAGAAACCGAATTTCTGTTTCTCTTTCTTCAATTAACTCTTTTGTTAATAAAGTTTTTTCTGCTTTCAGGGCTTCCTTTAGAGAATTAATCTCGTTTCTTTTAGTATCAATCTCAAGCTTCCACTTTTGAGTTCTTTGATCCAATTGATTTTTTGCCTCAATATAATCGGGTACATTTTGTAAAATATACTCCATGTCTATGTACCCAAGTTTTGTTCCTTTGACTTGTGCATTTAACCCGTGGAAAATAAATGCAAATACTATAAAAAAGACTGTAAATTGTTTTTTCATAATGGTACTATTTTAAGTTGCAAAAAAAGATGCTTAGAACTGCTGGCCTATAATGAAATGAACTGACTGTAAATTATCTCCTACTGGATCAAACCCATGAGCAAAATCAATTCCTAATAATCCAAATGCGGGCATAAATATACGCAATCCAACTCCAGCAGAACGGCTTAGAGCAAATGGGTTGTATGCTTTGAAATCTTTATATGCTGATCCCGCCTCTAAAAATCCAAGTGCATATATAGATGCTGATTGTTTTAGTGTGATAGGGTAACGTAATTCCATAGAAAACTTGTTAAATACTGTTCCACCTATTGGTTCTCCTGTTCCATTTGTAGGAGTAAGAGAGTTGTTTTTATATCCTCTTAATTGAATGTTTTCACGTCCATCCATTGCAAAGTTTGCCTGCCCGTCTCCACCTAAATAATATCTTTCAAAAGGTACTGCTCCACGATCTTGATTGTAGCTTCCTAAGAATCCAAACTCTGTTAATAAACGCAATACTAATTTATCGTAAATTTTGGTATACGTATCTGCTTTAAATTTTACTTTATAGTATTCTAACCAGTTGAATCTTTTTTGGTCTACTTTACTTGCATCGGCTACAGCCAAATTAAAATCAGTTACTTTATTGCCGTTAGCATCAATATAATCTCCAATATTTACAGTGTTACCATTATCATCTGGTATATTTTGTCTGTTTTGTGTATTCTTTAATTTGTACTCTTCTTGATTGCCAAGGTTAGCATAATCTACTCCATTAAACAAAGAATAAGGTGGAGTCAGTTTTGCCGAAAGGCTGATCTCTGATCCGTATGTAGGGAAAATTGGGTTTACACCTTTGCTATTTCTGGTAAGTCCTACAGTATATGATAAGTTTCTCGAAGTTCCGTTACCAAAGGTAAACAACCCGGTGTTGTAGTTGTTTAACGAATAGTGCTGGTAACTTATAGATTGAGATAATACAAAGAAATCATCTGGTACAGTTAGTCTTTTTGCAAGACCTACAGACAAGGTTAGGATATCAAAACTTCTTGTTTTATCTGCTCTTTGCGTAACGAAATTGTTTAAAAATTGTTTACTGTATGATAAGGATGAACTAAAAGATACTGGTTTTTTTCCTCCAAACCATGGCTCAGAAAACGACATACTATAGGTTTGAAAAAAAGTACTTGCTTGCAAACGCAATGAAACTTTTTGTCCGTCTCCCATAGGTAAGGGCTTGTAGGCTTCTTTTTTAAACATATTTTTAGCAGAAAAATTGTTAAATGATAGTCCAAGTGTACCTATGAAACCACCACCGCCATAACCACCTTGAAGTTCAATTTGGCTTGATCCTTTTTCTACAAGATTGTATTCAATATCTACCGTTCCTGCTCCTGAATCTACATTTTTAAATTTCGGGTCAATTGCTTCTGGATCAAAAAATCCTAATTGTCCAATTTCACGAACTGTACGTACTAATTCGTCTTTACTGTATTTTTCCCCTGGCTTGGTTCTTAGTTCACGGTAAATTACTCTATCATTAGTTTTATCATTTCCTACTACTGAAATTTTATTAAAATAAGCAATAGGTCCTTCAGTAATTCTAATCTCAAAATCAATGGTATCGTTTGCTGTCTTTACTTCAACTGCATTTACGTTCGAAAATAAATAGCCATTGTTTTGGTATAAGTTTGTTAAGTCTTCGGCATCTGGTTTAGACTTGTCTGCAATTCTTTTTTCAAGTAAAACACCGTTATAAGTGTCTCCTTTTTTAACTCCTAAAACTCTACCTAAACCTTGATCAGTATAGACAGTGTTTCCTAGGAATTTAATATTTCCAAAGTAGTATTTATTACCTTCTTCAACATTGATTTTTATATTTAAAAGGTTTTTATCTTTATTGTATACTATAGAGTCAGATACTATTCTAGCGTCTCTAAAGCCTTTTTCTTTGTAAGAAGCTATTACTTTTTCAAGATCGGCTTTGTATTTGTCTTTAATGTATTTTGATGGTTTTAAAACATGTAAAGGATTTTTTTCCTTTGTGTCTTTCATTACTTTACGTAATTTTTTGTCGCTAATTTTTGTATTCCCTACAAAATCAATACTTTTTATTTTGACTTTATCCCCTTTATCAATGTTTACAAGCATATTCACTTGATTGATAGTTGCGGTGTCTTTTATAGTGTTGATGTTAACTTTAGTGTTATAAAAACCGTCTTTTTTATATTTATTTTCAATATAATTTTTAGTGGTTGTTATTAAGTTTTCATTAACAACTTTTCCTTTTGTAAGAGAGTTGTCTTTAATTAATTCTTCTACTTTAGCCTTTTTTACTCCTACAATTTTTACTTCACCTAGTTTAGGTAGTTCAACAATATGTAAATCAAGGTAAATGCTATCGTTTTGAATTCTATTTACATAGAATGAGATTTCATCAAATAATCCAAGTTTACCCAGTTTTTTTATGGCTGTACTAACTTGCTCGCCAGGAATAGTGATTTCTTGTCCTTTTTGTAAACCTGTAAAAGTCACTACAGTTTGGCTGTTAAAACTGATATCTCCTACAATAGTTACATCTGCTAATATGTATTTTTTTCCTTGATCAAAAGGAACTCTTTCCTGCGCTTTTACTTGTGTAAAACACCCAAAAATTAATACGCTAAGGGCTAATTTTATGCTTTTTTTTAACACTAAAAAATTATTTAATTTGTTCACTTGTTTTTCCAAATCTGCGTTCTCTTTTTTGATAACTAATGATAGCCTCATATAAATCTTGTTCTTTAAAGTCTGGCCACAATATATCAGTAAAATATAATTCTGCATAGGCTATTTGCCACAACAAAAAATTACTTATCCTATGTTCTCCACTTGTTCGTATTAATAAATCTACCTCTGGTAAATTTTGCGTGTAAAGATGCTCATTAATAATTGAATCGTCAATATTGTCTATTGAAATTATATTATTTTTAACTTTACTACAAATGTTTTTTACGGCCGAAACGAGTTCTTCTCTAGAACCATAACTTAATGCCAAAGTCAAAGTCATTTGAGTATTGTTTTTTGTCTTTTCAATAACGTCAAGTAATTCTTTTTGAGCTGTTTTAGGTAGTTTTTCTAAGTTGCCTATGGCGTTGAGCTTAATGTTGTTTTTTTGTAGTGTGGGCAACTCTTTCTTTAAAGAGTTTATAAGAACCTTCATTAAGGTTTCTACCTCAAGCTTAGGTCTGTTCCAGTTTTCGGTAGAGAATGCATATAACGTTAAGCACTCAATACCTAATTTTGCTGTAGCTTCAATGATAAGTTTTACGGATTTAGTACCGCTTTCGTGACCAAAAGCGCGTAAAAAACCTTGTTGTTTTGCCCAGCGTCCATTACCGTCCATGATGATGGCTAGGTGTTTGGGTAATCTAGTGGTGTCTATATTTTCTAATAAATTCATTTTTATTCTTTGCAATAACACGGTTTTTGTCCAAAAGTGTATGTAAGACTTACTCCTGTAAAAACATACCAATCGTTATTATTTATATTCCCAAAATTTTGATTAAAACTGCCGTCTATATTATCGGTCATGCTGTATCTGGCTCCTGTTTCTAGAGCTAGTATTAGTTTAGGTGCAATATTAGACTTAATTCCTATTATCATAGGTATTGCAAGCGACTTTTTTCTCTCTGTTTTTCCATTTACAGTTAAGCCACTCTTGCTATTGTTTAAGTTGTAATCAGCAAATATATAATTAATGCCTGATGCTACATAGGGAGTGACTTTAGTAGAAGATTCATGTAGGTTAAAGTCAAAAAAGTTGAACTCTAGTCCTAATGATACTTCTTGGATATTAGTTTTAAAATCATATCCTCTTTTTGCTCTGCTGCCTTCTTTAGAATCTTGATCTCTAGCGGTAAGGTGTGATTGATTGTATGAAAACCTGTAGGAGTGTCTTGGACTTTTATTCCATTTGTATAAAAAACCAAAAGCAGTTTCATGTGGTGCAATATAAGTTGTTGAGCCTACATCACCTATGTAATTGCTACCGCCCATAAAAATACCAATCTCATGTATTTGAGATTGTGCTTCGGTAAAGGGGATAATAGATAATAATAAATAAAAGATCTTCTTCATTAACTCAAAAATTGCGTGCAAATATAATAATTATCAATTCGATACAATGCTCAATCTGTTAAATGTGTGTTTTTTTAATAATTCACATGGTAACGTTCATTAAACAAGGTGTTTGTTTCTTTTAAACGTAAAAAACTGATAAAATCGTATGGCTTTTAAGTTAAATGATTTAATTGCGTTTGTCTTGGCCCCAAAGTAGTTTGCTACGAAGTGTTTTTAGAAAAGTTTCTTCGGGAATTTCAACCATATTAATTTGAAATGGTGTTTTATTTAAAGTTAGTATCGATTCGTTTTTTATTGAGGTAACTCTTGAATCTAATGAAACCAAATAATTTTCTTCTCTACCAGATACTTTTAACCTTATTTCTGTTTCGTCTGGAACTACAAGTGGTCTTGCTGTTAGGTTGTGTGGTGCAATTGGTGTAATAACAAGACTTTTTACATCAGGAGTTAATATTGGTCCTCCACAACTTAATGAATATCCTGTTGAACCTGTAGGTGTTGATATGATCAATCCATCTGCCCAATATGAATTTAAAAACTCTCCGTTTAGATACGTGTCAATAGTGATCATAGAAGTAGTATCTTTTCTGCTCACTGTTATTTCATTCATTGCAAAATTAATTTCCTCAATTGCCTCGTTTGTGGGTGTGCAGGTTAAAGTTAATAATGTCCTTTTTGAAATGGTATATTTTTTATCAATTACAAATTGCATAAATGCTGCAATATTTTCCTTTTGTACTGTAGCTAAAAAACCTAGTCTGCCTGCATTTATACCTAATATTGGAATGCCGGAGTTTCTTACTAGCGTAGCAGCTCTTAATATGGTACCATCGCCACCTATGCTTATCAACATATCAAAACTGCTGTCTAATTCAGTGTGTTTGCTAAAGGTATTGTATGTTTTTTCTACAATTTTCTTATCGTTTAATATTTTTAAAAATTGAGCTTCAATAACCATTTCAACCTTTTTTTTATTGAAAAAATCAAAGATATCATTGATAATTGGTTCTGTGCTGTTTTGATAATATTGACCGTAGATAGCAACTTTCATATTTTTTGAATAATCGTTTTGTGGAATAATAACCTTTTTTAAAGTGAAATTTTCTCTAGATATTAAGGTATTTGTCTAAATAATCAGAGCGTTCTTTCAAGTTGTTGATGTAATTGTCTTCTTGATGTTCTGTCAGAATAATGTAATTGTATCTTCTGAATGTTTGAATAATTTCATTCATGGCTCCAAGAGTTATTTTTAAAGTCACCACTACATGGTCAACCTCAGCCTCAGAAACGAATAATCCTAGAAGTTTACCGTTGTTACTCTCTACGATTTGTGCTATCTGACTCATGGAGTATTCTAGTACGGGTTTTTTTACTACAATGATTCCTCCTGGTTCTTTTAAAAATGGGGTGTCGTGAAAAAAACGCATTATATCCTCTATTTCATAATACCCAACATAAGTATTGTTTTCGTCTAGAACAGGAACTAAATTCGTTTTGTTTCTAGCAAAAACTTCAAGTACGTCAAGCCATACCATATTAGTTCTTGTAAGAAAACCTTCAAGGGTGAAGCGATAATCAGACACTTTTTTAGTACCATCAAATGTTTCGATATCCTCTGATGGAATGCTACCTATATATATACCTTCATCTACAACGGGAAAGTGTGAGTAGTGGAGTTCACTAAAAAAATCCTGAACCGTGGCAATAGATTCTAGCTTATCAATAGCCTTGTAATCGTTAGTTATAAACTCTGTAATTTCTGTCATAAATCAATCCGCAATATTTCTTGCAAAATAATCAAAAATTAGCAAAATCTCCTAAGTTTTACTTTGTATTTTTGTAATCATAAAATCAATTATCAAAACAAAAGCGATATAAATGACAAAGTTAAGTGTAAATATCAATAAAATAGCTACATTACGTAATGCTCGTGGTGGTAATGTTCCTAATCTTTTACAGGTAGCTACAGATATTCAAAAGTTTGGTGCAGAAGGTATAACCATTCATCCTAGGCCTGATGAACGCCACATAAGGTATCAAGATGCGCGAGACTTAAAAGCAGTTGTTCATACAGAGTATAATATCGAAGGAAATCCGCAACATAATTTTATCGACTTGGTCTTAGAGTGCAAGCCTACACAAGTAACTTTAGTTCCAGATGCCATTGGAGCCATCACTTCTTCGGCTGGCTGGGATACGGTTAAAAATGAAGCCTACCTGACCGAGGTGATTCAGGAATTTCAACGTAACGGTATTCGAACCTCTATTTTTGTAGATCCCATTGCAGCGATGATTGAAGGAGCTCAAAAAACAGGAACCGATAGAATAGAATTATACACCGAGGAATTTGCGCACCAATACAGTCTGGGGAACAAAAAAGGAATTGACCCTTACGTTAAAGCTGCTGAAATTGCTAACCAACTAGGATTAGGAATTAATGCGGGTCATGATCTAAGTTTGGATAACATTCAGTTTTTTAAAGAGAATATTCCGGGTTTACTGGAAGTTTCTATTGGTCACGCCTTAATTGCAGAATCACTTTATTTAGGATTTGATAATGTGGTGAATATGTATTTAAGAAAGTTGAAGTAACTGGAAAATTAAATAATTATCACTGGTGAGAATTGATTTTTAATTGCTTATTTTCGCACTTTTCTTATTAAAACTAAGTATTGAAATCAATTCTTCTCTTTTTCATGTTATGCTTTTACAGCATAAGTGCGCAAACTAAAGTAATAATAAGAGGGTGCATAAAATCTTCTCAAAATAAAAACATAGTTGGTGCTTCGATTTTATTTAACACAAATAACTCTGATTACTATGCCAAGATTGATAGCACCGGTTTTTTTTCAGAGAGAATTCCCTCGGGGAAAACAAAAGTTGTAGTTAAGCATCAAAATTATGTAGAGAAGCAATTTTTTTTGGATTTATCACAAGATACATTGATTTCAATTATTCTTGAAAAAGACAATTCAATTTTAAATGAAGTTATCATTACCAATACTAAAAAAGCAGGAGTTACTAATCTATCAGGAGGAAAATTGTCCTTTAATTTAAGTGAGTTAGCCACTGTTCCTTCTGTTTTTGGTACGACAGATATAATTAAGATTTTACAACTTACCCCTGGTGTTCAAAATTCTGGCGATGCTAATGGATATCTATATGTAAGGGGTGGTGATCCAGGACACAATGCTATTTTGTATGGTGGAACTCCAGTATATGGAATGTCTCATTTATTGGGGATATTTCCTTTTTATAATACAGATCACATCAAAGAAGTTGAGTTTGACAAATCTAGTTCAAATTCAAAATATGGAGGAAGATTAAGTTCAACTACAGAATTGTTACCTAATAAAAAAATACCTTCAGTATTCCATATTCAAGGGAATATTGGGGTTTTGGCTTCTCAATTCACTTTGGCTGCTCCGATAAGTAGTAAAACAGGTTTTTATTTTTCAGCTAGAAAAACATATATTGACGAGATTATAGCACCTTTGATTAAATCAGGATCAAAGAATAACGACGTTCAAGGAATGAAGTACGGATTTTCGGACGGGAATTTTACTTTTATATCTCAACTATCTGAAAAAAATCTATTTTATATTGATGCATTTGTTAGTGCTGATGCGTTGAAAGTAAAAGATGGAAATCTTGCTTTGCGAACCAATTTAGAATGGAGCAATTTTATTGTTTCTCCAACTTTGGTGACTACTTTTTCCTCTAAAGTATCCATGTCAAATGCTGTTTATTTTAGTCAGTATTCAAATGACTTGAATATGGAACAAGCTACCATTCGGTTTGGAGTTTCTTCTTATGTCAAAGATTTTGGATTTAATAATTCGGTTAAATTTTCGATTAAAAACATGCCAATTGAATCTGGTGTTCAGTATGTTTTTCATGATTTACAGCCTCAAAAAATTAGTGTTGAAAACTTAACTAATTTGAATACTGCTTCTCAAGATAACACTATCAATTCAAGCGAGGCTGCTATTTTTGCCACTATTAAACCAAAGATTACGGATCATTTTAATGCTGAATTAGGGCTTCGAATCAATTACTATACTTCAGGTACAAAAATAGATTCCTATCTTCATTTCCAGCCCCGGATATTGTTGAATTATAGAGTTAATAGTCATTACTCGTTTTATACTTCTTATAATAAGCAATATCAGTATTTGAGTATGATAACTACCTCAAGTGTTGGTATTCCAACTGACTTTTGGATGGCAAGTTCTGAGGGTATAAAGCCGCAATCGTCAGATGAATTCTCAATTGGATCTAGCCTGAACGTTACAAAAAACGTACTCTCAACGGTTGGAGGATTTTACCGCTCGATGAAAGATTTATTAGAATATCCTTATGGCGTCACCCAGTTTAATGAAGCTACAACACTCAGGAGTGACTTACTCGTTGGAAAGGGAAAAGCTTACGGTTTTGAAATGATGCTCCGAAAAAACAACGGCAAGTTTAATGGTTGGCTTAGTTATACACTGAGTTGGTCAGATCGAAATTTTGATAAATTGAATAATGGGAATACTTATTTTGCAAAATACGATAGGAGACATAATCTTTCATTGGTTGGTATGTATAATTTAAATCCAAAGTGGAATTTTGGATTGACTCAGGTCTTTAGTTCTGGAAACCGTTTTACAATGCCTACTTCTTGGTATTTTGTGAACAATAATCCGGTTAAAGAATATTCCAAATATAATAATGCACAAATGCCTAATTATCTTAGAACGGATCTTTCTGTGAATTATTTTTTTACGAAAACAAATAAAAAAGAAAGTGCATTAAATTTTTCAATTTATAACACTCTAAATATTGATAATCCTATTTATGTGGTGCTAAATATTCAGGTAAATGAAGATAAAAATAGTGTAATAGTGGAACAAGAAAAAAAGGTTTTGTATCGAATTCTACCTTCGCTTAGTTGGAGGTTTAAATTTTAATAGATGAAAAAATATTTATTATTTCTTTTAGCTTTACTCTTTGTGGATTGCGCAAAAGATGATTTTAGTAATCAAGTGAATTCTGAATCAAAAATTGTGGTAGAAGGATGGATTGAAGAAGATGATTTTGCTCAGGTTTTGCTGTCGAGTAGTATTTCTGTAGCTGAGGTTATTGACTCAACAAATGTTTTAAATCATATTATTAGGTCAGCTAAAATCACTATTTCTGACGGTGTTAATTCTGAAATTTTAAGGGTTAAGAATGATAAAGACAGAGTGCCTCCATTTGTTTATTACGGTACAACGCTAAAAGGAGTAGCTGGAAAAGAATACTCCTTAAAAATAGAGTATTTAAATAGAATTGTTGAAGCTGTTACAACCATACCCAAAAGTGTTGTACTTGAAAGGGCTGAGTATGTTAAAAAAAGTTCAACAGACACAACTGGTTATGTTTTTGTAACGTTCGAGGATCCTTTAAATGAAAAAAACTATTATCAAATTGCGACTAAAATAGATAAAAAAGAACCCATTTTTGTACCTTCATTCTACGGGAACTTAGACGATAAAAATTTTAAAACCTCTACCGTTGGAATACAAATAAATAGAGGTGTTTTACTCTTTCCTAAAACTAAATTCACTCCTTACTTTACTGATGGTGATTTGATTCATGTAAAGTTAAGAACTCAAAACAAAGAGGCGTTGGATTTCTGGAACAGTTGGCAAAATGAAATTGTAAACAGTAGAAACCCGATTTATCCTTCTAATACAAGCTTGAGATCAAATATAAAAGGAGGTATTGGTCTTTGGGCAGGTTATGGTCAAAGTACTTTGGTAGTGAAAACACCAGCAAAAAAATAAAGCCGATTTGAATATTTCAAATCGGCTTTACAGTTATAAAAATTCTAAACTATTTGTCGAAAGCTTTGATAAAGTCTTCAAATTTTGTTTCAAATTTTTCAAATCCTTCTGAGAAATAAGTGCTCATCGCTACTTCGGTATTGTCATTGAATTTTAAGTATAATTCTTCTTCATAATATTGAATGGTAGTACCACCGTTTGGATTGTATCTCCAATATCCGCCAAAGGTATATGACTTGTCAACTACCCATAAATCATTCATGTCTTTATAGGAATATCCTTTAACGGCACGTTTTACAACTTCAGCTATTTTTGTACCATCTTTTTTAGAAACTAAACTTAGTTTGATGTTTTTGTTAAAGTTGGTAACATTACCTTCAGCTGATTTTACTTGATAAGTGTTTAAATTTATAAAATAATTTTTTGTTTCATAGTCAACTGCTGGTAAGCTTTTTTCTAATGTCATTTCATCAGCAGCTGCAGTAGCTAAATCCATATTTGCTACTATAACAAAGTTATCCATGATTTGAACCAAACCATTAGCTTTTCCTCTGTATTGCACTAGTTCGTCATTATCGATCAATTTGTCAATACTTGCAGTGCTTCCTGCATTAAAAGAAATTAAATTTTTTCCATTAAAAGTAAAGGCTGCTTTTGAAGTGTTTTCTGCTGCTTTTGTTCCACTCATTTCCCAAGTGTAACCATCGTTAAGCGTCATTTTGTATGCAAATTCATTCGGTACTTCTTTCCCGTTCGCATATTTTGCAGTTTGTGTAAATGTAGCTGCTGATGCACCGTTAATAGTTAAAACGGCATCTGCAGCTGTAGGTAAAAAGATATAATCATTTACCTCAGTATTGGTTTGCCAGATATAACTGTCATAAATTTTTACTTTCACATCAGATGAAGTTCCTTTGGTAGAAAAAACTGCATTATTAGTTGTAAGAGATGCTTTTGCAGGAAAAACAAATTTCAATTCTGTTGCAGAAGCGGTTTTTGTCCAATTGTTTTTTGTAGCATTCCAAGTATAGATTCCGTATACTCCAGCGGTATTGATAATATCTTCTACTGAGTTGTCGTTTTTACCACTAAAAACATCCACAGAGCTAACATCTAATAATTGGGCTAAGTTTTGTAAAGCCTCAATTGCTCCTGAGCTTTTTGATTTGTCCATTTGAACCAACATTTCATTGGCTTCAGCTTCTAGTTTTACTTTTTGTTCAGCAGGAGTTAATTTTGAATAGGGTTGTTTGACGATTTCCGCAATTTGCTCACTTAAACTTAGTTCTGCTTTTGGGGTTACAGGTTCATCAGTAGAACAAGAGATAGTTAGTTGAGAGACCACAACTGAGAGTAAAAAAATTTTTTTGATCATGGATAATGATTTGCAAGTGTTAATGAATTAAGTATTTTTCTGTTAGAAAAAATCTTATGCAAAAATAGTTTTAATTACTTGTATTACAATACCCACTTTTGGTGATATTCTATTAAAACGTATTACTCATTTTAATGGTCTAGATTTCTTATCTTTGTAATAATTTAAAATCTATAGAATGTTACACTCAAAAATAGAAGGTTCTGGGCAACCACTATTAATTCTGCATGGATTTCTTGGTATGTCAGACAATTGGAAATCACTAGCAACGCAATTTGCATCCCGTTTTGAAGTCCATAGTATTGATCTTCGCAATCATGGTAGAAGCTTTCATTCAAGTGAATTTAGCTATGCTATCATGGCACAAGATGTTTTTGAATATTGTCAAGCATATGAGTTGTCTTCTATTTTTGTAGTAGGTCACAGTATGGGAGGTAAAGTAGCTATGACACTGGCTACAATACAACCGCAATTGATTAGTAAACTTATTGTTGCAGATATAGGACCAAAATTTTATCCACAGCATCATGAGCTCATTTTGGCGGGTTTAAATGCTGTTGATTTTTCAAAAAAACCTACTCGTAGTGATGTCGAGACGGTTCTTGAAAAATTTATTCCGGATTTTGGTACAAGACAGTTCTTGTTGAAAAATTTGTATTGGAAAGAGCCTGGTCAATTGGCTTTTAGATTCAATCTTGAAGCTTTCAATATGAATTTAGACCAGATAGGTCAGCCGCTTCCCGACAATGCGATGTACACAAAACCCACATTATTTATAAGAGGGGGAGACTCTAATTATATTTTGAATACTGATCTTGGTGGCATAGAACATCATTTTCCTATGGCAATCATTGAAACAATACCCAAAACAGGGCATTGGCTTCATGCCGAAAACCCTACTATGTTTTACAGTATAGTAATTTCTTTCCTAGAATAATGTCAAAAACCTTTAAAAAAATATTACTTTTCATTTAAAAACCATTTACTCATGAATTTACTTTTAAAAATTATCGTTACATCAATAATAGTTTTAATTCTTGCAAACTTTTTACCGGGCGTTTACGTAAATGGATTTACGACAGCTTTGATTGTAGCAATAGTTTTAGGCTTGTTAAATATTTTTATCAAACCTATTGTTGTTCTTCTAACATTGCCTGTTACAGTGCTTACATTAGGATTGTTTTTATTGCTTATAAACGCGCTTATGATTGTATTGTGTTCACAAATTGTGGATGGGTTTAAAGTCGAGACCTTTCTTACGGCAATAATTTTTAGTGTATTATTATCAGTTAGTCAATCTATAATGAATGGTTTATTAGGAATTAATAAGTAAAAAATAAATTTTAACACTCATTTAGCAATAAGATGCTGTGTTGGAAATGATCAATAAATACCTTTGTAAAATATAATTGAATACAATGTCAAAAAACCTATACATATTGCTTTTAGTTGTTTTTGGATTCTTTTTGAGTCCAATAACAACTATGGCGTGTAATCAAAAAGGGGAAATGACGTGTTGTGCTAAAAAAAGTACAGCTAAAAAAGAAAAAAAAGACTGCTGTTCAAAAACACAATCGTCTAAAAAAGATTCACACGAAGGTTGTAATGGCGCTTGTAAAAGCATTACATGCGGTGGTTCTTTTATTTATTTAGGGATAACAAACGGCATACATTTAGAATTTAATAATCCTTTGTTTGATTTTTCTGCAAAAAAACAGAATTTTTATTATTCTAATATCTTCGTATCGTCAGGATACAAGTCCATCTGGCTTCCGCCAAAAATAGCATAATTGTATTGATGACAGCCAGAAGTCTGTCTTGTTAAAAAGAATTAGCTTTAAAAAAAATCAAAAATTTGTCGTGTCATTTATTCAACAATACATTTATATGTACTGCTGAGGTATTTGACGGCGTTATATCTCAAAAAAATAAATCAAGATGAAAACATTTTATAAAATTATAGTAGCCTTAGTACTAGTGTTATCTGTGACAGTAAGCGCACAAAGTACTACTAAAGTAACCAAAACAGTGAAAATTTATGGAAACTGTGGGATGTGTAAAAAAAATATTGAAACCGCTGGCAACCAAAAAAACATTGCTAAAGTGCAATGGGATAGCGAGACTAAAATGGCAACCTTAGTGTTTAATCCTGCCAAAACAAACCAAGAAGAAATTTTAAAAAGAATTGCAGCAGCTGGTTATGATAGTGATAATCATAAAGCTCCAGATGCAGTTTATGATAGTCTTCATGGATGTTGTCAGTACGATAGAGTTACTAAAAAACAAAAATAAAAAACAATAATTCAATCAAGTGTCTACTTATTGAGCTGTGTTTTGCTCAATAAGTAAATATGTTTTAAACGTATACAAGATGAAAAATATAATAGTAGTACTCAGTATATTTTTTAATTTGGCTTTAGCCAATGCTCAAATTAAAACCGGCGATGCGTTGCCAAATGTTCAGTTAAATAACAATACTGACGTTCCAGTAACTCTTGAATCATTTAAGGGCAAGGTAGTTTTGGTTGATTTTTGGGCTTCATGGTGCGGACCATGCAGACAAGCAAATAAAAAACTAGTTCCCTTTTACAGTGCTCATAAAAACGACAATTTTGAGATAGTGGGGATATCATTGGACACTAATAAAGCAAAATGGATTGCTGCTATTCAAAAAGATAAATTGACGTATCCGCAATTGATAGATCCAAACGGATTTGATGCCAAAACGGCATTGCTTTTTGGAGTAGAGGGATTGCCAAGTTCTTATTTGTTTGATGCTTCGGGTACATTGGTAGCTATAAATCCAACAGAGGAAATTATTCTAACCTTTTTAAAAAAATAACAAGATGTTTAGAAATAATTTAAAGGCAGCCATGTCTATTGGCTTAGTTCTGCTATGTGGTTTTACCAGTTTGGCCCAGATGCAAAAAGCTGAAATTAAAGCGACTGGCTTAACGTGTTCAATGTGCTCTAATGCTATAAACAAACAGTTAAAAGCCATGAGTGGTGTAACTACTGTAACTACAGATTTAAATACGAATTCGTTTTTTGTAGCCTTTGAAAACAACAATACAATAACGCCTAAAATGTTGAAAGATGCTGTTGAAAAAGCAGGGCACTGAAAAACATCGCTTATTTTGATTAGCATCCTTTTTTAGATAATAAAAAACGCTTGTAACAGGATTTTAAACATCCGTTATAAGCGTTTTTTTTTTGCAACTGTTTTTTATTGTAGGTTATATGAGTCGGTTTTTGACTTATACAGGTTCATTTGGCAAAATGCATGTGTAGATTACATTTTCTACATTAATTTGAGTATTCTTTTTAAGTTGACTGTAAAAATTGCTATTGCACCTTGCATTTGCATATTGGTA
>NZ_VHLM01000048.1 GCF_009764685.1 Flavobacterium sp. I-STPP5a | reverse complement strand
GCACCCGTAATGAGTCGCCAGCGTAGCTCAGTTGGCTAGAGCAGCTGATTTGTAATCAGCAGGTCGTGGGTTCGAGTCCCTCCGCCGGCTCTTTTGTAAACCACCTAATTTTTATTAGGTGGTTTTGTGTTTATAGCAATAATTACTTACATGATATTCTTTTAAATTGATTGTTATTGTTACATTTGAAAACTAACACTAACATCTATTAATTATGGAAGAACAAACTACCGTTGAAAATTTAGATTTACAAATTACTACAACTGCCAAAGATTTATTAGCTGAAACTGCAAAATGGGCTTATTATTTGTCTATTCTAGGATTTATTGGCGTAGGATTTATTGTCTTGATTGCTCTAATTATAGGGATAACCTTTGCTGTTGTAGGAAGTACTAGTGGTTCAATGGGGTTTTTAGAATCGTCAATGGGTTTGGGTGTTGCATTTATTTACATTTTGATAGGAGTACTTTATTTTTTTCCGATCTATTACTTGAATAAGTTTGCTTCAAATGCTAAACTGGCTATAAAAAATAATGATACGGCTGCTTTAACCCTTTCATTTGAGTATTTGAAATCACATTATAAATATATTGGAATTATGACCTTGGTAGTTTTTTCATTATATGCACTACTTATTATAGGAATGGTGTTTACGAGGCTATTCTAGCCTTTTTAAGTGATCATTTTACATTATTGCGGCTTGCCAATATTTTATAAGTCAACTATAATTAAACGCTGGACATTAACTTTTGATAACAGACTGTAGCTGTATCTTTGAATAAAAGACATCACTTTTTTAAAGAACTTTTGTTTTAGGTAATATTAATCAGCTTTTTTAAAACACATTTCAGGAAAGTCATAAAAAAAACTGCCCAAAAAATATCTTTTAGGGCAGTTTAAAATGTTTTAATACTGATTATGTCTATTCTTGTTTTTTCAATGAGCTTACATATTTTGTTAGCTTTTTTCCATAAAGAGATTGAGCAACTTTTGGGGACATTGATTTTTGAATGGTATCTAAATATTTAATGTTGATATCGTATATTTCA
Source organism: Flavobacterium sp. I-STPP5a (assembly GCF_009764685.1). Taxonomy (GTDB): domain Bacteria; phylum Bacteroidota; class Bacteroidia; order Flavobacteriales; family Flavobacteriaceae; genus Flavobacterium. The sequence continues at coordinate 32,868 of NZ_VHLM01000048.1, read as the reverse complement.
GATAAGGCAATGTAAGGAGCAACTTCATAATCTCTATTATTTAAAGCAAAATTTGTAGCAAATAAATACCTTCTTTTCAGATTAGAATCTTGCTTAGCACTTAAACTGTCTATTTTTTTGTTATTTTGGGTTTTAATTGCGCTGAATTTCTTTTGGATTAACTCTAAGTTTTCTTCGTTAAAGCGTGTTTTTATTAATTTGTATTCTTCAAATACATCATTGTTTTTTGATCCAGTTATTTTGGCACCCATTAGATAATTATCAAGATTGGTGTCTATTGTCATGTTACCTGGTTCAGCAAAAAAAGAAAGGTTGTTGTCTAATGAATTACTTACGCCTCTATCAAGGAATAAATATAGCATTTCTGGTGATTCTAAGTTGATATGACTTTCGAATGAAGCATTTCCATCGATATTTATGGTGTCTAAAGGAACTAATGTAGTATCTAGTATTCTTTGTAAGTATAGAGTTCCTTTCTTTAAACCTTTGATGTTTCCTGTGATGTGTAGGTTGCCTTTTGCATCTTCTTTATTACAAGAGGATAATAATGCTAGTGTAACAAGAGCAAATATTGTTTTTTTCATGTTGATATTGATGTTGTGATTAAATAGCGCTGTATATAAGCGTTGTACAGCGGTTTTGGTTTCATTGTTATTGTGGCGCAAAATAAAGAAAAATGTTGGAATGCTGTTGTGTTTTTTTTATTTTACAAAAAAAATCCTAATTTATTTCTAAATTAGGATTCTGTTTAGTGAGTTAAAATTATTATCCTTTTAACCATGCTTGTTTTAGTGTGGTTTTAGATACATCTGTAGCTTTGAGTTCTTCCTTGTCTTCGTAAGGAAGTTTTACTTTTCCTTTGATCACTTGTTCTACGCCGTTACGTTTAATTTTTACAGCAACTGAATCATCCTCTTTCCATTTTTGGCTATCCGTTATCATTTCGTAAATATTAGTAAGAGAGTAAGCTTTGTCATTGATGGCAAGAATGGTGTCGCCTCCCACAAGTCCTAAAGTGCTGTAAAATACATTAAGTTCTATGTTTGGGATGATACTAATTTCCTTTGTTGCCTGGTCTACGGTAATGTACGGAACTTGACCTTTAAGGAATACATTTGCTGGAACTTTTTCAGAACTTTTTAAAACACCTACTTTAGCTAGAAAAGATTCGTAAGGAATAGGAGTAGGGCCTGCTACATAGGTCTTTAAGAAATCACCTACTTCAGGATACGTAAATGAAGTTATTTTATCAAAAAGTTCCTGGTCATTAAATGGTTTTGCAACGCCATATTCAACAGATAATTTTTGCATTAAATCCAGAACGCCTCTTTCGCCATTGCTTTTTTCTCTGATGATGATATCCAAACACATACCTATAAGTGCTCCTTTTTCGTATACATTTAAGTATTGTGCTTTGTAAGGCTCTGTCAAAACGTTGGCACTCATGGTTGTAAAAGGCATGGTGTCATTTAGTTTTTTTGAATTTTCAATTTTTTCAGCCATTCGCGTGTAAAATTCTTCTTCAGTAATCAACCCTTGATTGATTTGGAAAAGATTTGCAAAATATTCTGTAATGCCTTCATACATCCATAAATGTTCGGACATTTTTGGGGTATTAAAATCAAAATAGTGAATTTCTTTAGAGTGAATTGTTAACGGAGTTACAATGTGAAAAAATTCATGTGAAACTACATCTTTCATTGCTTTTACGAGCTCAGCCTTAGGCATGGCCTCTGGCAGTACTACCGTGGTTGCTGTAGGATGTTCTAATGCACCAAAGCCTTTTGCATCTGTAGGAGTCATACTTGATAAGTACAGCAATACAGTGTATTTTTTTGTAGCATTTATTTTTCCTAAAAATGTTTTTTGAGCAATCATCATGGTTTTCATGTCTGGAGTAATGCTTTCAGCAGTCACTTTTCCATTTGGAGAAAAAACACTGATTAATATTTCCATCCCATCAACAGTAAATGCAGTATAATCTGGTTTTGCATACATGATTGGGTTTTCTACAAGTTCTGAGTATCTCGGGGTATTAAATACGTCATTTGTTGTGCTGTTGTCAAGATCTTTCATAGATGTAGCACCCCACAACGATTCAGGATGTGAGACTGATAAGGTATATGATATGTCTTTTTTATTATCAAAATAGCCTACAAATCCGTGCATGTTCAGCATGAAATTTTTACCTGCATCAATATTTGTTCCTGCTGGAGAGAAAACATCATTTTTACCAAAACCACCACCTTTTTCAGTGTCAAAAGTATCATTAACAAGGTATGTTATTTTACTTAATGTAGTTGCGTTTTGAATGTTCCAAGTATTGTCATCCGTTTTGGTAACGGTAAGTTGACCGCCTTTGCTATCAAATGCCTTGAAATCTTCAATATATTTTCCGTAATCATCTATGGAGTAAGTACCCGGAATTATTTTTGGGACACTGTATGTGATTTCGTTTGTTTTTATTTTTGGAGCAGCAATTGTTACTAACACCTTGTCCTCTTTTACATTGTTAATGTCAATTGTTACATTAACCTCTTCTTTTACAGCAGATGTTGCTGTGGTACTTGTTGTTTTGCAACTCCACAGCATTGTTACAACTGCTAAGGAATAAATTATTTTTTTCATTGAGTATATATTATTTAAAGCAATTAGTCTGCTTGTTCAGGTTTTTGTTACAACTTTAAATTTTTAAGAAAAGAAAGTATTTCATTCAGTAGCTGATTGGAATTGGCTAATTCTGGACTATTGTAACTAGCTCTGTTTGCAATATCATCACCCGTTATGTCTTTTAATACATGATTCATATTATTTATGAGTACTAGCTTAGCCTCGGGTTTTGCTTGTTTAAGTAGTTGAGCATCCGTAACACTTACTTGTAAATCTTTCGTGCCATTAATTATTAAGATGGGTATTTGTAGTTTTTTAATTTCATCTTGTGGTTGGTATTTTAACCAAGAAATCATGTAAGGCTGCACGCTAGGTCTAAAAAAGGAAGTGAGCATTTGGTTTTTAAGCTCAAATGTTTTGCCGGTTTTTAGGATCTCTAAATTTTGTTGCACTTCATCTTTTAAAAATGGTGCTTGTAGTGCAATTTGGTCTAGAATAACAGCATCAATGCCTCGTCCTGCACCAGCTATTGAAATGTAAGCGTTTGTGTTTTGGTTTGCAGCTACTAATCCTATTAATGCGCCTTCACTGTGACCTATTATTACTATTTTTTTGTATTTTTTTTCATTTTTAAAAAACTGAACCACATCGTTGGCATCTGTAATAAAGTCGTTAAATGACAGCGAAGCTTCATCTACTTTTCCTGTCTGCGCCATAGCAAACATCCTTTTGTCATAACTGAAGGCGTGGATGGCTTTAGTAGCTACACCTTCGCATAAAAATTTCAAGGAATTATTGACTAGATTTCTTTGGTTGCCGTCTCTATCTGTTGGACCAGAGCCGGCAATAATAATAACTAGAGTTTTACTTTTTGAAATTTCATTAGGTGTGTATAAAGTTCCTTTTATCAAAGGATTGACGTCAATGACAGAGGTTGTGAAATTCTTATTTTGAGCAAAGCAGCAGGACCATAATGCAGAAAAAAGTAGAGTGTAGATACATTTCATTTAAAGATTGTTTAGTTGTTGTAGTGCCAGCTGTGGATTTTGCACTTCAATGAAGAGTTTTTTGTAATAGTGCTCTCGAAGGGTAATTACGATTGCATTTTTTTTATTGGATACATCCCAAAAATTTCTTCCGTTTTTGTAAAAAGTACCTGCTGCAAGTAACCCTGGGATTTCTGTTCCGGGCATACGCAATCCTTTCCAGAATGTAATCTCAGACTCATCCTGATAGGCTTTTACTATGTTCTCTTTGGGAATGGTTAGTTTGCTTTGAAGGCTCCACAGTTTGTGCCAACCCATTATTTCGAATGAAATGGTTTTGTTTATTCTTGTAACTGCTACCCTATTTTTTGAATTGTAAGCAAACAAAAAAACTCCCGTAAATCAGGAGTTTCGTGTTTTAATCTAGTTTGTTTTTGATATAATATTTACCATCCAAATCTTCGTCAAAATCATCAATTTTAAGAGGTTTTGGTTTTGGTTTATTTGCAGTAGCTTTCTTTTTCCACATTTCAAATTTTTCAGCAGGCATTTTCTTTTTCATGATTTCGAGAATCTCTTTTTCTGCTAAGCCAAATTCTTTTTTAATGATTTCAAAAGGATTTTTTTCTTCTAAAGCCATTGTAACAAGTTTTTCTGTTTGCTCCCAGTTTAATTCTTTTCGGTTACTCTTTTTCATCACGTGAAAATTAATTCAAATAAGTTGTAAATGGTTAATAATGTAGATTTCTAATTTATTACCAATATTAAGAAAAAAATCAATTGATTTTACCAAAACTGCATTTTTTTTCTTGTTTCTAAAATATTTTTTTTAAGTATTTTTTGATGTTTATTTTTTATTGCATTTCTGTTGTGTCGTAAAAAATCCGTAGACTAGATTTGTTGAAACAAATTTTCTATATTTTGCCTAACTATTATTGATAAAGTGTATATAAATTTGTAGTTCAATGATTGGTTATTTGCTTCTTTATTGCTAAATAATTACCCTAAAAGTAAGGTTTATTCTGGGTTCTACAGGTTTTGCAGTTTTTGGAATTTGATGTTTCCAGAAATGTTGTGTACTTCCTTTCATGAGCAGTAAACTCCCGTGTTCTAGTAAAAGGTTTAGTTTTTTATCCTTCAAAAGATTGTGTTTCATTTGGAAATTTCGAGTTGCACCAAAACTTAAAGAAGCAATTATAGGATTGATTCCCAGTTCTTTTTCATTATCAGCATGCCAACCATTACTGTCTTTTCCATCTCGATATTGATTTAAAAGAACGGTTGTAAAAATAGTATTGGCGGCAGCCTCCACTTGTTTTTTTAGTTTTTGCAACAGCGCATTCCAAGGGTGTGGCTGCATGGTAATATTAGAATAGGAGTAGGGCTTCCCTTCATTTCCATAAAGTGCAGTCAATCGTGGTTGCGGGTGAACTTTTCCGAAAACGCGAATGTCATCTTGCTGCCATGGGATATCTTGAACTAGGCTCAGGTAGATTTCATTGGCTGTAGCCAAATCAAAAAAGGCAGGGTAATACGTGATTTCAGCATCTGGAACCTGAAATTGTATCGGTTGTTCCTGATTTTCAAAAAAGGATTCCATAATTTTACGTATATTGATATGCCCAAAAAATCAATGCAAACTGCAAAGGTAATCTCAGGAACAATACCCATTTTGGTAATCCCATGCTAGCTTTAGGATCAAAATACATGTAAATATGAGTAGGAAAAATGGCAATTAACAAAGCAATTACGCCCCATGCAGCTGCGTTTGACAGCTGCGGTATACATAATGTTATACCAAGAATAATCTCGGCTAATCCACTGATGGCGTTTAGCGCTTTGGGTTTTGGGAAATAGGGCGGAATGATTTTTAAGTATAATCTAGGATTCCTAAAATGGTTTATTCCTGCAATGAAATATATAAAAGCCATTCCGTACAAATGCCAAGGTAAATTCATGATAAAATTGTTTATTACGAATTTAGAGAAAAAAGCCCAATTAAAGCTAATTAGAATCAAATAGTCTTTACAAAGTCTTTTTGAAGTTGATATTCATAATCACAATTGCAATTATAATCAAAATAATGCCTAACCATTGCAAGCTATTTACTGGTTCACTCAATAAAAAATAGGCCATTAGCACAGATACAGGAAGTTCTAATGCGGATACAATACTGCCTAGTCCGATACCTGTAAGTGGGAATCCAGCATTGAATAATAAAGGTGGAATGATAGTGCCAAAAAGCGCTAATACAATACCCCATTTAAGAAAAATATCAAAGTTAAAGGCACCTGTTTGTGTAGCTATAGCAAACCCAGTAACAATTACCGCTCCGCCAAGTAGCATATAAAGACTGCGTTGTGCAGATGAAATTTGAGTAGCTACTCTATTTGCAGTGAACATGGTAGTGGTGAAGGAAGTGGCAGCCAAGAGTCCTAAAACGATACCACGCCAGTCTAGATCTACTGTACTTTCAATTAAATTTGTAGCCAAGGCGGTTCCTGCAAGAACTATTAAAACCGATATTATTTTTTGTGTTGACGGTGCTTTTTTTTCTAAAATCATTTCAAATATAACACCCATCCAAACGGTTTGCATCAATAGCACAATAGCAATTGATACCGGTATGTATTTTACAGCTAAATAATAAAAAACACTGGTCATACCTAGTGAGGTTCCGGCAAGCATTAATTGGGTAATGTTTTTTGTAGATGCTTTCACAACCTCAGTCCCTTTTTTTGATTTTTGAAAAGCATTTATCAGTAGCATTCCTAAAATTCCATAGGTGAATTGTGCAATGGTTACCTCAGGAGTTGTAAAGCCTTCACCGTAAGCAATTTTTACAAACGTAGCCAACATTCCGTAGCTAGTAGCACCGAGTCCCACAAGGAATACTCCCTTTAAAATACTATTTTTCATCATTTTTGTTCAATTTTTAAAAGCGGGCAAAGATAGTTTTTTAAAGTGATTTACAGCGTTTTTAAAAAAGTCCTTTTAATTCAGGGTTTCTTATCCCAATTTTAACGGGATCAAACTCCATTTTTTGTTGTAAAAGCGATGCATATACACTCCTAAAATCGATTTCATGTTTTAAATCTCCTCCGTCTAAGTCTTGTAAATTAGGGTTGTTACCAATTATTGTTCCTTTATTGCTTCCGCCAATGACAAATAGAGGTGCAGCAGTTCCATGATCTGTTCCTTTACCATTGTCTTTGACGCGTCGGCCAAATTCAGAAAAAACTACTATAGTAACGTTCTCTAACAACTCCGCTTTCTTTAAGTCTTGGTAAAAACTAAATACAGCATCATTCAGTTCTGTAAGTTTGTTGTTGTGAATTATAAGTTGGTTATCATGCGTGTCAAAACCATTCAGTGAGGTATAATACACTTTTGAGTTTAGATTTCCTTTAATCAAGCGCGCCATCCATTCTAGATTTTTGGACAAACCAGTTTTAGGATATACCACTTCAGCGGGAGCTCCTTTTTTAAGGGCATTTTGTATCTCGTCAGCACCTTCAACTACGGAGTTTGCTATTTTTCTAACAAAGTCTAATTGTGGATTTGTTGCTAGTTTAGAGTTGACCTCCATTTTGTTTCCAGCAAGAAATCGGTTTGGATCTTTTACCGTGATCGAATTAGGTTCGTCACCTTTGAGCGCTAAGTTGTCAATAGTATCAATGTTTATCCCTGCTGTAGGCTGATGATCCTTACATTGTAAATCTAAGAAACGTCCTAACCAACCGTCATTTAAAAACTCTTGATTTGTAGGAGCTGTTTGCCAAATTTCCTGACTTCTAAAATGAGATTTTACAGGATTTGGGTACCCAACATTTTGGATTACAGCTAAGTCTCCACTTTGTTGCATTTGTGCAAAGTTTTTTAAAGCTGGATGAAAACCCATTCCTTGTGCTGACTGGAGTATTTCATTTTTTGAAATTGCAATTTTTGGACGAAAGTCATAATACATCATATCCTGATACGGAATAAAGGTGTTTAAGCCATCATTTCCGCCGTTGAGTTGAATAAAAACTACACATTGCTCTCCAGTAATTATACTTTTTTGTTTTCCAAAAGAATATAAAAAATCTGGTAAAAGCAGAGTTCCTGCAGTAAGAGTACCTGTTAAGTTTAAAAAGTTTCTTCGGTTCATAATGCTAGCTTTAGATAAGTTGAAATTCTGGGGTTTTTATCATGAAATTTACCAATCGCAGCACTGCAAATTGTGAGCCTTCAGTTGAACCGTCAAAATCATATTTCAATATTTTTTCAAAATCGGCCTTCATGACGTCGTCAATTTGGAATAATAATTGGTTTTCAAATGCATTGATGATCGTTTTATTGGTATCCGTTTTGTTCCATTTTAATTGAAGATTCACGATTCTATTTGCATTTTTATTTTCCTTCATTTCAGCATTAAAATTCCGATTTAAGTTTTTTCCGTTACAAAGTAAATCGGCTACGTTATTGCGTTGTAAGTACACTTGGGATGTTAACCATGAATTTCCGCCATCCCATCCTTTTACATTGGGTTGGTCCATCAAATCCATTCCTTGTTGCTTACAAAAAAGCACAATCATTTTTGTATTAGTAGTTTTGATTCCAAGTTCGTGAATTATTTGGAGGCTGTATTCTAGTGGGTTTTTTATTTTGGAGCCCGCTGTTTTTTTAGGATACTCTTCGGTGAAAATTTTTAAAAGTAAAGGCTCTATTTCAAAATTCTTTTTTCTGAAATAGTCTCCATAATAATTAACTAATTCTTCATTTGGGTTGTCATAAATAAACCATTTTAGAATTTTTCGAGTCAACAAATAAGGAACTTGTGGCTGTTCAAAAATAAGGTCTATCATAGCATCAATTTTAAAACTTCCTTTTTTGCCTAGATAGTCAAAAGCTTCATCATCTTCAAAAAAGGTTCGGTATACTGCGTGGTCTTCGCCAAGACCAAGTCCTGCAAGTCCTTTAGCGCCACCTTTTATGTCTGTTTCAGTATAATTCCCAATACCTAGAGTAAACAATTCTAGTAATTCCCGACTTAAATTTTCATTTATTTTGCCTTTTCTATTGTCTACATTGTCAAGGTAGCGCACCATAGCATTGCTTTGAATTATTTTTTTTGTTAAGGTTTTAAAATTTCCAAATGCATTTTCTCTAAGTATTTGATTGTGTTGAAAAACCCAATAATTGACCTTCACTTTTTGTAACGTTGACACAAAATGATTGTGCCAAAAACAGGTCATTTTTTCGCGTAGCGGATAGGTTTCGTTTTGCATTTTATCAATCCACCAACTCTTCAATTCGAGTGCAGTTTGTGCTTCCTTTTTACGCAATTCCTTTATTTGTTCTGGACTGGCATCTTTAAGTTTTTTTCTATATTGTTGTAATTCGGTTATAGATTTTGGGCTGTCAACCATAAAACCAGGAACTTTATGATCATGTAACGTTGCAAACGAAGCCTCTAGAAATGAATTAATTCCCATAGTTTGTAGTTTTTCGGCTTGCTTTGACGAAAAACCAAGTCGTAAAGACCAGAGTGTTTGTGCGTTCATATAGAGTTATTTACAGTAGGACACGTTGTTCTAAAAAAGGTTTAATCTTAATGTATTATTGTATTTCTAAGAAAAATTATTTGATCTATTTTGTAACATTTCCTTTATAAAGATGTCTTATGGGGTATCTGATATAAAAAACATGAAAAAAATACATTTTATTATTTTGTTGAGTTTGATTTGTATAACGGGCAGTATTGCTCAAACTACTCCGGAGAAAACTCCTGAAACTGAAACTGAAAAAACTACAGAGTTGAAAGAAGTAACCATTGTAAAAACTAAAAAAGCAGTGGAGCAAAAAGCAGACCGAACCATCTTTAACTTCTCTGATCAACCTAGCTTAAATACAGGTTCTGTGCTAGAGGGAATTAAGAAATTGCCAGGTTTAATAGCATCAGATATTGCTGGAATGATGTTTCAAGGCAAGCAGCTGGATGTGTTTATGGATGGTAGACCACTTAATATTTCTACTAATGAACTCAATGCTTTTCTAGAGGGAATGCCAGCTAATGCTATTGAAAAAATTGAAATTATTACACAGCCAGGCGCCGAGTTTCCGGCAACTTCGGGAGGTGCAATCCTTAATATAATTACCAATAAAAACGCCAAAAATTATTTAAGTGCTACTTACACTAATAGCACTAGTGTAACCAGTTATGATGATGTGCGCTGGAGAGTAAATAATAGTGTGTTATTGAGTGCCAAGAATAAATATTTTGGATGGCAATTAAATCTGGGGCAAAATTATAGAGAAAATGCTTTATGGACTTCCTTAAAAAATGAGGAAAACGGTGGTAGCGCTTTATTAACAGCAACAGAAGCTGATCGTGTGGGCCGAAATAATTTTATAAAATCAGCGCTTACTTTTGATATTGGAAAAGATAGATTACTGCTTAATTATGATCTTACGTACAACAATAATAACAGTCAAACGCTTTCAAATGGTCCAGGGTTCACAACTGATGATGCTTCAATGAGCGGTGGTTTTCGTCATGACGCGGTAGTTACCTATCAAAAAAAGTTTGAAAATGCGGCAAAAAAACTAGAGTTTAGATTCAATTATAACCGCAATTCTAATGAGTTTCAATTAGAACCAGCAGGTTCAACCACCCCGTTATTAGACAATGCTTCACAACAAGAGGTATTGAATGCAAAAGTAGATTTTTCACAACCTATTAAATTCTCTGATGAAGGTAAGCTAAATGTAGGTGCGTTGTACGAAGAACTGATGTTTGATGCTTCTAATAGAGGTGTAACCAATTTAGATTACAAGCGAAAAACGACATCAACTTATGTAGAGTTTCAAACAAAATTTGACAAATTTAATTTTATTCTTGGCGGTCGAGCCGAAGATTACAACATATCAGGAAATACAGATGTTGCTAAACTTGCAGAATTTGATCAGTTTAGATTTTTTCCTAATGCAAGTGCGCAATACAATTTTAGTAATGCCTTGTACTTTAATATGAACTATAACAAAAAAATCACCTTACCAAGTACATCGGCATTGAATCCAAATAACACTAATTATCAAAATCCGAATATTGAATATTCTGGTAACCCAAACTTGCAGCCTACCATTTTTGATAATTATGAAGTTAAACTAAGTGCTTTTGATTATGCTTTCATAAGCTACAACATGAGTGTTGCAAAAAATCAAGTGATCAACAGAGTTTTACTAACTAATAATCTTGTAGTCAATACAAATGAAAATATCCAAGAGGTTAAGATTCATAATTTTAGTGTAGGAATGCCTATTCCCTATATGTTGTTTACCAAAGGTCTAGCCGAAACTATGAAAATGAATGTAAATCCTGATACCATGAATTTTTTATACGTGTATGCAGGGTATCAATACCATCAAATTCCCAAAGTAGATACAAACGGTTTTTGGATGTTTAATTTTATGTCTCAGATACTCTTGCCCAAAAAAGTAAAATTTGTTGCCAATTATAATTATGTTATTCCAAGAGGAAATTATTTTTACTTTATTGCGGTAGAGCCACTTAGGAATTCATTAGACTTTACTTTTTCGAAAAAATTCTTAAAAGATCAGTTGACAGTATCTCTTTTTGCTGATGATATTTTGAATACGAATAGAAACGCATTCAATTCCTTTGAGACACCTTTACTCATAAGCAGTAAGCAAGACACAAGGAAATTTGGTTTTAGTTTGAACTACAAAATACCAACTAAGAACAAATTGGCAAAAGAAAATCCAAGTTTATTAAACAACGAGAAAAAAGAAGAAGGTAGTTTAATCAACCAATAAATGATTTCCTAAAAAGCTGTACATAAATCGTACAGCTTTTTTTATAGCGTTTCTTTTTGAACTAAATCACTTAAATGCAGGCGCAAAGCATTGACCGAAATACAAATTTCCCAAAACGATAAAGCCAAGGAAATTAGTAAACCTAGCAAGCTAAGGCCAAATAGGTAAATACCAGCTGTTTGTTGTTGTAAAAACAAAAGTAACATAGCAAATACACTCAAAAAAAGACTTAATACTCCCGCCATTTGCATATTTCTAATTAAAGTGAGGCGCAAGTTTAGGTTTCTTATTTCCAGTAAAATCAAGTTGTTTTCTTTTTCTTTATAAGTTTTCTTTAATCCACGAACAATAGTTGCAATGGTTAAGAAACGGTTTGTGTAAGCTAGTAATATTAATGAAGTGGCACCAAAAAGGAGTGCAGGTGTTTCTATTTGTAAAATCATTTGATATTGTTTTAAATAAAAATGTAGAACAGCAAAGTTAATGGTCAATTATTTTTTGATAAAAATCAGCAATAGTTGTATTGTAAAATTACAAAAATATAAAGCCATCAGGATTTATATCATCAATTATATTAAATTTACTTTCTTAATAAAAAGATATGCCGCATACATTGAAATACAAGTTAAAAAACATATTGATTCACCAACTAAAAGATTTAGGTACTTTTCTAGGAGTTTTATATGCTGTAGTTATAGGTTCGGCTGTAATGATTTTAGAGTATTCAGTAGATTTTGGTTCCTTTTTTAATATTGATATTGTAGACACTTACACAAGGTTAATCTCTGTTACGAATGTTTTGATTTCGATACTTATAGGTATATCTCTCACTACATTTTCGGTTATTTTTGTTGTAATGCAGTTGGCTTCCTCACAGTTTTCGCCTCGTATTTTAAGGCATTTTTTAATTAGCGATTTTAAAATGCAAAAGTTTATTGGGCTTTTTGTAGGAACCATTTCACTGTGTATTTTACCGCAATTTGCTTCTGTTTTTTGCCCGAATACTCCATTTTTAGGAACACTTGCTGTAGGGACTTTATTGGCTTTTTATGGTTTGTCTTGGTCTTATCCTAACATGATTACCTATTTGAGTATCAATATGAATGTCTCAAGTATTACCAATAGAATCAAAGTAGACATGATTGAGGAAATCAATGTTCTATATCAAGAAAACTGGAAATTGGGTAAAAATATATCATATAAAAGAGCAGAAATTCATCCTGATAAATTCAAAGTATCTGTTGTGAGTCCATTTGACTCAGGGTATTTAGATAGCGTTAATTATGTTAAATTAAAGAAAGTTACAGCATACATTTTACGATCTGAAGTAGGATTTTGTTTCGAAAATACGTACCAAAAACCCATTGTTGGAGAGTTTATAATGAAGGGAACCACTACATTATTGACATTGGTTTTTGACCAAGATCTGACTTCTGTACAGGTTCAAGAATTACAAAAACAAGTTGGCGCCATTGTAAAAGATGCTTTTCAGGTGGAACAATTTAGAAGCCACACTCAAGATATTAATTTTGGCGTTCGTAAACTCGTTGATATTGCCATAAAAGCCATTTCTCCAGCCGTAAATGACCCTACTACTTGCCTCAATTGCATTGACCAAATAGGAGAAATTGCCAAAGAATTAGCCATTAAAGAATTTCCATCAACGGATGCTAAATCACTAAAATCCGAGCACATTCAAGTAAATGAATTCAATTTTGAAGAGTTTGTAGATTTTTGTTATGATCAAATCTTTCAGTGGGGCAAGGAAGATCCTACGGTTATCAAACGAATGATTCGATCCATTAGAATCATACTTCCCTTAGTTGAGAATCCTTTTCATCTCAAGGTGTTGATTCAACAGGTTGAGGATATGGAATTAGCTGATATTTATAATATGACCAATCATGCAAATGGTACTTTGAAAATTTCGAAAGAAAAACTGGTTACCATAGAAAATGAGCTGCTACAGTTCAGAAAAAAAGCAAAGCAGCAAATTTTGAGATTACAGCAAAAAGGAATTTTGTCCTTTTATGAAGCTAATCGTGTCTCGGTTAATGAAGCAATTTGCTCTATGCAGTTTGATGCTATTGCTTATTTAAACGCCTATAAGCAATAAGGCTGTTTTTATTTTGTGTCTTATACTTCTTTGTAATTGTCAGGACACGATTAATTTTTCTAAATAAAATGCAACCATAATTTCTATTTGGGCTCTTTTTTTGTTGCTTATTTTAAAGTTTCTTCACCTTTTTATTGATTTTTTTACACTCTTATTTTAATTTTTTTTTATTCCTATTTTCTAAAATAATTTATTCTTGGCCGAGAATCAATTTCTTATGGGGTTTATGAACGCTCCAAATACTACTCATTAAATTTTCTTATATATGTCATTATAAATATAAATAAAAATTTATAATACAACCATGATACATTTGCAGCACTAAATAAATGTGTTTGTATGAGAACTAAATTTAAAATTAACGGAAGTCTACTTGTTGCAGCGTTCTGGTTACTAACAGGTTTTGTGTTGAACCTCGTTGTACCTCAAAATTTACTTTTTACTTTGATTTTAGGTTTAGGAATCGTGTACAGCGTTTACATTTTATCAAAACAAAATAATTTAAAATAATCATGAAAAAAGAGTATCAATTTAAATTAGTTGAAGGGCAGTTTGAACCTACAGAAGCCGGGAAAGTATTGTTTTCATTGATCAATAGTAAAATCAATTACCACAATTTAGAACAATTTAGTAATGAAATTAGGTTTAACCAAGACCATTTGCATTCTAAAAGGAGGAAAGAAACATTACAAGAAGCTTCTGATTATATTAAAGAATTGATTAAAGAGGCCGATGCAAATAATATGGAATTACATGTAAACGGTGTAATCCAAATGGAAATGCGACCAAAATCCAATGAATACAAAAATGTTTAATGGAAGGTCGTTATTAATTGCCACAAAACATCAAAAAGAAAAGGTAATAGCACCTATTCTTGAAAACGGAATAGGGGTTACGTGTTTTGTACCTTCAAATTTTGATACGGATGTTTTTGGCACATTTTCTGGAGAAATTAAGCGAAAGGAATCGGCAGTGGCAACTGTTCGGGAAAAATGTCTAGCAGCAATGAATGCCTTTGATTGTGATTTAGGTCTTGCTAGTGAAGGATCTTTTGGTCCTCATCCGTCTTTGTTTTTTGCGCAAGCAGATGAAGAATTCCTCATTTTCATCGATAAAAAAAATGATCTAGAAATCATTGTTAGAGAACTTAGTTTAGATACTAATTTTTACGGTGAGACCATTACGAGTTATGAGGCATTGAAAATGTTTGCTCAAAAAATTCATTTTCCATCGCATGCAATTATTTTACGAAGTAGTGCAACTGATGATAAAGCAGTCATTAAGGGTATAACCAATGAAGATTGTTTAAAAAAATATTACAACCATATCATGGAGATACACGGTACTGTGTATGCCGAAACGGATATGCGAGCGCATTACAATCCCACTCGAATGCATGTTATTGAAACGGCTGCTCATAAACTGTTGCAGTCCATTCAATCTTTATGTCCTGAATGCATGACTCCTGGATTTGTGGTGACCAGCGCTAAACCAGGTTTGCCATGTTCTTGGTGTGCAAATCCTACTCGGTCTACCTTAAGCCACATATATTGTTGTAAAAAATGCCAGTACACACATGAAATTAATTTTCCGTATCAAAAAATGACCGAAGAACCTACTTTTTGTGATTACTGTAACCCCTAAATTATGAGTATAATTAACAATTCCATTCAAAAAGCTGTTGCGTTATTAAATCAAGATGAAGTAATAGCGATTCCTACTGAAACGGTATACGGATTAGCAGGAAATATTTTTAGTCCAAAAGCAATAGCATCTATTTTCAGTATAAAAGAAAGACCTTCCTTTAACCCGCTTATTGTTCATATAAAATCAGTTGAAAGTTTACCATCTATAGCTAGAGAGATTCCCGAAAAAGCAATGCTACTAGCAAATGCTTTTTGGCCTGGACCACTAACTATGGTGTTAAAAAAGCAACCTCAAATTCCAGATTCGGTTACAGCTGGTAAAGACACTGTTGCAATACGAGTGCCTAATCATAAGGTTACTTTATCACTTTTAGAGCAACTGGATTTTCCATTGGCAGCACCCAGCGCAAATCCTTTTGGATCTATAAGTCCTACTCAAGCGGTTCATGTTGCGCATTATTTTGAAAATAAATTACCTATGATTTTAGAAGGAGGTAGTTGTGAAAGAGGAATTGAATCTACAATTATAGGGTTTGAAGATGGTGAACCCGTTCTGTATCGTTTGGGATCACTAGCAATAGAGGACTTAGAAGCCATCATTGGTCCACTTAAAACAATAGCGCATGACGAAAAAGCACCGCCTGCGCCAGGAATGTTGTCACGTCATTACGCACCTAATACTACCACGTACCTTACAGATACGATAAGTGCAGATGTAGCCAAATTTGCAAATCAAAGAGTGGGAGTCTTGACTTTTAAACAAGAGATACAAGATCCATCAATTTGTGCCCAAGAAGTTTTGTCAATTTCGGGTTCAATGTTAGAGGCAGCTTCAGGATTATATGCTGCACTGCATAGATTGGATGAAAAAAATCTAGATGCTATTCTAGCAGAGCGTTGCCCAGATAGCGGACTTGGGAAAGCCATTAACGACAGATTACAACGAGCTACCAAAAAGTAATTTTTATAACACTAACAAACAATTATATCAATTCAATTGTATGACATTCATGCAATTGTCAAAAAACTAACTTATGAATTTAAATTTATTAATAGATAATTTAACAAATCCAGCATTACTCTTTTTTGTTTTAGGAATTATTGCTGTTTTAGTCAAAAGTGATTTGCAAATCCCTGAGGGAAGTTCTAAGTTTATTTCTTTATACCTTTTATTTGCCATTGGATTTAAAGGCGGTCAAGAGCTAGCACACAGCCATTTTACACTTGATATAGTATGGTCCATATTTTTTGGTGTCTCAATTGCTCTGATCATTCCATTGTATTCTTTTTTTATTTTAAAGAAAAAATATAGCATTGAAAACGCGGGAGCCATTGCTGCCACTTATGGATCTGTAAGTGCAGTAACATTTGTAACCGCGGTTTCGTTTTTAGAATTGCAGAATTTCACTTTCAGTGGTCATATGGTTGCTGTTATGGCATTGATGGAAGCTCCGGCTATCATTGTTGGTGTCATCTTAATTAGATTGTTTAGTGCCGAGAACGTTTTAAAAACTAAGATGTCAACAATTATTACCCATTCTTTTACAAACGGAAGCGTGTTGTTAATTTTAGGGAGTTTGTTCATCGGTTTTTTGGCGAGTGAGCAACAAGCTTTAGGTATTAAACCCTTTACCACCGATATTTTCAAAGGATTTTTAGCGTTGTTTCTGCTTGATATGGGAATTGTAAGTGGCCGTAAATTGGGCGATTTCTTTAAAAGTGGCTGGTTTAGTTTTGCATTTGCCGTAGTAATTCCTTTAATCAATGGAAGTGTTGTTGCCTATTTGAGTCATTTTGTAACAGAGGATATCGGGAACCGTTTCATCTTTTCTGTCTTAGCGGCAAGCGCGTCGTACATTGCGGTTCCAGCGGCTATGAAAATTGCGGTTCCTAAAGCAAATCCTGGAATCTTTTTGCCAATGGCGCTAGCAGTAACATTCCCTTTTAATATTACCTTTGGGATGCCAATATATTTTGCCATTATTAATTGTTAATTTCGGTCCCAATTATTGAGTAAAAAAAAGAGGTAGCTTTTTGAGGAGGGCACTGAAAAAGTCCCTATTTTCAAAAATCATTAAAAAAAGTGATTAAATAAGGCTTTGATTTTATTTAATCGTCTTTTTTTAGTCAAATTTAATCTTCTTAGATTACAAGGGGTTTGTAATAACTAAAAGGAGCGAAACCATTGTGTTTTCGCTCCTTTTTAGTTATTTTCATTTTCCTTATTCGAGGGACTTTTTCAGTGCCCTCCCTTTCGGGTGCGTTTCCTTTACTACTTATTAAGCTATGTTGCTATACTTTTGCGTAAGCATCATCATGGACACTTGCTACGGCTCTACCCGATGGATCGTTCATGTTCTTGAAAGCTTCATCCCACTCCAAAGCAATTTTTGTACTACAAGCTACACTGGCTTCTTGAGGTACACACAAGGCGGCAGCATCACTAGGAAAATGGTCGTGAAAGATAGAACGGTAATAATATTCCTCTTTTGATGTAGGCGTTTGCAACGGAAACTTATATTTGGCATTTGCCAATTGTTCGTCAGAAACCTCAACGGCAACAACTTCTTTTAAAGTATCAATCCAGCTGTACCCTACACCATCACTAAATTGCTCTTTTTGTCTCCATGCCACACTTGGGGGCAACATATCTTCGAATGCTTTACGAACCACCCATTTCTCCATAGGATGTTCTTTGTTGATCATTTTATCTTGCGGGTTGATGCGCATGGCCACATCCATGAACTCTTTGTCAAGGAAAGGAACACGTCCTTCGATTCCCCACGCCGCTAAACTTTTATTGGCACGCAAACAATCATACATGTGCAGCTTACTTAGTTTACGTACATTCTCTTCGTGAAATTCCCTTGCATTTGGTGCTTTATGAAAGTACAAGTACCCACCAAAAAGTTCATCAGCTCCTTCACCAGAAAGTACCATTTTTATACCCATTGACTTAATAACTCTCGCCATCAACCACATAGGTGTTGAGGCTCTAATGGTAGTTACATCATAAGTTTCTAAGTTGTAAATGACATCTTTGACCGCATCTAATCCTTCTTGAATAGTGAATTTAATTTCGTGATGAATGGTGCCAATGTGATCTGCTACAATTTGGGCTGCTGCAAGATCCGGAGAACCTTCTAATCCTACTGAAAATGAGTGCAGTTGTGGGTACCAAGCATCGGTAGTATCACCAGACTCAATTCGTTTTTGTGCAAATTTTTTGGCTACAGCCGAAGTTATAGAGGAATCTAACCCGCCAGAAAGTAAAACACCATAAGGCACATCACTCATTAATTGTCTGTGAACGGCTGCTTCTAATGCTACTTTTATATCCTGAATGTTTGTTTCGTTATCTTTTACAGCATCATAATCAGTCCAGTCTCTTTTATACCATTGTACAAATTCGCCATCAGTACTCGTCATGTAGTGTCCAGGAGGAAACAATTGTATTTTAGTACAATATCCTTCTAAAGCTTTCAATTCAGAAGCAACATAAAACGTACCGTGCTCATCCCAACCGATGTATAATGGAATAATTCCCATATGATCCCTTGCAATGAAGTACTCATCTTTCTCTACATCATAAATGGCAAAGCCAAAAATTCCGTTCATTTCATCTATAAAATGAGGTCCTTTTTCTTTGTAAAGTGCCAAAATAACTTCGCAATCACTTTCTGTTTGAAAGTTGTATTTGCCTTCAAATTGCTTGCGCAATGCTCTGTGGTTGTAAATCTCACCATTGGCAGCTAAGATAAGTTGTTTGTCTTCGCTAAATAAAGGTTGTTTACCTGATGCTGGATCAACAATTGCCAAACGTTCATGCGATAAAATGGCTTTTTCGTTGCTAAAGATTCCGCTCCAGTCTGGTCCACGATGACGAATTATTTTTGACATTTCTAAAACCTTAGGTCTTAAAACTTCTGCTTTTTGTTTCAGGTCGAAGGCACATACTATTCCACACATAATGCTATATTTTATAAATGAATTTATTTATTTTGATAAAGCAAAGATGCAGTTATAGTTTCATATGTAAAACACAAAACCGATATTCAGTTACATATTTAAACTAAAAACAACTAAAAACTATAAAAAACTAATTAAAACCTAAATAAAAAATAGAGTCTACTAGTAAAGTGTAAATAGCATAAAATTTTTATTGAATTGATTGAATTACATAGTTTGAACCATTAATCTCAAAAGTAAATCCTTCTTGGTTCCCCATTAACTTCGCTCCCAATGGTGATTGCGGAGAAAGTGCAATGACATTGATACCATCAACAGCAATTTTAGGAAGTGCTGTACTTAAATACAAATAAATCCCATTGGCTTTGACCAAACTTCCCACAATAATAGTTTTAGCACTTGTACTAGAATCAATTTTATCTAAAATGGCTTTTTGACCCAATGCTTCTTTTAATTTATGATTGAGTTTTTCTTGCTCAATGTGCATCATCGATAAAGCCGTTTCGTGTTTATCGCCTGCTGAACCTTTGGCATCATTTTTAGAATCTTCAGTAAGTGCCGTAATCATGTCCTTAAAGACATCTATTCGGTCTTGAACCAATTGATGGTATTGATTGTATATTTTTTGCTTGAAAGTCATTAAAAAAGTTTAACCACAAAGTACGCAAAGAATTATTTAAGGTTTACAAAAGCAGCTCATAAATTTAATAAAAAACATTCAAACTTTTTTTAAACATTTTATTATTTCATAACCTCGTTGAAAACACTACCATTTGTACTTTCATAAGTGAATACTCGTTATAAAAGAGCTTTAGTAGGGGAAATAAATAATACGTAACTCAAGGTTTGTATAAATTTCTTAACATTTCTCTTAATATCTTCTTTCCTTTTTGTCAATAATACATACATTTATAAAAAATTATGCTTTTGAAAGTATAACGAAATATAAAACACCCATGACAATAAAAATAATTTACAAAACACAGCTCATATGTGTGTTATTACTTTGTATTACTATGAGTTATGGCCAAAATGGGACAATTGAAAAAAAGAAAACAACGCCGACTGTTAAATCCAAACTAGAGAAATTAGCTGTTATTGAAAAGGTTTGTCAAACCATAATAGACTACAATTACTTTAACCCAAATAACAGTACTTTAACTGAAAGTTATCCTAGCAGCACTTCCACCGATAAAAATTTGCTCGATGTATTCAGCGATATTTCGACCGAACTTCAAAAAAACAAAAACAACACTTCCGAAAGCCTAGTGTCGGGAACTAAAGTAAATAGTGGACCGTCATTTGACGAAATGTACCCAAAGCAAAAATATGAAACTTTGATAGCTCATGGCGATGCATTTGTCAAAAAAACGGAATTACTTTCTCAAACGTTGCAAAAGAAAGCAACCGAATTTGACACTGCTGCTAAAGCAAATAATATTGAAGAAATTAAAAGGGTTTACACTAAAATGGGATTGGCTTTTCATACTATGAGTGCTAAGCTTGATAGCGGAATACTAGATTTAAAAAAAACACAACCCTCTATAATTGAAACTTATACAAAAATGATGGCTGTTGGCAACGAAACAGATGTTCTAAAAAAAGTAGAAACTACCTTTGATGCTACAAGCAGTATGATTGGAATCCTATATTATTTGTCAGCTATTAAAAATTGTAATACTGTAGTCTCTAAAATTCAAGAACATTTGGCTCAGTTATCTAAAG
This sequence comes from Flavobacterium sp. I-STPP5a, assembly GCF_009764685.1. Lineage (GTDB taxonomy): Bacteria > Bacteroidota > Bacteroidia > Flavobacteriales > Flavobacteriaceae > Flavobacterium. Next base: position 11,998 of record NZ_VHLM01000048.1, on the reverse strand, counting down.
CGTCAGCTGCCCAAAAAGGCTGACTTATGCAACTTGTATAATAATATTTTGAAGTCTGAATACATTAAAATTACCCAAATATGTCGAATATAAAAGTTACTTAAAATGCATAAAATTAAAACCCTACTATTATTTTTTTTCATCCCATTATCAAGTTTTTCACAGCTGAAAACCAATAATCAAAATGGAATTTATAAAGATTTGTATCACTTAAATTTAAATGATTCGGTTAAATCAGTCGTTTATGACCGTGTGTTTTTTAAAGAAGATCTGACAGCAGATGAAATAGATGATATCACAGATGTTTGTAATAACTAAAAGGAGCGAAACCATTGTGTTTTCGCTCCTTTTTAGTTATTTTCATTTTCCTTATTCGAGGGACTTTTTCAGTGCCCTCCTTTTTGAGCTACCTCTTTTTTTGATGAAAATTAATCTTTCAAGAATAGAATAATTATTTAATCGTTTTCAGCATTTCTTCAACAGCTCTTTCTAATTGTTTGTCTTGTCCGTTCAAATAATCTTCGTATTTCATAGCAACGGGAATATCTGGATTTACTTGCAAGTTTTCAGTAGGTCTGTTTTCTTTTCCGATAGTAGCTACCATTGGAATTCCGAAAACTAAAGAAGGATCAATTTGAGTTTCCCACCAAACTGCGGTTCCTGTTCCTGGTACTCCCATTCCAATTAACTTCCCGATTCCGTTTTGTTTGTACACGTATGGGAAAATGAAAGCGTCTGAATAATTGCCTTCGCCCATTAATACACAGCTTGGTTTGGTCCATCTCCCTAATGGTTCCGCATCTTTCAAGCGGTTGCCTTGCGGTGCAAATTCAAGGTAGCGTTTGCCACTCAATAACGTATTTAAATCGTCGTGTAACCAGCCACCACCATTAAAACGAGTGTCTACAATCAAAGCTTCTTTTTCGAAATTTTTACCCATCACTTGGTCAAATACTTCTCTAAAACTGCCGTCATTCATACCTTGTACGTGAACGTAGCCTACTTTACCATTACTCAATTTTTCAGTAATTTGATTCATCTTGCGAATCCAACGGTTGTACATTAAACCCGATTCTTCACCAAATGAAATCGGTTTTACACTTTCTTGAAACGCAACACCATTAGCATCTACACCTGAAATTAGGATTAGTTTACCTGTTCTTCTGTTCAAAAATTTAGCCCAATCTGTTGTTGCAGTAATTGGTTCGTTGTCAATTTTATTGATAGTGGCACCTGCTTTTAGCTTTGAGCCTGTTTTATCAAAAGGTCCGCCTACAATAACCTCTGTTATTTTTAAACCATCTGCGGCGTTTTTTTCATCGTATAGTAATCCCAAACAAGCCGTTACATCCATATTAGGGAAACTAGCACTGTAACGTCCACCTGTGTGCGAGGCGTTAAGTTCTCCTAAAATTTCGCTCAATAATTCTTGAAAATCATAGTTGTTATTGATGTGTGGTAAAAATTTAGCATAGGTGTCTTTGTACATTTTCCAATCTACACCATGTAATTTTGGATCGTAAAATTTCTTAGCGGTTTGTCTCCACATGTGATTGAAAATGTAGTTACGTTCTTGCTCTGTATTTAAAACCATCTCAGCCGATACGGGGATTCCAGTAATTTTTCCGCTTTCTGTATCAATTTTCGATAAGCCTCCTTCGTTTCTAACAAACAATGTTTTGTTGTCTTTGCTCAAAAATAAAGTACTTGGAGATGATCCTAGTTTAGCTAAAATTTTAGTTTCTTTTGTTTTGGTATCGGTTACCCAAAGGTCGAATCCTTTTTCAAAAGAAGCTAAATAAAACAATTTACTTCCGTCATCATTAAATACAAAATCAGCAATAGATGAACTGTTGATGGTTACACGAACTTTTCTAGTTTCAAGATCAATCAAATCCGGATTCCAAACTACAACTTCCTCTTTTTTAGGAGTGTCTTTTTTGTTTTTATCAGTGCTAGCAGCTGTTTTTTTGTCTTCGGCTTCTTTCTCTTTGTCTTTTATTTCTTTTGCAAGAGCCGCTTCTTCTTTGGACAATTTGAAATTTTCAAAGTCTTTTTTATCGAAAAATACGGCGTATACATCAAGTTCTCTGCTGCCTTGGTTTGCCAATGATTTGCGACCTTCTTTGCTGCTCAGCCAGGCTAATGCTTTGCCTTTTATTTGTTGTTTGGCTGCATCTTCACCAAAACCACTCATAATTGGGTATTTTGTTTCGGAGCCATCGGCTTTGATCATCGCGGTATGCGTAGCATTAAAATTACCCATGCTATCATCTACGAAAAGCCATTTACTATCATCGCTCCAGTTGTAACCAAAATCGCCATCAGAATAACTGTGGTTTCTACCTTCTGGTAAAATGGTTCTTGTGGTTTCGTTGGCTAAATTGTACACACGAACAATATTGCGATCTTCAATAAAAGCAATTTCTTTTCCGTCTGGGCTAAATTTAGGTAAGAACTCCTCTTTATCAGAAGGAATTAATTTTTCTTCCTTGATTAAAGTAGCAGCGTAAAAATAAGCTTCTTCTTTTCGTTCCACTTTTGCCGTAAATAAATCCCAACTGTCACCACGTTCTGAGGCGTAAATAAGGGTTTTACTGTCTGGTGACCATTGCACGTGGCGCTCTTGTTCTGGTGTGTTGGTAATTCTTTTGGTACTTCCACCGTCGGCATTGGTCACAAAAATTTCACCTCTAGAAACAATTGCAATTTCTTTTCCGTTCGGGCTTGGCACAAACTCTGAAATAGAACCTGCAATAGGTACGTTTTTCTCGACATTGCCTTTACCATCATTTTGGATCGTGATTTTTACTTTTTGTGGACTTTGACCTTCTTTCAAAGTATAAATTTCTCCGTCTTGCGAAAAGCACAAAGTATTGTCTTGTGCAACACTTAAATGGCGTACCGGATTGTTTTTGAAAGTAGTTATGGCAGTTGCTGTTTTAGCAGATAGGTTTTGCTTAAAAATATTTTGATTGCTGCCGTCAGCTTCGCTCAAAAAGAAAATATGTTGATTGTCGTTGCTGTACAGCGGCTCGCGGTCTTCACCTTCGTAAGTGCTTAGCTGCGTATATGTTTTTTTGTTGACATCAAATACCCAAATATCACGGGTTACACTGCTGGTATGGTGTTTGCGTAAGGCATCTTCATATCCTTTGCGGTCTTGAAAAATAATTTGGTTTCCTGCTGCGTTGTAGCGAGCATATTCTATTCCGCCCTCAGTAACCAATACTGGTTTTCCGCCAGTTGCTGCAACTGTGTAAAGGTTTTGAAATAAGCGAGGCGAATAAAAATGGATGTTGTTGTTACTCGTTTGACGGCTAGATCCAAATAAAACCTTTTTACTATCAGGTGAAAAATCATATGGATAATCAGCCGCTGAGTTAAAGGTTAATCGGGTAGGAGTTCCTCCAGTTACGGGTAGCGTAAATACATCAAAATTACCGTAACGGTCACTAGCAAAAGCAATTTGCTTTCCGTCTTTGCTCCACACAGGCATCATGTCATGTCCTTCATGAATGGTAATAGGAACTGCAGTGCCACCTTGGGCATTAACTACATAAATATCGCCTTTGTAGCCAAAAGCAATGTTTTTTCCATCAGGAGAGAGCGCAGGATGGCGCAGCCAGAGGGCATCTTGTGCAAATGATACTGAGCTTGCTACTAACAATAAGCCACAGTATAATGAAGATTTTAAGTTCATAGTTTATTAGAATTTAGTTCTTCATTTAGTAGCTAAAAAACCTGTTTTGTTACAGGTTTGCTTTGTTTTTTTGAGATTTTAGAAAACAGAAAAAGAGAAGACTTTATTTAGTTGGGCTCTCCTTCACTTGCCAGCGTTGTAAAGACCGATAGTCGCACAACTACCGCGATGTAAGATGATAATAAATTATTATGAATTTAATGTTTTACTTTTTTTCTAACTAATTTGCAGGTAGATTGATTCAGAAAAATAAAGTAGTCTTCTGTAGAATCTTTTAGCTGTTTTTTATTTTTTTCTTGCTTTGATGACACTAATCACAAGAGAACCTCATTAAAATCTATATCTAAAATTGTTGGGTCATTATTTCTAAATTATTCATTCTACTGTTAAGATAGACAGTATTGGCCTTTGCGGTTCTTTTGTAAGCTAGGTGTTTCATAGCGTTTTTACTCACTTTTTACTCTAGTAGAATGTAACATATCAAACTTCCAGCCTTTATCGGTTAAAATGGCCGTGGCACTTTCCAGCCAATGTGCTTTTCTAATAATTTTATCATCAACAGAAATGGTTGCATAGTTGTGGTAAGCCACCCAAGCCGTTTTGTTGGAAACTTTGATGTCTATAATTTCAATAGTATTTACTCTTTTTGGCATGGGTAAATTGAGTTTGGCTGTATTCAAATACTTTGTAATGGTATCGTTATTCCATACTTCTCCGTGTTCCAACAGCAAGAAATCTTTGGTGTAATATTTCTCAATGTTTTTAGCTTCTAATTTGGACCAGATTTCATCAAACGATTCGAGTACTAAATTTTGAATCTGTTTTTTGTGGGTTTCATTTGAAACTTGACCGAATGCTATTGAATTAAAAAACAGCATCAAAAGTATGGTGTTAAGTGTTTTCATTTTTGTTGGAATTAATTAAATTTTACTACGGAATTTAGAACTACATTAAGCTATTTTTTGATTGCTTCGATCTATAAAATTTGCCTCATTTCAAACACTACGACTTTTTTTATAAGCTAAGTAAGTTAGCTATTTTTTTATTTTGATGTCCAATCCAAACATTAAGTATCCAAGAACAAAACCTTTATTACCAATTTGTAAATTTAGCGGCTTTATTTCATACGAAAACCTACTTCCGGGTGAGTTTATTCTAATTCCAATTCCAGCAGTTCCACCAAAATAGAGCTGGTTGAAATATCTTGAATTTCTTATGTTATTTTCGCCACCAGTTCCAAATAAACCTCTTGAATAGTTTAAAAATCCTCCTGTTGTTATTAATAAAGAAACTGATTTGTATTTAATCAAATCATAATTCACATTCATCCCAAGTGAAGTTATTCTAAAATATTGTTGCCGAGTATCTGTTATTCCGTTTGAATTAAAACCTCCATATAATAAATTAGGATTAATTCTGAATTTTTCTTTTTTTCCAAAACTTTTTTGATAACCTATTGAATAAACAAAACCTAATCCACTTTCTTCGATTCCTTCATTTACTCCTATGCCAATTCCAGTTTTAATTGAGCTTCTTGTAAATTGATTTTCTTGCGCATTAATTTTTAAGGAAAATAGGACTATTAAAACTAGTAATTTCATCTTTTGTACTATCATTTTTCGTTCTCTTTTTTTAAAGTTACGGTCGACTTGTGTTTATATTCACTACAAAATTTTGACTATACACTTATAGTTGTGTCGATTTTTACTGTTAAATTGCGTAGTGTATTAAATGTATAAATAATATTTTTATTACAAATATCCAAAAATGGCTTTTAATTTTTTTTGCATTAAATATGTTCTTTATCAAGAACGATTTCTATACCAGAAATCAACAAAATACTTTCTATCTATCCCTTTTCTAACATTCATGAAAGCTTCATACCAAGGCGTTACTTCGTCGTTTTTGTCTTTTGTATAATGCTTACTAATTTAATAAGCTTTGTAGTAGCAGAAATAATTTTATGCATTGAAGTGTAATTTAATGGATGTAGTATTAGTAACGATTTTTGCAATAAGTGACAGTATGACTACAATTTCAAAAAACACAAGCGTATAAAACACAATTATTCTCCATATAAAACCTAACATGGAATACTTTTTATAGGCTGCGTTAAAATAGACCCAAAAAGGAAACAAAACAATCAAGAAGAAATAAATGATTGTTAAAATACCTAAAAAGGATTTAATTTCCTCAAATACTCTCAAAAGTGAAAACAAGTTGACAAATAAACACAAAACCAATATTCCCAACAAATTTATTCCTGCAATGATGAAATGTTCCGCTAGGTTGATTTTTAATCTTTTGAAAATCAGAAAAGCATTTATCGCAAATAACGGGACTAATCCAAATAGAATTAATTTTACATTATTCGATAAGAAGTTCATTAATTGTATTCCTTCATTTGTATTTTTAGAAACTGATGGCAGATTCAGGTCATGATAATAATGCACCGTTAGAATATTCAAAGCGATTATTATCAAAGTGAGTGCAAAAACATTGTAGTAGTTTACTCTTTTGCCATTAATGTAATCCAAAGCTGCTTGCCCAGGTCTTGTAAATGTTTCTTTTAAAGTAAATAAGATTCCTTTTTCTAAATGGAACACACCGTGTATAATATCGTGGGCAAAAAAATGCTTTAAGGTTATGGCGTGTGTATTGCTTTTTTGACCGCAATTCTGACAATAATTACCAGAAACATCTTGTTCACAGTTTAGGCATTGTTTGTTCTCCATAGGTTACTATTTTGCTTTTTAGAATAGGTTATATTTTGTAAGTAAAAGTAATAATTTATTGTCTCTAAATAAAAAAGCTTTCAAGAATATTACCTGAAAGCTTTATTGAAATTATTTCGTGTAGTCTTGAAATAGCGATACATAAAAAGTACTGTTATAGAAAATCATCAACAAAGAGTCCGCTCTACGAAGTCTTCTTTTTTAGAAAAAATAATATTTGAATTGGGTGCTATGCGAATGTCTTTTATTTCGCTTGCTCTGCAGCTCAAGATTTAAAGAACGTTTTTTTTAAACACTTCGATCAGCTAGGGGACATTCGCTAGTAGCCTACAGTTTTAAGAATATTTTTTTAATAACACTTCGAGCAGCGGGGTTACATTCGTGCAGCAGCCCAGATGTCTAAGAACGTTTTTTAGAACACTTCGAGCAGCTGGTCATTCATTTTCGATTTGTATTTTTTACTTTCACTTTTTTTTTCGAATTATAATTCTGATAATTTTTTTACGTTTCCGTTGGTAAAATCTAACTTTTACGTTTCGGACGTAAAACTCACGGCTGCGCAAATTTTTTAAGAACACTTCGAGTAACTGGGGACATTCGCACAGCAGCCTGCAGTTTAAGAACGTTTTTTTAAATACTTCGAGCAGCTGGGGACATTCGAACAGCAGCCTAAAATTTTAAGAACGTTTTTTTTAAATACTTCGAGCAGCTGGGTTATCGTTAGTGCTTTTTATTTGGTTAATTAAAATATTTAAGTCCTATTGTGTTTAAGATATTGTTAGTTATTTGCTTTGCCAATAAATACAAAAAAGCAATAATAATTACTCGCATAATTAATTGATATTTTTTCAAACCAAAAACTGAAAAATATTGATAGTAAAAAAATATAACATACAAAAATGTTAGAGCTACAACAAAATAGTTTACACCTAAAAGAAAATCTTTGTTAGTGGTAAAAATCATAGAACAGAATAGTATAAAACTAATTATTAATGTTCCGCATGACATATATAAGTTGAGGACTAGGTTTTCCGTATAATTTTGTTTACTTTTTTTAAAAAACAAATAACTTGTAAAAGATATAAATGGTATGTGAAGAAATATTGTAAATTTTGAATACTCTTTTAATACTTTTAAAAGACCTTCTACTGTTTTTTTATCATCATATAATTCTGAAGCATTTATTTTTGTCCATTTTTTAATAAAATAGCCTATTGTCATTAAAAGAATAGTTGTTGCAAAATAGTTGAAGTGCTTTATTCTTTTTCCTTGCACATATTCTCTAATACTGTGTCCTGGTCTGATAAATAGTTCTTTTATCGTATAAAAAAAGCCTTTGTCAAAATGAAATATTCCGTGAATAAAATCGTGTTGAAAAACGTGCGATAAAGAAAATCTATGAGTTGATGTTGCTTGGCTACAACTACTACAAAACTTGTCTATAATTTCTTTATTGCAATTTAAGCAGTTGTTTGTCATTGGTCAGTTGTAATATTTTGTCAATATATGCTTTCTTTTTTACTATTGCGTCTGCGATGGTATTACTCGCTCTGCAGCTCAAGATTTAAAGGTCGTTTATTTTAAATAATTCGATCAGCTTGGGTGCGAAGTCAGAGACATTCGAACAGCAGCCTAAAATTTTAAGAACGTTTTTTTTAAATACTTTGAGCAGCTGTGTGTTTTTTTATTAGTGTAATTTGTATTCTTTAGTAATTATTTCTCTAACCTCTTTTCCTTTTTCATTTAATGTAATCAAGCGTTTGTGTAAACTTACTAGGTTAATCCTCCAAAAAAACCTACTTGAGTAAGCTTCATTTAATAAATTTTTCCCGCTTTCAGTGATAGGAATAGCCGCAGAATTTTCGTTTTGGAGTTTTATTAAATCAAAAAACTGACCATATAAAGTATTGTTTGAAGCAATCGTATTCATATTAGTTTGTGTAATATACAGTAATCTTACAGCTTGGTCATATTCCATAATTTTATCAGAAACTTTTTTGTTTCTAATAATTCTTAAAGAACCACTACTTTTTAGTTGTTGAATTGTTCGATCATTCTGAACAAAATCGGGAAATCCAAGAGTGGATAACCATAATTTATTAGCCTTATTTGAATTTTCTTGGATGTTTTTTGAAGTTATTTCTTTTAATAAACTATTTATTAAAGTTATTCTATTTCTTAAATCGATTTGTAAATTTTCAGTCTGCTTAACATCAGCAGAAATATCTTCAACGATAGAATGAATATACTCCTCCTCTCTATGATTTTCTATCATAACTTCAAGTCTCCATTCTGCGAGAAATCCGCAAAAAACAGCAAAAAATAACATTAAAAATTCTCGGATATAAGATTTCCAAGTTTTTTTTCCTTCATGATGTCCATGGTGATGTACTTCCATATAGTATTATACTTTAAATAAGTTTTTTAAATTAAAATTTTGTTTTGAAAACGTTCTGTCAATAAGAATTGTTGGTTAAACATCTTTTTCAAAATACAAAAAAATATAAATTGCTAATCCAAAATTTGTTGAATTTGTGGTAGTCAATTTGTATCCATTTTTAGAATATTCATTAAGTTTTTCTTGAATTTCTTGTTTGGATTTTTTTGCAATGTGATTTTTATCAAAAGAAAATTTTGAATAATAAATTAAGGTTTCTACTTTATAGTCTTTCATTTTTTTGTGATTCTAGTTTTTTAAAATTATTTCCAACTCGTAAATAAGCGCAATAATACCTCCCAAAACCACCCAATCTAGCGGGATTGCAGTAGTTTCATTTTGTCTTGTTCTTTTTTCAAATATACTAAAATACTCTTACAAAATGGATTTTCTAAAAACGAGTTTTTTAGAAATTTTATGATAAAACTAACGTTGATAACAGCGAAAATTCTTCGCGGCGGTTTGTTGTCTATTGTAGTTGGTGCGAAGTCAGAGACATTCGCACAGCAGCCTCGAATTATATGAACGTTTTTTTTAAACACTTCGATCAGCTGGGAGCCGTCTAATCGATTAGCAGATGGCTTTTTTATTTATTCCGCTAATCGGTTTTCAATATTCATTCTTTCGTGTAAAATTCTAACGACTTCAATTTCATTTGCTTTGTCTTTTTTAAAGAAAATTAAATGTGATTTTACTTTTGAGTAGCTATATGATTTTCTAATTTTCCCACAGTCACGAGCCATATCTAAATTATCGACGATATATTCAATTTCGTCAATGATTAAGTTATAATATCGATCTGCTTGTTCAACAGACCAATTTTCGGCCGTATAAATCCAAATGTTATTAATGTCTTCTAATGCCTTTTCACTAATTATATACGCTGGCATTATTTTTGAAAATTAGCTTTGAGCATTTCAAGATTTTTATTGCGATCAAAATCTCTGATTTTCCTACTCTTTTCACCAATTTTTAGTTCATTGATTAGAGATTTTGTTTTAATTTCTTCTTGCTCAAAAACTCTTAAAGCAGTTCTAACAACTTCACTTACTGAACTATATTTTCCTGTAGAAATTTGTTCGTTGATAAAGTTTTCAAAATAGTCTCCTAATAATATTGATGTATTTCGTGCCATAATTTTTATTTTATCAAAGATACCAATAATTGGTATTAATTTCAATTTTTTTCGATTTTTGCGCAAAAGTTACTGCTAATGTTCTCGCGCTACAGCGGGGGTGTCATCAGGACTGAGTGCTGTGCGAATGTCTCTGACTTCGCACCCATTCCTATATGTCGTTTTAATTTATCAAACTCAATATTCATTGTATTTGGTAAAATTATTCAAATTCAGAACATCAATAATGGGAGTGTCTGCTTTTTCTATTTTCAATAATCCTGAATCGGAAACATAATTACTGGCACTGGAATAAACATAATGAGAAGCTTTCTCGACAATACCAGCCCTAACGGGATTCAGGTGAATATAATCTAGCTTTATCCACATAAATTTGTTGCTATACACTTCTTCTGGATGATTGCCATATTGCCAAAACTGATAATTTTTGTTTCTGGAATGACTTTCGGTTTCCAATTTAAAGCGTTCCAACATCCAATCTCTTCTGCTTTCAGGGCTATTTTGAATTTTTTCTAAAATTGATTTGGCTGTAAATTTTTTGAAATCTCTAATTAAGTCAGATAGTGTTGCTTCTTGTGATTGTATTATCATGTGGATATGATTACTCATTATAACATATCCGTACAAAATCATTCCTTTATTTTGGATGCAATAATCTAAACTTTCAATTATTACATCTTTATAAGTTTGTCTTGTAAAAACATCAATCCAATCTACAACAGTGATAGTTATAAAATGCGGTAAAGTTTGGTCTCTAATTTTATATCCTTCTGACATTGCTTTTTATCAAATGTAATTATTTATCGTGTAATTAAAAACTGGGGTTTGTTGCCTATTGGAGTGGGTGCGAAGTCAGAGACATTCGCACAGCAGCCCAAAATTTTAAGAACGTTTTTTTTTTAAATACTTCGAGCAGCTGGGGAATTTCGTAAGCTCCCTTATTATCAGCTGTTTTACCGTTGGTGATATTGATATATGCAGGCAAATTACCATCAAAACCAAGCAGTGTATGCATTTTAACAGCTCCTTTGGCTCTCTTGTATTTCGCCCAATCAAACAAACTTAAGCATAAACTGATGGTAGTTGAGTCTAATAAAAAAATCTTTGATTTTATTCTGAATTTCACTTGTTTAAATCTAGGATGCTGTCCTAAACTTTGTAGCAATTCAAAATAATATTCTTTAAAGAGCTCATGTGAACGATTTTTATTTTGATAACTAATTGAAGATTTTGAGGGAGCTTTGTTGATTCCAAGATGATTTAAGTTCCCTGTAGCCGAACGAAGCCCGTTGCTTATATCTCGAACAGATTGACTCTTGGCGAACTGGCAGAAAAGCATTGAAATTAAATGATTCCAACTACTGAATCCTTTATTGTGTTTGTCGGCTTGTTTCTTAGCAACAATTTTACTGAATTTTGAACGGTCTAATTTTGAAATTATTTGAGAAAACAAAGTTATATTTGACATAGAAGAGGGCTTTTTTGTTGTGCAACTCAAAGTTAATTTGAGATACAAAAATTACCCTCTTTTTTTGAACTTTTTTTAAACGTTTAGGACGCTATTGATTCAAAACATAATGTAAGATGGGAAGCGATGAGAAATTTAATAAATTTGAATTTTGAAGAAGGAATTAAAATGCTTAAAACATTAGAAAATGACCCTCACCCAGAAATAAAAAAAGCAGTTATAGATACTTTTAAATTAATAGAAAATCAATCAAACTAAAATATATGGCATTATCATATGACCTAACAACAACAGAAGAAATTTCTTTTAAAGAATTTCTAGAAATTGTAACTAAAACTGTTAAAAAAGAAGATGTTTCATCTTTAATAGATTGCGTGGAACCACTTCAAAAACTATCTAATAATAGAACTTTTCTTTCAGAATATGTGAATAATGAATTAAATAATTATGTAGAGTTTCAAAATAACAATGGTTATTCTGCACAAACTTTAATGTTACATAATAGTCCTTTCTTTTACGT
>NZ_VHLM01000082.1 GCF_009764685.1 Flavobacterium sp. I-STPP5a | reverse complement strand
CAATAAAACTGTTTTGTTTCTTCTCAAAACCGAATCTTCAAATTTAAATTTATTTTAATTTTTATATATAAAATCAAAATAAAAATTTCTAACTTCTCCATAATATTTCAAATATACAATCAATATTTATTATATATTATTTATCTTAACTTTTTTCATTTAATTCTTTTAATCACTTTTTTTCCTCCCCCCCCCCCCTTTTTTAATCTCTTCCCCCCTTTAACTTCTTCTCTTCTCCCCCCTCATATCTCTCTTTTCTTTTTACTCCTCCCTTCTCTTTTTCTTCCCTTTTTAAAAATT
>NZ_VHLM01000017.1 GCF_009764685.1 Flavobacterium sp. I-STPP5a | reverse complement strand
AGATGGAGCCAAAACAAAAACGTATTCGGTATCCATAAAATCAGAATTACATCAAGACCAAATGGCTTTTCAAGAAACAGAATATTACAAAGAAAAAGCAAAACATCGATACAAGATAGAAGCCAAAAATAGCGAGTTAAAAAATGTACACGGTTATGATAGAGCGATATCATACGGTATTACCAATATGCAAATGCAAGGTGCAATAGCAATTTTTACAGTCAACTTAAAAAGAATACTCAAATTAATGTAGAAAATGTAATCTACACATGCATTTTGCCAAATGAACCTGTATAAGTCAAAAACCGACTCATATAACCTACAATAAAAAACAGTTGCAAAAAAAAAACGCTTATAACGGATGTTTGAAATCCTGTTACAAGCGTTTTTTATTATCTAAAAAAGGATGCTAATCAAAATAAGCGATGTTTTTCAGTGCCCTCTAAAATTATTAGGAGCCTTTTTGATTTTAGTCTTGTGGGTTGTTCAATTTAGAATTTCTTTTTCCGTAAAGGAAATAAATCAGAATTCCAATTGCTAACCAACCTAGTGAAAATAATTGTGCTTGAATACTCAAGTTAATCATTAACCAAGTGTTGATTGCAATACCACAAACAGCAATTACTGGTAAAGCAGGAACTTTAAAAGTACGAACTAATTCTGGTTGTTTAACTCTTAACATCCATACAGCGATACATACCATTGTAAAAGCAAATAAGGTACCGAAGCTTGTCATTTCGGCAAGTTTACTAATCGGTGTAAATGCAGCAACAGTAGCAATAAATCCACCTAAGATCATCAAGTTTGTTTTTGGTGTACCAGATAAAGGATTAACTTTTGAGAAAACAGGAGGAATCAAACCATCTTTTGACATTCCTAAAAAGATACGAGATTGTCCCATGATCATTACCATTAATACTGATATTAAACCTACAGTAGCAGCTATTGTAATAATATAACCAGCCCATGCTTGTCCAGCAATGTCAAATGCATAAGCTACGGGAGCTTTAATAGCTTCAGGATATTTTCCTAGTGGGTTAAAGTCTTGGTAGCTAATCATACCTGTTAAAACTAACGATACTAATATGTAAAGAATTGTACATACTAATAATGATACAATAATAGCAAAAGGAACGTCTTTTTTAGGGTTTATTGCTTCACCAGCTTGAGTAGAAACCGCATCAAAACCTACATAAGCAAAGAAAATAGCCGCAGCACCAGATATAACACCATTGATTCCGTAAGCTTGATGTGGTTTTTCATCAACTATAATAGTTTGTACATCAGGAATAAATGGAGACCAGTTGTCTACATCTATGAAGAATGCACCAGCAATAATTACAAAAATTACAGCAGATACTTTTAAGATTACAATAAAGTTGTTAGCACTAGCTGCCTTTTCAGTACCTTTTATTAATAAAGATATAACTAAAAGTACAATTAAAAAAGCAGGTAAATTCATTGAAAATCCTTCTCCGGTATAACTCGCTGGGTCACTGGTGAGCCACTCAGGAAGTTTAATACCAAACATTTTGAGCATTTTATTAAAATAGCCAGACCACGAAACAGCGACGGTCATAGACCCCATGGCGTACTCTAATATTAATCCCCAGCCAATTATCCAAGCAAATATTTCTCCAATAGTACCATAAGCATACGCATAAGCAGATCCTTCTACGGGTAAGATAGAAGCAAATTCAGAATAGCACAACGCTGCAAATACACAGGCAATTCCCGCAATAACAAATGAAAGTGCTAGTGCTGGTCCAGCATGATTATAGGCTCCTGTACCTGTAAGAACGAATATTCCTCCTCCGATAATAGCTCCAATACCAATTGCAGTAAGGCTCCACTTTCCTAAAACTCTTTTTAATTGACTTTTTTTCATATCAGCTTCAAAAGCTGATACTGGTTTAACTCTCCAAATTGACATGGTTGTTTAATGTTTTAAGTTATTAAGGTCCAAATGTATTGTTTTTTATAAAAAATAAAAACAATAATTGATTTTTAACTCATAAAAAATGTTTTAAAATCCTTTTTTAGGCCTTTTTTGTCAATTTATTTTAATTACTCCTATTTTTTGTGGCTTGTATTTATAAATATATATGCTCTGTAGTAATTGATTCCATATTTTTTTTATTTTTATATTCATTTAATTTTTAATGATTTCAATCAAATTATGAACTTCAAAGCTTTTGAATCCTTTTTAAAGTTCAATAAAGAACAACGTCTTGGAATTATAGTTTTATTTACGCTAATTATCATTTTACAAGTATGCTACTATTGCTATGATTTTAATCCTGGTAGTAAACAGTCGCTGCAGGAGTTACAGTGGATTGGGTTACAGTCAACTTTAGATTACGAGAAGAATGCTACTAAAAATTTACCAAAGCAACAGTATGCGTTCAATCCCAATTTTATTTCAGATTACAAAGGCTATAAGCTAGGTATGTCTACGCAAGAGATAGACAGGTTACTTGCTTTTAGAAAGCAGAATAAATTTGTGAACTCTCCAGAAGAATTTCAACGGGTAACACAAATTTCAGATTCATTACTTGAAACCATGTCTCCCTTGTTTAAGTTCCCTAATTGGGTTGAATATAAAAAAAGCACGAAACCTTATAAAGATTATAAAAATCAGGAGTATCAGGCTTTCGCCAAAAAAGAAAAGGTATTAGTAATAGATATCAATCAGGCCGATAAAGAGGCTTTGATGAATGTCTACGGAATTGGAGATGCTATTTCTACCCGGATTTTGAAGCAAAAAGAAGCTCTTGGAGGGTTTGTCTCAATGGAGCAAATGGATGAAATATGGGGGTTATCTCCAGAAGTTATAGAGAAATTGAACATTCATTTTAAAGTTGGACCACTTCTTAATATGAAGAAAATTGATATCAATAATGCGTCTTTAAAAGAACTTAGCCAGTTTCATTACTTTAGATATGCGCTTGCGAAAGAAATCATCACCTACAGGAGCATGAATGGAAACATAAAAAATATTGAGGATTTAACAAAAATTAAGGGATTTTCTGTTGATAAAGCAAAAATAATTGCCTTATATTTGGACTTTAAATAGAACCGTCAAAAAACTAGAGTAAAAAGTACGTTTTTTTATCATAATTTATACAAACGTAGTTTTATTGTTCTTTCCAATTTTGATTTTTTGGCACTTATCCAGAAACTGATTTTGTATTTAGTTTCTATCAATTTAAAATTTGTTAAAAAGAAAAAAAATATATGAATTCAATTTACTTCACAGAGGAGCACCAAGCATTTAGAGAAAGTTTAAAAGGTTTTTTACAAAAAGAAGTGGTTCCGCACATTGAAAAATGGGAAAAAACAGGAACAATAGAGCGCTTTATTTGGGAGAAATTCGGGGAAATGGGTTATTTTGGTATAGCTTACCCAGAGGCATATGGAGGTCTTGGTTTAGACTTATTTTACACGGTTATTTTCCTTGAGGAATTACAAAAAATAAAATCATCAGGTTTTGCTGCAGCCATGTGGGCTAATGCTTATTTGGCTATGACACACTTAAATGCCGAAGGTGATGAAAGGGTAAAACAAGAGTACTTGGTTCCGAGTATCGCTGGAAAGAAAATAGGCGCTTTATGTATCTCAGAACCTTTTGGTGGTAGTGATGTTGCGGGAATGCGCACTAACGCCGTGAAAAAAGGGGACAAATATGTAATCAATGGTTCAAAAACATTTATTACTAATGGTATATATGCGGATTATTATATTGTAGCTGCCAAAACAAATCCAGAACTTGGTAACAAGGGAATTAGTATTTTTTTGATGGATACGGGGTTGAAAGGAATATCAGCTTCAAAACTTGATAAACTAGGCTGGAGAGCATCGGATACAGCAGAGATTGCATTTGATAATGTAGAAATCCCTGCTGAAAATTTGATGGGTGAAGAAGGAAAAGGTTTTCCGTACATTATGCAGCATTTTGCTTTAGAGCGTTTAATTATGGCTATTAATGCACATGCTAGAGGTGAATATGCTATTGATTACACAATTGATTATATGTCGCAACGTGAAGCTTTTGGTAAAAAAATCAGTAAATTCCAAGCATTAAGACATACACTTGTAGAACATGCAACGGAGGTTGAGCATTGTAAAATTTTCAATTATGCTGCTGTAGCCCGTCTTGATAAGGGGGAATATGTAGTTAAAGAAGCAACAATGGCAAAATTAAAATCGACAAAAGTAGCTGATGAAACCATTTACAGTTGTTTGCAAATGCTAGGAGGCTACGGTTATATGGAAGAGTATCCTTTGGCACGCTTGTTTAGAGATAGTCGTTTAGGTCCTATCGGTGGAGGTACATCAGAAATCTTAAAAGAAATTTTAGGAAAAATGATTATTGACAATCTAAATTATGAGCCGGCTGTGAAAAATTAACTTTTTTAGGATATTGAGAATAAGTTTGTAACCAAGAAGCAATTAATTGTTTCTTGGTTTTTTTAAGAATAACAATGTTAATATTGTGTTAATATCCGGAAAAGACTCGTTATTATGTTTTTTTTTTTTTTTTAACATTTGTGATTATTAAGTAAAATTATATAATATTGAAATTTGAAAATTATGAAAAAAATGTCTTTTGTCATTGCAACTATGATTGTTGCTTTCTTTGGAAGTATTTCCTGTAGTAATGAGCCGATAAATGAAGTTGTTACTAATGGTAAATTGAGCATGACTACAGTTATTGAGAATTTAGATATTTATTCAAATGAGTATGCAAAGAACAATTATAAAATACTTGAAGCGCTAGGTAGAAATAAAGAACGTGAATTTAACGCAGGTTTTTTAAATGCTTTATTGTATGCTAAAAATGAAAATGATTTGAAAATATTGTTTCAAAGTGCTGGAATTGATAATAGTATTGAGGTTGTAGGCTTGTTGAAAAAAAGTGTACAGATTCAAAGTGATTTTAGAAAATCCAATCCTAGTTTTTATAAATTGGATATTCAGAAAAGAACGGAGTTGCTTGAAAAAAGCTTTGAAGTTGTATTGAAAAGAATTGATTTGTCAAATAGCATTGGATATATGGCGCAGAGAGGAGTTGCAAGTGGTTTTGTAAACTATATGCCTTTCGAAGCTGATCCAATTTTTCCAGCAAATCTTGCTGAGGCAAATTGCCGCAATATTTATATGAAAGAGAGAAAAAGATGTGAAAGAGATTTTTTTATTTGTGGAGGTTTTGCTCTTGCTTCAGCGGTATATACAGTTGGCTGGGGTACAGTTATTGGTGCTGCATATTGTAGTGTAACTGTTAATGTATGTGGAATGGATGCAGAAGAGGATTATTCACACTGCTTAAAACCTTATGAAGAACTCCCTTGGTTGCCAGCGGGGATGGAGAAGCCTCAAAGATGATGTTTTGTAAATAAAATTAATTTAAATTTCTTATTCCTCAATGTATGATAAAAAAAGGCCTTAAAATTGAAAGTATTGTTGTGATTTTGTTTTGGATTCTTTATGTCGTAATAAATAGAGAATACAAGAATTATGTTGCCATATCGGGTATAGTCTTTTTTGTGTCTTTAGCTATTTTTAAATTTATTCATCAGCGAAAAAAAGATAAGTTAAATAATTCCAAATAAAAAGGATGATAATTAATCGTTTACTCCATTATAAAATTTTTCGAGATATCGGTATCCCTTTTGTGACGATAGGAGTGATGTTTTATTTTGCTTATTGGGATAGTAAGGCTATAGATTGGAGTTATTCAATGTATAGGCAATTGTTTTCAGCTGTTTTTTATAATTATTTTGTAAATAAGATGATTTATTGGAAAATGAAGAAAGAGTTTAATGTTTCTAAATTGTATGTTTTGTTGTGGGAAATAGGTGCTCCTTTGGCATCGATTTTTCTTGTGCTTTTTTCGCTTTTAATAGAAAATAAGTTTTATAATTGGAATGTGTTAATTAATAGTAGTGGAGATACAGCCTTCTATGTTGCAATAGTTATGCTTTTTTTGTTTTTGTTTTTCCTGTGTAAAGGGGTGTTATTTGTTGTTAAGACAAAAAAATAATTCATAATTCATAGTTCATAATTCAAAATAATGTCTACTTTTGCAGCCTAAAGAAAGGGGGTGTCTATATTATGTTAATTATACCAATTAAAGACGGAGAAAATATCGATAGAGCGTTAAAACGTTACAAAAGAAAATTTGATAAAACAGGAACTGTTCGTCAATTAAGAGCGCGTACTGCTTTTATTAAACCTTCAGTTACGAATAGAATCAAAATTCAAAAAGCGGCTTATATCCAAAATATGAGAGATAACTTAGAGAGTTAATCTATTTTACAGAAAAATAAAACCGTTAGTCATCAAAATTTAATAACTTTGATGCTAACGGTTTTTTTTATGGCTACTAATAAAGATGCATTTCGGGATTATCTCACCTTGGAGAAAAAATATTCAGCGCACACCATTTTGGCGTATTGTGTGGATGTAGATGCATTTTCGGAATATATTAAGAAAGAATTTGATCAAGAAACTATAGATCACGTTCATTATGGTCAAATAAGAAACTGGATTGTGTCATTGGTAGATGCGTCTGTTTCGAATAGTTCTGTCAATCGTAAAGTAGCTTCTCTTAAGGCCTACTTTAAATTTTTAATGAAGATAAAGCAAATTGAGGCAAATCCTTTGTTGAAACATAAAGCTCTCAAAGCTGCTAAGAAAATACAAATCCCTTTTTCGGAAAATGAAATGCAAAATCTTTTGTTTGGAACCCAACAAGCTGAAGGTTTTGAGCAAATAAGAAACGCACTAGTTGTGGAGTTGTTTTATGCTACCGGAATTCGCCGGACGGAGTTAATACATTTGAAAAATTCAGATGTAAATTTGTCAAACAATACTATAAAAGTTTTAGGTAAGCGAAATAAAGAGCGAATAGTTCCGTTGTTGCCTGTACTTACAGAATCAATATCTCGTTATCAAGAAGTAAGAAGTGCGCTAGTTATGATTAATGATGATGAGTGTTTTTTTGTGACTAAAAATGGAGATAAATTAAATGATTCTTTTGTGTATCGATTAATAAATTCGTACTTTAGTAATATATCTGAAAAGGTAAAAAAAAGCCCTCACATTCTAAGGCACACGTTTGCTACTCATTTGTTAAATAATGGAGCTGATTTAAACTCTGTTAAAGAGTTGCTAGGTCATTCTAGTTTGGCTTCTACTCAGGTGTATGTCCATAACAGTTTAGCTGAGCTTAAAAAGGTGTATGCAAAAGCGCACCCGCGAGAAAAGAATAATACAATTTGAACCATTAAATAAAGAAGATTATGAAGGTAAGTGTACACGCAGTTAACTTTACAGTTGACAAGAAGCTAGTTGATTTTATTCAAGAAAGATTGGATAAATTAGAAAAGTACTATGACAAGGTGGTGTCGTCGGATGTTTTTTTAAAAGTTGAGAAAACTAGTGAAAAAGAAAATAAAATTGCCGAAGTTAAAATAATCGTCCCTGGTGATGAATTTCTGGTCAAAAAGCAGTGTAAAACCTTTGAAGAAGCGATAGAATTGTCTTCGGAATCTCTAGAACGAATGTTGCTCAAGAGAAAAGAAAAAATTAGTTCTCATATTTAATATAAATTTTTTTCGAAAAATGTTTTGATTCAGAGATAAAATCTATACATTTGCAGTCCGTTAGAAATAGCGGACTTTTTTTATTGATTTGCCAGCGTAGCTCAGTTGGCTAGAGCAGCTGATTTGTAATCAGCAGGTCGTGGGTTCGAGTCCCTCCGCCGGCTCAAATTATGGAAGTATAAAATAAAAAAAGTAGGGGAGATACTCAAGCGGCCAACGAGGGCAGACTGTAAATCTGCTGTGTGAACTTCGCAGGTTCGAATCCTGCTCTCCCCACAAGAAAAACTTGAATTGTGGTTGGTGAATTGAAAAATTCCCAAGTTCTAATTCGAGCTCTTTGATAAGAGGTTTTGCCGACTTAGCTCAGAGGTAGAGTGCTTCCTTGGTAAGGAAGAGGTCACGGGTTCAATTCCCGTAGTTGGCTCAAGTAAGTAGGAAGTAAAAATTAATATATAACAAGATTAAAATTAAGTAAAATGGCAAAAGAAACCTTTAACCGTTCGAAACCACACTTAAATATTGGTACGATCGGACACGTAGATCACGGTAAAACTACTTTAACAGCAGCAATCACAAAAGTATTATCTGATGCTGGTTACTGTCAAGCAAAATCATTTGATCAAATTGATAATGCTCCTGAAGAAAAAGAAAGAGGTATTACAATTAATACATCACACGTTGAGTATGAAACTGCTAATCGTCACTATGCACACGTTGACTGTCCAGGTCACGCGGATTACGTGAAGAACATGGTTACAGGAGCTGCTCAAATGGATGGGGCTATTCTTGTTGTAGCTGCAACTGATGGACCAATGCCGCAAACACGTGAGCACATCCTTTTAGGTCGCCAAGTAGGTATTCCTAGAATGGTAGTTTTCATGAACAAAGTGGATATGGTTGATGATGCTGAGTTGTTAGAGCTTGTTGAAATGGAAATTAGAGACTTATTGTCTTTCTACGAATATGATGGTGATAATTGTCCAGTTATTCAAGGTTCTGCTTTGGGTGGATTGAATAATGATGCTGCTTGGGTTCCTAAAATTCTTGAATTGATGGAAGCTGTAGATTCTTGGATCGAAGAGCCAATCAGAGATACAGAAAAACCTTTCTTGATGCCAGTTGAGGATGTATTTACAATTACTGGTCGTGGAACTGTTGCTACAGGTCGTATCGAAACAGGTATTGCTAATACAGGAGATCCAGTTGAGATCATTGGTATGGGAGCTGAAAAATTGACTTCTACTATCACTGGAGTTGAAATGTTCCGTAAAATCCTTGATAGAGGTGAAGCTGGAGATAACGTAGGTTTATTATTAAGAGGTGTTGATAAAGAATCTATCAAAAGAGGAATGGTTATCATTAAGCCAGGATCTGTTAAGCCGCACGCAACTTTCAAAGCTGAGGTTTATATCTTGAAAAAAGAAGAAGGTGGACGTCACACTCCATTCCATAATAACTACCGTCCACAGTTTTACGTACGTACAACTGACGTAACAGGGGTTATTACTTTACCAGAAGGAGTAGAGATGGTAATGCCAGGAGATAACTTAACTATTAATGTATCTTTGTTAAGCCCAATCGCAATGAGCGTTGGTTTACGTTTCGCTATCCGTGAAGGTGGTAGAACTGTAGGTGCTGGACAGGTTACTGAAATTGTAGGTTAATCTACAAAAAAAAATAAATTCAAAAACAATGTCGTTTAACGACGATATTGTTTTTATTCTACGGGCGTAGTTCAAGGGTAGAATAGCGGTCTCCAAAACCGTTGATGGGGGTTCGAATCCCTCCGCCCGTGCAAAAAATATATCACAATGACAAAAGTTGTAAATTACATATCAGAAGCATTTGAAGAATTGAAATCAAATGTAACTTGGCCAGAATGGTCTGAGGTACAACGTCTCACGATTGTTGTGGCTGTTTTTTCTGTTTTATTTGCCTTGGGAACATGGGGAGTTGATGAAATTTTCGCAAAAGCTTTAGCAGGATTTTTTAACTGGATAAAAGCTTAATTTTTTTGTTATGGCAGATGTGAATGTTAAAAAATGGTATGTCGTTAGAGCGGTAAGTGGCCAAGAAAATAAAGTTAAAGCTTATATTGAGACTGAAATTGCAAGATTAGAAATGACTGATTATGTTTCTCAAGTTCTAGTTCCTACTGAAAAAGTAGTAACTGTAAAAGAGGGTAAAAAATTAGTTAAGGATAAAGTTTATTTTCCTGGTTATGTAATGATTGAGGCTAATTTAGTTGGTGAAATACCGCACATTATAAAATCAATTACTAGTGTTATAGGTTTCTTAGGGGAAATTAAAGGTGGTGAGCCTGTTCCTTTAAGAATATCTGAGGTTAACAGAATGTTAGGTAAGGTCGATGAGCTTGCTGTAAATACTGATACTAGATCTATTCCTTTCAATGTTGGTGAAACAATTAAAGTGATTGATGGTCCATTTAATGGATTTAATGGTTCAGTTGAGAAAATAAATGAAGAAAAGCGTAAACTAGAAGTGATGGTTAAAATTTTCGGTAGAAAAACACCATTAGAGCTTAGTTTTATGCAAGTTGAAAAAGTATAATTTTTGTTACATCTATAATATCCACTGTAATCGCTTCCAATGATTATGGTGTTAAATTTTTTAAAAAATGGCTAAAGAAATTAGTAAGGTAGTTAAACTACAAGTTAAGGGAGGTGCTGCGAATCCGTCGCCACCGGTTGGACCTGCTTTAGGAGCTGCTGGGGTTAATATCATGGAGTTCTGTAAGCAATTTAATGCTAGAACACAAGATAAACCTGGCAAAATATGCCCAGTACAAATTACTGTGTATAAAGACAAATCATTTGATTTTGTTGTAAAAACTCCTCCAGCTGCCGTTCAATTATTGGAGGCTGCAAAGCTAAAGTCTGGATCAGGTGAACCAAATCGTAAAAAAGTAGCTAGTGTTACTTGGGATGTTATCAAAGCGATAGCTGAAGATAAAATGGTAGATCTAAATGCATTCACAATCGAATCTGCAATGAGCATGATCGCTGGAACTGCTAGATCTATGGGTATAACTGTATCAGGAGATGCTCCTTTTTAATTAAGAGAAAGAAATGGCAAAATTAACAAAAAAGCAAAAAGAGGCTGCTTCTAAAATTGAGAAGAACAAACTATACTCTTTGAAAGATGCTGCTGCATTAATCAAAGTTATAGCTTCTGCAAAATTTGATGAGTCTGTTGATATCGCAGTTCGTTTGGGTGTAGATCCAAGAAAAGCGAATCAAATGGTAAGAGGTGTTGTTACATTACCTCACGGTACTGGTAAAGATGTAAAAGTTTTAGCATTAGTTACTCCAGATAAAGAAGCTGAGGCTTTGGCAGCTGGTGCTGATTATGTAGGTCTTGATGACTATTTACAAAAAATCAAAGATGGTTGGACAGATGTTGATGTAATTATCACTATGCCAGCTGTTATGGGTAAATTAGGTCCTTTGGGTCGTATTTTAGGGCCAAGAGGTTTAATGCCAAACCCTAAAACAGGTACAGTAACAATGGATGTTGCTAAAGCTGTTCAAGAGGTTAAAGCTGGTAAAATTGACTTTAAAGTTGATAAAACTGGTATTGTTCATGCTGGAATTGGTAAAGTTTCTTTTGGAGCTGAGCAGATTTATGACAATGCACACGAAATTATTCAAACATTAATTAAACTTAAGCCAACTGCTGCTAAAGGTACGTACATCAAAGGTATACACCTTACAAGCACAATGAGTCCTGCTATTGCATTGGATCCTAAAGCAGTATAATTGGTAGTTAATAACTTTTAGTATGACTAGAGAAGAAAAATCAATCGCGATTGAAAATTTAACTGCACAGTTAGCTGGTACAAATATTATATATGTATCTGATATTTCAGGACTTAACGCAGAAACTACTTCAAGTTTAAGAAGAGCTTGTTTTAAAGCAGGTATAAAATTAGAGGTTGTAAAAAATACATTGCTTGCAAAAGCAATGGAAGCTTCTGATAATGATTATGGTGATTTACCTTCAGTATTGAGTGGTAATAGTGCTATCTTTATTTCAGATGTTGCTAACGCTCCTGGGAAAATCATTAAAGATTTCAGAAAAAAATCAGCTAAGCCTATTTTAAAAGGTGCTTACATCAATTCTGAAATTTATATTGGTGATGATCAGTTAGATGCATTGGCAACTATTAAATCTAAAGAAGAGCTTATTGGTGAAATCATTGGATTATTGCAATCACCTGCACAAAGAGTTATTTCTGCTTTACAAAACCAATTTGCTGGTAGCGAAGAAGTTTCGGAAGAAGTTGAAGCATAATAATCTTAGATTTTATCTAATTTTATTTGAATTACGCGCACAATAAATAAATTATATTTTACAAATCATTTTAAAACGATAAAAAAAATGGCAGATTTGAAACAATTCGCAGAACAATTAGTTAACCTTACTGTTAAAGAAGTTAACGAATTAGCAACAATATTAAAAGATGAGTACGGAATCGAACCAGCTGCTGCAGCTGTAGTAGTTTCAGGTGGTGGTGAAGCTGCTGCTGAAGATGTTCAAACAGAATTTACAGTTGTATTAAAAGAAGCTGGTGCTTCTAAATTAGCAGTTGTGAAATTAGTTAAAGAACTTACAGGTTTAGGTTTGAAAGAAGCTAAAGACGTAGTTGATAGCGCTCCAAGTAACGTTAAAGAAGGTGTAACTAAAGAAGAGGCTGAAGGTCTTAAAAAATCTTTAGAAGAAGCTGGAGCTGTTGTTGAGCTTAAATAATTAAACTCCGTTTAATGAATACGGTTTAGGTCATGGGTTTAGTCGCCTTTTGACCTAAACCATTTTTTCGTATAATTAAAATTGGGTGTTTTTAGACACTTGGTTTATTTGTCGAAATATATTTTACCCATTACGATGAAAAAAAATTAATAGATAATAAGAAAGTAGTTATCCTTAATTAGTTTTTAAAAGATGTAATGCATGTAAAATAAGCATACAAATAGCTTGTTATTTGTATAATAAAATTACTTTTTAATCAAAATTTTGTTCATTGATGCTAACAAATCAGACTGAAAGATTGAATTTTGCCTCTACTAAAAACATTCCTGACTATCCAGATTTTCTAGATGTTCAGGTTAAATCGTTTAAAGATTTTTTTCAATTAGAAACTAAATCAGACGAAAGAGGTGACGAAGGGCTTTACAATACCTTCATGGAGAATTTTCCAATTACTGATACGAGAAATAACTTCGTATTAGAATTCCTTGATTACTTTGTAGACCCACCACGTTATACAATTCAAGAATGTATAGAAAGAGGTCTTACTTATAGTGTGCCTTTAAAAGCCAGGTTAAAACTATATTGTACTGACCCAGAACACGAAGATTTTGAAACGATTGTTCAAGATGTTTATTTAGGAACAATTCCTTACATGACACCAAGTGGTACGTTTGTTATCAACGGTGCTGAGCGTGTAGTTGTATCTCAATTACATCGTTCTCCTGGAGTTTTCTTTGGTCAATCATTCCATGCCAATGGTACAAAATTGTATTCTGCGAGAGTAATTCCGTTTAAAGGTTCTTGGATTGAATTTTCTACAGATATCAATAGTGTAATGTATGCTTATATTGATAGAAAGAAAAAACTTCCTGTAACTACTTTATTCAGAGCTATTGGTTTTGAAAGAGATAAGGATATTCTCGAAATTTTTGATCTTGCTGAAGAAATTAAGGTTTCGAAAACAGGTCTTAAAAAATACATCGGTAGAAAATTAGCAGCACGTGTATTGAATACATGGCATGAGGATTTTGTTGATGAAGATACTGGTGAGGTAGTTTCTATCGAACGTAACGAAATAATCCTTGATAGAGATACAATTATCGATAAAGATAATGTAGAAGAAATCATTGATTCTAACGTTAAATCTATTTTGTTACACAAAGAAGATGCAAATCAAGGTGATTATGCTATCATTCATAATACGTTGCAAAAAGATCCAACAAACTCTGAAAAAGAGGCAGTTGAGCACATCTATAGACAATTACGTAACGCTGAACCGCCTGATGAGGAAACTGCTCGTGGTATCATTGATAAATTATTTTTCTCTGATCAACGTTATAACCTAGGTGAAGTAGGTCGTTATAGAATTAATAAAAAATTAGGTTTAGATACCCCAATGGAAAAGCAAGTCTTGACCAAAGAGGATATCATCACTATTGTTAAATATTTGATTGAATTAATCAACTCAAAAGCTGAGATTGATGATATTGATCACTTATCTAATCGTCGTGTAAGAACGGTTGGTGAGCAATTGTCTCAACAATTTGGTGTTGGTTTAGCTCGTATGGCTAGAACCATTCGTGAGAGAATGAACGTTAGAGATAACGAGGTGTTTACACCAATAGATTTGATTAATGCTAAAACATTATCATCTGTAATCAACTCTTTCTTTGGAACAAACCAGTTGTCTCAGTTTATGGATCAAACAAATCCACTTGCCGAGATTACGCACAAGAGAAGATTATCTGCACTAGGACCAGGTGGACTTTCGAGAGAGAGAGCTGGTTTTGAGGTACGTGACGTTCACTATACGCATTACGGACGTTTATGTCCAATTGAAACTCCAGAGGGACCAAACATTGGTTTGATTTCATCTCTTGGTGTTTATGCTAAAGTAAACGGAATGGGTTTCATTGAAACACCTTACCGTAAAGTAACTAACGGAGTTGTAGATTTAGAGTCTACTCCAGTTTACTTAAGTGCCGAAGAAGAAGAAGGTATGTTAATTGCACAAGCAAACATTCAAATGGATGCTGCTGGTAAAATTACTGCTGAGGATGTTATTGCTCGTCAAGAAGGTGATTTCCCAGTAATTGAGCCTTCAAAAGTTGATTATACTGACGTTGCACCTAACCAGATTGCATCTATTTCTGCATCTTTGATTCCTTTCTTGGAACATGATGATGCGAACAGAGCCTTGATGGGATCTAACATGATGCGTCAGGCGGTTCCTTTGATTCGTCCTGAAGCTCCAATTGTAGGTACAGGTTTAGAGCGTCAAGTTGCTTCTGATTCTAGAGTATTGATAAATGCTGAAGGTGATGGAGTTATTGAGTACGTTGATGCTAATATAATCACTATCAAATACGATCGTTCTGAGGAAGAAAGAATGGTTAGTTTTGAGTCAGATGAAAAAACATATAATCTAATTAAATTTAGAAAAACCAACCAAGGTACAAGTATCAACCTTAAACCTATCGTAAGAAAAGGGGATAGAGTTGTTGCTGGTCAAGTACTTTCGGAAGGTTACGCAACTCAAAATGGAGAGTTAGCTCTTGGACGTAACTTGAAAGTGGCGTTTATGCCTTGGAAAGGGTACAACTTTGAGGATGCGATTGTAATTTCTGAAAAAGTAGTTCGTGACGATATTTTTACCTCTATACACGTTGATGATTATTCATTAGAAGTTAGAGATACTAAATTAGGTAACGAAGAATTAACGAATGATATACCAAACGTTTCGGAAGAAGCTACTAAAGATTTAGATGAAAATGGTATGATTAGAATTGGAGCCGAGGTTAAACCTGGTGACATTCTTATCGGAAAAATTACTCCAAAAGGAGAATCAGATCCTACTCCAGAAGAGAAATTGCTTCGTGCAATCTTCGGGGACAAAGCAGGTGATGTAAAAGATGCTTCTTTAAAAGCGTCTCCTTCTTTGCATGGTGTTGTTTTAGACAAGAAATTGTTCGCAAGAGCAGTAAAAGATAAACGTAAACGTACACAAGACAAGGATGCTTTAGGAGCGCTTGAAATGGAGTTTGAAGTGAAATTTGTTGAATTGAAAGACAAATTAGTTGAAAAACTTTTCTTGATCGTTAACGGAAAAACATCTCAAGGTGTAATGAATGATTTGGGTGAAGAAGTTTTACCAAAAGGTAAAAAATATACTCAAAAAATGCTTTATGCAGTAGAGGATTTTGCTCACTTAAGTAAAGGTCAATGGGTAGCTGATGATGCTACTAATACTATGGTTAATGATTTAATTCATAACTATAAAATTAAATTGAATGATTTACAAGGTGCTTTACGTAGAGAGAAATTTACAATTACTGTAGGTGATGAATTACCAGCTGGTATCTTAAAATTAGCTAAAGTTTACATCGCTAAGAAACGTAAATTGAAAGTGGGTGATAAAATGGCAGGACGTCACGGTAACAAAGGTATTGTTGCACGTATCGTTCGTCATGAAGACATGCCTTTCCTTGAAGATGGAACACCAGTAGATATCGTATTGAATCCACTTGGGGTACCTTCTCGTATGAACATTGGTCAAATTTATGAAACTGTTCTTGGTTGGGCTGGAATGAACTTGGGTAGAAAATTTGCTACTCCAATTTTTGACGGTGCTTCACTTGATCAAATAAATGCTTTGACTGATGAGGCGGGTGTACCACGTTTTGGGCATACGCATTTATATGATGGAGGAACTGGAGAGCGTTTTCACCAAGCAGCAACTGTTGGAGTAATCTATATGTTGAAATTGGGTCACATGGTTGATGACAAGATGCACGCGCGTTCTATCGGTCCGTACTCTTTAATCACACAACAACCACTTGGAGGTAAAGCACAATTTGGAGGTCAACGTTTTGGAGAGATGGAGGTTTGGGCACTTGAGGCTTATGGAGCTTCTAGTACACTACGAGAAATCTTGACTGTGAAATCTGATGATGTTATTGGTAGAGCTAAAACCTACGAAGCAATCGTTAAGGGTGAGTCTATGCCAGAACCAGGATTACCAGAATCATTCAATGTATTAATGCATGAATTGAAAGGTCTTGGACTTGATATTCGTTTAGAAGAATAAATAAATTTTGTCAACTGTAGAGATGCGATAAATCGCATCTCTACTTTGGCATTTATATAAGTTTTTAGGATTTAGACCCGTAACCCGTTCCGATTTTTTATAAAAACTGTAAGAGTTTTATAATTAGCACTTCAAAATAAAAAGGTTTGAAGTTTAGAGAAGTAACCCGAGGTAGTGTTTAAGTCAAAAGTTTGAAAGTCAAAAGTAAAAGGTCATTCGTGACTTTAAAAACTTTATGACATTTGACTTTAGACTAAAATCAAATCAATTTTTTAATTGCAAATAAATCAATAGTAAAAACTATGATGAATAATAGAAATAACAACAATAAAGATAAAAACCCTGTAAAAAGGTTTAATAAAATCTCAATCGGTCTTGCATCACCTGAATCTATCTTGAAAGAATCAAGAGGAGAGGTTTTAAAGCCGGAAACAATCAACTACAGAACGCACAAACCAGAGCGTGATGGATTATTTTGCGAAAGAATTTTCGGTCCTGTTAAGGATTTCGAATGTGCTTGTGGTAAATATAAAAGAATACGTTACAAAGGGATTATCTGTGACCGTTGTGGTGTTGAAGTAACTGAGAAAAAAGTACGTAGAGATAGAGTAGGTCACATCAATCTTGTGGTGCCAATTGCTCACATCTGGTATTTCCGTTCTTTACCAAACAAAATCGGTTATATCCTTGGTCTTCCATCTAAGAAATTAGATATGATCATTTACTACGAAAGATACGTAGTAATCCAAGCGGGTATTGCTAAAAATCCTGATGGTGAATCATTGCAAAGATTAGATTTCTTGACAGAAGAAGAGTATTTGAATATTTTAGATACACTTCCTGCTGACAATCAATATTTAGATGATTTTGATCCAAATAAATTTGTTGCCAAAATGGGAGCAGAGTGTATTATGGATTTGTTAGCAAGAATTGATCTTGATGCGTTGTCTTACCAATTGAGACACAGCGCTAACAATGAAACATCTAAACAACGTAAAACAGAAGCTTTAAAAAGATTACAAGTTGTGGAGTCTTTCCGTGAGTCTAACTTAAACCGCGAAAATCGTCCTGAGTGGATGATTATGAAAGTGGTACCAGTTATTCCACCAGAATTACGTCCGCTTGTGCCACTTGATGGAGGTCGTTTTGCAACTTCAGATTTAAATGATTTATATCGTCGTGTAATCATCCGTAACAACCGTTTGAAAAGATTAATGGAGATTAAAGCTCCAGAAGTTATCTTGAGAAACGAGAAACGTATGTTGCAAGAATCTGTAGATTCATTATTTGACAATACGCGTAAAGCATCTGCTGTTAAAACAGAATCAAACAGACCATTGAAATCACTTTCTGACTCGTTAAAAGGTAAGCAAGGTCGTTTCCGTCAAAACTTATTGGGTAAACGTGTGGATTATTCTGCTCGTTCGGTAATTGTTGTTGGTCCTGAATTAAAATTATCAGAATGCGGTATTCCTAAGGATATGGCAGCTGAATTGTACAAGCCTTTTGTGATTCGTAAATTAATCGAAAGAGGAATTGTAAAAACAGTTAAATCTGCTAAAAAAATAATTGATAAAAAAGAGCCTGTTGTTTGGGATATCCTTGAAAATGTAATCAAAGGTCACCCAATCTTACTAAACCGTGCTCCTACTTTGCACCGTCTTGGTATCCAGGCGTTCCAACCAAAATTAATTGAAGGAAAAGCAATCCAATTGCACCCTTTAGTTTGTACGGCATTTAACGCGGATTTTGATGGGGATCAAATGGCGGTACACTTACCATTAGGACCTGAAGCTATCTTAGAGGCTCAGTTGTTAATGTTAGGTTCGCACAACATCTTGAACCCTGCAAATGGTGCTCCAATCACTGTACCATCTCAGGATATGGTCTTGGGTCTATATTATATGACCAAAGAACGTTTGTCAACTCCTGAAATGAAAATTTTAGGTGAAGGAATCACTTTCTATTCTGCAGAAGAGGTGAATATCGCTTTGAATGAAGGAAGAGTAGAGTTGAATGCTCGTGTTAAAATTAGAGCAAAAGATTTCAATGAGGCAGGTGAATTAGTATACAAAGTGATCCAAACTACTGCTGGACGTGTATTGTTTAACGAGGTTGTTCCTGAAGCAGCTGGTTATATCAATGACGTATTGACTAAGAAAAACTTAAGAGATATTATTGGTCACGTATTAAGCTGTACAGATGTTCCTACAACTGCTGCTTTCTTGGACAATATGAAAGATATGGGATATAAATTTGCCTTCAAGGGTGGTTTATCATTCTCATTAGGAGATATTAGAATTCCAGATCAAAAGCCTCAGTTAATTGCTGATGCAAGAGAGCAAGTTCAAGGTATTTCTGCAAATTATAACATGGGTCTTATTACCAATAACGAACGTTACAACCAAGTTATTGATGTATGGACATCAGCAAATGCTCAATTAACAGAGCTAGCAATGAAAAACATTAGAGAAGATCAGCAAGGATTTAACTCTGTGTACATGATGCTTGACTCTGGAGCGAGGGGTTCTAAAGAACAAATTCGTCAGTTAACTGGTATGCGTGGTTTGATGGCTAAGCCTAAAAAATCTACTGCCGGTGGTGGTGAAATTATTGAAAACCCGATTCTTTCTAACTTTAAAGAAGGTCTTTCAATCTTAGAATACTTTATCTCTACTCACGGTGCTCGTAAAGGTCTCGCGGATACGGCTTTGAAAACGGCCGATGCTGGATACTTGACTCGTAGATTACATGACGTTTCTCAAGATGTTATTGTTAACATCGAAGATTGTGGTACTTTGAGAGGTGTTGAAGTAGCAGCTTTGAAAAAGAATGAAGAAATTGTAGAGTCATTAGGAGAAAGAATTTTAGGTCGTGTAGTTTTACAAGACTTAATAAATCCTTTAACTAGTGAAGTAATAATTCGTTCAGGTGAGCAAATTACCGAAGCGATTATGAAAGTTATAGATGCATCTCCTATTGAAAAAGTAGAAGTACGTTCTCCATTAACTTGTGAAGCTTTAAAAGGAATTTGTGCTAAGTGCTACGGTCGTAACCTAGCAACTGGTAAGATGACACAAAGAGGTGAAGCAGTTGGTGTAATTGCAGCACAATCTATTGGAGAACCAGGTACACAGTTAACATTACGTACTTTCCACGTTGGAGGGGTTGCGGGTGGAATTTCTGAAGAATCAAGTATCATCACTAAATTTGGTGGTAAACTTGAAATCGAAGATTTAAAAACTGTTAAAGGTGAAGATAGCGAAGGAAACTCAGTTGATATCGTTGTTTCTCGTTCTACTGAATTGAAATTAATTGACGAAAGAACAGGTATTTTATTGAGTACCAATAACATTCCTTACGGTTCTAGTATTTTTGTTGCAGATGGTCAATCTGTTGCAAAAGGGGATGTGATTTGTAAATGGGATCCATATAACGGAGTTATTGTTTCTGAGTTTACGGGTAAAATTGCTTACGAAGATTTAGAGCAAGGACAATCGTTCATGGTTGAGATCGATGAGCAAACTGGTTTCCAAGAAAAAGTAATTTCTGAGTCAAGAGCTAAAAAATTAATTCCAACATTATTGGTTTACGGTAAAGATGGAGAATTAATTCGTTCTTATAACTTACCAGTTGGAGCCCACTTGATGGTTGAAAACGGTGAGAAAATTAAAGCAGGTAAAGTATTGGTTAAAATTCCACGTCGTTCTTCTAAATCAGGAGATATTACCGGAGGTTTACCAAGAATTACAGAGTTGTTAGAAGCTCGTAATCCATCTAACCCAGCTGTAGTTTCTGAAATTGATGGTGTTGTTTCTTTTGGAAAAATCAAAAGAGGTAACCGTGAAATCGTTATTGAGTCTAAATTTGGAGATGTTCGTAAATACTTAGTTAAATTATCAAGTCAAATTCTTGTTCAAGAAAATGACTTCGTAAGAGCAGGTGTGCCATTGTCTGATGGAGCAATTACTCCGGATGATATTTTAAGAATTCAAGGTCCAGCAGCTGTACAACAGTACTTGGTTAATGAAATTCAAGAAGTATACCGTTTACAAGGTGTAAAAATTAACGACAAACACTTCGAGGTTGTTATTCGTCAAATGATGCGTAAAGTAAGAGTACAAGATCCAGGTGATACTTTATTCTTAGAAGATCAATTGATTCATACTAAAGACTTTATTGTTCAGAATGATAAGTTATACGGTATGAAAGTCGTAGAAGATGCTGGAGATTCTAGTGCATTAAAAGAAGGACAAATCATTACGCCTCGTGAGTTGCGTGACGAAAACTCTTTATTGAAACGTACAGACAAAAATCTAGTTGTAGCTCGTGATGTGGTAACTGCTACTGCAACACCGGTATTACAAGGTATTACTAGAGCATCGTTACAGACTAAATCATTCATCTCTGCGGCATCGTTCCAGGAAACTACTAAAGTATTAAATGAAGCTGCAGTTGCAGGTAAAATTGATTACTTAGAAGGATTGAAAGAAAATGTAATTGTCGGTCATAGAATCCCAGCTGGTACAGGTATGAGAGAATACGATCACACAATTGTAGGTTCAAAAGATGATTACAATGATATGATGGCTAACAAAGAGGAGTATATCTATTAAGGTTTTAGTGCCTAGTCCTTAGTGATTTACGTTGAGTTTAATCACTGAGGACTAATGGACTAAACACTAAACACTAAAAATATGAAAGATCAACAACAAGAGCAAATTAATATTGAACTTGATGAAGTAACTGCAGAAGGAATTTATTCTAATTTAGCAATTATCAACCATTCTTCTTCAGAATTTGTTTTAGATTTTGTTAGTATTATGCCTGGAATTCCTAAGGCTAAAGTGAAATCAAGAATTGTCTTGACACCACAGCATGCTAAAAGATTATTAAAGGCTATTGGAGAAAACATTCATCGATTTGAAATTGCCCATGGCGAAATCAAAGACACAGAACAGTTGCCCATTCCGCTCAACTTTGGCCCAGCCGGTCAAGCATAAATCTCAAAAGCTCCAGTTTTTTACTGGAGCTTTTTTTTTGATAGATTTCGATAAATGGGATAGCGCTTTTTCTATTAGTTTGGTGTTACTCAATTGAAAGAGCTGTATTTAAATCGTTACTTTTTTGTTTTGCACATTAAATTTGTGCTTTAAACGACTATAATGGCGCTTTATCGAAATTTTTTTTTGCTATTTGATTAATGAGATACATTTGTTTCGAATTAGAATATGTACATCTAAGAAAAATAAAAACATTTGTTATGAAATATTTTACATCTTTAGTTTGTCAAAAATTAGTGTTAAAAGGTTTCTTTTTTCTAGTTTTTTCATTGTGTTCTAATGTGGCTTTTTCGCAAGCCGCACAAACTATAGTTGATAATAATCCTATTGAAGTAGTTTCAGTTAAAAATGAAAATGTAACTAAAAGTAATGTTACAAATAATGTAAATTTTGTGCTTTGGTTTATGGGTTCTAAACAAGACACTAAATCAAATACGACTATAGAAGAAACAAATACAAAAAAACAAGTAATTACCTCAGGAACTGCTCCTAATAGAATTTTAATTAAGGCTTTCTTGAAAAAAGCAATTAATTCGGATGTTATGATTGCTTAAGAACATAAATATAAAAAAAACGCTAATTTTTCAATTAGCGTTTTTTTTTGGTTTTGTGTCCCGTCCTAAAATAGCGATACACAAAAAGTATCCTTATGGAAAATCCTCAAGAATCACGCTACTTAAAGCGTACCCAAAAAGACTACACGATGTCTTTTAAATTACAGATTGTACAAGACATAGAGCAGGGAAAGATGTCTATTTCGCAAGTCAAAAAAGTTTACGGTATTCAGTCACGCTCGACAATTGTGCAATGGCTCCGGAAATTTGGTAACTTTGATTGGGATAATCAAACACCATCAAATATGCCAAAATCACCTGAACAAAGAATAATGGAACTTGAAGCACAAGTTATGTTGTTAGAAAAGCAGAAAGCATTGCTAGAGAGAGAAGCTTATGTATCGGATAAGAAAGCTATCATCTTTGATAAAATGATTGATATTGCAGAAAAAGAATATCAAATTGACATCAGAAAAAACTCATCACCCGAACAATCGACCAATTCAAACAAGAGCAACAAGAGACAGTAATGTTTACCTGTACTTTGTTCGGGATAGACAGACAGGTTTATTATCGAAAAATAAAAAGAAGAGAAGCAAGACAATCCAAGGCTTCTAAGATAGTTGCTATGGTTATAACAATCAGGCAGACGATGCCTAGGATTGGAGCAAAAAAACTCTATTTTCTTTTAAATAACGAATTAAAGCAACTAAAAGTCGGAAGAGATAAATTTATCAGTATCCTAAGAGCTAATCATTTATTGATTGTTCCAAAGCGTTCGTATCATATTACAACCAACTCGCATCATCGCTTTAGAAAACATCAAAATCAGATTCTGGAACTAGAAATAAAACGTCCGGAACAAGTTTGGGTTTCAGACATAACCTATATTGGAAAAAGAGAAAATCCGTGTTACTTAAGTTTGGTAACTGATGCTTATTCTAAAAAAATAATGGGGTTTAATGTAGCTGATAATATGAATACAGAAAGTAGCTTAATAGCATTGGAAAACGCAATAAAACTAAGAAAGGACAAGAATTTATCATTAATACATCATTCCGACAGAGGAGTGCAATATTGTGCAAATGATTATCAAAAACTACTCAAGAAAAGCCTTATAAAGTGTAGCATGACACAAAACTCAGATCCTTATGAAAATGCAGTAGCAGAAAGAATAAATGGTATTTTAAAACAAGAATTTGATATTGATAAATTCAACAAAGACCTTCCAATTATGAAGTTGTTGGTTAAAGATGCTATTGAAATCTATAATCAAAAAAGACCTCATTACTCCAATTATATGCTAACACCAAATCAAATGCATCAGCAAAGTAAAATTAAGATGAGAACCTATAAAAGAAAAAACACTTGCAAGAACGATCCAGCAAGTGTTTAATTAATTATTTTTGTTTAATAATCTGTATCGATTATTTAGGACTAGTCATT
>NZ_VHLM01000011.1 GCF_009764685.1 Flavobacterium sp. I-STPP5a | reverse complement strand
ATATAAAGAAGAATGTTCACTGAACTGTATTGATTGCTGTTGTACTAACATCTAAAAGCTCTTATAATTACAGCTAAATATACCAAAAAAGGAGTAGAAATACTAAGCTTTCTACTTCTTTTATTTATCAATTTATTCGAAAAAAGACTTTTTCAGTGCCCTCGCAGTAATGTGAGGGTTTTTTGTTTTTGGGCATGACCGTCCGTAAAAACTGCGGGTCGGGCTAGAGGGCACTGAAAAAGTCCCTGTTTTCAAAAATCATTAAAAAAAGTGATTAAATAAGGCTTTGATTTTATTTAATCGTCTTTTTTTAGTCAAATTTAATCTTCTTAGATTACAAGGGGTTTGTAATAACTAAAAGGAGCGAAACCATTGTGTTTTCGCTCCTTTTTAGTTATTTTCATTTTCCTTATTCGAGGGACTTTTTCAGTGCCCTCTCGGGCTATTCGCTGTATCTTTTATTGCGCTGCGCTTCATAAAAGGATGTCGCTGCAAACGAAGTTCAATGAACTCCGATAAAAATAAAATCGAAGTGAAGTAATCCCTCATGCGGAAGTATGTACAACAAAGCTTCTAGCCTTTAAAAGGCTAGAAGCTTTGTTAAATCTAACTCTTATCTATTTATTCACTTCTCTACTCTCTTCACTACAGAGAGCCCTTGCGTGAGTATAAAAAAAATCCGTCTCGTTTTATAACGAGACGGACTTTTAAATAATTGAGAAAATCAATTATGCTTCAACTTCAAATGGAAGGATAGAAACATAAGATTTATTATCTCTTTTCTTTTGGAAGAAAACAACTCCATCTACTCTTGCGTGTAGTGTGTGATCTTTACTGATGTAAACATTAGCACCTGGATTATGTTTTGAACCTCTTTGTCTTACGATGATGTTCCCAGCAATAGCAGCTTGACCACCAAAAATCTTTACGCCTAAACGTTTTGATTCTGATTCTCTACCATTCTTAGAACTACCGACACCTTTCTTGTGAGCCATGACGTATTAGTTTTATATTGTTATTATTCTTGAGTATCTTCTTTTTTAGCTTTGGTTGCTTTTTTCTTAGGAGCTGCTACTTCTTCAGTACTAGCTTCTACTGCCGCTTTCTTAGGAGCTGCTTTTTTTGCACCTACACCAGTAATACCTTCAATTACAATTTGAGTAAGATATTGTCTGTGACCGTTTCTCTTTTTGTATCCTTTTCTTCTTTTCTTTTTGAAAATGATAACTTTATCTCCTTTTAAGTGTTGTAACACTTTAGCTTCTACTGAAGCACCTTCTATAGCTGGGGCGCCTAAAGTGATTGCTCCGTTATCATCTAATAAAAGAACTTTATCAAAAGAAACTTTTGATCCTTCTTCATTAGACAAACGGTTTACATAAACCTTTAAGTCTTTGCTTACTTTAAATTGTTGCCCTGCTATCTCTACGATTGCATACATACTGAATTGTTTTAATAATTTCTAAGGTTGCAAATATACAATTATATTTCTAACCTGCAATCCGTACTGTAAAAAATATTTCAAACCCCTAAACGTTTGATTTACTATTCGTTTCAAGATCACTATCTCTAATCTAAAACAAACAGATGTTAAAGTTTATTTGGGTCGCATTTTTACTGTAACAAAATAAATATCTGCACTACTAATTGTTATATTAATAAAATTATTAACCTTATGAAAAATTCATTAATGGCTTTAGGTGCTTTGTTTATGCTAGGAGGAGTCGCTTCTGCGCAGAAAGTAGCTTTTGAGGAATACAAATTAGACAATGGCTTACATGTAATTTTACACAATGACCCATCTGCACCTACAGTTATCACATCTGTGATGTACCATGTGGGAGCCAAAGACGAAAATCCAGAACGTACTGGTTTTGCTCACTTTTTTGAACACTTATTATTTGAAGGAACCGAAAATATAAAACGTGGAGAGTGGTTTAAAATTGTAACTGGAAATGGAGGAGTTAATAACGCCAATACTACAGATGACAGAACGTATTACTATGAAGTTTTCCCATCTAACAACTTAGAGTTAGGATTGTGGATGGAAGCCGAAAGAATGTTACATCCAGTAATTAATCAGATAGGTGTTGATACTCAAAACGAAGTAGTAAAAGAAGAAAAAAGACTACGTGTAGACAACCAGCCTTATGGTAACTTTTTAGCCGAAGTAAAAAAGAACATTTTTACAAAACACCCATACCGTTGGGCAACTATTGGTTCTATGAGCCATTTAGATGCTGCAACACTGGAGGAATTCCAAGCTTTTAACAAGAAATACTACATTCCTAATAATGCGGTTTTAATTGTAGCAGGAGATTTCAAAAAAGAACAAGCAAAAGAATGGATTCAAAAATATTTTGGACCAATTCAAAAAGGAGCTCCAATACAAAGAGAAACATTTGTCGAAGAACCAATTACACAAACTATAAAAGCAAAATTCGAAGATGCAAACATTCAAATCCCTGCTATAGTTGCTGCCTACAGAACGCCATCTATGAAAACAAGAGACGCAAGAGTATTAGATATGATTTCATCAATATTAAGCGATGGAAAAAGCTCTAGATTGTACAAGAAAATTGTAGACGATAAGAAAATGGCTTTGCAAATAGGTGCTTTTAGTAATAACCAAGAAGACTACGGAAGCTACATTATTTACGGCTTACCACAAGCACCAAATACTGTTGAAAATATTCTTGCTGAAATTGATGCAGAGATTGTAAAACTTCAAACTGAATTGATTTCTGAAAAGGATTTACAAAAATTACAAAACAAGTTCGAAAATCAATACGTAAACAGCAATTCAACAATTGATGGTATTGCAGATAATCTTGCAACCTACTATTTATTGTACGGCGATGTAAACTTGATCAACACCGAAATAGAGATCTACCAATCTATTACTCGTGAGGAAATAAGAGATGTTGCAAAAAAATATTTGAATCCAAACCAAAGGTTAGTTTTGGATTACGTTCCATCTAAAGACAAAGCTCAAAACTAAGATATCTCATTATGAAAAAATCAATATTAATTATATCAAGCTTGTTCTTAACTCTAATTATGCAAGGACAAATCATCCCACAGCCAAAACCTGGAGTGGCTCCAACAATCAAAATTGGAAAACCACAAACATTTGAATTAAAAAATGGTTTAAAAGTTATGGTAGTTGAAAACCATAAACTACCACGCGTATCCTTTAGCCTTACGTTAGATAACGACCCTTACACTGAAGGCGATAAAAAAGGTGTGTCTGAGATGACAAGCGCTTTGATAGGCAGTGGAACTACAAAAATTTCTAAAACAGCTTTCAACGAAGAGGTTGATTTTCTTGGAGCAAACATCAATTTTAGTTCTAATGGAGCATCAGCAAGCTCTCTTTCAAAATACGCAGGACGTGTTTTAGAATTAATGGCTGATGGCGCCCTGAATCCTGTTTTTACTCAAGAGGAATTTGACAAAGAAAAAGCAAAATTTATTGAAGGGTTAAAGGCAAATGAAAAAAGTGTTTCAGCAGTAGCTGGAAGAGTTGTAAATGTTTTAACCTACGGGAAAAATCATCCAGCTGGTGAGTTTGTAAGCGAAACTACGGTAAAAAATGTAACTCTAGAGGATGTAAAAACAAATTACAACACCTATTTTGTTCCTAGTAACGCTTACCTAATTATTGTTGGAGACGTAAAGTTTAGCGAGACTAAAAAAATGGTTGAAAAATTCTTTAGTAACTGGAAAAAAGCCATAGCGCCATCAATAGCATATACAGATCCAAAGGATGTTCCTCAAACGCAAATTAACTTTATTGACATGCCAAACGCAGTGCAATCAGAAGTTGCTGTGGTGAATATGTCTAAACTTAAAATGACAGATCCTGATTATTTTGCTGTTTTAATTGCAAACCAAATTTTAGGTGGTGACTTTAACAGTTACATCAACATGAACTTGAGAGAAGCTCATGGATGGACTTACGGTGCTAGAAGTAGCATTTCTGGAGACAAAAGAGTTGGAACTTTCAATGCTTCTACTCAAGTCCGCAACACTGTTACAGACAGTACAGTAGTTGAAATTTTCAAAGAATTAAAAAAGATTAGAACTGAAAAAGTTTCTGAAGAAATGCTAGCAAGCGTAAAAGCGGGATACATTGGTAGATTTGTAATGCAAATTGAAAAACCTCAAACTGTTGCTGGTTATGCTTTAAGAATACAATCACAAGGTTTACCTGCTGATTTCTACGAAAACTACATTAAAAACATCAGTGCCGTAACTGCCGATGATATTTTAAGAGTAGCTAACAAATATTTCTTAGCTGATAATAGCCGCATCGTTATAGTAGGTAAAGCTGCTGATGTCGCTGCTGGATTAGAAAAACTAAAATATCCAGTACAATATTTTGATAAATACGGTAATCCAACTGCAAAACCAGAGTTAAAGAAAGCTATTCCTGCAGGAGTTACAGTAAAAAGTGTTCTTGACAATTACATCAAATCTATTGGTGGACTTCAAGCAGCACAAGCAGTAAAAACCATCGTGATGAACGGTAGTACTACAATTCCACAGGCACCAGCTCCATTGAGTTTTGTTTCAAAAACCGATTCAAAAGGAATGCTAATGGTAGAGTTAGCCATGGGAACGATGAGCTTAATGAAGCAAGTGGTAAATGAAAAAGGAGGCTATGTTATGCAACAAGGACAAAAACAAATTCTTGAAGGCGAAATGCTAAACGATATGAAAGCAGAAGCTACTCCATTCAAAGAATTAACACTCGCTACAAAAGAAGGTCTTACATTGGTAAACATTGAACCAATTAATGGTAAAGATGCGTACGCAATAAAAAATGGTAAAACTACATTGTTCTATGATGTGGCTTCAGGTTTAAAAGTAGCTGAATCAGTTGTATTAGAACAAGGCGGCAAGAGCATGACTAAAACTACTTCATATAGTGATTATAGAGAAGTAAAAGGCGTGAAAGTTCCTTTTAACATGATTCAAAATGTAGGTTTTGAACTTGACATTAAAATAAGTGATGTTAAAATTAACGAAGGAGTACTTGCTACTGATTTTCAATAAATAAACAGCGCATAAATAATATAGGTTGTCTAGCAATAGACAACCTTTTTTGATTCAAAATTTCTTGGGCGTGACCCCATAAAAAAAGGGACCTACTCAGCAATACCGGCTAGTTGGTCCCTTTTTTTATGCCGTCGGGCAATACGCGCTACTTCGGTAGCTTGCTGCTTTCCCTCACGCAAAACCGTTATAAGAACAATTATTTTTTAGCAGACAAATACACTCCTATTAAAACAATAAAAGCACCAAAAAGCTGCACAGGTGTCAACATTTCATGGTCTAACAATCCCCAACAAAAAGCAACAACAGGAATTAAATACGTTACTGATGTAGCAAAAACAGGTGAAGACATTTGAATCAATTTAAAGAAAAGAATATTTGCAATTCCTGTCCCTACTACCCCAAGAATCATAATAAACAAGACCGACTCTTGTACTTTAAGTTCACCCACTTGCGAAAAGAAATTAGTAAACAGTAAAACGGTAAAAGCAGGTACCAAAAGCACGATGAAATTTCCCGTTGTAATACTCAACGGACTCAAATCATGTAAGTACTTCTTGATTAGATTTACATTTACTGCATAACATATTGACGCTATCAAAACTAGAATTGCGTAGTAATAATTTTGCTCAGGATGATGAAAAGCACCGTTCAAAATCAACAAAGCACTTCCTATAAGTCCTATTAATATCCCAAAGGTTTGATTTCTTTTAAATTGTAAACCAAAAACGAGTGCACCAATAACAAGCGTATTCAAAGGCGTTAAAGAATTCAATATAGAACTCACGGAACTATCAATTTCCGTTTGCGCAATTGCAAATAAATAGGCTGGAATAAAAGTACCAAACAAAGAGGTTAGCGCAATATACTTCCATTTGAATGAAGGTATTTTAGCAGCGCTTTTAAAACCAATAATAATTAAAAAAATGGAGGCAAATATAATTCGGAGTGAGCCTAATTGCATAGCCGTTAACCCTACTAATCCTTTCTTGATCAAAATAAAAGAACTCCCCCACACAAGCGCGAGAACAACAAGATACACCCACTTTAACTGCTTTGATTCCATATAGATAATTTTACTCCAAAATTGTACTTTTTTTATGAATTACGCCTTCATTTTTTAATTAATTTTGTGAACACATTTAGAAAATAAACTTTTAATAATAACGTCATGAATTTCAATAAATCAATACTTGCATTATTGTTTGCTTGCACCCTTTTTGTGGGATGTAAAGAATCAGAAAACAAAAAACCAGGAACTGAAATTGCTGCTGATGCTGAAGGCAAAAAAGATCCAAACGCAAAACCAAAGAAAATTGCTGCAGCAAATTTACAAACGGCAAGCTTTGCAGTAGAAGGAATGACCTGCGCTATAGGTTGCGCCAAAACCATTCAAGAAGACTTAACACAACTTGAAGGTGTTCAAGAAGCCACCGTAAATTTTGAAACAAAACAAGCCAAAGTAACCTTCGACAAAACCATTCAGTCACCTGAAAAACTAACCAAAGTGGTTGAGGCAGCCGCTGATGGTAAAACGTACAAGGTAAAAGATATGAAATCTTAAACATTGAATATTAAAACGAAAAAATCCTCTACATGAGGATTTTTTTGTTGATAGAGGTTACGCTTTTTTTGACATTAACAGTATAACCTAACTGTTATTTCCATTTTAAAGTTTCCATAAGGCGCTGCATATCATTTTTTATGTAACTGGCTGCAGGCATAATCGAATCAAAATTGGGCTTGGCATAAAAGTATACAGATCCCGTTACAAAATGCCTAGTACTGTCTGTTACATAAAATTGTGAGTTTGTAGCAGCATTCCCATCCACTTGGTAAAACATACCATACACTTTTTTATTTGGATTCAAATACGGCTGCTCCAAGATATCATCTGCTTTTATAACGTGTTTAAAAGTTAGTGTTTGCGCATCTCGCAACAACGCATTTATGTTGTTGCGAACAGGATTATAGGTCAAAAAAATGGTCGCTTTCATTTTAGGATACGTAATGGTAAAACCACAATTTTTTTCTTTTTTAATGATTGCCTCCGAGTTCATCTCAAATCCAAAAGGACATTCATTGGCAAAATTGACATAAGTAGCCTCTGGATAATCCAACCGTAAAAAGCCTGCCGGTTTCGGCAATAACTCCTCTTTACAACTGAATAAAACGGTAGCCAATAGTAGTAACGTGATGCTATTTTTTATTTTTTTTAAAATCATTATCGAAATTTATTTAAAAGAAACTATCCTATTTTATTTTTTCAAAACGGCAAGTCATTAATAGGTAGCGTCTTATTTTCGGGTTCAAAATTAGTGTTTTTTGAATCATCACCCGCAGCTGTAGATTTATTGTTTTCGCTTTCTTTTTTTGTAGTAAGAAAAGTGAATTCAGTCACTTGAATTTCCATGGTTTGCTTTGTACTGCCGTCTTCTGCTTGCCATTGTCGTGATTTAATCCTGCCTTCAACATAAATTTTATCTCCCTTAGAAAGGTATTTTTCACAAAGCTCAGCGGCTTTGTTACGCACTACAAGATTGTGCCATTCTGTAGAAGTTATTTTTTCATTGGTAGTTTTATTGATGTAGACTTCATTAGTAGCCAGCTGAAACCTGCCTATACAATTGCCTCCCTCAAAGTAGTGCATCTTGATGGCGTCACCAAGATAACCTATAAGCATGACCTTATTTAATGTTCCGTTCATTGTGATTTGTGGTATAAATCAAAGGTACATTTTTTAGAAAACTTTTTTAAGAAAATTAATTTTGTTTTCGACACTGTTTCAAATGTCATTTCCATTTTACCTGATATGGATAGGTTTCATAAACAGTATTATCCTCATTAAGCGTATATCCTAATTTTCCTGCTTCTTCTGCTTCTTTTTCTACTACCTTATACTCTTCAACTCTTCCCAATTTTGCCAAACAAACGGCTTTGTAATATTTTGCATCCGACAGATTCGGATCTATTTTCAAAGCTTTATCAAATTCTAAGATAGCTTCAGATAACTTGCTCTGTTCATATTTCGCAATTCCGTGGTAAAAAAGAACGGTCGGATGTTCCAAACCTTGTCTGTTTTTAAAAATATCATCAATATATTCCTTAAAAAGCTTTTCTGCTCTTACGTACTCATTCAGTTGCAAATAAGACAAGCCAATATAAAACCCATAGGTATGATCCATCACGTAACTATTACCAAAACGTTTTTGACAATCTTCAAAGTCTAAAATCGCTTCTTTATAAGTTTTAGCAAAAATACATTTCATAAAAGCTCTATAGGATTGCCATTTTTCACGATTGTACTGCACCGCTTTATCAATATATCGCATCCCAACTTCATACTTCTTTGCTTTAAAATAAGGCATCGCCTTTTGCTGCCACAAATAAGCAACCGTACTGTCTTTTTTTAATCCTTCATCTAAACAAGCTTGCCATTCATCCATATTATAATTGTAATTATAATTTTGGACACAATTAGTCACGAATTCCTCGATAATGGCTTCTTGGTTTTTCTGAATTGTTTCTGCTTTACTTTTTTGCGTTTGTGCTAAAGCGATTGCTACAAAATGAATAGCAATTAATAGAAGTAATTTTCTCAAAGGGATTTTCAATTTTAAGTTTTACAACGTATAAATATAGAAAAAAAAAAACTACAAATGATTAAATCAAAAGTCTTTATTCATTTAATTCCTTTTCGATAAAATTAT
Source organism: Flavobacterium sp. I-STPP5a (assembly GCF_009764685.1). GTDB lineage: Bacteria > Bacteroidota > Bacteroidia > Flavobacteriales > Flavobacteriaceae > Flavobacterium. The sequence continues at coordinate 53,377 of NZ_VHLM01000011.1, read as the reverse complement.
GAATAACTATTGGGAACGGAAAACTTCGCAAGGTTTCAGTATCAATTGCATTCTCTAGAGTTTCTCCCACCTTAACTTTCCAAAATTTAATATGCAAATGTTGGTGTGACAACTTGTGTACGATACTTTTAGCATTGTATTCATATATAATAGGATTTGATTTCCCATTGCCATACTCCTCCTGAACCTGTTCGTTTACACAATCAAAACCTTCCTCTTTATCGGTTTCATAAACGGGAAACTCGTATAAATTATGCCAAATTCCTTTATCCGTTCGTTTATTAATCAACGTATTTCTTTGAAGATCCTCAAACACCAAGTAATTAAAGTATCGGTTTCGTACTTTTAGTTTTTTCGATTTTACAGGCAGTTGCTCGACTTTCTTTTTCTGCAAAGCGGCGCAGCTATCGCTAAAAACACAAACACCACAATCAGGACTTTTAGGTACGCATTGCAAGGCACCAAACTCCATTATGGCTTGATTAAAAATTGCAGGAATGTTCTTTGGCATCAGTTCAAAAGCCAAAGCAGCAAATTCATTTTTGGTTGCAGCCTGAGCAATATCCGTTTCCACATCAAAATAACGAGCCAACACTCTAAAAACATTTCCATCAACAACAGGAACCGCTTCGTTATAGGCAAAAGATGCAATTGCGGCAGCCGTATACGTGCCTACTCCTTTTAGTTTTAAAAGCTCATTGTAGTTTTGTGGAAATATACCTGACAGTTCAGTAGCTATGTATTGGGCAGTTTTGTGCAAATTACGTGCTCTAGAATAATACCCTAAACCTTGCCATAATTTCAACACTTGTTCCTCACTTGCAGCGGCCAAATCAAAAACAGTCGGAAATGCCGTAGTAAAAGCAAAAAAATAGGGCATTCCTTGAGCCACACGCGTTTGTTGCAACATAATTTCAGAGAGCCAAATCTCGTAAGGATTTGTGGTATGACGCCATGGTAAATCACGTTTGTTTTGTAAATACCAATCTATCAGTGTTTTATGAAAAATCATGTTTTAAATATTTGTTAGCAAAAGTAAAAGTTTATGTAATTAAAATTTAATGAATTAGCTTGAATTATTGTTTTTTAAATTCCTATATTTGCAAACTCAAAAAAATAGTACAACATTATAAATAGGAAAGAAAATGACGAAAGCAGATATCGTAGCAAAAATTTCAGAAAAATTAGGTCTTGAAAAAGGAGATGTACAAGCAACTGTAGAGACCTTTATGAATGAAGTTAAAAATTCATTAGAAACTGGCGACAATGTATATTTAAGAGGTTTTGGAAGTTTTATAGTGAAGACTAGAGCTGAGAAAACAGGTAGAAATATCTCAAAAAATACAACCATTAAGATTCCTGCACATAACATTCCTGCATTCAAACCTGCAAAAGTATTTGTAGAAGGGGTAAAAACAAACAACGAAGCAAAATAATAATATTAATCATAAAATCGACAAGACATGCCAAGTGGTAAAAAAAGAAAGAGACATAAGGTTGCAACGCACAAACGTAAAAAAAGAGCGAGAGCTAACCGTCACAAGAAGAAAAAGTAGTTTTAAACTACTTTTTTCTTTTTAAACGTTCATTGAAATTGAAAAAAGATGAAAGAGTAAAGAAAAAAGAATATAAACTCAAAAAGTTTATATTCTTTAATCTTTTCTCGACTAATTTTCTTTTCTCCGGGTACAATACCTGTTAAAATATTGTTTAATCCATCCTTACTTTAGCCGTCAGCAGTTAGCCGTCAGCGTTTAGCCAACTTATTAAGCTAAAAGCCAAAAGCTAAAAGCTAGAAGCTTTTTGTTGGGATAAAAATTTACAAATGAATAAAGAATTAATCATTAGATCTAGTTCTGAAGCCGTAGATTTTGCCTTATTAAAAGATGGAAAACTAATTGAATTACATAAAGAAGAAGAAAAAAGTAACTTCCAAGTAGGTGATATTTTTATTGCCAAAATCAGGAAACCAGTTGCCGGACTAAATGCTGCTTTTGTAAATGTAGGCTTTGAAAAAGATGCCTTTTTACATTATCACGACTTAGGCCCTAACCTATCTTCTCAACTGAAATTCATAAAACTTGTAAGCGCAGGTAAAATAAAAGATTTCTCCCTAAAAAACTTTCAGTTTGAAAAAGAAATAGACAAAGATGGCACCATTACTGATGTTTTGAATGCCAATCAATCTGTTTTAGTACAAGTCGTCAAAGAACCTATATCAACCAAAGGACCAAGAATTAGCGCTGAGCTCTCTCTTGCAGGAAGATTTATAGTTTTGGTTCCGTTTTCTGACCGCGTTTCTATTTCACAAAAAATAGAAGACAAAAAAGAAAAGGAACGCTTGAAACGATTAGTACAATCCATCAAACCAAAAGGATTTGGTGTTATTGTTCGCACAGTAGCCGAAGGCAAAAGCACAGTAGAATTAGAAAAAGATTTGCAGAACCTGCTTAGCAGATGGACTGCAATGTGTAAAAAATTACCAACTGCTCATCATCCGTCAAAAGTACTTGGAGAACTCAACAGAGCTTCATCAATACTTCGAGACGTGTTTAATGATACCTTTAGCGGTATTCAAATAGATGATGAAGAGTTGTACAACCAAACAAAGGATTACTTGCAAGAAATTGCACCATCCAAACAATCAATTGTAAAGTTCTATCAATCAAAAGACACACCTATTTTTGAGAAATACAACATAGAGCGACAAATCAAGACTTCATTTGGGAAAACAGTTTCCATGAGTAAAGGAGCTTACCTAATTATAGAACACACCGAAGCGTTGCACGTTATAGACGTAAACAGCGGAAACCGTTCTAATAAAGCCACCAACCAAGAAGATACTGCCATGGAAGTCAACATGATTGCTGCTGCCGAAATCGCTAGACAATTGCGTCTACGAGATATGGGCGGTATCATTGTAGTTGATTTTATCGATATGTCTAATCCTGAAAATCGCAAAGTGTTGTTCGATTTCTTAAAAGAAGAAATGAGCGATGATAAAGCCAAACACAAAATCTTACCTCCTAGCAAATTTGGATTAGTTCAAATTACACGCCAAAGAGTAAGACCAGAAGTTAATATTAAAACCAGAGAAGAAGATCCAAACAATGTAGAAGGCGAAATTGAAGCGCCAATCCAAATCATTGATAAAATAGCTTTTGATCTAGAAAGAGTATTAAAAAACCACAATCAAGTAGTGCTTAACGTACACCCGTTTGTGGCCGCATACCTTACCAAAGGTTTTCCATCATTGCGTTCAAGATGGTTTCTTGAGCACAAAAAATGGGTGAAAATTATACCTCGTGATGCTTACACGTACCTAGAATATCACTTTTATGACAAAAAAGAAAATGCTGTCATAGAATAAAAACAAACTCCTCAAGAAATTGGGGAGTTTTTTTTTTCTCTTTTTTTAGGAGCTACTTCCAGCTATCCGCTATATTCCCGATCAAAAAAACTACGGCCGAAAAAGGAGGGCACTGAAAAAGTCCCTCGAATAAGGAAAATGAAAATAACTAAAAAGGAGCGAAAACACAATGGTTTCGCTCCTTTTAGTTATTACAAACCCCTTGTAATCTAAGAAGATTAAATTTGACTAAAAAAAGACGATTAAATAAAATCAAAGCCTTATTTAATCACTTTTTTTAATGATTTTTGAAAATAGGGACTTTTTCAGTGCCTTCCGAAAAAGGCCTTGTTTTTTAAAATCGGGAGATGCCGCTGCTATCTGGGCTAAAATATCTGTCAACTTAGACCATCTTCTTCATAACATTATATTTACGATTTCATCGAATTTTAATAATCTGATTTTCAATAAGTAAAAACAGTAAGAGTTTATTTTTACTACTACTAATTACTTAAGGATGAAAACACTTTTAAAAATAATAAACAAAAACAGCTTTTTCTATATCAGCTGTTTAGCATTGACTATAGCTTGTATGTTTTTTTTAATTTTTTACTCAAAGGCCGATACTTTCATAATTATGAATGGATTCCATACGTCTTTACTAACTATAATTTTTCAAAATATTACGTTTTGCGGAGATGGTCTTTTTATTATAATAGTGTTTACTATTATAATGATTTCTTTCAAAAAACACAGAGATTTAGGTGTTGTTTTATTAATTAGCTATTTAAGTTCTGGACTTTTGTCACAAGTAATAAAGCAATTTGTAACGTCTCCAAGGCCTAGTGTTTATTTTGAATCCCTTCATTATGCTTATTACCTAGACACTTTTTCAAATTGCAGAATAGGTTTTCGTAGTTTCCCTTCCGGACATACTGCCTCAGCCTTTGCGATGGTTACTGTTCTTACTAGTTATTTCAAAAAAAGACATGTCTGGACTCTTTGCTTTCTCTTTGCAGTAGCTATAGGCTATTCCCGAATTTATTTGGCTCATCATTTTCTAATTGATGTTTTGGCTGGAGCACTAATAGGAGTCTTATCAGGAACTTTAAGTGTTTTATGGTTCAAGAAAAAAAGATTCAAAATCAAAAAAATTGTAAAACAATTTCAAATAGCGATTCATAATTCTAAAACACAACATAAACCAAACATAAATGGATCTTATTAAATTTTTCAAATTTGGGTTGGTTGGCTTTTCTGGTTTAGTAATTGATTTCGCTATAACGTGGATTTGTAAAGAAAAATTATTGTTCAATAAATATCTTTCCAATTCATTTGGATTCTTATTTGGTGTTGTAAACAACTACTTTTTGAATAAATATTTTACTTTTCAGAACAATGATAATCACGTAGCAACTCAATTTCTAAGCTTTTTGATTATTTCAATTATAGGTTTTTTATTAAACACTTCATTCCTTTATTTACTTCAAAAGAACACCAAAATCAATTTTTACGTTTGCAAAGTCATGGTCACTGTTATTGTTTTTATTTGGAATTTCACAGCTAACTCACTGTATACATTTAAATTATAATGAAAGAAAACCAACAATTAATTTTAATTATAACTATTGCGACACTTGTTAGGTGTATTATTGCAATGTCAATTGGTTTAGGCAATGACGAAGTGTATTACCTCACGTACGCCCAGCACCTGCAATGGAACTATTTTGATCATCCACCGATGGTTGCTTTATTGATCCGTCTAACTACTTTCAATCTCCATTTCACCAATGAGCTATTTGTTCGCCTAGGAGCAATCGCTCTCGGAGCTATTAACACTTACCTAATTTATGATATCTGCAAAGGAATCAAAAATAAAAAGGCCGGTATAATATCCTCTTTATTATATACTGGTTCTTTATATTCTAGTATAATTGCTGGTGTTTTTATTCTTCCGGATTCGCCTCAATTGTTTTTTTGGCTGATTAATGTTTACTTTCTAATTCAAATTGTTTCAGGGCAAGCCAATCAAAAAAAACTAAATTATTCTCTTATTTTATTCGGTTTGTTTAGCGGATTATGCATTATGAGCAAAATTCATGGTGTTTTTTTATGGGGAGGTTTTGGATTGTATATTTTAAGTTATAAAAGAGATTTACTTAAGAAAGGTTATCTTTATTTAGCATTTCTAATCACTTTACTACTGATTTTACCAATCTTAATTTGGAACGTCGAGAACCATTTTATTACGTATACCTATCACAGTCAAAGAGTCACAATCAGCAGAGGAATTAACCCTTCTAGCTTTTTCAGAGAGTTTTTCGGAGGATTTTTTTACAACAATCCTATCAATTATTTTTTGATGCTTATTTCTTTAATTGCCGTTTGGAAAAACAAAATTGATGTTGAAAAATCCATAAAGAGACTGCTTCTTTTCTTGAGTTTGCCTTTAATTACAATATTACTTATCCTCTCATTCTTCAGAGACACCCTACCGCATTGGTCTGGCCCCGCTTTTGTAACGCTGTTGATACTTGCTTCGTGTTATATTTCAGATGAAATAGAAAAAAGTAAAATTACATTCCCAATTTGGAGAAAATCAGTTTATTCCTCTTGTATATTGATTTCTGTAATTGCGGTAGCAGGAATTCTAATCATCAATTTTTATCCTGGAACAATTGGCAGCAAAGATGAAATATCCTTAGGAAAAAAAGACTTTACACTGGATATGTATGATTGGAACTTCTTCAAAACTGAATTTAAAAAAGTTCGCGATAAAGATCTACAATCAGGTTTAACAAAAACTAATTTCATTCTAAACAATAAATGGTTTCCGGGAGCACACATTGACAATTATATTGCACAACCTCTGGGTTTAGATTTTATTGCTTTAGGAAAACTGGAAGACATTCATACTTACGCTTGGTTGAACACCTATAGAGAACAGCTTAAAACTGGAGATGATGCTTATTTCATAACCGTTTCAAATAGTTTTAGCGACCCAAAAGAGCTTTATCAAAAGAGTTTTAAAAAAATCAATGCTCCTATTGTTATCAAACAATTTAGAAATAAAAAACCAACACGAAATATGCTGGTTTATTTACTTGAGGATTATACTGGAGAATAATTTTTAATTATAAACTTACTCTTTTACAATCTCAATTTTTCTTCGAATTTCGTTTCCAAATTCATCCACCACAGTAATGTAATGAAATCCTGTTGTTGCCGAAATAGGCATTTTATGAAAGGTTTTAGTACTGCCTTTAAACACTTGGTCAACATACCAAAAAAGTTTACTATCTCTTTGCGAATGCGCTACTTTTAAAATCACAGGCTGAACTTCGCTATTGAAATTCTTAGTAAGATAGATTTTGCTATTTGTTTTCGGATAAATAAAATCCATTGTAGCCGTTTGTGTTCCCATACAATCACTTCTGAACGGTGGCAATGGCAAATATTCAATATGCTGACTTTTGTAATACCAAGCCATTACGGGTGGCAAAATGAACCAGTTCTTAGTGACTATATTTTCAATGTTTTCGCAACTGCTGTTGACTTGAAATTGAAGTGATTTATCCAAATGCACCGTTTTGTGATACGGACAAATCGAAGTGTTTTTTCCTTTCTTCGGAACCAGTTGTTTTATTTTCGGACAACCGTCTTTGGCCAAATGACCACTCAAACTACACACCTCAACTTCTTCTAAATCCTTAATTGGCGTATCAAACCATCTCTGTCTTGGCAATAAATTAAAAACATCAAATAAAATGGGCGCTGCACTAGTAACTCCCGTCAAGGTTGGTCTTCCCTCGCCTGTTGCATTACCAACCCACACACCCACAACGTATCTTGAATTGGTGCCTATTGCCCAAGCATCCCGATTCCCAAAACTTGTTCCCGTTTTCCAAGCAATCTTGAGTGAACTGTCATAAAATTTCCAAGCTTCATCTCCTTCGGGGCGATTGACTTGTTCCATTGCGTTATACGTGAGCCAAATTGATCCTGCACCCAAGATGTTCTTTTGTTTGGTTTCATCACCAAAATCAACTTGAAAATCATCATCGTAATTCAGTTCTGCAAATTCATTTGATCTGTAGTTTCCTTGATTTTTATTGAAATAATTTAAGGTCGAAGACAAACCGGCGTAAGTTCGGCACAAATCCCATAAATTACTTTCGGCACCACCCAAAATAAGTGATAAGCCATAATGATCTGGTGGTTTTGAAATATCTCGTAATTTGAATCGCTGCAATTCTTCGTAAAATTTATTCACTCCAAAATCCTGTAACATCAATACAGAAGGAATGTTCAACGATCGCGCCAATGCCCGATGCGCTGGAACCGCTCCATCAAATGTGAGGTTAAAATTCTGAGGCGTATAACCTGCAATCTGAGTTGGGATATCCGCCACTAACGTATTGGGTAACAACTCGCCATCGTCGAGCATACCAGCGTATAAAAGCGGTTTCAGAATACTTCCTGTACTTCTTGGCGCATCAATAATATCGACATCTTTTTGATGATTCCCATCCGTAGGCGAGTTACCCACGTAGCTCATCACTTTTCTATTCGACACATCAATAACTAAAATAGCCAAATTATGCACTTCATTTTGCCTATACTGATTGTAATAATACTTTGCAATTTGATTGACTCTGTTTTGCAACCCAATTTCTATAGTTGTTTTCACCCGAGTTCCATCTTGATTCTTGGCAACACGTTGCAATAAATGAGGTGCAATTTGTGGCAAATTATAAGGCTTTTGAGGCAAAGGTTCGTCTATAGAAAGTTCGTAAGTCTGTTGATCAATGACTCCTTCTTGGTTTAATTTCAACAAAAGTCGGTTACGCTTGCTCAATAATTTAAGTTGATTCTTTCCTGGATAAATTAAACTGGGCGCATTCGGTAAAACCGCTAAAGTAGCACTCTCAGCCCAAGACAATTGATGGGACTGCACGCCAAAATACCGCCATGAAGCCATTTCGAGACCCACAACATTCCCGCCAAAAGGAGCGTGTGCAGCATACAGTTCCAAAATTTCGTTTTTAGAATAACCCATTTCTAACCGGGTGGCGAGAATAAGTTCGATTATTTTCTCGAAATAGGTTCGCCCTTTTCCGTTTCTGGACAAGCGAATGACTTGTTGCGTCAGCGTACTTCCTCCACGAACGACTCTACCTGCCTTCCTGTTTTGCTGAACCGCATTGACCATCGCCACTGGATTGAATCCAGGGTGTTTATAGAAATATTCGTCTTCAAAATAAACGATACACTTCTTGAATTTATCGGGAACGCTGTCTTGTGCAGGAAACCGCCATTGCCCATCGAGAGCAATTTTGGCGCCAAGCAATTCGCCTTCTTTACTTTCAATCACTGTTGAATAAGGTTCTTGAAACAAAGTTCGTGGCAACGAAAAATAATAAACCACCAACAGCAAAAAGGCAATTGATGATTTAATTTTATTTGTTTTTATCCCATTGATGATGCGTTGCAGAAACGCTATTAGTTTGTTTTTCAAAGTGATTTTTATTTAACCGTAAGGGACGCAAAATATTGTAATAATTTTAAAAACATCATTTAGTTACTGTTTTATCTGCGTGAATGTGCAAAATCTGCGTGCTATATTTTCACGCAGATTTTGCAGATTTACGCAGATTTGTTTTTGGGCCAAAAGCCCATTGCAATTCGCGTAAAATCCGTCGCATCCGCGTTATTTGCGTGATAGATTTTCACGCAGATTTACGCAGATTTTTTTTGAACCAAAAAACTTATTCCAATCCGTGTAAAATCCGTTGCATCCGCGTTATTTACATGACAGATTTTATCGCAGATTTTGCAGATTTACGCAAATTTTTTTTGAACCAAACACCTTATTCTAATCTGTTTAAAATCCGTTGCATCCGTATTATCTGCGTTCCATTTAATATTACTTCACCACTTGTACCCAAAACCCTTTCGTTCTGGCCAAAAAAGTATTGTCATACATGGCTTCACATTGCAAGCCTGGTAAATAGTACGTTCCCAAATATGAAGCATTCAGTAGTATTCTAAACGTTTTTACTTCTCCAGCTTTCAATCCAAAATAGAAATTAGTTCTATCATCGCGAATATCAATATAATCAGCTAAGTTATTGGTCGCGTCACCATAATCAGTGAAACGGGTATTTACTATCTCGAAACCAGAAGGTAGAATTTGTGACAACGCCACATTTTCTACACGTTCATTTTTCTGGTTTCTAACCATTACCTCAGCAATAAATTCTGTTCCCTGGCTAATTTTCGAAACATTGATATTGCTTCCTTTTCTGTTCTTGAAAACAATAGAAGCCGAAACATTACTCTGAATCGCTTTTTCTTGTCCAATTGGAAGAATTCCTGTTTTCAATACACGAACAAATAATCTATTTTTTTGGTTGTTCTTCAAAGTCACACTATTTGAACCCGTTTTGACCACCAGACTTCGGTCAGCGATGGTTTTCATCGTTTTAATTGATTGTGATTTTCCGTCTTTACTGAACTGAACATCGATTCCTTTTGGACCATTGCTCACAGAGAATTTAGCCATTGCATACAATCCGTACGCCGTAGTTTGAGTACTCATCCATTGGTCACTTGACATATCTTTGGCCAATTTTGTTGCCATTGCAAATGCTTTTTGCTTTTGCCCAAGCAATAACAATGTTTCTAGGGCCATGGCACGATTCCTATCAGCAGATCCGTAATAGTAATAATTATAATTGGAATTATCATCTATAGAAGTATTCAGCAACAACGTCAAACCTGCCGATTTTTGCCCCGCCAACACATATGCCGAAGCCAAACGCAATTTACTTTCGTTCGAAATTCCTTTGGTTTCACGCAATCTGTTCATCGAAGACAAATCGGGTGCTGCTGCCAACGCTAATGTGTATAAGCGATACGATTGTGCCAAATCATTTCCGTAACTCGGTTCAAATCGCCACTGCTTGGCTTCTTTTTGCTGATACGAAATCCATTTTGATTTGAAATTGATCGGCAAGAAATACCCTTTTTTCTCAGCTTCAATCATAAAATGTCCAGCATACGAAGAACCCCAATCATCGGCGACGGTTCCTCCTTGCCAGTAGGACATTCCACCATTCGATAATTGAAAACCTCCCAAACGAGTAATTCCAGCGGTCACATTTTTTTGAATTAATTGCTGACGATTAGCATCCAAATCGACAATATCATTTAAATACAATTGTGGAAAAACAGACGAAGTAGTTTGCTCAACACAACCATGAGGATATTGAATCAGATATTGCAGTCGCCCGTTTAAATTGATTGTTGGCATCGAGGAAACCTCCAGTTTTGCCTTATTACTTCCCGAAACACCAAATGTTTTCCAAGAAATAGTTTTAGTGCTATTCGGCTCTAAAATCACATCAGTAAATGTATTGGTGACTGGATTCGGATTGGTCATGTCAATTTCTACATCATACACGGATTTCTCCTTGCCCGAAGTCGCTACAATTTGCACCTTTCCAATTCCGGTAACAGAACCCACGGCCAAATTGAAATAAGCCATTTTTTCGTCAGGCTGAGCAAATGACAATTTTTGAGTGGCACTGCCTATAACTTTTAATCCGTTGTTCGTTTTAATCTGAACCGTAACGTTCTTGATATTTTTTTCCATTGCAAAAATGGTCACTGGAATCGTCACTTTCTCGGATGGAGAAATTTTTCTTGGCAACGAAGCCAAAACCATTAACGGACTGCGAACCGGAGTTGCTTTTTCGGCACTTCCATACGCACTTGTAGTTGCATCGCCAGCCACAATCATGGTTTTTACGGAGCCAATGTACTTCGGTAATTTTACTTGATGGGTTTTGGTTTGTCCTTTTTCTAATTTAAAAGGTCCCATATAAATTACAACCGGTTTGAAACGATTGGCTTTTTTGGCTTTTCCACCACCCAAATCTTGGTCACCACCAATACTGAAAATCTGATTTACTTTTCCGCCATATGCTCCAATCACATCATCATAAATATCCCAAGTTTTTACACCTAAAGCTTCGCGCACATAGAAACTATCCCAAGCATTTGGGGCTTTGAAACGAGTTAAATCCAATAATCCTTCATCAATAATAGCTATGGTATAGGTCATTGCTTTTCCGGATTGTTCACTCACTTTTATAGCGAATGATTGCTCCGGACGCAACACATCAGGCATTACTAATTTGGGAGCTAGGATGGTGTTTTTATCAACTACTTCAATGGGCACAATTCCATACATTCGGATTGGCAAATCATTTTTGGTGGAAGCGTGTGGTTGTAAAAGCGTAATATTAAAATACACATTTGGAGCCATAGCAGCCGTAATCGGAATGGTAACTTTGGTTTCTCCTTTTTGGGTCTTTGCCCAAAGTGTTTGTACTACTTTTGAACCATTCTCGATAGAGATAAAAGCTCGTCCTCCTGCACTAGATGGGAACGAAATTTGAGCATTTTCACCCACGGCATACTTCTCCTTATCGGTTGAAAACACTAACATATTGGCCGTAGAAGCATCTGTATTTCTAGTTTTTCCAGACCACATTGGCCAATCGATATTTACCGTCAAAGCCGTTGCGTGTCCGCCAACAGCATCAGAAACCCGAATCATATAACGTCCCCACTCTTCATCCGTCAAGGCAAAACGGACATTTCCTTTTCCGCTAGCATCGGTATTAATTGTAAAAGTTTTGCACGAAGTCGTGGCATTATCAGCGTTATAATTCGATAAATTATCACTAGATGCATCCCACCACCAGCGCCATTCTACTTTATACACTTTTACTTCCAGGTTTTTAACCGACTTTGGACTTCCGTTTTCATCAACCGTAACCACATCAAATTGGTTCATGGTACGTGTTTCTAGCATTCCGTATTTGTTAGGTTCAGGTGATTTGATCCCCACATAAGTAGCGTACGGAGAATAGGTCGTCGCAATGACATCTGTACTAAAATCGCCGCCTTCTTCATACACTTTGGTAATAAACGAGGCTTTCAACATTCCAGGAGCTTCTCCTTGTATTTTTGGGTCTATCGTAGCATTCGCTTTTCCAGCGGCATCTAATTTACCTGAGAAAACGGTAACTTCTTCGGTGCTGAATTTTCGAACCAAATCATCAAAAATATACTTGTCATAATTTTTGAAAGTCGTTATTTGTTGCGAAAATTTGGCCTGCATTTCCACATTCAAATTTTTGGCCACAGCGCCATGAAGCCAAGCCACTTCAAGGTTGCTAGTGTTGGGATAAGCCGAAGAAAGTATAGCTCGTTTGAAAATATTTTTGATTTTCAAACGATTAGGTTTGATGGTTTCGATTTTGATGCTTTTGTAAAACTTCGCACCACCCACGCTAACCATTGCCTCCCAATTTCCTGTAAGCGCATCATTTGCTGTTGGAACTGTAAACGCATAATGATTCCATTCATTCGATTTTTGAACCGTTTGATACGTTACTTTTCCATTTGGATCAGCTAGTCTAAATTTGATAGGGTGTCCTAGTGGAATTTTATTCGAAGCATCATTCAAAATGAAAGACAAATACAAATTATCGCCGGGACGCCAAACGCCTCGTTCTCCATAAATGAACCCTTTAAGCCCTTTTTGCAAGGTCTCGCCAGACACATTAAAATTACTCACTGATAATGAATTCCCGTCGTCTAATTTAACATAAGTAGACTCCGTACCTTGCGTTACAATAGCAAAATAGGCAAATTTATCCAACTGAAAAGTCGCAATCCCATCGCTATTCGTGATTCCTGTAGTTATTTTTTGCTGCTGAAAAGTATACAAATCTACTGTTGCATTTGTAACTGGCTCTGTGGTGACAATATTATTTACGGCAAACAAATACGATTTGTTTTCGCCTCTTTTTGCAATTACACCTAAATCAGTAGCCAGAATATTAGTTGCTATTTTGGCATTATAAAAATACGAACTGGAGCAAGGATCCTGACTTTCTAGCCATTCGTAATCATCGTAGTAATAATCATCATAAGAGTTTCCGCTGTAATTAACATCATTCTCATCAACCTCTTCTTCCTCTTCGGTTGAATCTTCGTCAGCAGTTTCGCATTTGTACAAAGAATATTTTTTCTTGTAAACAAACTCTACTCTATAAATCGCGCCTGGTTCAGGAGTAATTATTTTAGATAAATCGAGAGCAAAAGTGTTCCACTTACTTAGATTTAGTAATGTATTTTCTTTTAAATTCAGAGTTGATTTGGCAATAGGTTGCGCCACTCTTTTTAGGTTTTGACTGCCATTGAGTTCGTTGTATTGCAAAAATTGCATGATATTGTTTTTGTAAATTTTATACACTTTTACATCAACAGCACTCAAGTTTACCGCTTCAAAATTGAGTTTTAAGTTATTAGAACTTGGCAGAATTGTTCCGTTTTTGATAAACCGGACGCTTGGCTTTATCTCATCAAAGGATATTTTCTCGGTATAATTCTCATTTAACTTTGCACCGTATTCACTTTCTATTCCCTGAAAAACTTCTAACAACAGTTCTCCGGTAAGCTTTTGCAAATCCACAACTGGCTCAGGCTCAACAATAGCAACTTCTTCGGGTTCCTCAACCACAGCACTATTAACAGCAACGGCCGAAGTATCAACAGTTACAACTGCTTCAACTACTTCCACTGGCTCTGGAGCCACTTCAACAGGTTTTTGAACGGGTACTTCATTACTAAAATAAACTTTCAACACATTTCCTTGTGCAGAAAACTTTAAATTATTGGTGTTCTGAATGGCGACTAATCCTTTAAAATCTTGTCCTTTTTCTAAGGGTTCCGAAAAATTAATAGACAAGGTTTGATTATCCCCTTCTTGAATTTCGGTCTTAACTACTTTAAACTCTTTCAATGCCGTGATCGGGAAATCGATAGTTCCTTTTTGATCGATATCAAAATCGTTTCCGTCGTATTTTATCTCCAAATTGCTTTTAGATTCCAAACGTTGAATGCTGTCAATTCTGAACTTGAATTCTTTTCCAACTGCATTCGTTTTTTCGAAAACAATTTTCAAATCGCTTCCGTTATGCTCGGCTTCAATCAATTTTTTCGCTGTTTCCAAATCAATATTATCGGCAGTTTTCAGTACCGCATTCAAGTATTGGTATTCTGGGCTGTAGGACTGCAAATCCAGCGTATTGACCACAAAATCTTGCTGAATAGTTTTAACCGTAAAGTTAAAATTGGAAAGTACTTTATCTTTTTCGGCAATCTTTGGATTCAGCTGGTCCAAATGTAAAGTCACCTGATATTCCGTACCTGATTCTAGCTTTTTTTCAGGAATAAAAGCAATCGTATTGCTCGAAAGGGCAATTACTTTTCCGTCTACACTCGGAGAAATGGTAAACAAATCGTTATCTAAAACCTCATTGACTTTCCATTCTTTTTTATCAAAAGCCAAAACTACCCTAATATCCGATTCTGAAGAGACAATTCCTCCTGTAAAACTGACTATAAACTCTTTGAATAGCGAGAAATCTGAATTAAAATCGGCGGCAGATTTTCTACCACAGGCTTGAAACAAAAAAAACACACAAAACACGTAAATAAATCCTTTTGTTTTCACTTTTAGCTAGAGTTAATGGGTTATAAATTAAATTATTGCAACATCTCACAAGTAACACAATAACTAGTTTGTTACTGTAATATTGTAGTAAATATAGAATAATTAATTTATTATTTTAAGAAGAAAATTCTTTTAGAGGAAATTATTTTTTAAAGGTATTTTTCAGGAGCTTTTTGCTTCGCCAGTTCGTTTCACTCGTGTCCAGCTATTCGTTACAATCTTATTTGCCGTCCCGAAGTTTCGGGATTGGCACATAAGGATTTTCACTGCTATCTGGGCAAGAGAACATCTTGAATACCCTACTTCCTTCTCTCAGCAAAAAATCGTTTCATCAAATCAGCGGCTTCATTGGCCATGATTCCTTGTACAACAGTAGTTTTAGGATGCAGTTTTGTTCCAAGAGTGATAAAACCGCGTTGTTCATCACGAGCGCCAAAAACAATTTTAGAAATTTGGCTCCAATACAATGCGCCAGCACACATCTGGCAAGGCTCGAGTGTTACATAAAGTGTACAACCTGTTAAATATTTCCCGCCTAGATAATTTGCAGCAGCAGTGATGGATTGCATTTCGGCGTGCGCTGTTACATCATGAAGTAATTCGGTTAGATTATGACTTCGAGCAATGACTTTATTATCAATGACAATTAGCGCGCCAACAGGAATTTCGCCTTTTTCAAAAGCCATTTCAGCTTCCTGCAAAGCTTTTTTCATGAAATATTCGTCGGTGAATGGGTTTATCATAGGACAAAAGTACGGATTTGAAATAAATTTCGTTAATTTTATAATCAGAAACCTAAAGAATGAATAGAACATATAAAATCACAATTCCCGAACCTTGCCAAGAGGATTGGAACAAAATGACTCCAAATGACCAAGGCCGTTTTTGTATGAGTTGCGCTAAAACCGTTGTTGATTTTACTGCAATGCTACCCGAAGAAGTGCAGCATTTTTTCATCCAAAATCAAAGCCAGAATATCTGTGGAAGAATGAGAAAATCGCAATTAGATTCGATTACCATTCAAATCCCTAGTCTTATACTTTATAAGCAAACTCAGTATCGCAAAATGTTTTTGTTAGCACTGTTCGTCACAATGGGATCTACTTTGTTTAGTTGTGCCGATAAAAACGGAAACAAACAAAAGATTGATAAAATTGAAGTTGTTGATGAATCTTTGGAAGTAAAAAGTATTATTACTAAAGAACCTAAACTTGTTAAGAAAAAGACTATAAATAATCCACCAATAAAACCTCAAATTAAAGAAATAATCGCTTTGCCAACCGTGACAGGTGCAATTGAAATCCCTATTGTTTATGAAGACAATTCAAATAACGATACTGTTGCGGAAGATGTAATTTACAACGGAGGTATCGGTTTCGAATTCCCTGCAGAATACAAAGGTGGGATTGAAAAATTTTACACTTTCTTCAAAGAGGAGTTTAATCAACCCGAAAATATAAACAATAAAATTACCGAAATTTCCATCTCATTCGTTGTTGATAAAGACGGCTCATTAACTTATGTTAAACCAAAATCCGAAATTGATGTGGCTTTAGAAAATGAAATTGTTAGAGTTTTGAAATTATGTCCTAGATGGAAACCAGGTGAACAAAATGGTAAAAAAACGAGAACATTATATACTGAATCTATTCCTTTGATCTAAACAAAATAATTTTGATAAAACTTACTTATCATAACTAATTACAATTGTTTCAAAAAGCAACCAATCTGAACTTATTTGCCCCATTTAATTACCTACTTGTTAAAATAATACAGATACTAGAATCGTCTAAAATTGAAAAAAGATTCCATTTTAAAATCGTAAATTTGCTTTTTATAAAACAATGAAAAACAGTTTACTTTCAAACATCAATAACCCAACCGATTTACGCTTGCTTAACGAAGCGCAACTTCCTCAAGTAGCCCAAGAATTACGCGATTTTATCATCGATATTGTGGCTGTAAAAGAAGGTCATCTTGGCGCAAGCCTTGGAGTTATTGAATTGACAATTGCCTTGCATTATGTTTTTGACACCCCAAACGATTTATTGATTTGGGATGTGGGCCATCAAGCCTATGGACATAAAATCCTGACCGGCCGAAGAGAAAATTTTCATACCAATCGTCAACTCGGCGGTATCTCTGGTTTCCCAAAAAGAAGCGAAAGCAATTACGACACCTTTGGCGTAGGCCATTCCTCAACTTCTATTTCGGCGGCGCTTGGAATGGCAATTGCCTCTAATTTGAAAGGCGATTTCAACAAACAACACATCGCTATTATTGGTGACGCATCTATCGCTTCAGGGATGGCTTTTGAAGGATTGAATCACGCGGGAGTTACTGATGCCAATTTACTCGTAATTCTCAATGATAACGCTATTGGGATTGATCCTAGCGTGGGTGCTTTGAAACAATACCTCACTGCTGTAAAAGAGGGGAAAAACCCAAGGCAAAACAACATGATTAAGTCTTTGAACTTTGATTATTCGGGTCCTATTGACGGTCATGATATTTTTGCTGTGATAAAGGAATTGAAGCGTTTGCAAAAAATAAAAGGTCCTAAATTTTTACATTTAATTACCACCAAAGGAAAAGGCCTGCAACAAGCCGAAGAGGATCAAGTAAAATACCACGCACCAGGAAAATTTGATGCAGCAACTGGCGAAATCATAACAAAACAAGAAGAAAATTTACCTCCAAAATACCAAGATGTTTTTGGCTTGACTGTTTTAGACTTGGCCCGAAAAAACGAAAAGATAATAGGAATTACACCTGCAATGCCCTCTGGAAGTTCCTTGAAATTTATGATGGAGGCAATCCCTGAACGTGCTTTTGACGTTGGTATTGCAGAGCAACACGCTGTGACTTTGGCCGCCGGAATGGCAACACAAGGCATGATTGTTTATTGCAACATCTATTCGACATTTTTACAAAGAGCTTATGACCAAATCATTCATGATGTAGCATTGCAAAATCTTCCAGTAATTTTTTGTTTGGACAGAGCAGGTTTAGTGGGCGAAGATGGCGCTACACATCACGGTGTTTTTGATTTAGCGTATCTGCGTTGCATTCCTAACCTAATTGTTTATGCTCCAAGAAATGAAATTGAACTTCAAAATATTTTATACACCGCACAATTAGGACTTGAAAACCCGATTGCTATTCGGTATCCTAGAGGTCGGGGTATAATAAACAACTGGAAAGAAAAATATCTGGGTCATTATAATGCTATAGCCATTGGTGCCAGCAGCTGTCTTGTAGCCGGTTCAAAAGTGGCTGTTTTATCGAATGGTACTATTGGTAATAATGTTACTTTGGCTCTGGCCAAAATAAAAAAAACCAATACCATTGCCCACTATGATTTTCCTTTTGTAAAACCATTAGACGAAAAAAGTTTACACCAAATTTTCAGTCAATTTGATGCTATTATTACCCTTGAAGATGGAACTGTAAAAGGCGGTTTTGGTAGTGCTATCACAGAGTTTGCAGCCACTTATAAATACCAATCACAAATTACTGTTCTAGGAATACCTGATGAATTTATAGAACATGGAACCGTAACTGAATTACAACAATATTGTAAAATTGACGTTACTAGTCTTGAAAAACTTTTTTCGAATTATTAATTCCTAAAACCCCTGCTTCAAATGAATTCATTACGATACCTTACATTCTTTGTGCTTGCAATATCACAATTGAGTTTTTCACAAGATACCATTCAAAATATAAAAATAAATTCCTTAGTTACTGTAACAGCGTTAACAAAAACAGATAGAATAGAAAGCATACCGCTTAAAATCAGAACTAAAACACAT
Source organism: Flavobacterium sp. I-STPP5a (assembly GCF_009764685.1). Classification (GTDB taxonomy): domain Bacteria; phylum Bacteroidota; class Bacteroidia; order Flavobacteriales; family Flavobacteriaceae; genus Flavobacterium. The sequence goes on along the minus strand of NZ_VHLM01000011.1, from coordinate 34,617 downwards.
TTATTGCCTTTTTCATATTGGAGTAAAAAAAATAGTTTGGGTTTTGATATTTCCGAAGTAGCCTTTGTAAACTGGTCTGCGGGTGGAACTAGTTCTATATCCGGTTTATTGAAAGGGAAATTTCTCCGAAATTACGCCCGTGATAACTACAACTGGTCTAATGAACTCATTATAAAATATGGTTTAAACAAACAAGATGGTATTGAAGTACGAAAAACCGAGGATGCTATTCAATTAAACTCCACGTTTGGCTATAGAAAGGATACCCTTTCCAACTGGTTTCATTCAGCAAAATTTAACTTTAACACTCAGTTTACAAATGGTTTTGCTTATCCAAATACCGAAAAAGCTATATCAAAACCGTTCGCACCCGCTTACATTTTTATGGGAATAGGAGCCGAAAACATGGATAAAGATAAAAAGAAAACCCTTTATATCTCTCCATTTACTTTTAAAACCACCCTTGTTCTTGATCAAAGATTAGCTAACCAAGGAGCTTTTGGAGTTACAAAAGCTACCTATAACGCAGACGGAACTTTAATTACCGAAGGAGAAAAAGCTAAAGTGGAATTGGGTTTTTTGGTTACCAATAAATACAAAAAAGAAATATTCAAAAACATAAATTTAGAAAACAGATTAACCCTCTACTCTGATTATATTAATCGTTTTGGCAATATCGATGTAGATTGTGATCTACAAGTGGAACTAGTGGTGAACCAATATGTAAAAGCAAATATTGGTGCACACGTCATTTATGATGACGATATCAAATCAAAAAGAGAAATAGAAGGCAATCAAGTTACAGAGGGTCCAAAAACACAGTTAAGGCAAGCTATAGGAGTAGGTATTGAATATGCTTTTTAATTTTTAATTTCTTTTTTTTCCGTTTATCGTTTCAAACAATTCTAGCGCATTACCATCGGTCAACAAAGATACATAATGACAAATATGTAAAAGGCGCTCATAAAGATTGTCTTTTTCTAATTGATGTTTTTCGGGTAACATTTTTAAAATTAAGGTGTCATAATTAGAGGCCACATCATTATAATTATTGTCAAATGCGATAATAAATTTATCCAGTAAGGTTTGTATAATTTGATAGCCTACAATTTCTTTTTCGATCACTTCACGACTTTGATAGATTTTCTCGACACTGATCTTGATAATATCATCCATCTGTGCTTTGTACTTGCTTTTATCCATTAAGGCATAAGGGAATTTTCCTTGCAAAATAAGCTCTTCGTTTTCAACAAAAACTTTAACGGCATCGCTTATTAAGCTTCCTATTGCTAAGGCTCGTAAATAGCTAATTCGGTCTTCTTTGGTCTCAAGAGTTTTGTATTTAGAGGTGTCAATACTGTCTTTGACTAATTTTATCAAGTATTCTAATGCGAAATCCTCCGAAACCAAACCTAGATTTATTCCGTCCTCAAAATCGATGATGGTGTAACAAATATCATCTGCCGCCTCAACGAGATAGGCCAAGGGATGGCGTTCAAAACCCATGTCTTCTCCAGATTTATTCGGAATCAAACCCATGTCATGGGCTACTTCTTGAAAAAAAGCTTTGTCTGTTTGAAAAAAACCATATTTTTTATCAGCGATATTTTTGGTTGGTTTTTTAGGCAAACTCTCTTTGGGATATTTCATAAAAGCACCAAGAGTTGCATACGAAATACGAAGTCCTCCTTCTATTCCTGGACGGCTTGCAGTAAGTACCGAAAAACCATTGGCATTTCCTTCAAAATCAATTAAATCTTGCCACTCTTTTGCGGTAAGTTGGTTTTTGTATTTTTGTCCGTTTCCTATCGAAAAATACTCTCCAATGGCTTTTTCACCCGAATGACCAAAAGGCGGATTACCAATATCGTGGGCTAATGAAGCTGCAGCCACAATTGCCCCAAAATCATTCATGTGATAACCGTGTACTTCTTTTAAATGAGGGTACTTTGCGATGATTTTTTTTCCTACCAAACGACCCAAAGAACGCCCAACGACGGATACTTCCAGACTATGAGTTAATCTGGTATGCACAAAATCAGTTTTGGATAATGGAATAACTTGTGTTTTATCTTGTAAACTTCTAAACGCCGAAGAAAAAATGATTCGATCATAATCTACTTCAAAACCCAAACGAGTGTCGTCTTGTTCTACACGCAAGCGTTTGCCTTTGTCGCCTTGTCGTCTTAGTGATAAAAGTTGTTCCCAGTTCATCATTGCTAATCTTATTTTCTAGTTTTAAAGGAGCGAATATAAAGAAAAAGAACCCAGCGGAAACAAAAAAAGCGGTCTAAAATGACCGCTTATAGGAACCAAAAACAAGATTAGCCGTTTACAATCTCGCTTTTGCTAAAAATTCATGCTTATTGACCACATAGGTTACTGATAATGTATCATGCCAACCTATTGAATTGTTGTTTAAAAAGGAAACGATTTCAATAGGAATGAATCGTACTAAAGTTCTGATGAGTGTACTTTTTAGGTTTGGTTTACTGCCATTAGGTTTTACAACAAGTGTTTTAGTGAAGTATTTCCCAAAAGTTCTAGACAAATAGAACTCCATAATGAAATAGTAAAAAAACATCACTATCATTCCAAACAAAGCGTTTTCTGTGGGTGATAAATTGATAATCCAATCTGCTACTTGATAATTCCCTGTTACAACTCCTATCCCGTTAATGAGCGCCCCAATCCCTATGGTGAACAAGTAAATAATAAACAAATCAATAAGCAAGTTAAAAAATCGCTTGGTTCTAGAAGCTAATAAATCCGCCGAAATAGTTAATGCTGTAGTTTCCATTTTTATTTTTTTTTAGGGTGTTTTGCTACTTCGTAAAGTAATGTAGCAGTCTTGTAGTTATTTGCATCTTGCATATCTACAAAGTTACACCCACCTACGACTCCTGGAGTTACACTATTTTAGGAGAGTGTTTCGAAATTCGCACTTTAAGGTTCTAAAACCAATCCTCTTGCGCAACTGCAACTAAGAATACGTATCACTGAAACTACCAAATGCCTTTTCAAAATACTCAATTCCTAGCCCTGATAGCAGTGGAAATCCTTATAAGCCGGTCCCGAAACCTCGGGATGGCGTATAAGATTGTAACGAATAGCAGGAAATAGCTCCAAAAAAAAACAGCTACCAAAAATGGAAGGCACTGAAAAAGTCCCTATTTTCAAAAATCATTAAAAAAAGTGATTAAATAAGGCTTTGATTTTATTTAATCGTCTTTTTTTAGTCAAATTTAATCTTCTTAGATTACAAGGGGTTTGTAATAACTAAAAGGAGCGAAACCATTGTGTTTTCGCTCCTTTTTAGTTATTTTCATTTTCCTTATTCGAGGGACTTTTTCAGTGCCCTCCCAAAAATGATAGCTGTTTATTTGACTGTTTATTAATCTTTATTTACGATCCGCACATTTCACAATCTTCTGGACCAGCATTTTTGGCTAGTTCGATCATGGCTCTGTATTCCGCTGCTGTCATTTCTACAGGTTCGGCTACAACAGGGATAGCAATGGGTTGTTCCTTAATAACAATAGGTTCTGCTTTTTTATCGTTGTTTAAGGTAAATTTAATAGCATCAACGGCAGCTTTTGTTCTTAAATAATACATTCCGGTTTTAAGACCTGATTGCCACGCGTAAAAGTGCATGGAAGTTAATTTAGCATAATTAGCATTTTGCATGAACAAGTTCAATGATTGCGACTGATCTACAAAATACCCACGCTGGCGTGACATATCAATAATATCCTTCATAGACATTTCCCAAACGGTTTTATACAATTCTTTCAAATCCTGAGGAATATCAAGCGCTTGCACCGATCCGTTATTACGCATTAACTCTTGTTTCAGGGTTTCGTTCCACAAGCCACGCTCTACTAAATCGTGAAGCAAGTGTTTGTTTACCACAATAAACTCACCCGAAAGTACACGTCTGGTATAAATATTTGAAGTATAAGGCTCGAATGCTTCGTTGTTACCCAAAATTTGAGATGTAGATGCGGTTGGCATTGGTGCCACTAATAAGGAGTTACGAACACCGTGCTCCATAACTTCTTTACGAAGCGAAGCCCAATCCCAACGACCTGATAAATCACCGTCGGTTAATCCCCATAAATTGTACTGAAATTCTCCTTGCGAAATAGGCGATCCTTCATAACTTGAATATGGTCCTTCTTCTTTAGCCATTTCCATTGATGCTGTTACTGCTGCAAAGTACATGGTTTCAAAAATCTCTTGATTCAGTTTTTTAGCCTCGTCACTTGTAAATGGCATACGCAACATGATAAATGCGTCTGCAAGTCCTTGCACACCTAAACCAATTGGACGGTGGCGTTTATTAGAGTTTTCTCCTTCTTTAACCGGATAATAATTCCTGTCAATTACTTTATTTAAGTTGCGCGTTACGCGCTTGGTTACGGTATAAAACAAATCGTGATTGAATGCTCCGTTTTCAACAAACATTGGCAATGACAACGAAGCCAAGTTACATACAGCAATTTCATCTTTTGAAGTAAACTCCATAATCTCTGTACACAAATTCGACGAGCGAATAGTACCTAGATTTTTTTGGTTCGATTTGCGGTTAGCTGCATCTTTATACAACATGTAAGGAGTTCCGGTCTCAATTTGCGACTCTAGGATTTTCTCCCACAATTCATGCGCTTTGATGGTTTTTCTACCTTTACCTGCTTTTTCATAATCAGTGTACATTTTTTCGAACTCTTCTCCATGCACATCATACAAGCCCGGACATTCGTTAGGACACATTAAGGTCCATAATCCATCTTCTTGCACACGTTTCATGAATAAATCCGAAGTCCACATCGCAAAAAACAAATCTCTTGCACGCATTTCTTCTTTTCCAGTATTCTTTTTCAAGTCTAGGAAATCAAAGATATCCGCATGCCAAGTTTCTATATAAATAGCAAAACTTCCTTTACGTTTTCCGCCACCTTGATCTACATAACGCGCCGTATCATTAAACACACGCAACATCGGAACAATTCCGTTTGAAGTTCCGTTTGTTCCACGAATGTACGATCCTGTAGCTCTTACATTGTGAATTGAAAGTCCAATTCCTCCTGCTGATTGCGAAATTTTAGCCGTTTGTTTCAACGTATCATAAATCCCATCAATACTATCATCTTGCATCGCCAATAGGAAACAGCTCGACATCTGAGGTTTTGGCGTACCCGCATTAAATAAGGTAGGCGTAGCATGGGTAAAGAATTTTTTCGACATTAAGTCGTAAGTTTCAATAACCGATTTCAAATCATCTAAGTGAATCCCCACAGACACACGCATCAACATATGCTGCGGACGCTCTACAATTTTACCGTTTATTTTAAGCAAATATGATCTTTCTAGTGTTTTAAAACCAAAATAATCGTAGTTGAAATCTCTGTTGTATATAATGTGCGAGTCTAAAAACTCTGAATTTTCCATAATCACTTTATGTACTTCCTCAGACAATAATGGAGCATATTGTCCATTTCTAGGATTTACATAATGGAACATATCATTCATCGTCTCAGAGAATGACTTTTTAGTATTCGAATGTAAATTTGAAATCGCAATACGAGCGGCCAACTGTGCGTAATCAGGGTGCGCAATGGTCATTGAGGCAGCAGTTTCGGCAGCAAGATTATCTAATTCTGATGTTGAAACCCCATCATAAAGCCCTTCAATAACACGCATTGCTACTTTTACAGCATCTACTAAATCATTCAAACCATAGCATAGTTTTTTAATCCTATCTGTGATTTTGTCAAACATCACTGGCTCTTTGTGCCCGTCTCTTTTTACTACGTACATACTTTTTCTTTTTTTTAAAACAGAAAATCCCTTCGCTGTTTTTAGTTATTTGTTTATTATTTCGCAGCATGACCACCACAACTTTTGTGGCAGCAACTACTATTGGTGGGTACTGATTTGGCATAAAGTTCAGTTTCTTTATTTTCGGGAGCTTATCCCGCTGTCATTCCAATCTTTTTAGTCCTGAGAAAAATCAGGACTAAAAAGGATTTTCCCTTCCATCGGGGCTAGGAAGGTAGTAGGTATAGTCAAAACCGATTAAAAATCAGCGTCGAAGGTAATTTTTTGTGCTTCTTCATCGGTGTTCATCACACCTGCTTTTTGGTATTCAGCTACTTTTTTCTCAAAGAAGTTGGTTTTTCCTTGCAATGAAATCATATCCATAAAATCAAAAGGATTAGCCGTATTGTATTCTCTGTCACAACCTAATTCTACTAACAAACGATCTGCAACAAACTCCAAATACTGTGTCATCAATCCTGCATTCATCCCAATTAACGATACTGGCAAGGACTCGGTGATGAACTCTCTTTCAATATTCAAAGCATCTACAATGATTTCTCTAATTCTTTCTCTAGGTACTTTGTTAATCAAGTGGTGGTTGTGCAAGTGAACCGCAAAATCACAGTGAACTCCTTCGTCACGAGAAATCAACTCGTTCGAAAAAGTAAGTCCCGGCATTAAACCACGTTTTTTCAACCAGTAAATAGAACAAAATGCACCTGAGAAAAAGATTCCTTCAACAGCTGCAAAAGCAATCAAACGCTCTGCAAACGAATCAGATTCAATCCATTTCAAAGCCCAGTCTGCTTTTTTCTTAATAGCAGGAAAAACTTCAAGCGCATTGAACAACTCATCTTTCTCCGCTTCGTCTTTCACGTAAGTATCAATCAATAACGAATAGGTTTCGCTGTGAATGTTTTCCATCATGATTTGAAAACCATAAAAAAACTTTGCCTCAGCATATTGTACCTCATTTACAAAATTCTCTGCTAAATTTTCGTTTACAATCCCGTCCGAAGCAGCAAAAAATGCTAAAATATGCTTCACAAAATAACGCTCTTCATCAGAAAGTTTGTTATTCCAGTCATTTAAATCCTGCGATAAATCAATTTCTTCAGCAGTCCAAAAACTAGCTTCCATTTTCTTGTACCATTCCCAAATATCATGGTGCTTGATAGGAAAAATTACGAAGCGATTTTTGTTTTCTTGTAAAATAGGTTCCACTTGTGTCATTGTATTATTTTATTTTGTTGTGATTTTAACGAAATTTTGCTCAATCTTGGGAGTACAAAGGTTGTGAAATATTGCTGGATTTAAAAGCCAAACTTATTCACAATCGGGGCTAGTTTTTAACAAACTCTCAACAAGAGACCATTTCCCACAAATAACATAAACATCTATTTGTCAGTAACTTAAAATTTATATGGAATCTACATTAATGCTAATTAATCGGAATTTAAAAATCTAAAAGTTAAAATAATATTAATAAATTTTAGTAATAATAGTTTAAAATTTAGCTACCAAAACACATTATCAATTAACATTGTTTTTATTTAAAAACTTATCAAGATAAAATTTCAAATTGTTCATAATTTTAAGCAAACATTTGCTGTTTGATGCGCGCAAAACATTATTTTTGAAAAGAATAAAGCCGATACAATCTTTTAAGACTATACCGGCTTAAATTATTCTATCTTTCGATAAATAATTTCACAAAGTCAATAACGAGTCGTGCAAAAACTATCATTGACGAGGTGAGTTTCCAAAATTTGAGCCAAAGACTTTCTGAGTCTGAAGGCTCTTTTTTTTTGACTTTCATCTTTACAAAGGTTGTGAAATATTGCTGGATTTAAAAGCCAAACTTATTCACAATCGGGGCTAGTTTTTAACAACGAAAAGAATTCTCACAGCTTGTTGTCTTATTTATAAAATACTTATAATCAATAGATTATATTTCACAAAATAGCGTTAGCCATTGTAAAATATAGGGTTTAAGAAATTGAAATTGCGGGGTAGTTTTGTGCTATTTTGAATTGTTTAAGTGCTCTTGAGCAACAGTCTCTAGTTCTGCATACCAGTCTTCACCAAACTTGCGCACCAGAGCTTCTTTCACAAACTTATAAACAGGCACTTCTAACTCTTGTCCTAGTGAACAAGCTGCATCACAAATGTCCCATTTGTCATAATTTACAGCTGCAAACTCTGTAAAATCTTTTACCCGAACTGGGTATAAATGGCAAGAAACAGGTTTTTTCCAGTCGATGATGCCTTGATTGTAGGCTTGCTCAATACCACATAAAGCAGTTTTGCCGTCAAAGATGACGTAAGCACAATCTTTATTGTCAATTAAAGGAGTTTCTAGCTCACCATCTGTTCCAGTTACCCAAGTTCCCTGCGCTTCAATAGCCTCAATACCTTGCTTGCGCAAAAAAGGTTTTACTTTTGGATAAATAGATTCTAGGATTTTTGTTTCTTCCTCACTTAATGGCGCACCAGCGTCACCATCAACGCAACAAGCTCCCTTGCAGGCCGTTAGATTACAAACAAAATCTTTTTCGAGTAAGTCTTCTGAGACGATGGTTTTTCCTAGTTGAAACATGTTGCAAAGGTATTCAAAGAAATTTAAAAATGAAGCACTGAAAATCAAAAAAAAGAATTTAGCAAAAACGGAAGGCTTGCCTTCTACATTATAAATCAAAATATTTTTAACTTGACCTTAAAATAATACAAGATTGAACCCGCTAACCATCAAAAATGAATACTTTTGCACCATTAAAACCAACATTATGCAGTTAGACATCAGAGAAATAATTACCGTAAGCATGGTACTTTTTGCCGTAATTGACATCGTGGGATCTATCCCTATCATTGTGGATCTTCGTGCCAAACACGGTCATATCGAATCTGAGAAAGCCTCCATCGTAGCAGGAGTCATTATGATTGTTTTCCTCTTTGCGGGAGAAGAACTTTTAAAGTTAATTGGAATCGATGTCAATTCATTTGCAGTTGCAGGTTCATTTGTTCTTTTTTTCCTAGCCTTAGAAATGATATTAGGCATTCGTATTTATCGTGACGAAGAAGCGAGTTCAGCATCTATTGTTCCGCTGGCCTTTCCTTTGATTGCTGGTGCAGGAACCATGACTACTCTGTTATCTTTACGTTCACAGTTTTATACTCTCAATATTGTGATAGCCATATTCTTGAATATCATTCTAGTATACATTGTTTTAAAATCGTCTTCAAAAATTGAAAAGATGCTAGGCGAAAACGGACTTGGAGTGATCCGAAAGACTTTTGGAGTAGTATTATTAGCAATAGCTGTTAAATTATTTGCTGCTAATGTTAAAGGTTTGTTTCTTTAATATAAAATTTAATAATTTTACACCCTAATTTTAATTGGTTACATAGAATTCATTTCTATCATTTTCAATATACTAAAATTTAAACAACAAACTCATTTATGAAAATTTTCACTAACATACTGGTATTTTTGGCACTTGCTTTAATCGTCTTTAATGTTACATTACTAGATTTTAAAAACCCATTTCAAGGGGAAAGCATTGTTGCGTTTATTGGTATCGCAGCATCATTATGCGCTGTATTAATTCTTCTTATTTTTAGAGTTTCCAAAAAGATAGAAGAGAAATCAAACCCAAAAACATAATAAAATATAGTTTATTTTGAAATATACTTAAGGATGTGCTAGACTTTTAGCGCATCCTTTTTTTATTAGAACCACATTAATTAAGTAATACATTTCTTAAATAATTCTTTATATTGAAGTAAGAGAACGCTTAAAAGGAAAAGTATCATTCGATAAAAAAATAGAACAATAGCACCGAATTACAACGTTCAGGATCTAGTATTTCTATACAAACACTAAATTGGGCTGGAATCATTTCAATTTTAATGCTTCTTTAAGCATAGAATCTTCTTTAAGAATAATTTCATAATACTTGTTCTCACCAAACAATTGTCTTGCGTACTCTGCAGTAAGAAATCTTTTTACAAGCGACTTGCTTTTAGAAAACTGAATATCAAGTCCGTTATCAAGAATGAACTTTTGAAATTTATTAAAATAATTATCCGACGTATTAATTTTTTCTTGTAACGCCGTATATGCAATTCCTTTGAACTCCTTGTTATGAGAATCTAAATCCTCAAAAACATAATTCCCCATAATACCAGATTGCAATATATAACCCGCACTTTGACTGCTGTGCTCTATCTCAATAGGAACAAAAACATCAGGAACGATTCCGCCACCGCCGTAGACTATTCGTCCTTTTTTAGTTTTATATCTCAGAGTATCTACAACTTTAATACTGTCTTTATCATACAACTCTCCATTTTCAAAACGGGTTTCCGACTCTTTAAAATAGGCTTCCTTGCCTTTAGCATACGGTTTTTGAATGGAACGCCCCGTAGGTGTGTAGTAGCGCGCTATAGTAAGACGTACTGATGATCCATCAGCAAAACCCATTTCTCGTTGAACCAATCCTTTACCAAAAGAACGTCGGCCTACAATAAGACCTCTATCGTTGTCTTGAATGGCTCCAGCAAGAATTTCACTGGCCGATGCGCTATTTTCATTGATAAGAATGGTTAGTTTTCCTTTTTCGAATTGACCATTTGCTGTTGCAAAAGTTTTGGTCACTTTTCCATTCTTGTTCTTAGTGAAAACAATAAGTTGCTTATCTGGCAGTAACTCATCTATGATAGCGATGGCTTCCTCCATATAACCGCCTCCATTATCCCGAACGTCAATAACTAAGGACTTTGCTCCTTGTTTTTTTAGTTTACCTAAGCCTTCTATAAATTCATCATAAGTAGTCTCTGAAAATCTATTTATTTTAATGTAACCTGTAGTAGGATTGATGAGCACAGCCACATCAATACTTTTTAAAGGAATTACATCTCTTATTATTTTAAATTTTAGTTTTTGCTTGGTGCTTTTTCGATAAACGATGAGCTCAACAGCGGACCCAACTGTTCCTTTAAGTTGAGAAAACAAGCTATCAGAAGGGAGTTTTCTGCCATAAAGCTTTGTCTTTCCTGCGTATAAAATTCTGTCTCCTGCTTGAATTCCAGCTTTTGCCGAAGGGCCATTTTCAACAGGTTTTATTACTGCGACAGAATCCTTAAACATATAAAAATTAACACCTATTCCCACAAAATTTCCTTGCATACTCTCAGCCACTTCTTGCTGGTCACTGGGTGAAATGTAAACAGAATGTGGATCAAGCTGTGCGAGAATATTATCAACGGTCAGATTCACAATAGAATCTGTATTTACCGCATCAACATATTCATCATCAATAAAATCAATGAGTTTATTTAGTTTGTTTTTGGCATTATTTTGCACAATAAGACCGGATGCGTTGGGAAAATTCAATAAGCCGCCAAGTAGCACACCAAGAGCTAGTGTAGCAAATAAAATAAGAGGCAAATATTTTGTGTTGAATTTCATTTATTCTTCCATTATTGGTATGTGTTCCACCTCTACGCCTGCTTTTATTAAAAACTGAATTCCAGAATCATCACGATAACCAGAATGATATACGACTCTTTTTATACCCGACTGGTGAATTAACTTACTGCATTCTTTGCACGGGGAAAGGGTAATGTACAAGGTAGCACCTTCACATGATTGCGTAGAACGTGCAACTTTCAGAATCGCATTCGCCTCAGCATGCAATACATCCCAGCGCGTAAGTCCTTCCTCATCTTCACAACAATTATCAAAACCGCTTGGCGTACCATTGTATCCATCAGAAATAATCATTCGATCGCGTACAATAATAGCTCCTACTTTCTTTCTTTGGCAATAAGAAAGTAAACTCCATTCTTTTGCAATTCGCAAATAGGCTTTGTCGTATTTATTTAATTTTTTTTCACTCATTTTATCGGTTCCAAATTTCACTTTCAACAATCAACGGGATAACAACTCCTATAATAAAAGAGGACATTACCAGTGTCCAATCTCGTTTAGAGAATCTAAAAATAGTCTGCACAATATAAGAGAGAATCAATACCACAAAAACCACTGTAATTTGTGCGGCCTCAATTCCCAAAGCGAACTCGGCCAAAGGCAACATTTTTGAGGCAGCATCGCCACCTAAAATAGATTTGAAATAGTTAGAAAACCCCAAACCATGAATAATCCCAAAGAAAAGTGTGATAAAAAACATTAAGTTTATACTTTCTTTTTTACTGGACTTGCCAGCCGTAAACAAATTGAACAATGCAGTAATAAAAATTGTGATGGGAATTAAAAGCTCAACGACATTTACTTTTATGGCTATAATTTCAAAGACAGACAGCATCAAAGCCATGGTGTGACCAATAGTAAATAAAGTGACTAACAAGATAATTCGTTTCCAGTCTTTAAACGAATATGGCACCGCCAAAGCGATTAAAAACAAAACATGATCATAAGCATGAATGTCTAAAACATGTTTTAATCCTATTTGAAAATAAATCCAAAATTCTTGCATCACTACTAATTTAAGTTGCTAAAAGGGTTGTAAACTTACGATAAATTTTGAAAATCCTTCCTTAGAATATCTAATAAATTCAATGAAAGCCAAAGGTAAAATTCCTTGAAAAACGAATATAGTAACTCTAATAAAGTCATTAGGTATACGCTCAAAAAGTAATGTTTATAACTGCTGTGCTATGAACAACCTTTACTTACATTTTAATATACCTTGACCTTAAAAGAAGAAAAAGATAAAATCCTCACACTCTCAATCACAATGTTAAGAGAAAACTATTGAAATATATAAATCTTACAAATAATGCAAACACTCTTGACTTTACTTTAAATTAACAGGTTTACGATGTGTTAATCTTGGAGTAACATTTTGTTGATGAATCAACAATATTGACCTAAACTAAGATTCAGTTTCTTACGATAGTTTTGCATTCAAACAAACTAAACACAATTACCATGAATCAGCATTATTTAAAAAAAATAGCATTGTCATCCGTTTTGTTAGCTGCAGTAGTAGGCTGTCAAGACGACAAAACTGAAACTCCTACCGTAAACACGTCCATTAATTTTTCAAATGTTTCTTCGGTTCCTGCATTGGCTGTAGCCAAAGAAGGCTTCGAAAACTTACAGATAACTTCTTTATTAAGTAGTTCAGATGTATTAACGCAATCACCAGCTTTTATTTATGGTGCTCAACCTGATGGTGCTGGATTTATGAAAGATCCTGCAAGTGATGGTTACATTATGATTACCAACCACGAAATATTAAAATCTGTATCCAGAGTGTATTTTGACAAAACACTTAAGCCGGTAAAAGGAGACTATATTGTTGATGCAGTGGGTGGGATGACTCGTTTGTGTTCAGCAACTTTAGCTTCACCAGCAATCCATGGATTTGGACCTTTGTTTTTAACTGCTGGAGAAAGTGGTGAGGAAAGTATGGTTCATGGTATTGACCCATTAGGACTTACAAGTATGAAAAGCAGAACCGACCGAGTTTTACCAGCTTTAGGAAAAGCAAGTATGGAAAACGCCGTTCCACTACCTAAAGACGCTTACCCGGGGAAAACCGTTATTGTAATTGGTGAAGATCAATCGTATTCTACTTCTCACGCTAGTGCTGGCCAAGTAATTATGTATATGAGTTCAACTGTTGGCGACTTATCTAACGGTAAATTATACGCGTTAAAAAGAAACGATGGAAATCAAGTAGAGACTAGCATGAATGTAGGAGCCTCATTTGATGTATCTTTTGTAGAAATTCCAAATGCTAAAAACTTAACGGGTGCGGTAATCAATACCACAGTTAATGAATTAGGAGCCATCCGTTTTTCTAGAGTTGAAGATGTAGATTACAGAAAAGGGTCTGCAAAAAACAATAGAGAATTGTACTTTACCGCAACGGGACAAGCAAGTTCAAACGCTCCAGTAGCGGGTTACACCATGTGGGGACGTGTTTACAAGCTTATTTTAGACGATGCTAATCCATTAAAAGGAAAATTAGAATTGGTAATGGAAGGTGACTCAACTCCTGGAACAGGAATTATCAATCCAGATAACATTACCGTGACTGAGAATTATGTGTACACACAAGAGGATGGAGATTCATTCTACACTGCTGCAAAACACGATTCCTATATCTGGCAATACAACATTGCATCTAAGGTTAACAAACCTTGGTTGACAATGAATCACAAAAGAACTGATGCTGCCTGGAATACAACTTACAACCCAGCTAATGAAATGCGTTTTGGAAGTTGGGAATATGGCGCAATGGAAGACATTTCAGATGTAATTGGTGTTCCAAATACATTTATCGTAAACATACATCCACATACATGGCAAAAAGATGCTTTTTCAAATGCTGATGGTAGTGGATTAAACACAAACAAAGAAGGTGGTCAAACCATCATCATCCGAAACGTACAACGATAATTACCTCAACTATTGATATAAAAAACAACCCAAATTTTGGGTTGTTTTTGCATTTAATACAATACACAACATGAAACCGCTATTAAAACTACTGCCCCTATTCCTACTATTTTTTTCTTGTCAAAAACAATACACTAGTTTAACCATTCAAGAAGAACTGTTATCTAATTTAGAGGAACTCAATCAAGAAATACTTGCTTTTGAAAAAGTAGCCGCCAAAAATCCAACTCAAAAACAACTACAAAAATCATTTGAAACAAGCCGCATTGCATATAAAAAAATAGAATGGGCTGTCGAATATTTTACGCCAGACCCAGCACGATTTATTAACGGACCGGCACTTGATGAATTGGAAGTAGAAGAAAACAAATTCTTATCACCAAGTGGTTTTCAAGTCATTGAAGAACTAATTTACCCACAATATTCTGCCAATAATTCCAGTACTTTAAAAAGAGAAATTGCCGTTTTAAAAGGTTTAATTGCGCAAGTCAAAGAGCATTTATCCGTAATCACCATCAGCCCTGATTATGTTATTGATGCCTGCAAAATGGAAGTGTACCGAATCTTAACACTTGGCATCACCGGTTTCGATTCGCCAATTGCCAATCAATCCATCCCTGAAGCTAAGGCCAGTTTATCTTCTTTAAAAGTTGTACTTAAAAAATTAAATACCAATAATTCAAAAACAAAAGCCTTACTTTTTGATTTGATAGACCAAGCAAACACCTTTTGTGATGCGAACACCTATTTCAACACCTTTGATCGCGCTAGCTTTATTAAAAAATATTTAAATCCAATATCTCAAAAGCTAGTTCAATTTCAACAAGACAATAGTATTAAAAACGTAGCGAAGACAAATGCCATCAATCCAGATGCAAAATCGCTTTTTGAAAAAAACACCTTTAATGTCAACGCTTTTATTCCGTCAAAAGAATATGCATATTCTAAAGCAAAAGCTGATCTTGGCAAAAAATTATTTTACGACTCGTCCCTTTCCAAAGACGGAAGACGTAATTGCGCCACATGTCACAATCCGGAATTAGCTTTTACTGACGGACTAAAAACCAACTTGTCATTAAACGGAAGTCAACTACTGAGAAACACACCTACATTAACCTACGCCGGACTTCAAAATGCGCAATTTTGGGATATGCGTCAAACAGATTTAGAGAAACAAAGTTTAGATGTCATTCAAAACAAAGATGAAATGCATGGGAATTTAAAAGAAAATTTAACTCGAATTCAAAGCAATACAGGATATAAAAAATTGATTAAAAATGCTTTTCCTAAAACTATTAAACTAGAAGAATGGCAATTGCAAAACGCAATAGCAAGTTATGTTCGTTCTTTAAATAAATTCAACTCTAAGTTTGATCAGTACTTTTCGGGCGCATCTACTTCTTTTTCGGATGAGGAAAAACTAGGATTTAATCTCTTTGCAGGAAAAGGCAAATGTGCTACTTGTCATTTCGTCCCGTTGTTTAATGGAACAGTCCCTCCTATTTACAAAAAAACAGAGCAAGAAGTGATAGGAACACCTCAAACTAAAAACGGAAAAATCATAGATCAAGACTTAGGGCGATTTACACAATACAAAATGGCACAACTGAAACATGCCTTTAAAACACCAACGCTCCGAAACATTGCACAAACAGGTCCGTACATGCATAATGGTGTTTTTAAAACGTTGGAAGAAGTTGTTGTTTTTTACAATGAAGGTGGCGGAGTAGGAAATGGCATCACTGTAGAAAATCAAACCTTACCCACAGACAAACTCAACTTGACTTTGGCAGAGCAAAAAGCATTAGTTGCCTTTATGAAAACACTTTCAGATGCTAAATGAGTTACACAAAGGCACTTTTAGGAAAATAGCAACAGCGCAATCTTACCTCAAAACAAGTGCAATCAACTCTAGTTTTTGAAAAAAATTAAACAAAAATTAAAATAGTTAATTTAAAAATAGATTTATCTTTGTAGGATATAAAATCAATAACTATGTCATTTTCAGATTTATTTGATAGCGAATTTAAGCTAAGAAACAAAGGTCACTTCGCCTCAATTGTTAGAGTTGCACTTACTGATGGGAAATTTTCACCAGAAGAAAAAGCATTTTTAGACAAACTAGCACTTCGCCTAGAAATATCAGCAATAGAGTATGAGGAAATTTTAGAAAATCCTTTGAATTACCCTATCAATCCACCGTATTTACACGAGCAAAGATTAGAGCGTTTGTATGATTTAGCCAGAATCGTTCACGTTGATCATCATTTAGGAGATCAACAAGAAATGTTGTTGAGAAAAATAGGTGTAGCTTTAGGGTTCAACACTGATAATGTAAATTACATCATTGACAAAGCCTTAAAACTTGTTGACAAAGAGGTAGACTCTGACACTTTTCTTGAGGAAATGCAAAATATGCACAAATAGATTGCACTCGCATTTAAATAAAAAAGCTTCCAGGAATACTGGAAGCTTTTTGCTTTTTAGTATTTGCTCAATTTTGCTTTATGCATGAACTCTTCGGCTTTTTCAACCATGTTATAGCTTCCACAAAAGAAAGGAACACGCTGATGCAATTCGGTAGGAGTAATTTCCATGATGCTTCCAAAACCATCTGAAGCTTTACCTCCAGCTTGCTCCACAATAA
This sequence comes from Flavobacterium sp. I-STPP5a, assembly GCF_009764685.1. Classification (GTDB taxonomy): domain Bacteria; phylum Bacteroidota; class Bacteroidia; order Flavobacteriales; family Flavobacteriaceae; genus Flavobacterium. The sequence continues at coordinate 17,716 of NZ_VHLM01000011.1, read as the reverse complement.
ATGCCATAGGATTACATTCATATAATAAACGTAATTTACCATTAGGAGCTTTTGAACTAGTTGGGTAAATATAAATTCCGCCTTTGATAATATTTCTATGAATATCCGAAACTAAGCTACCGATGTATCTAGAAGTATACGGTCTGTCCTCTTCTTCGGTCTGACAGTATTTGATATAATCTTTAACCCCTTGTGGAAAATGAATGTAGTTCCCTTCATTGATAGAGTAAATATGTCCGTCTTTTGCAAACTTCATATTAGGGTGTGATAAATAGAAAGTCCCAATTGCAGGATTCAATGTAAACCCATTTACACCATGACCAGTTGTGTACACTAGCATGGTAGATGTTCCATAAATAACATACCCTGCAGCTACTTGATTGATTCCTGGTTGCAAGAAATCCTCCATTGTAACTGGAGTTCCTATTGGCGTAATTCTTCTGTACACTGAGAATATGGTACCCACAGATACGTTTACATCAATATTAGAAGATCCATCAAGAGGATCCATCAATACCACATATTTATTGTTGTGGCTGTTATCACTACCTTCAACAGTGATGAACTCATCGTTCTCTTCAGAGGCAATACCGCATACAATTTCACGGTTAATTAAGGTTTGAATAAAAACTTCATTGGCATAAACATCCAGTTTTTGTTGGTCTTCTCCTTGTATATTTTGCTCACCTGCAGCACCCACAATATCAACTAATCCGGCTTTGTTTACCTTATAGTTTACTACTTTGGCGGCAAGCCTAATTGAGTTAATAATTCGGGATAATTCACCAGACGAATATTGAAAAGCATTTTGATTCTCTATAATAAATTCTCCTAAAGTCTTGTTGCGTTCTTCCATTTCGAAATCGTTGTAGTTATTTTGAAGTCACAAATATCGTTTTTTTTGTGAAAATGATTTCAATAATATGAACTTAGTTTACCACTATTGTATATTTGCTAAATAAACTATAAATATTTTAGTTTTAAAGCTAATTTAATTGTGATTTCAAACAATTTAATTAAAATAACATAATAGAATCTTTGTAAGATTTTAAAAACAAGAAATAGATAAATATCCGTTAGATAATCCAATCATTAATAGATACAACTACGCCATGATAATAAGAAAAGGTACTCCGGCAGATATGCCTTCCGTTTTAGGTTTAATCAAAGAACTAGCATTGTTTGAAAAAGAACCAGATGCAGTTCTTATTACCGTTGAAGATTTAGTACGAGATGGTTTTGGAGCTGTCCCACTGTTTCATGTTTTTGTAGCAGAGATTGATTCAGACTCTCCAGAAAGTACTTCAGATAAGCAAATTGTAGGTATCGCCTTGTGGTACTATCGGTATTCAACTTGGAAAGGTAAAACCATTCACTTAGAGGATTTAGTGGTAAAGGAAAGCATGCGAGGAACGGGATTAGGTTATGCCTTATATTCTGAAATTTTAAAGCAAGGTAAGAAAGACCAGGTTCGAAGAGTAGAATGGAATGTTCTGGACTGGAATACGCCAGCAATTGATTTCTACGAAAAATCAGGAGCCAAAGTATTACGCGATTGGCATGTAGTACAAATGGATGAATTAGGAATACATCAATTTGTATCTGACAAATTGAAATAAAGCGCCCAAATTCAGAGACACAAATAGGAAATTAAAAAATTAAAGATAAATAGAATTCTGATTTCAATTTAGAATTTAAAAATTGTGATTTAAGAAAATATGAGAGTATTCAAATTTGGAGGTGCATCAGTAAAAGATGCAGCAGGAATCAAAAACGTGTACAGCGTTTTACAAACAGTGGGTTATGAGGATGTATTACTGGTAGTTTCAGCTATGGGCAAAACTACTAATGCATTAGAACTTGTCATAAAAAATTATTTTGACAAATCAACTGAATTAAATTCATCCGTTCAAGAAGTAAAAAAATACCACAATCAAATCTTAATCGATTTGTTTGAAGATGAAAAAAACGAAGTATTTGCTGCCGTAAATGCACAATTTAGTGATTTAGAATATTTTTTGGCGCATAACAAATCTCCTAATTACAATTTTGTTTACGACCAGATTGTAAGCTTTGGCGAATTGATATCGACCACCATTCTGAGTCATTTCATGAATTTTATGGGTATTCAAACACAATGGCTAGATGTTCGTAATTTTGTAAAAACTGATGCTACGTATCGAGATGCCGAGGTAGATTGGGACTTGACACAAGCTAATATTGCCAAAAATGTAAAACGACAAATCCTGAATATTACACAAGGTTTCTTGGGATCTGACCCCAATAATTTTACAACAACACTGGGCCGTGAGGGATCTGATTATACTGCTGCCATTTTTGCGTATTGCCTAAATGCCGAAAGCGTAACCATCTGGAAAGACGTACCTGGGGTTATGAATGCTGACCCAAGATATTTTGAGAATGCTAGTTTATTAAACCAAATTTCATATCGAGAAGCTATTGAACTTGCGTTTTATGGCGCTACCGTGATTCACCCAAAAACGTTACAACCTTTACAAAAAAAGGAAATTCCTTTATTTGTAAAATCATTTATAAATGCATTACTAAAAGGAACTAGCGTTTCAAAAGGAGTAGATCTGGAGCCGTATTTACCATGTTTTATCGTAAAAAGAAACCAATTATTAATTTCGCTATCCTCTATAGATTTCTCTTTTATTATGGAGGAAAACATCAGCGAGATTTTTGCGTTGTTTCATCAATTCAAAATAAAAGTAAATTTAATCCAAAACTCGGCTATCAGTTTCTCTGTATGTGTTGAAGATAAATTTGATAATTTTAATGCGCTCAATGCAATTTTATCAAAAAAATTCAAAGTAGATTACGAGCAAAATGTAACCTTGTACACCATCAGACATTTTAATGATACTGCTGCAAAAACAGTTGAAGAAAACAAAGTAGTTTTACTCAAACAAGTAAGCCGAGAGACCATGCAAGTGGTGACTAAAGAAGTTTAAGAATAGAAAAAAGGGAAATAACATGCAGTTACTTCCCTTTTTATTTAGGTGTAGCAGGATAATACCACTGCATACTAACCGTTTTTTTGAATACTTATTATCAAATTATAAATACTACTTTTGATTCCTGTGAGTTATAGTATTTATGCTAAAAAAAATCTTGTTTTTTTTTCTTTTGATTTTCTTTTCTGGTCTACAGGCGCAGGAAATCAACTCCTTGTACAAAACAAAAAAAATAGCTAGAACTCAGGATACTCTTTATATTGAAAAAGAAAGTCTTAATCCGCACTTTTTTAAACTGCTTGACGCCAATGGTAAAAAAATAGACAGCACTTTTTTTGAAATTAATTTCACAAAAGGAATTTTACTATTAAAATCCCCTTTGCTAATTGAGCGGGATTCCTTGACAGTTCAGTATTTAAAATTTCCCGAGATACTCACTAAGGTATACCAAGTATTTGATTCGAATAAAATTGTGAGCAATACGGCGTTACAGGGAACCTTATACACCATAGATAAAAAAAACAATAACAAGACAGTTCCTTTTGATGGACTAAATACTTCTGGGAGTATTACCCGAGGAATTACCATCGGAAACAATCAAAATGCCGTTTTTGGATCAAACCTTGACTTACAAATAACAGGCAAAATATCCGACAAAGTAAGCTTGAGAGCCTCCATTCAAGATAGTAATATTCCGCTTCAAGACGGTGGGTATTCTCAAAAATTAGATCAGTTTGACAATGTTTTCATGGAGCTGTATAGCAAAGATTGGAACATTAGAGCAGGTGATATTTTCTTGGAAAACAAAAACACCCAATTGCTAAACTTTAATAAAAAAGTGCAAGGTCTTTCTACAAAAATCCAGTTTGGAAATAAAAATTACAAAACTGATCTCTTTGCATCAGCAGCATTAGTGCGAGGACAATATGCAAAAAGTGACATCATAGGACAAGAAGGCAACCAAGGACCTTATAAATTAAAAGGACAAAACGGAGAGTTATATGTACTAGTGGTTTCTGGATCGGAGCGCGTATATGTAAATGGAACTTTATTAAAACGAGGGGAGAATAATGACTATACCATTGATTACAATGCGGGAGAGATTGTATTTACACCCTTGTTTACCATAACCTCTGAAATGAGAATTGCAGTTGAATATCAATACTCTGATCAAAACTACACCCGATTTGTAACCTATGCAGGGGCAACTCACGAGAATAAAAAATGGCGTTTAAAAGGCTATTTGTACTCTGAGAATGATTTAAAAAACCAACCCTTACAACAAAACCTTACCCGAGAACAAGCACAAATTTTGACTCAGGCGGGTGACAATCCTCAATTGATGATAGCACCATCTGAGTATGCTGATAGCTTTGATGAAAATAAAGTACTCTATAAAAAAGTAATTGCAAATGGAGTAACTTTCTTTGAATATTCAAATGAGGATCAGCAAGAATTATTTAATGTCCGTTTTACACAAGTTGGCCCAAACAACGGAAATTATATAGTTGCAAATGCCGCCACCATCACCCGTGTGTTTGAATATGTAGCCCCAATAAACGGAATCCCACAAGGTAATTACGAAGCTACTATTCAACTTGTTGCTCCCACAAAAACGCAAGTAGCCACATTTATAAGTGAATACAACCCTAGTGATAAAACAATGATCACAGTAGAAATGGGGGTAAGTAATACCGATAAAAATTTATTTTCTTCACTTCAAGACAATGATAATAAAGGAGTTGCTGGAAAATTAAACGGACAACAACGGCTTTTTTCTAAAAAATGGCAAATGGATGTTTTTGCAAACTATCAATTTATACAGCGCAATTTTAAATCTGTGGAACGTATTTACAACATAGAATTTGATCGTGATTGGAATATTGGTACTAATGGAACTGGAAACCAAAGTTTACTCGTTAGCGGTGTGAAACTAAATTTAAATCCTAAAAAAGAGACTTCAAAGAAAGGTTTTTTTGTGTACCAATACGAAAAATTAGATTTTTCAGACAGTTTTTCAGGAGGAAAACATGTTGTAAATAGTGCGTTCCACCTAAAAAAATGGATTTTTAAAAATAGAGGAAGCTATCTTAAAAGTGAGTCGAATACTGCTCAATCTGAATTTTTTAGAAATCAATTCCAAATGCGTTATAATCACAAAAAAAACTGGATAGGCACAACCCTTCGAACAGAAGACAATAAAGAAAAAGACACGAATACACTTCAGTTTTCGGCCTTGAGCCAAAAATTTAAAGAATACGGATTTTTTGCCGGTCGAGGTGATAGTACCAAAGTTTTTGTAGAGCTAGGCTATTTGAAGCGTAGCAATGACAGTTTACAGAACAACTTGATTCAAAGAGTAAATACCTCTCAAACCTTTGCTCTTAAAACAAAACTAATTCAAACCGCAAAAAGTGACTTGTCAATTGTGTCCCAATATAGAGTGTTAGACTTTGAAGCAAATACACAAAAAAAAGAATCTACACTCAACTCAAGGATTATTTACACCGATCGGTTTTTGAAACAATTATTGGTGAGCAACACTGTATTTGAGACTAATTCCGGTACGATTCCGCAACAAGAATTTACCTACTTAGAGGTTGCGGCAGGACAAGGAGTTTACACTTGGAACGATTACAATAATAATGGTATTCAAGAGCTACAGGAATTTGAAGTGGCGCCTTTTGTTGACCAAGCAAAGTTTATAAGAGTGTTTTTACCTAACCGCATTTTTATAAAAACCCATCAAAATAAATTTTCTCAATCCCTTACGTGGAACCCTACAATTTGGCAAAACAATAAAGGATTTAGAAAATTTCTCTCTAATTTTTACAACCAAACTACATTTTTATTAGATCGAAAAGTGAAAAACGATGGTGCAAATTTTGAATTAAATCCGTTTTCTAGTGCTACTAAGAATGTTTTGGGTTTAAACTATAATTTTAGAAATAGTTTGTTTTACAACAGAGGTAAACAAAAACATTCCGTTACCTATTCCTATCTAGAAAGTAAAACTACAAACCTATCATCCATTGGCTCACAGGAAGTTTCAAACTATTCACATCAGTTGCAATACAATCATTTATACCAAAAAAATTGGCTTTTTGGTGTTTTTACAAAAACAATACAATCTGCTTTAAAATCTGAAAATTTCCCGGAAAAAAACTTCAATCTTTCAGGCTACCAATGGACACCAAAAATTAGTTATCTATTTTCGAAAAATACAAGTTGGGATTTATTTTACGAATTGCAAAAAAAAGAAAATACCATCGGCGAGCAGGAAACGCTCACTCAAAGTCGTTTTGGAACTTCATTTTCATTTGCTGGTACAAAAAAAATAACAATGAATGGCGAATTATCCTTGTACCAAAATAAATTTATAGGCAACGAACTTTCTGCAGTAGGATTTCAAATGCTTGAGGGACTACAAACGGGACAAAACTTAACATGGAGATTGCTTTTGCAAAAAAACATCACTCAGTTTTTAGATATAAACATCAATTATCAAGGCCGAAAAAGTGAAAAAAGCAATGCGATACACACTGGAAACGTTCAACTAAGAGCCTATTTTTAAGCTATTTTACGATATTGAATTACGAATTGATTTTAAAACATTTTTTTCGCTATTTTTATATCACTAAACATAAAACAAAACCCTCTATGAAAAAATTATTAATGTTGTGTATGGTCTTTATTTTTGCAACAAGTACCTACGCACAAGAAACAGCTGCTGAGAAAAAAGCAACAAAAGCAGCTACAGAAAAAGCAAGTAAAGCGAAAGCCAAAGCAGAAGCTGCCAAAGAAAAAAAGGAAGCTGCTAAGGAAAAAGCAACTAAAGCTAAAGAAAAAGCCGCTGCAAGCAAAGAAAAAACAGAAGCAGTAAAAGAGAAAACTGCAAAGGCTAAAGCCAAAGCTGATGCTACTAAAGAAAAAACAGAAGCAGTAAAAGAGAAAGCTACAAAGGCTAAAGCCAAAACTTCTGCAACCAAAGAAAAAACAGAAGCAGTAAAAGAGAAAGCTACAAAGGCTAAAGCCAAAGCTGATGCTGCTAAAGAAAAAACGGAAGCAGTAAAAGAGAAAGTTACAAAGGCTAAAACCAAAGCTGATGCCACTAAAGAAAAAACAGAAGTAGTAAAAGAAAAAGTTACAAAGGCAAAAGCCAAAGCTGATGTCACTAAAGAAAAAGTTGCTACTGCTAAAAAAGTAAAAGAAACCACTGAAAAAGCACCAAAAGTAGCTGACAAAGTAACTGGCGAATACAATGGTAAAAAAGTATACACTGGTCCTAGAGGTGGTAAATACTACATTAATTCTAACGGAAATAAGACTTACATACAAGAATAATCACAAATCCTAGTTCTTAAAAAGCTATCTCTTGGGATAGCTTTTCCTTTTTATACCATTTTTAAAATTTGCTAACCTCCATTTTTAAAATGATTTTGATGATGTATTTTAAAGCTAAATATAGCGTATTACCATAATTTAATGGTTTAGTAATGTTTTAAAAATATAAAAAAGAAGTGTTTCAATGTATCTTACACTTACAAACCTATGATACAATTTTGAAATGAATAACAATAACAGCGCTAAAACCATCTTAATTGCACCGCTTAATTGGGGTTTAGGACATGCCACTAGATGCATTCCGATCATAAAGGCATTACTGGAAAACAATTTTACTCCCATAATAGCATCCGATGGAGTTGCTCTAGCATTACTTAAAAAAGAGTTTCCGGATTTGAAAACTTTAGAGCTGCCATCGTACGAAATTGAATATGCAAAAAAAGGAAAGAATTTCAAGTGGAAATTAATTCAAAATAGTTTCAAAACAGTAAAGGCTATCCGAACCGAAAAAAAAATTATTCGGGGCTGGATTGAACAATATCAAATTGACGGCATTCTATCCGATAATCGTTTAGGCGTTTTTGATAAAAAAGTACCCTCTGTTTATATCACACATCAATTAAATGTATTGACAGGAAATACGACTTGGATAACCAGTAAAATTCACCAATACATCTTTAATAAATATAAGCAATGCTGGGTACCAGATTATCCTGGAACCATAAACCTTACCGGTAATTTAGGTCATCTAGAAGTACTAAACTCAAAAATAAAATACATCGGCCCTATCAGCCGTTTACAAAAAAAACTTGTTCCAAAAAAATACGATTTATTAATCATTCTCTCAGGACCAGAACCACAAAGAGGCATCTTAGAAAACAAACTAAAAAAAGAAATTTTAAACTACCAAGGTAAAGTAATATTCATTGAGGGAAATATTACCCCACAACAAAATAAAGTCATAAAAGGCAATGTCACCTACTTTAATTTCATGAACTCTGAAGAACTTGAAAATGTTTTTAACGAAAGTGAAATGGTCCTTTGTAGATCTGGCTACACAACAATAATGGATCTAGCCGTACTTAGAAAAAAAGCTTTCTTTATCCCTACGCCTGGTCAATATGAGCAAGAATATTTAGCAAAAAAATTGATGAAAGAAGGTCTTGTTCCTTATGTAAAACAAGATGACTTTATATTTAGTGATTTAGAAATGGTTCATGATTACAAAGGATTACCACGTTCTGAATCCAGAATAGAATGGACTACTATATTTGAAGTATTTAACCCCTAATGTATACCATAACTAAAAGAACCGACACTAATGTCGGTTCTTTTTTATTCAAATTAATTTTATTTGGCTTTAGCCTTTTCTATTGTAAATGAAAATTCAGATCCTACCCCATAGGTACTATCAACATAAATTTTTTCTTCATGTGCCTCTATTATGTGCTTTACAATAGACAAACCTAAACCAGATCCACCCTCAGTTCTTGAACCACTTTTATCCACTCTATAAAAACGCTCAAAAAGTCGGGGAATATTTTTTTTCTCGATTCCTTCACCGTTATCTGTGACCCGTACAATTACTTTATTATCGGTTAAATCTTCAATACTTATTTCTGTTGAACCCTTAAGTTTCCCGTATTTTATAGAGTTCACCACAAGATTCATAACAACCTGCTGAATTTTGTCTTGATCACCAAAAACCATTATAGGCCTATTATAACGCATATCAAACATAAGTAAGATATCTTTTTTGGACGCTTTCATTTCAAGCAAATCAAAAACATTTTGAACCAGTTTCACAATGTCAAACTCACCCATGTCAAGATTTAAATCACCTATTTCAAGTTTAGAAATCATGTCAAGATCCTGCACAATATAGATTAATCTTTCTACCCCTTTTTCGGCACGCTCTAAATATTTTTTTCGAATTGTTTTATCGTTCATGGCACCATCTAGCAGGGTAGACAAGTATCCTTGTACAGTAAACAATGGAGTTTTTAACTCATGAGATACGTTTCCTAAAAATTCTCTTCGGTACTCTTCCCGCACTTTCAAGGTTTCTATTTCTAGTTTCTTATCTGTTGCAAACTTTTTTACTTCACGGGTAAGTGTAGCCATATCTGTGGTAATTGGCTGGTTTCTAAAAGTACTAGACTCTAGTAACGATACATCATCATATATTTTTTTTACTTTCTTGTAAATAAAACGCTCCACTCTATATTGTATCACTAAAAAAGAAAAAGTTGCAATTAAAAATGCAAAAAGCAAACTAAATTGAAAGGAAAAACTAAAGAAAAAATAGGTTAAAAAGCTAACTAAAATTGTAGAAAATAAAGTAATGTACATAGCTGACTTTACAGCAAAACGATATGTTTTTTTAAAATTTATTTTCATTTACACCTCAAACTTATATCCTACTCCTTTTATGGTTTTAAACAAATCTTCACCTATTTTTTCACGTAACTTACGTATGTGCACATCTATAGTTCTGCCGCCCACAACAACTTCATTACCCCAAACTTTATCCAAAATTTCGTCTCTTTTAAAAACCTTACCCGGTTTTGACGCAAGCAGGTAGAACAATTCAAATTCTTTTCTTGGCAAGGCAATTTCGATGTTATCTTTTACAATTTTATATTCCTCTCTATTGATTTCAATACCTCCCACGTTTAGCGTTTCGCTGTTTTCCTCTTTTTCCTTTAATCTTCTCAAGAGGGCCTTAACCTTGCTTACAAGTAACTTTGGTTTAATAGGTTTGTTAATATAATCATCCGCGCCGGCATCAAAACCTGCAACTTGAGAGTAATCTTCACTTCTAGCAGTCAAAAAAGTTATCAAAACATTTTGTAATTCCGGTATTTTTCGAATGTTTTCGCAAGCCTCCATGCCATCCATTTCCGGCATCATAACATCCATAATAATTAAATCTGGAATTTCTTTTTTGGCCACTGCAATCGCCTCTTTACCATTTGTAGCCGTAACAATTTGATAACCCTCTTCTGTGAGGTTGTACCCTACAATTTCGATAATATCTGGTTCATCGTCAACCAGCAGAATCTTAGTGTGTTTTTTCTTCATAAAGGTTCAAAAATTATTTTTTGAGATGTAAATGTAAACATAAAACCAGCATACGAAAGCTGTTAACTATAATTTAATATTGAAAGGTCTTTACCAACACAAACACAACATAAGGTTAACAAATGAGTAACTCCAGTTTTACATTATGACCGTTACTTTGCAAAAAATTTAAACAAATGAAATTCAAGTTACTATTTTTCACGTTATTACTTACAGCGATCTCTTACTCACAAAGTAAAGGTACCGTTACTGGAACGTTAACAGACAAAGATGCTAATAATCAATCGTTACCATTTGCTAACATCCTTATTAAAGGTACAGCAATAGGAACCAACACAGACATTGAAGGTAAATATACCATAAAAATTCAACCTGGAAGTTACACCTTACAATTAAGTTTTGTGGGGTATGAAACCATAGAAGTTCCTGTAACAGTAGTTGCAGATCAAACAATAACAATCAACAAAGCGCTAGGTTCTGGAAGCTACAAACTTGAAGATGTTATTGTAAAAAGTAAAGGTAGTAGAGAAAAGGCTACTGTTTTATTGCTAGAACAAAAGAATGCAGTCGTAATTAAGCAGTCAATAGGCGCGCAAGAACTTTCGGCAAAAGGAGTAAGCGATGTAGAAGAAGGTCTTACTAAAGTAACTGGAATTACCAAAGTAGATGGTAGAGGTTTATTTGTTAGAGGTTTAGAAGATCGATACAATAATTTACTGATCAATGACCTTGCAGTTCCGTCAAACAATCCATTTAAAAAAATTATCCCACTAGACTTGTTCCCAACTGATATTGTTGGGGTAATAGAAACTTATAAAACATTTAACACCAATTTATACGGAGATTTTGCAGGAGGAACTTTCAATATCGTTACTTCAAGAGGATCAAAAAACGTAACAAAAATTAATTTTGGAGCAGGATACACAACAAATAATAATTTACGCAAATTTTTGACATCTAAAGACGCAACTTCAACTGGAGACTTTTTTGGATTTTCAGGTAATGAAAGAGATTTTCCTAGCGTTTTGGGAAGCGTACCTAGCAACCGTGTTTTAACAGCTGATGAATCACTAAAACAGTTTGGCTCAGGATACGATGTAGAACAGAGTAAATCTCCATTGAACACCAGCATTGGTATTTTAAATTCAGCAAAGTTCATTGTAGGTAAAAACAATAACTCTTTGCAATACTTAATGTCATTTAATTTTGACAATAAATTTCAATATAGAGAAGGCGTTGATCGTTTTTTTAACATTGGACAAGGAATATATGACAACAATTTATATAACAAACAATATAAATACATCACCAATTCATCTGCTTTAGTTGGAGTAAACTATAAAACTGATAGATTAGATTTAACCTCTAATACGTTTTATTTGAAATCAACAGAGAATATGATTCAAGACCAATTGGGCTATACCAATGCAGCTCCAGTTAACAACAATGCTTTTATTCGTTTGAATCAACTGACACAAACTGATTTCTTAAATTCACAAATTTTAGGAAACTACAAACTATCTAAAGACGATAGAAAAAACATTAAAGCAGGAATTTCACTTACAAAAACAAGTTTCCAACTTCCTGATAGAAAATCATATAAAGGTGTTTTACTAGATGATAATACAACAGCTATAAGTTATACTGGAAATAGTTTATACAGACAAACTTTTGATGTAAACGGAAAATTCCATGTTTCTGGTTTACTTGAATACAGCTGGAAATTTGGAAAGTCAGAGTCAAAAGACAATCATAAATTAACCGTAGGATACAATTCATACGTAAATAGTATGGAATCTAGTTTCAGATTTTTGGTTTCTGAAAGACTAAATTCAAACTCTGCTACTTTCAGCACAAATTCTCCTGATGGAACTCTAGCCACGGCTTTAACAAATGGAGATTTTACTTACAGAGAAGGAACTAACTCAACATACAAAGCAAAGTTATTCGAATTTGTAAATGCTGGATACTCCGATTTAGCCTTAAAATTGAGCGAGGCTTCAGAGCTAAATGTTGGTGTAAGAGTCGAACAAAGCAGTAGAGAAACAAAATTTAGAAATCCTGGTTCTTTTGACGATCCATTTCAGACAAAGACTGTAACAGGTCTTGATATTTTGCCATCACTAAATATGAAATACAAATTTAACGATACTTCTAATTTAAGATTTGCTGCTTCGAAAACAATTACTAGACCAGTAATAATGGAAGCATATCCATTAGAATTTGTTAACTTAGATGGTACCATTGAAAACGGTAATACAAACATTATAAATAGCGATAATTATAATTTCGATTTGAAATACGAAATTTTCCCAACAGCAAAAGAATTAATGGCGGTAACTGCATTCTCAAAATTAATTCAAAATCCAATTGAAAGATTGTTTACACAATCTGCAGGTAGTGGAGGTCAGATAATTACTTATGACAACTCAGATAAAGCAGTTCTATTAGGAGCTGAAGTAGAATTTCTAGTTCAACTTGATCGTTTTTCTGATAAATTCAAAAATCTATCTTTAGGCTTTAATACTTCTTTAATGTATTCAAAAGTAACAATTAGTAAAAAAAATGCTGCTGAAACTAATCCTGACAGGCAACTTCAAGGTGCATCACCATGGTTAATTAATGCAGACTTAAAATACGATTTTGATTTTTCAAAAAATTGGACAAACACTGCATCTCTCGTGTATAATGTTTATGGAAAAAGAATATTTGCAGTAGGTACAAATGGATTAGACCATTATTACGAACAACCATTTAGCAAACTTGATTTAGTATGGAGTAACAAAATAGGTAAAAAATGGGATGCTAAATTTTCAATTGATAACATTCTGAATCCTTTATATAGAATCAAATTAGGAGAAGAAAATAAAATCACAATTATTGAAAAAGACTTAACGGTTAAAGATTTCAAAAGAGGAACTGGATTTTCAATGAATGTATCATATACATTTTAAAATAACATTCTTAACATTAGAGTAATGTTTAAGTAGCATTTTGATTATGATTTGATAACAATTTGCATAGACAATACACAAACATAGAAAGTACTTTTACACCAAGAAATAAACATTAGAAAATTAAAAAAAAATTATTATGAAAAAGTTCGCATTAAGCTTAGCTTTTATTGCTGCAATCTTTACCTCTTGTTCAAGTGATGATACTACAGAAAACCCTGTAAAGACTCCAGTAACAGGTGAAATAACTGGTGATTTAACAGTTTCTAAAACGTATGCTTTTGGTAATTACACTCTTAAAGGTTTCGCAAAAGTTGCTTCGGGAGTAACTATTACATTTGAAGCTGGTTCAACTATAACAGCAGATCCAAGTAACGGAGAAGATGCTTTCGTAATCTTGAATGGTGGAAAATTAATTGCAATAGGTACTGCTGCAGAACCAATTGTATTTACTTCAACAACTAAAACTGCAGGATCATGGGGTGGTATTATCATGTATGGAGACGCTCCAATAGTGAACTCTGCAACAGCTGCTGCACCTCAAACTGCTACTTCTGAAGACGGATTAGTATTACCTTATGGTGGATCTAATGCTACCCACAATGGTGGAACACTTAAATATGTTAGAGTTGAGTACGCTGGTCAAGTTATTACTCAAAATAACAAAGAACAAAACGGATTCTCTTTCTACTCTGTAGGATCAGGTACAATTTTAGAAAATCTAGTTTCTTACAAAGGTAATGATGATGGATTTGAGTTTTACGGTGGAACTGTAAGTTTGAAAAACGCAATTTCTTACGGAAACTCTGATGACGCTTTTGACTGGCAAGATGGATGGAGAGGTCAAGAAAGTACTAACTGGTACGCATACCAAGAAGGTGCAGCTAATTACGGAATGGAAATTGAAGCTAAAGGTGTTAATAACACATTTTTCCCAAAAGTAACTAACATCACATTGAAAAGAGCTGCTGGTACTGTAACAGAAGCACAAACAGAGATCCAATTAGACGCTATTCAGTTTAAAGCTGAAGGAAACGGTGATTACAGTAATATCCTTATTGACGGTTACAAAAATCAAACTACACCTACAACTAAAAATGGTGGAGTACTACAAATTAGAGATATAACTACATACAACAATCAAGTAGCAGGTGGTAAAATAAAATTGACAAACGTAACTATCAATAACTCTGATAATACATTTATATCTGGAGCTACAACATTTACAGTTAACGCAGCTAGCTTTAATCCTGCAACAAACTGGGGTGTAACAACTACAGCTACTGGAGCAAGCTTAACTGCTGGAAATTGGTCATCTGTTAATGGAGCAACATTAATCAAATAATCACCTCTTAAACTAATTCAAAATGCCTTTCACTATGAAAGGCATTTTTTTTGGTACACTATTTGAATTATTTTTTGTATATTTACTATTCAAATAAATCTGATGGCAAAAAACTACTTTTATACAATTACTTTATTGGTTTTTTTATTCTCTGCAAGCACCTATGCTCAAGACAATAAACAGCAACCAAAATTACAAGAAACTGCCTCTACTATTGAGGGATTGAGCTTGTACCCAAATCCTGTGAGTAATGGTAAAGTTTACATTACCACTAAGAATGACCTTGATAAAGAAATCATAATTTTTGATGTACTCGGTAAAAAAGTTTTGCAAACCATGCTCAGCTCTAAAGAACTGAATGTATCTAATTTATCTTCTGGAGTATACATTATAAAAATTAATGAAAAAGAAAGTTCTGCTACTCGAAAATTAATAATTCGGTAATTCATTCGAATATAAAATTACAGCTCCATTTTTTGGAGCTTTTTTTTTAACACCAAACAGCACACGTTTTCTAAAGACAGATAAACAAACGACCTTTTTAAATTTTTCATACTTTTGCAAAAAAAATTCTTGATCACAACCGCTGATATATTCACTATTTCTAGTCAAAAACAATTTGAAAAAATTGCTTTAAAAGTTTTTCGTTTCCAATACGAAAACAACAAAGTATATCAGGAGTTTTGTAATTTTCTAAAAACAGATCCTCACAAAGTAAAATCTATACAACAAATTCCGTTTTTGCCCATACAATTTTTTAAGAGTCATGAAGTCCTTTCTAATACCCATGAAATTCAAGAAACCTTTACCAGCAGTGGAACAACCGGAATGATCACCAGCAAACACCTCGTTACTGATGTTACATTATATGAAGAAAGCTACCGCAAAGGATTTTCAGAATTCTATGGCAACATTGAAGATTATGTAGTTTTAGCTTTGCTTCCCTCCTATCTAGAAAGAGAAGGCTCTTCGTTAATTTACATGGTCAAGGATCTAATAGAACTTTCCAACCATCCTGAAAGCGGTTTTTACCTCAACAATCATGATGAGTTGATTACGCAACTTATCACTTTAGAGAAAGCTGGTCAAAATGTAATTCTGATTGGTGTTACTTTTGCACTATTAGATTTGATAGAATATTCAAAATCAATTTCATTCCCCCTGTGGGGGTTAGGGGGCTCTACCATCATCATGGAAACCGGTGGTATGAAAGGACGAAGAAAGGAAATGATTCGGGAAGAGTTACACGATCAACTCTGTGAAGGTTTCGGCGTAACTGCCATACATTCAGAGTACGGCATGACCGAATTACTATCACAAGCCTATTCCTTAGGAAATGGTGTGTTTGAGTGCCCTGCTTGGATGCAAATCCTGGTTCGTGATACGGAAGATGCTTTGACTTATATTCCAGACGGAAAAACAGGCGGAATCAATGTGATTGATTTGGCCAATATCAATTCTTGTTCGTTTATCGCTACGCAAGATTTGGGCAAAAAAAATCCCAACAACTCTTTTGAGGTATTGGGACGTTTTGACAATTCGGATATTCGTGGGTGTAACTTGATGGTGCTTTAATCTTTATTACTTATTGTGAGCATGCGTACTTTTTTTATGATACTTTTGTCCCGTCCTAAAATAGCGATACACAAAAAGTATCCTTATGGAAAATCCTCAAGAATCACGCTACTTAAAGCGTACCCAAAAAGACTACACGATGTCTTTTAAATTACAGATTGTACAAGACATAGAGCAGGGAAAGATGTCTATTTCGCAAGTCAAAAAAGTTTACGGTATTCAGTCACGCTCGACAATTGTGCAATGGCTCCGGAAATTTGGTAACTTTGATTGGGATAATCAAACACCATCAAATATGCCAAAATCACCTGAACAAAGAATAATGGAACTTGAAGCACAAGTTATGTTGTTAGAAAAGCAGAAAGCATTGCTAGAGAGAGAAGCTTATGTATCGGATAAGAAAGCTATCATCTTTGATAAAATGATTGATATTGCAGAAAAAGAATATCAAATTGACATCAGAAAAAACTCATCACCCGAACAATCGACCAATTCAAACAAGAGCAACAAGAGACAGTAATGTTTACCTGTACTTTGTTCGGGATAGACAGACAGGTTTATTATCGAAAAATAAAAAGAAGAGAAGCAAGACAATCCAAGGCTTCTAAGATAGTTGCTATGGTTATAACAATCAGGCAGACGATGCCTAGGATTGGAGCAAAAAAACTCTATTTTCTTTTAAATAACGAATTAAAGCAACTAAAAGTCGGAAGAGATAAATTTATCAGTATCCTAAGAGCTAATCATTTATTGATTGTTCCAAAGCGTTCGTATCATATTACAACCAACTCGCATCATCGCTTTAGAAAACATCAAAATCAGATTCTGGAACTAGAAATAAAACGTCCGGAACAAGTTTGGGTTTCAGACATAACCTATATTGGAAAAAGAGAAAATCCGTGTTACTTAAGTTTGGTAACTGATGCTTATTCTAAAAAAATAATGGGGTTTAATGTAGCTGATAATATGAATACAGAAAGTAGCTTAATAGCATTGGAAAACGCAATAAAACTAAGAAAGGACAAGAATTTATCATTAATACATCATTCCGACAGAGGAGTGCAATATTGTGCAAATGATTATCAAAAACTACTCAAGAAAAGCCTTATAAAGTGTAGCATGACACAAAACTCAGATCCTTATGAAAATGCAGTAGCAGAAAGAATAAATGGTATTTTAAAACAAGAATTTGATATTGATAAATTCAACAAAGACCTTCCAATTATGAAGTTGTTGGTTAAAGATGCTATTGAAATCTATAATCAAAAAAGACCTCATTACTCCAATTATATGCTAACACCAAATCAAATGCATCAGCAAAGTAAAATTAAGATGAGAACCTATAAAAGAAAAAACACTTGCAAGAACGATCCAGCAAGTGTTTAATTAATTATTTTTGTTTAATAATCTGTATCGATTATTTAGGACTAGTCATT